>CAYUDT010000177.1:0-8716 GCA_964443695.1 uncultured Conexibacter sp. | reverse complement strand
CTGGAGCGCCCGATCCTGAAGTACAAGGACGTGCGCCGGTGAGGCGCTTTCCCGCTCTGGACGGCCTGCGCGCCATCGCGGCGCTGTCGGTCGTCGCCTTCCATGCCGGAGCGGCCAGCCAGTTCAACGAGCACGGGTCGCTGGGCGGTCTGACCTCCCGCGGGGACGCCGGCGTGGCCCTGTTCTTCCTGCTCTCCGGGTTCCTGCTGTACCGCCCGTTCAAGACCGCGCAACTGGAGCTCGTCGGCTTCTACTGGCGCCGGCTGCTGCGGATCGTCCCGGCCTACTGGCTGGCACTCGTCGTCCTGAGCATCTACCCCGGGCTGGCGGCGGGACCGTGGGACGGCGACTGGTGGAAGTACCTGCTGTTCCTGCAGAACCTCTGGACCGACACCGTGCAGGGCGGCATCGGGCCGGCCTGGACGCTGTGCGTGGAGATGAGCTTCTACCTGCTCCTGCCGGCGTACGCCCGGGCGCTCTCGCGCGCGTCGGTGCGGACGGAACTGACCGTGCTCGGGGCCATCTTCGCCGCCTCGCTGCTGGTGCGTTGGTGGGCGCTGGAGCACCCGGACGGCACGCTGTACTTCACGCTGCCCGCTTTCGGCACGTGGTTCAGCCTGGGGATGGGCCTGGCGGTCTGGCAATCCGCCGGACGGCCATTGCCAGGACCGACATCGGCCTGGTGGTCCGCCGCGGCGCTGCTGTTTGTCCTCATCGCCTACGCGCTGGACCTGCCGCGCGGCGTGTTCCAGCCGACCACCACCGGGCGGGCGCTGGCCGAGCACGTCGGCTATGGCGTGGTCGCGCTGCTGCTGCTGATCCCCGCCGTCCGCGACGACGCGCCGCGGCTGCTGCAACGCCGTCCCCTGGCCTGGCTGGGCCTGGTGTCCTACGGCATCTACCTCTACCACGCCCCGCTCGTCGCCGAGGCGGGCCCGGGCTCGATGTTCCGCGTCGTCGCCCTGGGCGCCGGTGGCGCGATCCTCTGCGCCGCAGTGAGCTTCTACGCCCTGGAGCGGCCGGTGCTCAGCCTGAAGGCGCGACGACCACGGGCGCGTACGGGTTGAGCGCCGTCGCCCGGGCCTGGGCTGCCGCTGCGGCGGCCGGGTCGCGGGTGCGCAGCACGAACGCCTGGGCCAGCCACGTGCGCGGGTTGTCGGGCTCACGGCCGACGGCCTCGGCCGCCAGGCTCGCCGCGATGGCCTGCGCGCGCGGTGAGCCGCCGCTCAGCGTCACGGCGGCGTTGGCGACGTCGTCGCTGTCGCGGCAGCGGTCACGCACCGCGCGCGCCGTCGCGGCGGCGTCGCCCTGCTCGCGGACGACCGCGAACGCCCGGTCCAGCGCGTCCTGGCAGGACGCCACCTCGTGGTGGCGCACCAGCGCCAGGCCACCGAGCGCGAGCGCGGCGGCGACGAGGAGCACGCGGACGATCATCGCGGTACCTCTACCAGGAAGGGACCCGCGCGGAACCCGTACCGGTAGCGCTGCAGCAGGTACCGCGTGAAGCGGCGCGACCCACGCTCGCGACCGGCACCGTCGTCCTCCACGCGCGTCGCCCGCGGGTCGGTCCAGACGATCACCGTCGCACGGGTGCGCCGCAGGTCGGCGATGAGCTCGCGCTGGACCTCGTCGGTCGTGACCAGACCCGGCTGGATGACGTCGTAGCGGGACGGGTTGTCCCGGTCGAGGATCGTGTAGAGCAGCGGATCGCCGACGCTGACGCGGTCCAGCCGCGGCGGGACGACGAGGACCGGCCCGGGCGGGAGCCGCCGCCGCAGCTGCGCCAGCGCGCGCGCCTCCGCGGGGGCCGTCCGGACACCGTCCCCCGCCGGTCCGGGGACGGCCGCCTGCGGCCCCGGATGGCGCACCCGTCCGGCCTGCCGGTCCACGCCGTGCAGGACGATGAGGCCGAGCAGGACGCCGGCCGCGACGCGGACCGTCGCGTCGTGCGTGGCCGCCGTGCTGAGCGCCAGCGCGAGCGCCGTGCCGGCGAGGATCAGGTGAAACTCGTCCGGGCGGCCGAGCAGGTAGAGCAGCCCGACGACCACCAGCGGAAGCGGGGCCAGCGCGACCCGTCCCGGGCGCCGCCACAGCGCCCACGCGAGGTACGCGGCGCAGCCGAGAACCAGCACCAGCGGCAGGTAGAACTCCAGCAGCTTGTTGGGGTCGGCCCCGCCGTCGTAGGACAGCGGCAGCGGCGTGCGCTGCAGGTGCTGGATGCGCAGGAAGCCGACCGTGCCGTCGTACACGCCACTGGGTGAGGCCAGCAGGAACGGCAGCCAGCCGCCGACCGCGACGGCGGCCGCGGGCCACAGCGTCCGCACGCCGCTGAGCAGCCCGACGGCGACGACGGCGGCGAGCCCGAGCTCCGGGCGCATCAGCGCCGCCGCACCCGCGACCGCGGCCGCGGCGCGGGGCCGGCTGCCGGCGAGCACGACCGCCGCAAGGGCAAGCGCCAGCCCGGGCGCGTTGGGGCCGGGCAGCGACGGCCAGGCCAGCGTCGCGATCGCCGCCGCCCAGCCCGCGAGGGCCCAGCGGCGCGAGCGCGGGGCGACCGCCTCGAAGACCAGCAGCGCCGCGGCGGCCTCGACGAGCACCGTCCAGATCCGCCAGGCCAGCAGCGAGGGTCCGGTCAGCGCCTGCAGCGCGGCCAGCACGTAGGGCTGGGCCGGGCCGTAGTTGAACCAGAAGTCCCGGTAGGGCAGCTGGCCGTCGGCCACCCGGCGCGCCGCGGCGAGCATCAGCCCCTCGTCGTGCGGCGCGATGCCGTTGCGCACCGCCAGCCCCGCGAACAGCGCGCCTGCGACGAACAGGAGCGCCCGGATGCGCATCAGCGCAGGGTCCAGGACGGCGGACGCGTGCGGACGGCCCTGGGCATGGCCCTAGGCGGCGGGCGGTGCGGCCAGCCCGCGCGCCCGGCGCGGCGGGCGGCGGCGCGCCTCGCGCACGGTCGCGCGGTCACGGTCGGAGCGATCGGCCAGCGCGGCGCGGACCTGGTCGAGGAACGCCGTGTGGAAGACGGTGGCGTCGTAGTTGCCGGCGTTGGCCACGCAGGCCGCCGGATCGAACGCCGACGCGTCGAAGGTGCGCAGCGCGTCGGCCAGGACCACGGGATCGGGGGCGTCGAAGTAGGACCCGGTGCGCCCGTCGACCACCGTGTCCCTTGCCCCGCCCTCGCGCAGCGCGAGCACCGGGCGCCCCGCGGCCTGCGCCTCGACGGCCGCGATGCCGAACTCCTCGTTGGCGGTGACGATCAACGCCCGGGCCCGCGCCAGCTCGATCGCCACCGCGGTGTCGCTGAGGCGTCCCGCGAAGTGCACCGTCGGGCCGGCCAGCGCCTTCAGCCGGCGCGCGTCCGGGCCCTTGCCGATCACCAGCAGCGGCAGCGACAGGGCGGTGCAGGCGCGCACGGCGACGTCGAGGTGCTTGTGCGGCATCAGCTCCGACAGCACCACGTAGCGGTCGCTGACGTCCCTCTCGGGGACGGGCGCGAAGCGCCCGGTGTCCACCGGCGGCGACAGCACCTCCGCCTCGCGGTCGTAGAAGCGGCGGATCCGCAGACGGGTGGTGTCGGAGTTGGCGACGTAGCGGTCGACCCGGCGCGAGGCGACCGTGTCCCAGGTGCGCCAGCGCGACAGCGTCTGGGCCAGGAGCGGGCGCAGCGGAGGCGGGAAGCGGGCCAGCGTCTCCTCCCGCGCGTTCCAGGCGTAGCGGAAGGGGTTGTGGCAGTAGCAGACGTGGACGGCCCGCTCGTCGGCGATGGCACCGTGCGCCCACGCGCTGGAGCTGGAGACCACGAGGTCGTAGCCGCGCAGGTCCAGCCCCTCGATGGCGGCCGGGTAGAAGGGCAGCAGCGCGCGGAATGTGCGCGCCGTCGGGCGCAGCCGCTGCAGCGCGGTCGTCGTCACGCGGCGGCCCGCGAAGCGACCCCGCGTGCCGCGCTCGTCGTAGACCGCCGTGAACAGGTCGGCCTGCGGGAAGAGGTCGGCCAGCGAGGCGAACACGCGCTCGGCACCGCGCAGGTCCAGCAGGAAGTCGTGCACCAGCGCGACCCGTTCCGGGATGTCCGTTCCCTTCTGCATCTCTCGAGGCCCACTCTAATCCGACCGGGGACGTACCCTCCTGCCCGGATGAGGGTTGGCATCGACGGCCGAGCGCTGCGTGGGGGCCGCGGCATCGCGCGGTACACGTCCGGGCTGCTGCGGGCGCTGGCGGACGCCCACCCCGCAGACGAGTGGCGCGTGTTCCTCGCCGGCAGCGAGCGGGTCGACCTGCCGCACCCCGCGCTGACCGTGCGCCACGACCCGCGGCCACAGCGCACGGTGTTCGGGACCGCAGCCCTGACCGGCCGCCCGCAGCTGGACCTGCTGCTCGGTGAGGGCCTCGACGTCGTCTGGTGCCCCTCGCCGGCGCCGCTGGCGCTCAGCGGCCGGACGCCGTTCCTGCTGACCGTCCACGACCTCTCCTGGGAGCTGCGGCCCGACGACTTCACCGCCTACGAGCGCACCTGGCACCGGCTGGCGCGCCTGCACCGGCTGGCCGCCCGCGCGGACATCATCGTCTGCAACTCCGTCGCCACCCGGAACGTGATGCAGGAGCGCTGGCGCGACATCGACCCGGCCCGCGTGCGGATCGTCCCGCCCGGCATCGACCGCCCTGAGGGTGACGCGAAGGTCTTCCACAGGCTGCCCGGCCACTACTTCCTGGCCGTCGGCGCGCTGGAGCCGCGCAAGGGCATCGACGTCCTCGTGGAGGCGTTCCAGCGTGCGCGGGCGCACGGGCTGAAGGCCGACCTGGTGCTGGCCGGGGCCGGACGGCTGGGCGGGGCGATCGCCGGCCCCGGCGTCCACGTCCTCGGGCCGGTGTCCGACGAGCAGCTGTCGGCCTGCTACTCACAGGCGATCGCGCTGGTCATGCCGTCGTGGCTGGAGGGCTTCGGCCTGCCGCCCCTGGAGGCGCTGGCCCACGGAACGCCCTCGATCGTCTCCGACCTCGAGGTGTTCGCCGAGACGCTCGGTCCCGACGGCGCGCTGCGGGTGCCGCCCGGCGACGCGGATGCGCTGGCCCGGGCGCTGCTGGTCCTGTCCAGGGACGCGTCGCTGCGCCGGGCGCTGGTCGAGGCGGGGACGCGCGCGATCGAGCCGTACACGTGGAAGGCCGCGGCCGACGGCCTCTACCGGGCCCTGGGCGACGCGATCGCCGCCCACGGCCGCTAGAAGAGCTCCAGCTGGTCCGGGCCGGGTGCGTCGAGGGTGTCCGCGTGCGCGGGCGCGACCTCCGGCGGCTCCGGGGCGGCGGCCTCGGGCGCGGGCGGCGGCTCCGGCGCAGGCTGGTTGGGCATGCCCTGGGCCAGCAGCTCGGGGATCACACCGAAGTCGGCCCGCAGCAGGTCGACGGTCTCGCGCTGATAGAGCGCCGCAGCCGGGTGGAACAGCGGCAGCAGCCGGACGGTCCGCGGCCCCAGGGTGCGGACCTCCGGGCGCCCGTGGATGCGGCGGACGTCGGTGGTGTCGCCGCGCAACAGCTTCGTGGCGAAGTTGCCCAGCGAGCAGACGACGACCGGACGCACGAGCTCCAGCTGGCGCCACAGGAACGGCTCGCAGTTGGCCAGCTCGGCAGGGGTCGGCGCGCGGTTGTCCGGGGGGCAGCACTTGACCGCGTGGGCGACGAAGACGTCGTCACGGGTGAGGCCGAGCGTCCCGAGCAGCTCGTCGAACAGCGCGCCCGCGGGCCCGGGCAGGACGGTGTCCTGCGCGTCCTCCTGGTGCCCAGGCGCCTCGGCCACGAACAAAACGTCGGCGTCCGGGTCGCCGCTGCCGAAGACGACATGCGTGCGGCGCGCCACCAGCTGTGGGCAGCGGGTGCAGACCCGCGCCTGCGCACCGACCGCGGTCAGGGTGTCGCCGAGCACTCGTCCTGACGCTACACCCCGATGCGCGCGTCCTGACGCGACCCCTTGCGCAAGTCCGGTCGCTTGCTACCTTTCCGTGAACAGGGCGTCACTTTTGCCGAAGGGCGCCCCGAACATCACAGACGCGACCGGCATCCCTGACCGCAGGGAGCTGGACCGGAAATGACCACTGACACCCCTGTCCCTGCTGGGCGCCGCGATGCGCCCGTTGGCCGCTGCGCCGTCGTCGGCGCGGGCCGGCTCGGCACGGCGCTGGCCGCTGCGCTGCGGGCCGACGGCCCGTTCGGGCGCGGTTTCGCCGGGGACGGGTACGACGTCGTCCTGCTCTGCGTGCCCGACAGCGAGATCGCCGGCGCGGCGGCCGCCGTGGCGCCCGGCCCCCTGGTCGGCCACTGCTCCGGGGCGACCGGCCTCGACGTGCTCGCCCCCCACGAGGCCTTCGGCCTGCACCCGCTCATGACCGTCACGCACGAGGGCGCCGCGTTCGCCGGCGCCGGCGCGGCCGTGGCGGGGACGACCGACCGGGCGCTCCACCTGGCCCATGCCCTGGCCGATCACCTGGGCATGCGCGCAGCAGAGATCGCCGACGCCGACCGCGCCGCCTACCACGCGGCCGCGAGCATCGCGTCGAACTTCCTGGTCACCCTCGAGGGCGCCGCCGAGCGCCTGCTGCAGACCACCGGCGCCGACCGGGAGATCCTCGTCCCGCTGGTCCGCGCCGCCGTCGACAACTGGGCCGCCCTCGGCGCGGCCGACGCGCTGACCGGTCCCATCGCCCGTGGCGACGAGGCCACCGTCACCCGTCAGCGCGACGCCGTCGCCGCGCGCACGCCTGAGCTGCTGCCCCTCTTCGACGCCTTGGCCGACGCCACGCGCGACCTGGCCGGAGCGGCACCCGCTCGCAGGCCTTCGGGCTGCCGAGAGCCGGCCGCGCGGGCGCAGGCGGTGTGCTCCTGATGCGCGTCGTCCGCTCGATCGCCGAACTGCGCACCGCCCTGCGCCCCGCCCGTCGCGAGGAGCAGGAGATCGGCCTGGTGCCGACGATGGGCGCGCTCCACGAGGGGCACCTCAGCCTCATCCGCCGCGCGCGGACGGAGTGCGACGAGGTCGTGGTCTCGCTGTTCGTCAACCCGACCCAGTTCAACGAGGCCGCCGATCTGGACGCCTACCCGCGCGACGAGGCCGCCGACGCGGTCATGTCCTCGGAGGCCGGCGCGGACTTCCTCTTCGCCCCCACCGTCGAGGCCGTCTACCCCGAGGGCTTCAGCGCGCAGGTGCGCCTGAGCGGCCCGATCGTCGAGTCGCTCGAGGGCGCGCACCGCGGCGCCGCCCACTTCCACGGCGTCACGACGGTCGTCACGAAGCTGCTGAACATGGTCCAGCCGACCGTCGCCTACTTCGGGCAGAAGGACGCCCAGCAGGCGCTGGTCATCAAGAAGCTGGTCCGCGACCTCGACCTGCCGGTGCGCATCGAGGTGGCCGACACGATCCGCGAGCCCGACGGCCTGGCGATGTCCAGCCGCAACGTCCGGCTGACGCCGGAGGACCGCGAGCGCGCGCTGGCCCTGAAGGCCGCGCTGGACGCCGCGACCGCCGCCTACGAAGCCGGCGAGCACGACACCGCGACGATCGCGACCGCCGCGCGCCAGGCCATGACCCCCTTCGCCGTCGAGCCCGAGTACCTCGCGCTCGTCGACGCAGACACCCTCGCCCCCACGACGACGATCGACGGCCAGGTCCTGGTCGCGATCGCCGCTCGCGTCGGCGAGGTCCGACTCATCGACAACACCATTCTCGGAAACCACCGCAACGGGAGACGCTGATGCAGCGCACGATGCTGAAGTCCAAGATCCACCGGGCCACGATCACCGACTGCGACCTGCACTACGTAGGCTCGATCACGATCGACCCGGACCTCCTCGAGGCTGCTGACATCCTCGAGCACGAGCAGGTCGCCGTCGTCGACGTGGACAACGGCGCCCGCTTCGAGACGTACACCATCGCCGGCGAGCGCGGCTCCGGCGAGATGAAGGTCAACGGTGCGGCCGCGCGCCTGGTGCATCGTGGCGACACGATCATCGTCATCTCCTACGGCCAGTACGACAAGGCCGACATGGAGCACTACGAGCCGCGCGTGGTCCACGTCGCGGCCAAGACCAACAACATCATCACCGTCGACGACGCGGTCTCGACTCTGCTGACCGAACCGGTCTAGCGCGAAAGAGCGGGAACCTCGTCAGAGAGGAAGTTCCTGATGTCCAGTCATCCCAGCCACATGCCGTTCGAGTTCGACCAGCCGGCGCGCGTGCCCGTCACGCTCCCCGCACTGTTCGAGAAGAAGGCCCTGCGTGAGCCGATCGTCATGGTCACGGCCTACGACCACCCCAGCGCCCGCGCTGCGGAGGCCGCCGGCGTCGACCTCGTGCTGGTCGGCGACTCCGGAGCCATGACCGTCCTCGGTTACGACTCCACCGTCCCGGTGAGCGTCGACGAGCTCATGGTCCTCGCCCGCGCGGTCCGCCGCGGCCTGCGCACGCCGTTCCTGGTGGGCGACCTGCCGTTCGGCTCCTACGAGGTCTCCGACGAGCAGGCCATCGCCACCGCGATGCGCTTCGTCAAGGAGGCCGGGTGCGACGCGGTCAAGCTCGAGGGTGGCGGCCCGACGTCGGTCGCCCGCGCCCGGGCGATCGTCGCCGCCGGCATCCCGGTCATGGGCCACGTCGGCCTGACCCCGCAGACGGCCACGGCCCTCGGCGGCTACAAGGCGCAGGGCAAGACCGGCGACGCCGCGGTGCGCATCGCCCG
>CAYUDT010000176.1:0-8739 GCA_964443695.1 uncultured Conexibacter sp. | reverse complement strand
GTCGGCGAGCCGATCAACCCGAAGGCCTGGCTGTGGTACTGGAAGGTCGTCGGCGGCGGCCGCTGCCCGGTCGTCGACACGTGGTGGCAGACCGAGACCGGCGCGATCATGATCACGACGCTGCCGGGGGCGCAGACCTCCCGGCCCTCCAGCGCCGGCACGCTGCTGCCGGGGCTGGCCGGTGAGGTCAGGGAGGAGTCCTCCGGTGAGGTCGCCGAGCGCGGCAAGCAGGGCCTGCTGGCCCTGACGCGGCCCTGGCCGTCGATGTTGCGCACGCTGTACAAGGACGACGACCGGTACGTGGAGACGTACTGGAGCAAGTGGGACAACCGGACCTACCTCGTCGGCGACGCGGCCCGCCAGACCGAGGACGACTACTTCTGGGTCATCGGGCGCATCGACGACGTCATCAACGTGTCCGGCCACCGGCTGTCGACGGCCGAGGTCGAGAGCGCGCTGGTGTCCCACCCGAAGGTCGCCGAGTCCGCCGTCATCGGCCAGTCCGACGAGGACACCGGCCAGGCGATCGCCGCGTTCGTCACCCTCGCCGGCGACCTGCACGGCGACGACGACCTCGTCGCGGAGCTGCGCGAGCACGTCGCCCAGAAGATCGGCAAGCTCGCCCGGCCCAAGCGGATCATCTGGGCCGACGACCTGCCCAAGACGCGCTCGGGCAAGATCATGCGCCGGCTGCTGCGCGACGTGGCCGAGGGCCGGGCGCTGGGTGACGTGACGACGCTGCGCGACCCCGACGTGATGAAGCAGCTCGCCGGCCAGATCGCGGCCAGCGACGAGGACTGAGCGCCGGCTTCGCCGGCGTGGGAGGTGCTCGCCTGAACGCTCGCGCCTCCGGCCCGCGCCGCGGGTCGTGCCCCAACAGCCGTGTCCGGGCGTGGACGACCACCCCCGGATCGCACGTGCTGTCAGCCCACGCCCGGCCGGATGTCAGCTCGCCGCGGCCCGGCCGGCGCGAGCCGGTGGCGTCGGTCCTGGGACGGCTCCGACGCCACCAGGTGTCACACGGGCTGCTTGTACTTGAGCTTGAGGCCCAGCAGCTCGGTCACCGTGACGAGCTTGTAGCCGCGCTGGATCAACGTCGGGATGATCGTCCGGTAGGCCTCGAGCGTCTGGCCGCGCGGGCCGCCGGCGTCATGGGACAGGACGATCGAGCCGGGCCGCGCGCCGCCCAGCACGCGGTCGATGATCGCCTGCGTCCCGGGCGTCTGCCAGTCGTTGGGGTCGACGCTCCAGAGGATCGAGTTCATGTGCAGCGACGCGACGTCGGAGCGCAGCGCGTTGCTGGTCGCACCGTACGGCGGACGGAACAGGCAGGGCGTGAAGCCGGTCGCGCTCCGGATCGCCGCGTTGGTCTGGGCGAGGTTGCCGGTGGCGCCACCGCCGCTGAGGTTGGCGTGGTTCCACGAGTGGTTGGCCAGCATGTGGCCCTCCTTCAGCTCACGCTGCAGCAGGGCGGCACGGCCGGCGACGTTCTGGCCGACCATGAAGAACGTCGCGTGAGCGTGGTACTGGTCGAGCAGGTTCAGCAGCTGCTCGGTGATGTCCCCGGGGCCGTCGTCGAAGGTCAGCGCGATCTTCTTCTGGCCGGCCGGGCCGCTCCTGCGCTCCGTCGCCCCGGCCGCGGTGCAGCCGATCGGCAGACCGGGATCCGGCGCCTTCAGCGTCAGCGGCACGGTGCCGTTGTCCGGCACGAAGTCCTTGCACTGGTTGGCGCTGCCGGGGGCGCACTTGGGCTGGGTGTCGACCCACCCGGAGAACGCGCGCCAGCGCAGCCTGCCGGGCTTCAGGAACGCGGCGTTCACGGTGAACGTGGCCGCCAGCGTCCTGCCGCCCGGGTGGGTGACGACGGCGTTGGCGACGTCCTTGGAGCCGAACGGGTGGCCCTTCGCGTCGATCCGCGACCAGCGCAGCTTCAGCGGCTGGTCGGCATCCCCGCTGGGCACGCCGCACACGCGGGTGATGCCTTTGGCCGGGTAGAAGAGCACGCAGATCTGGCGGCCGGTCGCCGGCGAGAGGTCGGCCACCTTCCAGTCCTTCGCCGTGACCATCTCGATGGTCATCGACTTCGCGTCCTTGGACTGGCTCAGCTCGACGGAGGTGAGGTCGAACCCGCTCTCCGGGACGTCCGTCGCGTCGCTGTGCGGCGCGGCCTGCGCGGCCTGCGCGGCAGGCGCGGCGACGGCAACGGTCAGCAGGAGGGCAAGTGCGGCACGGGTCATCCCCGTCAGTCTGCCGCAGCGCCCCCGCTGCTTGCGGCGACGGCACCGCTGACGTGCGGGTCCTGACCCCCGGTCCCGGGCGGGAAGACGCGCACGCGGGTCGATGCGATCGAGTTGACCGGCCCGCTCGCCGACGCCGGCGCGGAGCGGTAGACGTCGAGGTGGCGGCCCTGGATCGCGCCGCCGGTGTCCTCGGCGATGAACCAGCCGTTGGAGCCCCCGACGCCCTTGTAGGCGGGGATGTAGACGCGGCTGCCGAGCGGGATGAGCTTGGGGTCGACGGCGACCGACGCGTAGTAGTCGAGGTCGCGGGACGGGCCGCTGCCGAAGGTGATGCCGTTGGCCTGGACGTAGCGCTTGCCGATGCCGCTGAACCAGCCGCCCCGCTCGAGCGGGTAGGTGGGCTTCTTGGAGCTCTTCGTGCGCCAGTAGCCGGCGGCGCGCCAGAAGGGTGAGCCCTTGGTCCAGCCGTTGCGCCCTGGTGTCGTCCTGGCGCCGGTCTGGGTGATCCAGCCGACCGAGCCGGTGTCCTCGATGTGGTAGCGGCGGCCGTCCAGCCCGACGCCGTCGCCCTCCATCGACAGGCCCTTGGCGCTGTAGAGCCAGTCCACCCGGTGGGTCCCGCCCATGCCGGGCGCGCTGACGCGCTTGCCGTTGAACCAGGACTCGGGCACCGGGAAGTACTCGGTGATGGCGGTCCTGCTCAGCCAGGTCGGCTTGTGCAAGGGCTTGGCGGACGCGGTGCCGGCCGGGGTGACGACGGCCAGCACCGCGCCCGTGATCAGGGCGCGGCGAAGAAGCATGCTCTCCAAGAAGGTCGGCAGTTGCGGCGCAGACCTTAGCGATGACGGGGTGCCGCCAACCGCCCCCGGACCGCATCGTCACTTCTCGTACGCGCGTGCGACGAACGTCCGATGGCTCGCGGACGGCAGCCTGCCGATGCAGGACGGGTGAGCCCTCCCGAAGCCGCCGACCCGGGACGGGCCGCGGCCTACGCCCAGGCGTGTTGCACGCACGACCACGTCGTCGCGTTCTACGACACCGACGCGTACCTCACCGAGATCGTGTCGGCCTTCCTCGGCGAAGGGCTGGCGGGCGGTGGCGCGGCGGTCATCGTCGCCGCGCCCGGCCACCGGGACGGCATCTGCGGCGCGCTGGCCGCCCAGGGCATCGACCTTGCCCACGAGGAGCGCTCGGGCCGGCTGGTCGTGCTCGATGCCGCCGAGACGCTGGCGCGCTTCATGACGCCCGACGGGCCGCACGCGGGGCACTTCGAGGAGGTCATCGGCGGTGTGCTCAGGCGGGCCGCCGGCGGAGGCACCGAGTTGCGCGTCTACGGCGAGATGGTCGCGCTGCTGTGGGCGGGGGGTGCCGTCGCCGCCGCGATCGCGCTGGAGGACCTGTGGAACGACCTGGCCGGCACCATCGACTTCACGCTGCTGTGCGCCTACCCGATGAGCGCCTTCACCGACCCCGCGAGCGGCGACGCGTTCGCACGGGTCTGCGAGCAGCACGGGGGGCTGATCCCCGCCGAGGGGTACGACCTCCTCGACGAGGAGCAGCGCCGCCGCCACCACGCCGCGCTGGACCGCGAGGTCCGGGTCCTGCGCGCCCTGGTCCCCGGAGAGGCGTCAGCCGCCCCGGGGACCGTCGGCCCCCACGCGGCCGCGGCGACCGATGCCACCGCGGCGTTCACGTCGGCGCTCCTGGCCGCCGACGCCCGCGCGGCCACCCAGATCCTCCGCGAGGCGCTGGGCGAGGGCGAGGAGCCGCGCCGGCTCATCGACCGCGTCCTCACCCCGGCGATGCATCAGGTCGGGCAGGGCTGGGCGGCGGGGCAGCTGTCGATCGCCGACGAGCACCTGGCGACCGTGACCTGCCAGCGCGCGCTCACCGACCTCTATCCCTCGCTCCTGAGCGAGCGCCCGCGCAGCCGCGGCTGCGTGATCGTGGCGGGTGTGGAGGGCGAGCTCCACGCGATCGCACCGCGCGTGGTCGGCGACGTGCTGGAGGGCGCCGGCTACGACGTCATCCACCTCGGCACGAACGTGGCCGCCTCCACGCTGGCCGAGACGGCGGTGCGCGTGAACGCGTCACTGGTCGCCCTGTCGCTCACGCTCGGCACCAACGCTGCGTCGCTGCGGAGGGCGATCGCCGCGCTGCAGGACGCCAGTCCTGCGTGCCCCCTGCTGCTGGGCGGGCAGGGCGTCGACGACTTCGCCGACCTCGGCTTTCCCGTCGCCCGCTCGGTCGAGGACGCCGTCGAGCTCGCCGAGCACCTCATCACCCACCGCCCGCCGATGCCCAGCGTCGAGGCGGAGGCGGCGCTGCCGCACACCGCGGACCGCGCGGCTCCGGGCGCCGCCGAGCGGTTCGCCGCCGTTGCCGACGAGCTCAGCGACCTGGCCCGCGCGCACGCCCTGCGGGCCCACGAGTACCAGTTCCAGGCGATGCAGGACCAGCTCACCGGGCTGCCCAACCGCCGGGCCTTCGACGACCGCTTCGAGCGGATGGAGCGGTCGGGCGTCAGCGGCGCGTTGCTGATCGTCGACATCGACGAGTTCAAGACGATCAACGACACCCTCGGCCACGAGGCGGGCGACGAGGTCCTCAAGCGTGTCGGCCGCACGCTGGCCGCCGCCGTGCGGCCCGGGGACCTCATCGCCCGCCTGGGTGGCGACGAGTTCGCCGCGCTGCTGGCGCGCGGGGAGGAACCCGCAGATCCGGCCGAGATCGCCGAGCGCCTCCGCGCCGACGTCCAGGTCGCCTGCGCAGACCTCGACGTCACCGTCAGCGTGGGCGCCGCCACGTTCCGGACCGACCGGCGCCTCACCGCCCTGGCCGCCGACCGCGCGCTCTACCGCGCCAAGAACGCCGGCCGCAACAGCACCGCGGTCGCGGTGGACGGGTAGCGCCGCCGTTCAGCGCACGCGCGCGGCGCTGCGGGTCGGCGCGTCCTGCGCGTTGCCGCGGCGGTCGACCGCGCGCACCGCGACGGCGTAGCGCCCGGTGGGCAGCTTCGCCGTCCGCGCCAGGACGAACCCGCCGCCGGGGCGCAGCCGCGCGGGCAGCCAGGTGCGCGCGGCGCAGGGCCGCGGCGGGGCCAGACGCCCGCGGCGCGTCAGCGCTCGGCACTGTGGGCCGGTCCGGCGCGCGACGGACACCTGCACCCGCGCGACCGGAGCGTCTTGCTCACAGGCCCGGTCCCGTGCCCGGCCGGACACGCGCAGGCGGGTGCGCGAAAGCCGCGCGCGGACGGTGCTCGTCGGCGGGGTGATGTCCAGGCAGGCCAGCGCCGGCTCGGGGCGCACCGGGCCGCGGAAGACCGTGTAGCCGCCGATGTTGCCCGTCCAGATCGTGCCGTTCGGGCCGACGGTCGTGGCGGCGTAGGCGGAGTTCTGCTCCGCGCCGGAGGTCGTGTCGACGCGCAGCCGCGACACGCCGGTGTCGAAGTCGATGCCCTCCAGGCCCCACGTGCCGTCCCGCTGGCCGATGCCGTAGATCAGCCCACTCGCGGTCGACATCGAGGGGATGCCGTTGGGCAGCGACACCTCGCGGTTGGCCCAGCGCGTGCGGCAGGTGCGGGTCTTGGGGTCCCAGTCGATGCGCTCCAGGCCGTGCGGGGCGTTGTTGCGGTCACCGCCGGCCAGTGCGGCGGCGAGCTGGCGCGGGTTGCCCGACAGCGAGGCAAAGGCCGAGTCGTCGCGCAGCTGGTTGTTGGGCACCACCGCCCCGTAGCCGCGCACCAGCACCGACTGCTCGTTCTGGGACTCGGTGGCGTTGGCATCGCCGAAGGTGACGGGCACCTCGCAGGCCAGGCGGCGGTCCTTGCCCGGCAGGCCCTTCCAGTCGGCCGGGATCTCGTCGCGCCAGAACAGGTCGAGGTGCACGAGCCGCTGGCCGTCGGTGATGACGACGAAGCGATCCTGCCCGGGGCCGGTGCCCATCAGCGTGGGCGTGGAGCCCGAGCCGTCGCCGATGCGGACGGAGCTGCTCGTGCCGCCGGCCGCGTAGGCGGCCCGCCAGCCCAGGGTCACGCGCGTGCCGTCCCAGTCGTAGCGGTATATCGCCTGCGAGGTGACGACGTAGATGCCGCCGTGCTCGTCGGCCGCGATGGAGTTGGATACCTGGTCGAGGCTGCGGTCGTCGGCGCTGGCCCCCGTGCAGCGGTCGCCGTTGATCGATGTGGTGACGAGGTCCTGCGCGCGCATGCGCTCGGGCTCGCGGGGCAGCGTGCCCACGACGCCGAGCTGCGAGGCGAAGGCGATGCGCCCGTCGAAGAGCATCGTGATGCCCACGAGCGTGTCGTCGGGGCCGCAGAGCGCTGCGTCGGGAAACGCGAAGTGCTTCAGCAGCGCGATCTTCGAGAAGCGGTCACCCGGGACCGCGTCGCCGTAGACGTCGATCGAGCGCCCGCGCCCGACGACGAGGTGGTTGTCGCGGTCGAGGACGTTGTAGGCCCCGGACACGCCACCGAAGCTCGGCATCTGCGGATCGTCGAAGAACCCGAACCCCGAGATGACCTGCCCGGTGCCGACGTCCACCTTGTAGACGTAACGTCCGTCCGGGGTCGCGACCGTCGAGAACCACGCGGCCCGGCCGCCGTCGGCGTAGGGCTCGGTGAAGTCGATGATCAGCGGCACGCCCAGCACCCCGGCCACGTAGCCGTGGCGGACCGCGTCGCCGGCCCGCGGGCCGGGGAACGGCGTGGACGCCTGGGCGTAGGAGGCGCGGTGCGACCCGCCCCACACCGGGCTGGCGAGGAACGGGTTGCAGGGCGGCTCGGCGCCGTCGGCCGCAACCGGCGTCAGGCAGGTCGGCGCGGCGCCCGCGGCGACCGGGAGGCCGAGCAGCGCCACGGTGAGGACGGCAGCCGCGCCCAGCGCGCGTCGCAGAGGGACACCCATTGACAGGTTGTAGCACACGTTGATACATGGGTTACAATATGCGTCTTGCTGTTTCATCACCCTCGCACGGCCCGCCCATGAGCGACATCGTCGAACTGCTGGTGCGCGCGGCTGCCGAGCCGCCGGCCGCCGAGTCCGATCCGACCGCCGCGGCGATCGTCGCTGCGGCCCTGCGCCAGTTCGAGCTGTTCGGCGTCGCCCGCTCGACCATGGACGACATCGCACGTCGGGCCAAGGTCGCCCGGATCACCCTCTATCGCCACTTCCCCGGGCGCGAGGCCTTGGTCGAGGCGGTGATGCTCCACGAGATGCGCCGCTTCCTCGCCGACCTCGACGCCGCGGTCCAACAGCACGACGTCGACGACCGCGTCGCCGAGGGCTTCGTGTTCGTGCTGGACGCGATCCGCAACCACCGCCTCCTGCAGCGGGTCCTTGAGAGCGAGCCCGAGACCATCCTCGCGCCCCTGCTGGTCGACGGTGCGCCGCTGGCCGAGGCCGCCCGCGCCTTCCTGGCCGCGCGGCTGATCCGCGACCACGACGACGGCCGCCCCGCCGAGGAGATGCTCGTCGTGGCCGACGTCATGTTCCGCCTGATGCTGTCCTTCATGCTCAACCCGCGCGCACCGCTGGACCTGGAGGACCCGGAGGTGGCGCGCGCGTTCGCGCGGCGCTACATCGTCCCGATCATGGCCGGTCCGACCGCGAGCTGAGAGCCGCGCTGAACGCGGCGAACGCCGCGTCGTCGAAGAGCCAGAAGCGGGCCTCCTCGACGGCGGCCTCCAGTCCCGAGAGCGTCCCGACGGCCACCCGCGCCGCGTCGTCGAGCGGGTAGCCGTAGATGCCGCAGGAGATCGCCGGGAAGGCGACGCGTCGCGCGCCGAGCTCGTCGGCGACCTCGATCGACCGGCGGTAGCAGGACGCCAGCAGCTCCGGCTCGCCGCTGGCACCGTCGCGATAGACCGGACCGACCGTGTGGATGATGTGGTCGACCGGCAGCGCGTAGGCCCCCGTCGCCTTGGCGTCCCCGGTGGGGCAGCCGCCGAGCAGGCGGCACTCGTGCACGAGCTCCGGCCCGGCGGCGCGGTGGATCGCACCGTCGACCCCGCCGCCGCCGAGCAACGAGGAGTTGGCGGCGTTGACGATCGCGTCCGCATCGGCGTCGCGCGTGATGTCCCCCCGGAAGAGCGTGATCCTCACAGCAGCGCGCCCTCGCGGTGCAGGATGCGGCGCAGGATCGCGATGGAGGTCGCGTAGGTGGAGTCCATGCCGTGGTAGCTCATCCCGCGCGCGCCGAGGGTGCGGGCCTGCGTGTAGGGCGTGTCAGAGGCGTAGTGGACGATGCCGAAGTCGATCGGCAGCTTGGAGAAGTTGACCTGCTCGCCCTCGGGGTAGCGGTCGGCCTCGGTGACCTCGAAGACCGCGTTGCAGTACGGGCCGGCCTCCATCTCGACGACGGTGTAGGCCTCGCGGTAGAACAGGTCGAGGTAGTCGCGGTTCTGCAGGAACGTGGAGCGGACCGTCACGGCCCGCTGGTTGTCCAGGCCCGACCCGAAGCGCAGGTACGGCTGGATGTCCTCGATGCCGAACGCGTTGTC
>CAYUDT010000175.1:0-8842 GCA_964443695.1 uncultured Conexibacter sp. | reverse complement strand
AGTCCTCGAGGATGCCGGAGCCGTCGTAGCCCAGTCCGTCGTGGAAGGACGCGCTCGTGTAGCCGGTGATCTTGGCGAGCCGGTCGCCGAGCGCCTTCATCGCGGCCTCGTCGGCCGGCGGGCCGTCGGCGGCGACGCCGGGCGGTCGCAGGACGCCGGCGGCGACGTTGTGCAGCGACAGCACCATCGTCGCGTTGGTGGTCGCCAGCAGCCGGCGCATGCCCTCGGTCTCCGGCTCGCTGTAGGGCGTGCTGCCCTGGTAGTCCTGCTCGAACGGCAGGGTCGAGGAGCCGGTGCCGCCCCACAGCGGGCCATAGTTGCGGTTGGAGTCCGCGCCCGGCTGCAGGTCGCAGGGTGCGGCGGCGGGCAGCGGGCCCGAGCAGGTCTTGCGGCGGTAGGGACCGTGGTCGCCGGCAAGGCCGCCGTAGACGGTGTCGGTCACGCCGGAGTCCGGGGCCGGGTCGAGCTGGGCCAGCCCGCGCGAGGACTCATAGCCGTCGGGGTTCTGGACCGGGAAGACGAGGATGCGGACCTTGCCGAGCAGGTCGCCCGGGTCCTGGAGGAGGTCGTGGACGAACTCCGTGGCCACCTCGGCGGCCGGCCACTCGCGGGCGTGGTGGACGCCGACCAGGACGAACGTCGGGCGGCCGTCGGTGGCGGCCCGGGCCGGGTCGTCGGCCAGCTCGATGCCGGTGATCTCGCGGCCCTGGCTGGACGGCAGCGCCAGCTTGGTCATCCGGCTGGTGCCCGGATGTGCGGCCTGGAGCTTCTTCAGCTCCTCCTGGATCTCGCCGTAGCGGCGGTAGGTGGTGCGTCCGGACGGCAGCCCGCTCGGAGCGCGGCGCGCCTCGGCCGCACGGGCGCGGCGGTCGTGGGCGTCCAGGTCGGCGATGGTCGTCCGGAACGGGAGGTCCAGCGACTTCAGGGCCTGCAGGTCCTCGGGCCCGTGGAGGATGACCGTGACGTCGCCCTTGCCGCCGTCCTCCCCGAGGTCGAGGCCGAGCGCGCGCAGGCCGGTCGTGTCCTGGGTGCGGACCAGCACCTGGGACGTCGTCGGCGCCGGCCCGAGGACGACCGGGAAGGTGGAGAGCCGCAGGGTCGCGCGGCGTGAGGCGCCCCCGCGGCGGCAGGCGGTGAAGCGCAGGCGGCCGGTCCCGATCGCCTGCACGGCCTCGCGGCCGCCCGCGCCGTGGGCGCTGTCCCCCGTGCTGGACGTGAGGTCCCAGTCGCCGCTGCCGTCGAGGCGCGCCAGGACGCTCTGCGGCGTGGTCGCGGTGTAGGAGGTCGTGGCGCAGCGGCCCTGCGGCTGCAGGATCCTCGTGACGTCAGCCGCCGCGGCGGGCGCGGCGACGAGCAGGGCGACGGCGGCGGCCGTGGCGACGCGCTTCATGCATGTGACAACGCCCGATCTTCGGAAAACTGGCTGCTCGGCGCGCGGGTGAGCGTCAGCGAGACGATGCCGGCCGCCAGCGCGGCGATGGCCGCGAACGTGTAGCCGTTGTCCGCCGCCTGCAGCGCCTGGTCCAGCGTCGCCGGGTTGCCGATGATCGCGACGAGGATCGCCGTCCCCAGCACCGCGCCGAACTGCCGGAACGCGCTGGACACCGCGCTGGCCTGGCCGAACTGCTCCTGCGGCACGTCGGCCAGGGCCGCGGCGCCGAACGTCGGGAACGCGAGGCCGATGGCCACCCCGGTGAGGACCTGCCCGGGCAGCCAGGTCGTCAGGTAGTGCGGGTGCACGTCGGCGCTGCGCAGGATGAGGATGCCCGCCAGGTAGATGAGGCAGCCGGGCAGGATGACCGCGCGGTGGCCGAAGCGATCGGCCAGCCGGCCCGCCGGCCCGGCGAAGATCGTCGATGCGATGGGGCCGGGGACGACGGCCAGGCCGGCCTGCAGCGTCGTGTACTCCCACGCGGTCGTGAGGAAGAGGATGTTGCCGAGCAGCATCGCGAAGAAGGCCATGCCGAACAGCAGCGAGCCGAGGTTGGCGCGGGCGAAGCTCGAGCGGCGCATCAGGTCCGGGGAGACGACGGGGCGCGGGTGCGTGGTGCAGCGGTGGGCCACCGCCGCCAGCAAGACGGCCGCCGCCGCGAAGGTGACGAGGACCTTCGTGCTGCCCCAGCCCCAGTTGCCGCCCTCCACGATGGCCAGCGCCAGCGCGCCGAGGCCGGCGACGATGAGCACCGCGCCGCCGAGGTCCGGCAGGCCGGTGCTGTGCTCGTCGCGTGACTCGCGCAGGCCCTTGCGGCCGGCGGCGAGGACGAGGAGGCCGAGCGGCACGTTCACGAGGAAGATCCAGCGCCAGTCGGCGACCTCGACGAGCAGGCCGCCGAGGGGCGGGCCGGAGGCCGCGGCGGCCGCGGCGGCCGCGCCCCAGATGCCGATGCCCTGCGCCCGGCGCTCCGGTGGGAACTCGGGAAGCATCAGCGCCATGGACACCGGCGCGAGCACCGCGGCGGCGATGCCCTGGAACACGCGGGCGGCGACGAGCGTCTCCCACGTCGGCGCGAGGGCGCAGGCCACCGACGTGAGCACGAACAGGGCGACGCCGCCGAGGAACAGGCGCTTGCGGCCGAGGCGGTCGGCGACGCCACCGGCCGGGACCAGCAGCGCGGCGATGACGATGAAGTACGCGTCGAGGACCCAGCTCAGCTCGGCGCGGGACGCGTCGCTGAAGTCGCGGGAGATGCTGGGGAAGCTCGTGTTGACGATCGTCGTGTCGAGGAAGGCCAGGTAGCCGCCGGCGCAGGCGGCGACGATCGCGAGGGTTCGTCGTTGCAACATGCAACGACACGGTAGGTCCTGTCGTTGCGTTTTGCAACTGATTGTAGAATGGAGCGCAGATGCGCCACGACGACCTGCTCTCGGCCAACTGCGCGATCTCCCGGACGGGGGCCGTCCTCGGGGAGCGCTGGGTCATCGCGATCCTCCGCGCGTCCTACTTCCGGGCCCGCACGTTCGAGGACTACCAGCGGGCCACGGGCATCGCGCGCAACATCCTGGCCGAGCGCCTGCAGCGCCTCGTCGACTTCGGGATCCTCGAGAAGCGGGCCTACTCCGAGGGCGCGCGGCGCACCCTCCACGAGTACCGCCTGACCGAGGCCGGGCTGGACCTCTATCCCGTGATCGGCGCGATGCTCGAGTGGGGCAACAAGCACACGGGGCTGGTCAACGGCCCGCCCACGACGCTGATCCACCGCACCTGCGGCCAGGAGATGCACGCCTCGGTCGTCTGCTCGTGCTGCGGCGAGGTGCTCGACCCCCACGAGGTCGAGGTCCGCCCCGGCCCCGGCGCCTCCGAACTCGCCCCGCCCTGGAGTCCCGCCGCAACCTGAACGCGTGTCGGTTTGCGTTCACCCCCCGGGTCGAAACCGACACGCTCCCCGCACTCCCCAGCCCGTGTCGGTTTGCGTTCACCCCCCGGGTCGAAACCGACACGCGCCCCGCACTCCCCAGCCCGTGTCGGTTTGCGTTCACCCCCTGGGTCGAAACCGACACGCTCGGATGGCGTGTCGGTTTGATCGCGCCCCACGCGATGAAACCGACACGCTAGGGGCGGTCGAGGTCGGCGAGGGCGGACTCCGCCTCGGCGACGGCCTCGGCGGCCTCGTCGGCGTCGGTGTTGGCCTCGCTGAGCTCCTCGTCGGCGGCTTCGAGCGCCTCGGCCGCCTTCTGCCGGCGCGTCTGGGCGGCGATCAGCGCCTTCGCGGCACGGTCGGCGGCCTTCCGCGCCCGGGCCAGCTCGGCCTCGGCCGCCTTGCGCTCGCGCGCGAGCTTCTCGGCGGCAGCCTTCTCCGCCGCGGCGCGCTGCGCCTCCTCGCGTTCGCGCTCGGCGGCGGCAGCGGCGGCAGCCGCCGCGTCGTCCTCGGCCTTCGCGCCCTTCCGCGCCGCCCGCTTCACCGGGGCCCCGGTCCCGGTCCCGCGCGCGGCCTTCTTCGTCGCTTCGGCATCCGCGGCCGGCCTGGCGCGCGGTGCTGGCGTGGCGGCGAACGCCTCCATGCCTCCGAGGCCCAGACCGGCCCGCTGCAGCTCGCGTTCCAGGCGACCCTCGGCGACCTGCTCGCGCGCGCCCTCGTCCAACGCGACCGCGTGGAGGGTGTCGGCGACGCGGTCGAGCGTCGCCGCCGTCAGGGGCTTGCCGTCCTCGTCGCGCAACTCGGCGGCCGCCGCGCGCAGCGCGCCGACCGCGTCGTCCACGCCCGACCGCGCAGCCCGGAGCGTCCTGCCGTCGCCGGACCCCGACAACAGCGCCTCCTGCGCGGCGATGAGCGCATCGCCCGCCTTCAGCAGCGGCTTGAGGCCGGGCTTGCGCACGACCTGGTTGACCGCCCACGCGGCGACCGACGGCTTGCGCAGCTTCTTGATGGACCGGTCGCCGGCCTTGGCCAGCGCGTCCCGGGCGGGGACGAACTCGGCCAGCGGCAACCCGTAGAGCTCATCGAGCGGATCCATCGGGCAGCGATGCTCTCACCTGGAACAGCGACGTGAAACCGGTGGCAAAGCCGTTGCGCGCACCCCGGAGGTACAGCCGCCAGACGCGCACGCGCTCCTCCCCGGCCAACCGCACCGCGTCGTCCAACCGCGCGTCCAGCCGGGCGATCCACTCGTCCAGCGTGCGGACGTAGTCGTGCCGGAAGTCCTCGACGTGGTGGATCTCAAGGCCCGCCCGCTCCAGCGCGAAGGCGATGCGCGACAGGTGCAGCGGCGCCGCGTCGGGAAAGACGTAGCGCTCCGAGAACGGTCCCGCCTCGGCATCGGTGTGGCGCAGCCGCGCGATGCCGTGGTTGAGCAGGCGCCCGCCGGGACGCAACAGCGCCGCCAGCCGCGCGGCGTAGTCGTCGATCTGCACGCTGCCGACGTGCTCGACCATCCCGATCGAGGCGATCGCGTCGAACGGCCCGTCCTCGATCAGGCGGTAGTCCATGACGCGGATGTCCACGCGGTCGCCGACGCCCGCAGCCGCGGCCCGCTCACGCGCGGCCCGCGCCTGGGGCTCCGACAGCGTGATGCCGACGACCTCGACCCCATGCTCAACCGCGGCGTGCACGGCGAACGCACCCCAGCCGCAGCCGACGTCCAGCACCCGCTCACCGGGCTGCAGCCCGAGCTTGGTGCAGATCAGCTCGCGCTTGGCCACCTGCGCCTCCTCCAGCGTCGCGGCGCCGCGCGAGAACACCGCGCACGAGTACGTCATCGATGCGTCGAGGAACAGCGCGAAGAAGTCGTTGCCGACGTCGTAGTGGTGCTGCACCGAGCGGGCGTCGCGCAGGATCGAGTGGCGCCGTCCGCGCGGGCGCAGCTCCGACGCGGGCACCGGGGGCGGCAGCACCGGGCCCATCGCGCGCGCCGCGCTGAGCACCAGCCGGCGCCGCGTGGCGCCGTCCAGCGGCGGCGGCGACCAGTCGCGCAGCAGCTCCATCACCGCGTCGATGTCGTCGATCTCCAGCATGCCGCTGACGTACGCGCGACCGATGCCGAGCTGGCCGGGCGCGCGCAGCGCGTGCGCCAGCGCCCGGCGGTCGGCGACCCGGAAGGTCGGGCCGCCGTTGCCCGTGGAGGAGGGCAGGCGGCTGCCATCCCACAGCTCGACGGTGAAGGGCCGGTCCGGCACGGCGGCGGCGATCCTGTCCAGCAGATCATTCGCCATGGGACCAGCAAACGACGCTCCGCATTGCGGTGTCAAGGTAATTTCCACCCATGAGGACTGGGAGAGCCCTGCTGGTGGCCATGGTCGGCCTCGTCATCGCCGTGCCGTCGGCGACCGCGAAGTCCCCGGCCGTGTGCGGTCCCAACGACCTGGTGGAGACCGGGCTGCAGGGCCAGGTGCCGGTGGTGGACCGCGTCGACGGCCGCGCCGCCAAGGGCTACAACTGCAACCTCGACGAGGTCGGCCACTTCCAGAGCACGGCCTTCGCGAACTTCGACACCTACAAGAACTGCGCGTACTACTCCGACACGATCGGGCTGTACGGCGCGGAGGGCGGGACGATCGTCCTCGACGTCTCCGACCCACGGCACCCGGTGCAGACCGCCTACCTCACCGACGGGCCGACCAAGAACGCCGGCGAGTCGCTCCGGGTCAACCTGAAGCGCGGGCTGCTGGTGGCCGACCGGTACACGATCGGCGGCCTCGGCCCGTTCAGCCAGAAGCTCGACGACGAGAGCACCGCCCGCTCGCTGGCCGTCTACGACGTGAAGGGCGACTGCCGTCGGCCCAAGCTGCTGGCCAACACGATCATGCCCAGCGCGGTCGGCCACGAGGGCTGCTTCCAGCCCGACGGCATGGTCTATTACATGGGCTCCACGGACACGATCACCCCGATCGACCTGACGGACCCGACCAAGCCGGTCCAGCTGTCAGATCCCAAGGACTGGGGCATCCACGGGTGCTCCACCAGCGACGACGGCAAGCGCGGCTACTTCGCCGACATCGGCGCGGGGCGCCTGCTCATCGCGGACACCAGCCAGGTGCAGGCGCGCGTCAAGGGCGCGCAGATGCGGATGATCTCCGAGTACTACCTGCCCGAGAACGAGGGCCAGCAGTCGACCATCCCGCTGACCTACAAGGGCAAGCCCTACCTGTTCAACTGGTCGGAGTACCGCCAGCAGTTCGTGCCCTGCACGCCGGGCAGCCAGAAGGTCTCCAACTTCGGCTACCCGGCGATCTTCGACATCAGCGACGAGACCAGGCCGAAGGTCGTGTCGGTGCTGCAGACCGAGGTCATGAAGCCGGAGAACTGCCCGGCCGTCCTCGCGGACTCCGTCTACGCGCAGTCGCCGGAGAACCTCACGCGCGGGGCCGACGTGTTCCCCGTGCTGGGCTCGCGCGTGTTCCTCTACGACTCGCACTATTGCTCCACCGACCGCCTGCACGACCCGACGATCGTGGCCTGCGCGTCGTTCGGCTCGGGCATGCGCGTCTACGACATCCGCGACCCCGCCCGGCCGACGGAGATCGCCTACTGGAACGCGGGTTTCGTGCAGGACCCGGCGGGCGCCGGGCTCTACGGCAACCTCGCGGTGGCGCGGCCGGTCATCCGCTCCGACCTCGGCCAGATCTGGTTCCCGGACGCCTACAAGGGCTTCCACGTCCTGCAGTTCCGCGACGGCGTCTGGCCGTTCGCCGGCCAGGACCCCTGCCCGGCCCAGGACTACTACCTCGACCAGTACGACCTGGGTTACGCGGACTGCCGCATGGCGCGCAAGGATGCGGTGCAACTGCCCAGCACCAGGCCGTGCCGCAGCAAGCGCGACTTCACGATCCGCCTGCGCAACGGGGTGAGGGCGCGGCTGACGAAGGTCTACGTCAACGGCAGGCTCGTCAAGACCGTCCGCGGCTCGCGCGCCCGGATCGACCTCAAGGGGCTGCCGAAGCGGACCTACACCGTGAAGGTCGTGGCGAAGCTGCGCAGCGGGCGCACCATCACCGAGGTCCGTCGCTACCGGACGTGCGTGCCGGCGGCCAAGACGAAGAAGTCGATGCAGCGGGCGGTGGCTGCGGCGACGACCACGACGAACCAGCTGGTGACGCAGCAGGTCGAGGCGATGATCGCCTACTGCCGGCTGTTGACGAGGTCGTAGGCGCCGACGGCCACCACGCCGCGTCCCGCAGCAGCGACAGCGCCGAGGCGACGAGCAGCGGCCGGACGACCAGGACGTCGACGAGGACGCCGAGCCCGAGCAGCAGCCCGAGCTCGGCGAACGGCCGCAGCGGGACGAGCGCCAGCAGCGCGAACGACGCGGCCAGCGTCACCCCCGCGGCGGTGATGGCGCGCGACGCCTGCGGCACGGCGACCGCGATGGCCTCGCGCGCCTCGCGGCGGCCGGCCTCCGCCCGCACCCGTCCGGCCACGAGCACGTTGTAGTCCGACCCCAGCGCCAGCAGCAGCACCGCGCCCACCAACGGGACGTAGTAGGTCAGCTGCTCGTCGCCGTGCCAGGCGTGCATGATCAGCGACGTCAGGCCCAGCGCCGCGAGGTAGCCCAGCGCACTGCAGAGCAGCAGGACGACCGGCGCCACCAGCGCGCGCAGGTACAGCGCCAGCAGCACCAGCGAGACGGCGCCGATCGCCGCCGCGATGCGCACGAGGTCGTCGCTGATCGCCTCCGTCGTCTCCGCCGCCAGCGCGGTCTCGCCCGCGTAGCTGATGCGGGTGCCGTCCGGCAGCAGCCCCGGCAGCCGCGCCTGCAGCGCGTGCAGGCGGTCGATCGCCGCCGCGCTGGTCGGGTCGCCGCGGAACACCACGAGCAGCCGCGCGGCGCTGCCGTCCTGCGAGACGAACGGGCTGCGCACCCCGGCGGCCTGCAGCGGGCGTCCGGTGGCCGGACCCGCGACCGCGGCGATGTCGCCGTCGCGCGACAGCACCGCCCGCGCCCGCTCCACCGCTCCGGCGCGTCCGGCGCCGATGCCCGAGCGCTCCAGCACCACCTCGGTCGGCGCGATGATGCCGCCCGCGAACCCGCGGCCGGCGTCGTCGGCCGCCCGCCGCACCGCGTCGTCGCCGGGCAGTCCGGATACGAGGGACACGCCCAGCTCGACGTCGCGCGCGTGCGACGCCGACCAGGCCAGCCCGCCGACCGCCAGCACGAGCAGCACGACCGAGACGGGCCGTGCGGTGAGCAGCCGCGGCAGCCGCGCAGGCTGCTCGGTGGCGGGCTCCGCGGGCCCGACGTCCTGTGCGTCGACCGGGCAGGCGCCGCCGTGGAGCCGCGGGCCGGCGATGGCCAACAGCGCGGGCGCCAGCGTCGCGGACACCGCCGTCACCACCAGCGCGCACAGCGCAAGCCCCGGGCCGAACACCCGGAAGAAGTCCAGGCGGCCCACCAGCAGCGCGGCCGAGCA
>CAYUDT010000174.1:0-8851 GCA_964443695.1 uncultured Conexibacter sp. | reverse complement strand
AGCGCCTCGGCGACGAGCACGGTGGTGACCGCGCTGCGCTCCTCCATGACGCCGCCGAGCTCCTCGGGGATGCCGAGGGTGGCGGTGCCCAGCTCGTCGGCGGTCTCGAGGACCTCCTTCGGGGCGGCGCAGTCGTGGTCGGCCTGCTGGGCGACCGGGCGCAGCTGCTCGGCGGCGAACGCGCTGAACGCCTCGACGAGCATCTGCTGCTCGTCGGTGGGCGTCAGGTCGAACTGCCCCGAGCCGGACGACGGCTTCTGGCGCGCGGCGTCCTTGCCGCCACCGCCGTTGACCTTGGCGAACTGGCGGCCGGCGGTCGCGGCCGCCTTGAAGCCGTTCTTGGATCCGACGTAGAGCAGGCGCTCGGCGGGCTTGCGCAGGCCGACGCGGTCGAGGACGTCGGTGCCGGCGATCGAGCGGAGCCCGCTGAGGGCCACACCCATCACGCGATCGGCAGGACTGGTTGCCATTGGGAGCTAGTTCCTTTCGGTGACGCGGCCGTCGATGTGCGGCGCGCCTGACTTCTTGTTGCGGACGGTGAACTCACCGTTGGCGGCCGACCCGAAGGTGACCGTCGACGGGAGCAGGATCGGGGTGCGGAAGCGGACCTCGACGTCGAAGGCGTCGGGCAGCGTCGCCTCCAGCGCGGCGAGGGCATGGGCCTTGGTCCAAAGCCCGTGGGCGATGGCCCGCGGGAAGCCGAAGGCCTTCGCGGTGATGTCGTAGAGGTGGATCGGGTTGCGGTCGCCGGACACCGCGCCGTAGCGGCGGCCGATGTCGCCGGGGACCTTCCAGGTCACCG
The DNA here is from genome assembly GCA_964443695.1 of uncultured Conexibacter sp. Classification (GTDB taxonomy): domain Bacteria; phylum Actinomycetota; class Thermoleophilia; order Solirubrobacterales; family Solirubrobacteraceae; genus Paraconexibacter. Next base: position 8,049 of record CAYUDT010000174.1, on the reverse strand, counting down.
TGGGTGCGATCTCCTGCGTCAGGTCGACGCCGCCGGCCTTCGCCGACTCGTCGCCCTTGCCGCGGCGCAGCATCGTCGACTCACCGCTCCAGACGATCTCCCCGCCGGAGCGCCAGGTCGTGACCAGCGTGAGCGTCCTGCCCTTGGGATGCGGATCGAGGCCGGTCGCCGTGACCTCGAGGTCCAGCGTCTCAGCGGTGCGCACCGGACGGTGGTGGCGGATCAGGTTCGTGACGTGCACGAGCCCGACGGGGCCGAACGGCATCGCCGGGTCGGTCATGAGGTTGATGTGGACCGGGAACGCCAGGACGTTCAGGTAGGTCGCCGGCAGCGTGTCGCGCAGCGTGAAGCCGCAGACCTTGGCGTACGCCGCCAGGTGGTCGCGGTCGATCTCGATGCCCGCGTTCTGGCGCTGCAGCGACGGCAGGTCGCCGCCACCGCCCGGGAGGAACGGCAGGTTGCCGACGACCGGGAGGGTCGACGCGAACGCGCGGCCGTAGTCGAGGGTGACGCTCATCAGAACCCGGGACCCGCCTCCGGCCCCACGGCCGGCCTGTGGTTGTGCGTGCGCATGTGCGTGGCCTCCGGCATCCGTCAGGCTCCCAGCAGCGCCTGGCCGCAGACGCGGACGACGTTGCCGTTGACGCCACCGGAGGTGGGGGCCGCGAACCAGGCGATCGCCTCGGCGACGTCGACCGGCAGCCCGCCCTGCGACAGCGAGCTCATCAGGCGGCCGGCCTGGCGGATGGGCAGCGGCACCTTCGCCGTCATCTGGGTCTCGATGAAGCCGGGGGCGACCGCGTTGATCGTCGCGCCCCTCTTGGCGACCAGCGGGGCGAGCGACTGCACGTGGCCGATGACCCCGGCCTTCGACGCGGCGTAGTTGGTCTGGCCGTTGTTGCCGGCGATGCCGCTGATCGACGCGACGCAGACGATGCGGCCGCCCTTGTTCAGCGCCTCGCCCTCCAGCAGCGCGTCGTTGATCTGCTCGATCGAGGTGAGGTTCACGTCGATGACGCTGTTCCACTGCTCCGGCGACATCGCGGCGATCGTCTTGTCGCGGGTGATGCCGGCGTTGTGGACGACGATGTCGACGCCACCGTGCGCGCCCTTCAGCGCGTCGACGATCTCCTGCGGGGCGGAGTCGGCGGTGATGTCCAGCGTCAGCGCGCTTCCGCCGATGGACGCCGTGACGGCCTCCAGGTCACCCGACAGCGCGGGGATGTCCAGGCCGACGACGTGCGCGCCGTCACGGGCCAGGGTCGCGGCGATGGCCGCGCCGATGCCGCGTGAGGCACCGGTGACCAGCGCGACCTTGCCGGCCAGGGGCTGGGCCCAGTCGGTCTTCGGCGGCTTGGTCGTCTTGCCGATGCGGATGACCTGCGCGTCGACGAACGCCGACTTGGGCGACAGCAGGAAGCGCAGCGTCCCCTCGACCTGGTTCTCGGCCCCCGGGGCGACGTAGACCAGCTGCGCGGTGGCCGAGTTGCGGGCCTCCTTGCCCAGCGAGCGGACGAAGCCCTCCAGCGCGCGCTGCGCGGTGTGCTCGCGCGGTGTGGCGCAGAGCTCCGGCTGCGTGCCCAGGACGATCATGCGGCCGTTGGGCAGCAGGCGGCGGATGCCGGGGGAGAAGAAGTCCCGCAGCGCCGTCAGCTCGGCCGACAGCTTGATGCCGGTCGCGTCGAAGATGAGGGCCTTGAAGCGCTGGTCGCCCGGCGCCTCGGGGTTGAAGATCTGCGCGTCGAGGCCGGCGTCGGCGGCCGCCGTGCGCAGGTCGTCGCGCAACGACGTGTACACCTTCGCGTCGGCACCGGCCAGCGTCGCGGCGACGGCACCGGCCAGCCGGCCGGTCTCCGCGCCACCGAGCAGGACGTCGCCGGAGACCACCGGGTCGCCGGGGCTGAAGCGGTCCAGCGGGGTTGGGACGGGCAGGCCGATGGTGCCGGCGATCTGCTTGCCGATCGGGCTGTTGACGAGCTGTGCGTAACGGTCTGACATTGCTGGTGCTCCTTACTTCTCGAGGATCGCGACGACGCCCTGGCCGCCGGCCGCGCAGATGGAGATGACGCCGCGGCCGCCGCCGCGCTCGTCGAGCGCCTTGGCGAGGGAGGCGACGATGCGCCCACCGGTCGCGGCAAAGGGATGGCCGGCAGCCAGGGAGCCGCCGTTGACGTTGAGCTTGCTGCGGTCGATGGCGCCGAGCGCCTCGTCGCGGCCGAGCGCCTGCTGGCAGAACACCGGGTCCTCCCACGCGGCCAGCGTGGAGAGCACCTGCGAGGCGAACGCCTCGTGGATCTCGTAGAGGTCGAAGTCCTGCAGCTTGCGCCCGGCGCGATCCAGCATCTTCGGCATCGCGTATGCGGGCGCCATCAGCAGGCCCTCGGAGCCGTCGACGTAGCCGACCGCGCCCGTCTGCATCTCGGTGATGTACGCGAGCACCGGCAGGCCGCGCTCCTTGGCCCACTCCTCGGTGCCGAGCAGCACGACGGCGGCGCCGTCGGACAGCGGCGTGGAGTTGCCGGCGGTCATCGTGCCGTTCTCGCCGCCGAAGACCGGCTTGAGCTTGCCGAGCTTCTCCACGGTCGAGTCGGGGCGCAGGTTCTGGTCGCGCTCCAGGCCCAGGAACGGCGTGATGAGGTCGTCGTTGAAACCACGGTCGTAGGCGGCCGCCGCGTGGGCGTGCGACGCGGCAGTCAGCTCGTCCTGGGCCTCGCGGGTGATGCCCCAGTGCTTGGCGGTGCGGGCCTGGTGCTCGCCCATCGACAGGCCCGTGCGGGGCTCCTCGTTGCGCGGGATCGCCGGCACGATCTGGCCGGGACGCAGCTTGGCGACGGCCTTCAGCCGGTCGGCGGTGGACTTGGCGAAGTTCAGCTCGAGCAGGATCTGGCGCAGGTCCTCGCCGACGGCCAGCGGCGCGTCGGACGTCGTGTCCACGCCACCGGCGATGCCGCTGTCGATCTGCCCGAGGGCGATCTTGTTGGCGACCTGGATCACGCTCTGCAGGCCGGTGCCGCAGGCCTGCTGGATGTCGCAGGCCGGGGTGAAGGGGGAGAGGCGGCTGCCGAGGACGGTCTCGCGCGTGAGGTTGAAGTCCCTGCTGTGCTTGAGCACGGCCCCGGCCACGACCTCGCCGAGCTCCTCGCCCTCGAGGTTGAACCGGGCGATCAGGCCGTCGAGCGCCGCGCTGAGCATGTCCTGGTTGGAGGCGTGCTTGTACGGGCCGGACTGGCGCGCGAAGGGAATCCGGTTGCCGCCGATGATGGCGACCTTGCGGACGTCGGACATGGGGGTGTCAGTGCTCCTTGGGTGCGGTGGTCCGGGCCTTCAGGCCCGGCAAGACGGTGGCGATGAGCAGCTCGCCCGTGGCTGCGGCGGACAGGGAGTCCTCGTTGCGCAGCCACCAGCGGCCGATCGCCTCGGTGGCGCCGAGCAGCGCGTGGCTCAGCGCCTCGACCTCGACGCGCGCCTTCGCGCGGGCCTTGGGCGGGAACTGGGCCAGCAGCAGTGCGGCGATGGTGTCGGTGATGCGCTGCCGGTACTCGGCAACGCCCTCGGCGACGACGCCGCCCGCGGGCAGCGACTCGTCGAAGACGACCCGGAACGACGCGCGCTCGGTGTCGATGAAGGCGAAGAAGGTGCGGACGCCGGTCTCCAGCGCCGCATCCGGGCGCGGGTCGACGGCCACGGCCTCGCGGACGACGTCGAGCAGGCGCTCGGCGTCGCGCTGCAGGCAGGCGACGTAGAGCCGCTCCTTGTTGCCCCAGTAGTTGTAGAGCAGCGGCTTGGTCACCCCGACCTGGTCGGCGACCTGGTCCATGGTGACCGCCGCGAAGCCGTGCTCGGCGAAGAGCCGATGGGCGACATCGAGGATCTGGCGCTCGCGCTCAGCGCGCGGCAGACGGCGGGGTGGGGCGTCCGAGGCCATGCGCACGCCAGTTTATACACATATAAGTTTGTATCGGTGTAAAGACCCCGACAGCGCTTCCGGGTCCGCGGATCCGGCGGCGCTCAGCGAGGCGCGTAGCGGCGCAGCGCGGGGCTCGTGCCCTCCGGGGCGGTGTAGAGCGCGCCGCCGCTGAGCACGACGGCCTCACCCTGGCCCTCATCGGTCAGGTTCGTCGGCGGCGAGCAGGCGCGGCGCGCCAGGGTGCGCATCAGGGGCTCGCGGCCGTGGCGGCGGTAGACGGCGAAGCGGTCGTAGGTGCGCAGGACGACGGTCCGCCCGTCGGCGCTGATCGTCGCGCCGGTCACCAGCGGCAGCGGCACCTTCGGCCCGCGCTTGGCCGGACCGCCGGCGTGGCTGACGTAGGCCCGCCCGCCGAAGAGGCCCTTCGTGACGATCACGAGGTCGTCACGCAACGGGTCGGCGATGAGCGCCTCCGCGTCGTGCGGGCCGTCGGGGTAGCGCAGGTCGGTCCGCGCCGATGCGCCGCCTGACGGGTCGACGCGGTAGATGCTGACGTGATCGCGGACGCTGTCGTTGTCGCCGATGTCGGCCACGTAGACCTGGCCGCCACGCGTGGCCACGTCCTCCCAGTCGACGTTCTGCGCGCCGCTGACCCTGAACGTCCGGCGCAACCGGCCGCGGGTGTCCAGCTCGAGCACGTCGGGCGGATTGCCGGAGTCCTCGATCGCGTAGAGCACCCCGGGCTGCGTGCGGCTGGCCGCCAGCCCGCTGAGCTCGTCCAGCCCGTCGGCCTGCAGGCGCGCGACGGTGCGCCGGTGCAGCCTGCCGCACAGCGCGGGCACCACCCGTTGGCGTGTCGGTTTCGTCGGCCCAGGGCCGATGAGATCGACACGCTTCTGGGTGGCGGTCGGCTGACGGGCTGGGTCGCTGCCACATCCCGCGAGACCGGCGAGGACGACGGCGCCGGCCGCCGCCGCCCGGCGCATGGGACTCAGCCGAGCAGCCCGGCGCCCGCGCCGGCCATCGACATCAGGCTCTGGATGGCCTCGGACGTCACGGTGTAGGTGTCCGACGCGGCGGGGGAGGCGAACTCGAGCTTGGTCCCGAAGTCGCTGAGCTTGTAGGTCATCTCATAGCCGGCGTCCTTGGCCATCATGCCGCCGGTCGGGAGCTTGGCGCTGAGGCGCATCTGGCGCACCAGGCCGTCACCGTCGACCCACATGTCGACGTCCTGCTTGGTGCCGAGGACGTCGTCGAGCTTGGGCGCCGCGCCGCTGCCCAGCGACTGCAGCTGCTTCATCGCCTTGTCGAACGCCTCGCGCTTGGCGGCCGGCAGCTTGTCGAGGAACGCCTTCGCCGTGGTGCTTCCGGCGTAGTGGGTGGTGTCGGCGCCGTCGATCTTCTCGGTGCCGGACTTCTTCAGGCCCGCGATGCCGTCGAGCAGCTTCAGCTGGTCGCCCGGGGTGACGGCCATCAGCGCGCCGAGGCCCTTCGTGTCGATGCCGAAGCCCTTGGCCAGCTCGCCGAGATCCAGATGGACCCAGTGCTTGCCGTTGAGCTTGCTCTGCAGCGCGGGGATGTCGGGCAGCTCGACGTCGACCTGCCCGCCCTGGAACTGGGCCTGGATGTCGGTGTCGGAGCCGAACAGCCCCTTGGGCATGCCCATGCCCTCGACGAGCTTGCCGAAGTCCAGCGTGAAGCGGCCGCGGGGCTGCTGCAGGTCCATCACGCCGTTGAGGTCGACGGACGCGTCGCCCAGGCCGAGGCCGGTGAGCTTCATCGTCATCGCGATCTTGGCGGTCTTCTTGGCGGCCGTGGTCTGCGCGGCCTGGGCCGGGTCGACGCCCGTGGCGTCGTCGGCCGAGCAGCCGCTGATGGCGGTGGCGCCCGCCGCGAGGGTGGCCGCGGAGAGCAGGGCGATGAGCTTGCGCGTCATGGGAGAGTCCAGCCTAGGTCAGTGGGCGGGGAAACGCGCCAGGACCCAGTCGCGGTCCAGCGGCGTCTTGCGGTAGTCGTGTCCGTTGACGAGCACGTAGTCGCGGGTGCGGAGGTCGATCGGCAGGTCGCGCTCGATCGGATACCAGGCGTTGTGCTGCCCGATCAGCGTGTTCAGGTCGCTGAAGTCCAGGCTGTCGACGTGCGCCAGCCAGGCCGCGGCGAAGGCCGCGCTGTCGGAATGCTCTTCGCGCGTGCGCGCGTAGGCCTCGGCGAGGTCGCGTTCGTGGGTGCGAACGGCCTTCTCGATCTCCGCCGCGCGCCGGATGTAGCGGGGGATCGCGTCGCCCAGCAGGGTCGATTCGACGCTGCGGACGCGCTGCAGGGCGCGTTCGGACAGCGGTTTGCCCATGCCGGTCTCCGAGATCCGGCTGCGCTCCACGAGGCGCTCGGCGGGGGTGCGGGTGTCCTTCTCCTCGGTCACCGTCCTCCACGGTAGCTGGACGAATCAACGACGTTTCGCGGGCACAAGCGGGGATGGCGCACGCACGCGTGAGCACTCACCATTCTGGTAGGTGAACGGACACGCGGCAGCGCACCTCCTGATCGCCACCAACCTGGTGATCGCAGTCGCGTACTTCGCGATCTCCGCGACGATCACCCGCGGCCTCGTGCGGACAGGCCAGTTCGGCCGCGAGAACGCGCTGGGCACGATGACGGCGCTGATCTTCTTCAGCTGCGCGGGAGGTCACGCGCTGCACGTGGTCCACACGCTGATGTACGAGCACCAGCCCGGCGCGCACGTGGCGTCCTGGGACATGGCGATCTGGGACGGCATCACCGGGCTCGTGGCCATCACCTACTGGTCGTTGCGGCGCAGCTACGGGCAGATCCTCAACCGCCCGGAGATCTACACCGACGTCGAACGCGACCGGATGGTGGAGGCGGTCGCCGCGGCGGAGGAGCGCTTCCGCACGGCGTTCGACTCGGCCCCCACGGGCATGGCGCTGCTGGAGCCCGACGGCCGGGTGGTCGAGGCCAACGACAAGCTGCTGGCGATGGCGCATCGCTCGCCGGTGGGCGACCACATCGAAGACGTCGTCGACAGCGACCTCGTGATGGCCGCCGACGGCACCCGCGTGCCCGTGCGCGTCACGGTGTCCGACGTCAGCGACGGCCGTCGGGTCGTGCAGCTGGAGGACCTCTCCGCCGAGGCTGAGGCCCAGGCGGCAGCCCGGATCGCCGAGCGCCGCTTTCGCACCGCGTTCGAGGCGGCGCCCGTCGGCGTCGCCATCGTCGGCCTGCACGACGTGCAGCTCGGACGCGTGCTGCACGCCAACCGCGCGCTGCTCGAGATGACCGGCTACACCGCCCGCGAGCTGGACGGCATGCTGCTGACCGCGGTCTCCCACGTCGATGACCGCGAGGGCCTGATCAACGCGATCGACCGGCTGCGGATGGGCTCGCAGCGCGTGCAGCACGAGCAGCGCTTCATGCACACCGACGGCAACCCGATCTGGACGCTGCTGTCCGGCGCGGCGATCCTCGACGAGCGCGACGAACCCGAGCACGCCGTGCTGCAGGTCCTCGACATCTCCGAGCGCAAGCGCTTCGAGGGCCAGCTGCGCCACATGGCCGAGCACGACCCGCTGACCGGCCTGTTCAACCGCCGCCGCTTCGAGCTGGAGCTGACCCGGTCCATCGCCCACGCGCGGCGCTATGACCGCTGCGGCGCGGTGCTGCTGCTGGACCTGGACGGCTTCAAGTACGTGAACGACTCGATGGGTCACAGCGCCGGCGACGAGCTGATCGTGCGTGTTGCCTCGGTGCTGCGCGGCGCCCTGCGGGAGACCGACGTGCTGGCCCGGCTCGGCGGCGACGAGTTCGCAGCGCTGCTGCCCGAGGCGTCCGCCGACGAGGCGCGGGACGTCGCCGACAAGCTGCTGCAGGCGATCCGCCGCCAGGCCGTCCTGGAGTCACCGGGCCGCCACGCGCGCATCACCGGGTCGGTCGGCGTCGCCATCTACGGATCGGAGGACGAGCTGACGTCCGACGACGTCATCGCCGAGGCGGACATCGCGATGTACGACGCCAAGAGCGACGGCCGCGACCGCGTCGCGGTGTTCGACGCGGACACGATGCGGCGCGAGCGCCTGACCGAGCGCTCGGTCTGGCTGACCAAGCTGCGCGAGGCGCTGGAGCTCGAC
>CAYUDT010000173.1:0-8964 GCA_964443695.1 uncultured Conexibacter sp. | reverse complement strand
GCGCGAGGGCGACGGCTGGGGCCTGCGCAACGCCAAGCTGCGCACCAGCCGCAAGATCCTCTTCGCCTCCGGCCTGCTGCCGATCCTCGAGTGCTGGCGCCTGGAGGCAGCGCAGATGACCGGCTTCCTGCTGCGTGAGCTCGACGCGCCCGCGACGGATCGCATCGCCGCGGCGTTCGAGCGCTACGAGGCCTTCGACGCCGGCGCCCGCGCGCTCAGCGCCTACGACCGCTTCATCGCCCTGCTCGACAACCCGGCCGCGCGGGCGAGCCTCAGCGCCCTGACCGAGGACGACACCACCACCAACCCGGAGTTCGCCGAGGCCCGGCACCTCGCCGACCAGGTCCAGGCCGGCCTGCTGAGCCTCCTGTTCGACGACCTCCGCCTCGCGCAGGTCACCCGCGAGTACGCGATCTTCTGACCTCGCGGCGTCAGGCGCCGCGCACGGATGGCCGCTTGACGAAGGCGAGCGCCATGCCGGCCACGGGCTCCCCGGCCTCCGAGCGCAGGGCGCACTCCGCCGAGCGTGAGAGCTCGAGCCCGGCGGCCGCCGCCGCGGCGCACGCGTGCGCGAGGCTGTGCTTCCAGCGGCCGGTCGGCTGCAGCGCGGCATCGCCCTCACCCGTCTCGATCGAGACGAGGACGACACCGCCGTCGGCGAGCACCGACGCAAAGCCCGCCATCAGCGGCTCCAGCCGGCCGAAGTAGATGAGCACGTCGGCCGACAGGACGACGTCAAAGCGCTCGACGCAGCCCGCCAGCCAAGCGGTCAGCTCGGCCTCGTGCAGCGCGCCGTAGCACCCGCCCTCCGCCGCCCGCGCCAGCATGCCCGGCGAGAGGTCGACCCCGACCAGGTGCGAGGCCCACGGCGCCAGCAGCGGCCCGGCCAGCCCCGTCCCACACCCCGCGTCGAGCACCCGCAGCGCCCCGGTCGGCTCGCCGTCCAGCAGCTCGACCAGACGCTGCGGCGCGACGTAGCCGAGGTTGTCGCGCAGCGCCCGGTCGAACGCGGGCGCGAACTTGTCGAACATGGCCCGGACGTAGCCGTCGGACGCGCGCGTCACCGAGGCGTCACCCGTGAGCGCCGCCACGGCGTGCTCGAGCTCGGCGTCACCACCGAGCAGCTCGATGCCCCGCAGGGCTGCGGCAACCGCGGCCTCGTCGGACACGCACGTGCCGCAGCGCACGACCAGCTCGAGGTGCCAGCGGTTGTCGGCGTCCGGCAGCGCGGCCCGCGCCCCGTCGGCGTCGCCCGCGGTCAGCAGCGCGTGGGCCAGCCACACCGCCGCCTGCGGCGAGTCGGCCGCCAATCCGCCCAGCAACGCCACGTCGGGCTGCCCCATCAACAGCCCGACCTCCGCCCGCAGGTGCACCAGCTCCGGCGCCTGCTCGAGCACCATCGAGGCCAGCAGCAGCTGCCGCCGGGCCAGCAGCGCCTCGACCTGCGCCGCCTCCATGGCTACTTCCGCCGCCGGGACCGCCGCTCGCGCGAGTAGGTCATCGTCGGTTCGTCGCGGCGCCGCGCAGGTCGCGCCGCAGGCGGCTCGTCGTACCACTCATCCCCCACCGGCACCCCGCCCGCGGCGGCGAGCTTGTCCGCCTCCCGCGCCTCGCGGCCGGCCGCGATGACCTCCTTGAAGGAGCGGAAGCGGAAGACGGTGACCAGCGCCACGAAGCCGAGCGCCAGCGAGAACGCGCCGATCGCGATCTGCTGCGCGACGGAGTACGCGGCGACGGTCGCCGAGGCGGCCGTCCCGGCGAAGACCTTCACGAGGAACGCCTGCTGCACGCCCGCGCCGCCCGGGGTGAACGGCACGCACGCCGCCACCGCGTTGACGCCCAGCACCAGCATCACGTTCTTCACCGAGCCCCCGACGTTGAACGCGTCGAGCAGCAGCCAGAACGCCGCGAAGCGGAAGCACCAGGCCAGCAGCTGGATCAGCCAGACCTGCCGGAAGTAGCGCTCGCGGTCCCAGAGGATCGTCAGGCCCTGCTTGACCCGCGCCCAGAACGCCTGCACCCGGCGCGACAGCAACGCGAACCCGACCAGCCCGAGGAACGCCAGCGCGGTCAGGAGGAACAGCAGGAAGCGCGGGTGCGACGCGAAGAACGACAGGTCGAACGCGTTGAGCTTGGCGAAGTCCGGCGGCTTGGGAAAGACGCCCTGGGTGAACGCGAAGCCCAGCACGATCACGCCGATCGACAGGTCGTAGCCGAACTCGACCATGAACGACGACGCGATCGCCGGATAGGACGACGACGGGATCGACGTCTTCACCAGGAACGCCTTGATGACGTCACCGCCCCTTGCGGGCACGACGTTGTTGAAGCCGTACGCCGCGACGTATGCGCCCCAGATGCGGCGGAACTCGATCGTCTCCGTCGGGTAGGCCGCCCGGAGGACGTTGAAGTACGCCCGCGAGCGGATCGTCAGGTAGAGCCCGAAGCACAGCAGCGCGAAGAACAGCGAGACGAAGTGGACCTTCGAGAGCGAGTCGAAGAACGAGCCGACCGAGTCCGTGAAGTTGCCGATGTCGTCGCCGAGCGACGCGAGCACGAGCCCCAAGAGCTAGACCCCCAGCGCCTCGTGCACCAAGGTGTCCGCCAGCGACAGCGACAGCAGGTCCGCCCCGGGCAGCCGGCCGTCGGCGAAGTACGGGACACCGATCGTGAACAGCCCGGCCGCCTTCGCCGAGGCGACGCCCGGGGGCGAGTCCTCCAGCGCGGCGCAGTCGACCGGCGCGACGCCCAGCGACAGGCACGCCTGCAGGTAGAGGTCCGGTGCCGGCTTGGGGTGCTGGACGTCGTCGGACGTGATGATCACGCCGAAGGGCCCGTCGTCGAGCAGCCCGGCCGCCCCCAGCGTCCGCTCCACGAACACGCGCGTGGAGTTGGACGCCAGCCCCAGCGGCACACCGGCGGCGGTGAGCTTCTCCAGCAGGTCCATCGCTCCCGGCCGCGGCGGCACGCCCTGCAGCGCCTCCTCCATGACGAGGTCGTTCAGCTCGGTCATCAGCGCCTCGCCCTGCCCAGGCCGGTCGAGCATCGCCTCCAACATCACCGCGGCCGTCGCGAAGGACGAGCCGAGCAGCGTCTTCTTGTGCTCCATCGTGAACTCGCCGCCGTAGCGCGAGAACAGCTCGACCTCGGCGCGCGTCCACGCCTCCTCGGTGTCCAGGAGCAGGCCGTCGTTGTCGAAGACGACCGCAGCGCGAGCCGTCACGCAAACGCCCCGCGGAACTCGTCGGTGGTCCACGCCTCGGCCAGTCGCACGATCGTCGCGGCCGCCGCCGCCAGCTCCTCCAGGGACGCCCACTCGCGCACCGAGTGGTACTCATAGCCGCCGGTGAAGATGTTGGGCGTCGGCAACCCGCGCGATGACAGCACCGACCCGTCGGTGCCACCGCGGATCGGGGTGCGGACGGGCTCCAGCCCCTCGCCGCGGATCGCCGCGTCGGCCACCGCGACCACGGCCGGGAACGGCTCGAGGTAGCTGCGCATGTTGGGGTACTGCGCACGCGAGGAGAACTCCAGCGTCGCCCGCGGCTCGGCCGCCACGACCTCTTCCGCGATGGTGCGAAGCAACGCGATGTGACCGTCGAGGAGGTCGTCGTCGAAGTCGCGGACGATGGCCCGCATCGTCGCGGCCGGTGCACCGCCGGTCACCTCGTAGGGATGGATGAAGCCGTCACGGCCGGACGTGCGCTCCGGCGACAGCTCCGGCGGCAGCTTGGCGAGCAGCTGCCCGATCAGCCGCAGCGCGTTGACCATCTTGTCCGTGGCGAAGCCCGGGTGGACGTCGACGCCGGTGATGGTCACCGTCGCCTCGGCAGCCGTGAACGTCTCGTCCTGCAGCGTCGCCAGGCCGGACGCGTCCATCGTGTAGGCGCAGTCGGCGGCGAACAGGTCCAGGTCGAAGAGCGTCGCGCCCTCGCCGATCTCCTCGTCAGGGGTGAACCCGACCTTCAGCGTGGGACGCGGCAGCGCCGGGTGCGCAGCCAGGTGGGCCAGTGCCGCCATGATCGCCGCGACCCCGGCCTTGTCGTCGGCGCCGAGCAGCGTGTCCCCCGACGAGGTGATGATCGTATGGCCGACGCACGCCGACAGCTCGGGCATCAGCTCCGGGTCCAGGACCGTCCCGCCCCGCGGCAAGGTGATCACCGAGCCGTCCCAGGCGCGGTGCACCAGCGGCTCGACGCCGGCACCGGGCGCGTCGGGCGACACGTCGACGTGGGCGATGAGCCCGACCGACGGCACCGGTCCCTCGATGTTGGACGCCAGCACGCCGTAGACGTACCCGTCGTCGGAGAGCACGACGTCGGAGAGCCCCATCTCGCGCAGCTCGTCGGCCAGGAGCCGCAGCAGGTCCCACTGCCCTTCCGACGAGGGCGACCCGGCGCGGTCACGTACGGACTGCGTGTCGATGCGCGCGTACCGGTCCAGACGGTCCAGCGCGTCCTCGGCCAGGGTCTGCGCCAACTCCGAGGTGAACGCCATCAGCGCCTGGCGAGCAGCGCGCGGACGCCGCCGGCCACCTCCACGAGCGCGTCGTTTGACGGCACGTTGACCGTGCCCATGTTGATGAAGCCGTGGATCAGCGAGGCGAACCGCCGGGAGACGACGGGCACCCCGGCGTCCCGCAGCGCCTCGGCGTAGAGCTCGCCCTCGTCGCGCAGCGGGTCGAAGCCGGCGGTGATGACGTAGGCCTGCGGCAGGCCCTCCAGCTCTCCCAGCAGCGGGGAGCAGCGCGGGTCGGCCCACTGCTCCTCGGTGGCGTAGCGCTCGCTGAACCAGTCCATGTCCTTGGACGTGAGGAAGAAGCCCTCGGCGAACAGCGTGCGCGACTCCCGGCGCTCGGTCATGTCCACCACGGGGTAGAACAGCAGCTGCAGCACCGGCGCGGGGTCACGGACCTGCTGGCACACGACGGTCGCGAGGTTGGCGCCGGCGCTGTCGCCGCCGACGGCGACGCGGCTCGGGTCGGACCCGAGCTCCTCGGCGTGGGCGACGCCCCAGCGGTAGGCGGCGATGCAGTCCTCGACGGCCGCCGGGAAGGGGTCCTCGGGCGCCTTGCGGTACTCGACGCTCAGCACGTCGACCCCTGCGTGCCGGCAGAGCATGCGACAGGCGCCGTCATGGGTGTCGAGGTCGCCGATGACGAAGCCGCCACCGTGGAAGAAGACCAGCAGCGGATGGGGCCCACCGGTCTCCGCGCTCTTGTAGAACCGGGCCGGCAGCGTGCCGGCGGCGCCGTCGACGCGCAGGTCGCGGACCTCACCGACCGGCACGGGCACGCCGGCGAACGCCAGCGCCTGCTTGCGGCGGTACGCCCGCGCACCGGCCGGGTCCAGGTCGGTCAGCCCGGGCTCGCCGCGCCGCTCCACCGCCGCAAGGGTCAGCTGCACGCCGGGATCGAGCGTGTTTCCGTCGATCGTGACCGGCGCCTTGCCCGACAGGCGCACCTGCGTGCGCGGGGAGAGCAGCGACAGGGCGCGGGCGGCGCGGAACTCGACGCGCTCGCGGAGGGTGGTCTCGCTCACCCTTCGAGCGTACCCAAGTACCCGTGCGTCAGCTCGCGACGGCCAGCACGTCGATCGGGACGGCGACGCGGACGACGGTGCCATCCCCGGGGCGCCCGGAGTCCATCGCGAGGTGACCACCGGCGACGCGGACGCGCTCGGTGCACGAGGCCAGCCCGACGTGCCCGTCGCGGCGCGCCAACTCGGCGCGGTCGGCGGCGATGCCGATGCCATCGTCGGCGACCGTCAGCACGACCCAGTTGTTGTCGGCTCGCACGGTCACGCGGAGCTGCTCGGCGTGGGCGTGCTTGGAGACGTTGACGATGAGCTCGCGGGCCACGCCCAGCAACAGCTCGTCGCAGTAGCCGATCGCGCGGGGGTCGACGTCGACCGTCCACTCATACCCGCCCCGCCGGGCGTGGCGCTCGCAGATCGAGCGCAGCGACTGGTCGACGCCGCCGACGGTGGAGACCAGCGGGTGGACCTCGGAGACCAGCGCGCGCAGGCGGACGACCGCCTCGGCCAGCGTCGCGTTCAGCGGGCCGATGGCGTCCTCGTCGCCGGCGGCGACGTCGTCGGCGTCCTGCCGTGCGGCGATGACCAGCTGCAGGGCGTCGTCGTGGAGCTCGTCGGCCAGGCGGCGGCGCTCGCGCTCCTCGGAGGCGACCAGGTCCGCGGCCAGCATCGACCGCGTGGCCAGCAGGTCGGTGATCTGCAGGTCGCGCCGCTCGCGGGAGACGGCCAGCAGCGCGGCGGCGGTCGTCGCCCAGCCCAGCGCCAGCCAGAAGGTGATGAAGGTCTGCACGGCGCCGTCGACGCCGTCGGCGACCTCGTGCCCGGCCGAGACGGTGTAGGCCAGGCCGAGCCCTGCGCCCAGCAGGGCGACGCGGCGGGGGCCGTTGGCGAAGGCCGACGCGAACGGCAGCACGTAGGCGACGTGGCGCGCCCCGCTGTCCAGCCCACCGGACAGCGCGAACAGCGCGCCCGCGATGACGACATCGCCGTAGGCGACGACGAACGGCGCGTCCTCGTCGGCGTGCCGGCGCTGCCAGGTCTCCGAGAAGAGCACCCAGGCCAGGCCGGCCGCGGCGGTCGGGGTGAACGCGGTGGAGACCTCGACGTTGCCGAGGATGCCGACCAGCCACATGACGGGGATCCAGATCAGCCGGACGACCGTGTGCGCCTCCAGCTCACGGGCGGGGACGTCCGGCGCATCGCCGGCGCGGCGTCGCAGGAGGGGCAGGAGCGGATCGGAGTCGCCGCGCGCACGATCGAAGCGGCCCCGCACGGTGTGCGTGGTCGTCTCGGGTGGTGTCTGCACGGCCATCCTTGGTCCTACTCCCCCTCGTCCGCTTCAAGAGCCACTCGGCTACATCGGAATATCGGCAGTTTCGCGACGTTTGCCGCTCAGACGTCCGTCCGGAATTTTGGGCGTCCATCAAGAAAAGTGGGGATGCCCACCCCATTCAGCCGGGGGGTGTTCGTGTCTTGACGGTCCGTTTGGGTGGTTGGCGCACAGGCGCCCGATGAATTCCGGGCGCGGGTGTGGTCTGTTCTGGCCATGAGCCTCTCCACAGCAGCCGTCCGCGCAACCGTCGGCGTCAGCGACCTCGCCCGTGCGCGCGAGTTCTACGGCACGGTCCTGGGCCTGAAGGGCGTCGAGAACGGCCCGATCACGATGTACACCTGCGGCGGTGGGTCGCTGCTGCAGGTCTATGAGTCGGCGGACCTCACCCCGTCCACGGCATCCGCCGCCTCCTGGTCGGTCGACGACTTCGACGATGTCGTCGACGGCATCCTCGGGCGCGGCGGCAGCTTCGAGCGCTACGACTTCCTCGACTCCGACGATCGCGGCGTCCACACCTTCGGCGTGCACCAGGTCTGCTGGCTGAAGGACCCCGACGGCAACGTCCTGGCGATCGACAACGGGCAGTCGGAGGACTACTCCTGACGCAGCGGCGGTGCGTGATCGGTACCGGTCGGGGCCCCGAAGTTGTGCAAAGCGTGAAGCTTCGGAGCCCCCGCGCGCCAAGCTGTCCCTGCGGTGCCAAGATGCTCGTAATTCGAGGGACCGGCACCTACGGTTCGTCGAAGAGTGCTGCGGCCGTGAACCGCGGCACTGGCTCCCCGGGCAGGGGAGATGGGCAACCGAAGAAGGGGGAACTCCGTGGCCACCACCACGCCGCAGGCTGCTGCGCCGAACCAGACCTCGACGCTCCGCGCGATCCTCGTGATCCTCGGCGTCGTGGCCGTCGTCGCGGCCATCGCGTTCGCCGCACGTCCGACCGATCCGGACGTGACCACGCCGGCGACACCGGCCGTCGTCCAGGCCGCGGGAGCGGCCGAGGTCACGGGGTCGTCCGTGACGCCGGAGCAGGAGCAGGTCACCCCCGGCGTCACCGCCGCCGTCGGCATCGCCGCGGCGCCGCGCTGAACCAACCCACCAACACGCCGCCGGTCTGGGGTCACGCCGGGGCGTGACCCCGGACCGACCGGTTCAGCCGGCCAGCTCGTCGATGACCTTCAGGACATCCGCGTCGTGCGTTGCGGGCGAGACCTTCGGGATGACGTGCACGACCTTGCCCTTCGCGTCGATGATGAACGTCGCGCGGGCGTTGCCCCAGTACTTCTTGCCGTACATCGACTTCTCGACCCACACGCCGTACTTCTCGGCGACCGCGTGGTCCTCGTCGGCCAGCAGCGTGAAGTTCATGTCGAACTTGTCGTGGAACTTCTTCACCTTCGCGACCGGGTCCGGCGAGACCCCGAGCACGACGACGTCCCGGTCGGCGTAGTCCTGGGCGTGGTCGCGGATGCCGCACGCCTGCGTCGTGCAGCCCGGCGTGTCGGCCTTGGGATAGAAGTAGAGGACGACCGTCCGTCCCTTGAGGTCCGAGAGCTTGACGGGGTTGCCGTCCTGGTCGGAGAGGGTGAACGCGGGGGCGGAGGTTCCGGTCTCGAGCATGGTGTTCAGCCTACGACGGGGGCCTCGTCGCGGTTCACGCGGCCGACACGATCGGGCTTGGGATCTCGGCACCGCACCTCGGCTTCATCGTGCGGCCGGTGCGCCTGGTGCCGGGCCCCCACGCGGGTGCCAAAGGCGAGCGCGCCCGGGTGCCGGGGCAGGTCCTATGGCGCGGCCCGAGCGGCGGCGGGGTCGGCGGCGGCGCTGGGGGGGCGCCGCCATCGGCGGCGCTGAGGGCGCCGCCGATGGCGGCCGCGCGACAGGTGCGGCCGTTGCGCCGGTCGGGGTCGCGGCCGTGGCTGCCGGCACCGGTGCGGTCGATAGGGGTCTCGGGCTCACCGACTTCCACCGGTACGTGTGTGGACTCGTGTCGCACCGCTGCGACAGCAGTCCACGCACGTCAGCGAGTCGCTCCCAGCGCCGGGACGTGTGTGGACTCGTGTCGCACCGCTGCGACAGCAGTCCACGCACGTCAGCGGG
>CAYUDT010000172.1:0-8994 GCA_964443695.1 uncultured Conexibacter sp. | reverse complement strand
CCAGGTCTGGATGTAGCCCTTGATCCAGCGCGAGCGCTGGTTGATCCAGTTCTTCAGCTCGGAGTTGGCCTCCTCCAGCGTCGTCGAGTCGACGATGGCCGTCTTGAAGCCGGCCTTGTGGAGGCGGATGCCCAGGTCGGCGTCCTCGGTCACGTTGAACGGGTCCCACGCCGCCAGGTCGATGAGGCGGTCGGTGACGAAGTGGTTGGACGTGCCACCGAGCGGGATCGCGACGTCCTGGGCGTCCAGGCCGGGGAGCAGGAGGTCGAAGTGCATCGAGTACTCCGAGGTGAACCAGCGGGTCAGGAGGTTCTGGTCGGAGTTGAAGTAATTGAGCTTGGCCTGGATGCAGGTGACGCGCGGGTCGGCACGTTCGAAGGCCAGGACGACCTTCTTGAGCTGGTTGGGGTCCGGCCGGTCCTCGGCGTCGTAGATGACGCAGTACTTGCCGTCGGCCTGGAGCAAGCCGTAGTTGCACGCCTTCGGCTTGGTCTTCGGCTGCGCGTCGGGGACGACCACGAGCTTGTAGTACGGCGGCAGGTTCATCTCGCGGATGGCCGGCGCCGTCTCGTCGTCGTCCTCCTCGCAGAGCAGGCGCACGTCGAGCTTGGTCTTCGGGTAGTCCAGGCCATCGATGCCGCGACGCAGGCGCGGCAGGATCGCGGCCTCGCGGTACAGCGGGACGAGGATCGTGTACATCGGCAGGTCCCGCTCGTCCATCGCGGCGATCTCCTCGTCGGAGATCTGGATCTCGAAGGTGTTGCCCAGCGCCGAGTAGGTGAGCTGCATCTTGTACACCGATGCGAGCATGTAGAAGACGGTCGCGAGCCCGATGAGGACGATGCCGGTCTCGATCGGCTTCAGCACCAGGCCGACGACCACGATGATCGCCATCGAGATGAAGAAGGTGCGCTGGCCGTTGGAGAGCACGCGGTTGGCGCACTCCTCGGGGAAGCGCTGCAGCAGCTCGGACTTGGCCACCGCGACGTAGTCCTGGCCGTGGACGCGCTGCAGGAGCTCGTCGATCTCGTTGCGCGGCGCGAGGAACGCCTTCAGCTCGAGGTTGGTGTGCTCGCGCAGGGCGTTGGTGGTGTCCTGGTCGAGCTCGTCGGCGACGGCGAGGTAGAGCGTCGTGTCGTCGACGGCGATCGGCACGGCGCGCAGGTGGCGGGCCAGCGGTTCGGGGATGAGGCGGATGGCGGCCGGGTCGGGCTCGTACTCGGAGAGGTCGACCAGCGGCAGCTGGAACTGCTCGCCGAGGATGGTGACCAGCTCGTTGGCGGTGACGATGCCCTCGGCGACGAGGATGTCGCCCAGCCGGCTGCCGGAGGCGGCCTGCTTCTCCAGCGCGACCGCGACCTGGTCGTCGGTGGCGACGCCACGGGCGACGAGCAGGTCGCCGAGGCGGGTGGGCGCCTCCGGGTTGGTGACGCGGATGCCGGTGATGCCGGTCTCGCCGACGACGTCGGCCAGCTCGTCGTCGAAGTTGCCGAAGGATCCGGGCCAGCCCGAGTACATCTGGTCGATGGCGTCGCGCAGCTCCGACTCCGGCGCGATCACGAACTGCACGTCACGACCGGTCAGCGACTGCGCGACGTCCTGCGCGATCTCGTCCGCCGGGGACGCGGTCGCGACCGTCACGACGCCGTCGACGTAGGCCAGCGGCAGGATCGTGAAGTGGCGGCAGATCTGCTCGGACAGCAGGCGGGCCGAGAGCGGGTTGACCTCGCGGTACTCGGGGCTGTCGGCGTTGGCCGGGTCGAGCGTGACGAACTCCAACCCGGCGTGCTGCGCGAGCTGCCGGTAGAAGCGAGGGCTGGGATCGGTCGGCGTGATGGCCATCAGACGTCCTGTCCGGATTTGGCGAGCGCTTCGTTGATCTCGTGCGGGGACGCGATCACGATCTCGAGCTCGAGGTTGGGGAAGCGGGTGCGCAACAGCGTCAGGTCAGGGTCGGCGGACGAGGCGGCGAGCTTGAGGGTGTCGCCCACGAGCAGCACGGGGACGACGCCCTCGCGCTGCGCCCAGGCCCGCGGCACGTAGTGCCACAGCCGGGCGTCGATCTCGAAGTCCCGCAGACCGGTGTAGGTCCGGCCCGACTCGAAGGCGATGCGCACCGCGTCGTCCATCTAGCGGTCCGCCTCCGGTCGGGTGAGGTTCTCCTCCGCCGAGGCAGGCGCGGCAGGAGCGGGCGCCGCTCCACCGCCGCTGCTCCTCTTGCCGCGGTCGGAGGCGGCGAAGCCGACGTAGAACAGCAACAGGATCGCCAACGGGGCGACCAGGAAGCCGATGAAGAAGACGGCGAACAGCAGCAGCGCGCCGAGGATGACCCCGACGAGCGCCATCGGCTGGTAACGCTCGGGCGGACGTCCATCAGGCATGGCCAGACTCCGTGATTGCGATCGATACGTGTTGGCCGACGACCTGGGTCACCTGGAAGCCAACGGGGGAAAGGCCGCGCAGCTCTGCGCCGATCGCGACCGGGGACGACAGGACGAGGTCGATGAGCGCGCGATCGCCCTCGAAGCCGCGGACGTAGACGTCCTCGGCACCGGAGAGCTGGCCGAGCGCCTGCTCGAAGCCGCTCAGCGCGGCGATGTCGCTGAAGGGACCGGCCTCGACGGTGACCTGACCGCTGATCTGCTGATGGTCGCCGCCCGTGCCCGCGGCATGGACCGGCGGCGCGGTTGCGGGCGGACCGGGCAGCGGCGCGGCAGCGGGGGCGACCGGCGGGGCCGGGGCGACCGGCGGTGCCGGGGGCGGCTGGTAGGAGGGCGGTGCCGGGGCCTCGTGGGCGGGCGGGGCCGGAGGCGACTGGTAGGCGGGCGGCGCCTGGTAGCTCGGCGGGGCCGGCGGCGGCTCGTGGCTCGGCGGCGCCAGAGGCGGCTGATAGCTCGGCGGGGCCGGCGGCGGCTCATGGCTCGGCGGCGCGGGAGGCGGCTGGTAGCTCGGCGGCGCGGGCTGGTGCGCGGCGGGCGTGAACGCCGGGGACTCCGGCGGAGCCGGTGTCACCATCGGCGCGGCCGGGGTCGGCGCGGGCGGCGCCGGATCGACCGCGGCGATCAGCGGACGGGTCACCGCCGCCGGGCCGGTGGCACCGGCGGGCGCGACGCCCGTCACATCGCCCTGGATCTGCGCGAGCACGCTGCGGTACTCGTCCATCAGGTCGGAGGCGGACGCCTCCAAGCGGATCCGGAACTCGTCGAGCTCGGCCAGCTGGCCGTGGAGCTCGGCGAGCTGGGCGCGCGCAGTGGCGATCACATCGGCGGACGATGCCTCCGACGGACCGGGCTGCGCCGGCTCGGGCGCGATCGACAGGGTGGGCGGTGCGGCAGGCTCGGGAAGGACCGTGGGCGCAGGGGGCGCGGCGGCAGGTTCCGGCGCGGCCTCGACTCGGCCGGCGGCCGAAAGCTCGCGCTCGAGCTCCTTGAGCTTGCGCTCGAGCTCTCCAAGCGTGTCAGGCACGTCACCGTGGCTCGACATAGACGTCATTCCCCCGGGTTCAGGCGTGCGGTGGCTGGCATGTTCCAAGCGCTCGGAAGGCGTGCGGGGGGAGTCCGAACGTCCAACCGTGCGTGAGGCGACCCTAGCAACGGACCCGGAGGGCCAAAGCACCCTGGATTGCCGAAAACCTGCCCAAAACTGGGCATCGCGCCGAAAATGTCCTTCGAGGTGTGGTATCGCGCCATCACCGGAACCTCACCACCGTCGACTTGGTCTTCGGACCGCAGTATCTCCCGGGATTCGGCTGACCCGTCACGACGATCGAGTAGCCACCCGGACGCAGCCGCTCTGACAGCTTCATGTCGATGCCGTGGCGCCCGGTGAAACGGCCGTAGGAGACATGCCCGACGCGTCGGCCCCCGAACGTGTAGACGCCCGCGTAGAGGTCACGGATGGTGCCGTCGGTCGTGTGGGCGGTGAAGGAGAGGTAGCCGCCGTAGTCGCGGGCGCGGCCTCCGGGCTTGAACTCGATCGTCAGCGGCAGCCGGGTCGAGTAGCGGCGGGTCGGCGCCAGCCGGGTCGCATGGCCGAGGGCCCAGGCCGCGCCGCCGTAGCCGCGCGGGATGTTGGCCCCGTAGCCACCGACGAGGACCCCTGGGCCGTCCGCGGCGAAGCCGGGGGCGTAGGCGACCGCGAAGCCGAGCCGGTCGCCGGCGTGCGCGCCGTCGATGCGGTAGCCCCGCGTGGGCTCGAGCTTGCTCAGCGCGATCGTGCCCCGACCGGTCTTGCCGTAGACGATGTAGGCGCTCCCCGAGCCGCCGCGGCAGTTGTTGTCGGCGTCGTAGGCGCCGATGAGCAGGTCCGGGAAGCCGTCGCGGTTGACGTCGCCGGCGCTGCTGACGCTGCTGCCGGCCTTGTCGTCGAACGCGGCGCCGAGGATGGCGAAGCCCGCCGGGCCGAGGCTGCGGGTGTCCAGGATCGAGCGGGTGCTCTGCCCGTAGATGAGGTAGGCGCGACCGGCGCTGTAGCGGCGGCCGACGGGCGCGCCGGGCGCGCCGACGAGGACGTCGTAGCTGCCGTTGGCGTCGATGTCGCCCACGCCGGCGACGCTGGTGCCGAAGCGCGCGCCCTCCGTCGGGCCATCGATGCGGAAGCCGCGCTCCGGGGAGTTGGCCAGCACCGAGAGGCTGACGCTGCCGAAGAGGCCCGGATCCCCGTAGAAGACGTAGGCGCTGCCGGCCTGCTTGCGCTCGACGGGTGACGCCTGCGGGGCGCCGACGATCACCTCGGGCGTCGCGTCCCCGTTGAGGGGACCGGCATCCGCCACGGACGTGCCCGCACGCTCCTGGGCCTTGGAGCCCTCGAGGACGATCTCGCGGCCGGGTGCCGCGTTGGCCATGTCGAAGGGCACGCCGCTCAGCCGCTGACGGGCCCAGCGCAGCACGAACGCCGCGCCCGTGTTGGTGTCACGGTCCGTGTAGCCCGGGACCTGGTTGTCCACACCGGGGGCACCGACCAGGACGTCGGGAACGGTGTCGCCGTTGGTGTCGCGGCTCAACGCCACCGCCGACCCGGCGTTGTCGCCCGCCGAGCGCCCGCCGATCGTGTCGTAGACGTCCGGCGGGGCGACCTTCAGGTCGAGCGCGCCGTTGCGCGGACCGCCGTAGATCACGTACGCGGCGCCGGAGTTGCTGCGCCTGTAGAAGGTCGCCTTCGGCGCCCCGACCACGATGTCGTCGTAGCCGTCGCCGTCGAGGTCCTGGCCGCCCGCGACGCTGGTGCCGAACCGGTCCCCGCGCGCGACGCCGTCCACGCGGAACCCGCCGCCCTTCACGTCGAGCAGGTGGAGGTCGACGCCCTCCCACGGCCGGCGGCCGTAGACGACGTAGACGCTGCCGGAGTCCGTGCGGCGGTTGAAGTCCGCGTAGGGCGCGCCCACGACCACGTCCTGGATGCCGTCGTCGTTGACGTCACCGGCAGCCGCGACCGTGTAGCCGGACGCATCGCCGTACTCACCTGTGATGCGGAACGCCTTGCCGCCGCCCCGGTTCACATCAACGCCGAGCGGAACCGCCAGCGCGGTTGCGGGTAGGGCAAAGAGCCCGAGATGGGTCGCCGCAGCGAGGACGTACGTCCGCAAGGTGAGCCGGAGTCTTCCGTTCGGACGTGAACGCTCCCATCGTCCGATCGGACGATGTGCAGGAGGAGGACCCCTCCCCCTGTCTGCCGGGCAGCCTGACCAGGGGTGCGGAGGGATGGTCAGGTTTGCGCGCAGGTGCGGCCGGGTTTCCGCGCGCTCGGGGGCCGACACCCCGCGCCGAGAACCCCGACATGGTTCGCCACGAACCACCTGGAGTTCTCGCGAGCGCGCACACCGAGCAACCGCGCGCTGTTCGACCCGGAGACCCGGCCGGACGGGGGTGGGCCCGGCCCTCGATCGGATGCGTGCAGCCGGGTCCGCCGAGCAACGCGCCCGGCGAACCCGACCCGCACGGCGGACTACCTGCCGACGATCTCCATGGCGATCTGGGCGACCTGGGTCGGCGTGCGGCCCACGCGGACGCCGACGGCCTCGAGAGCCTCGGCCTTGGCGGCGGCGGTGCCGGCCGAGCCGGAGACGATCGCGCCGGCGTGACCCATGGTCTTGCCGGGAGGCGCGGTGAAGCCGGCGATGTAGCCGACGACCGGCTTGGTCACGTGCTCGGCGATGTACGCGGCGGCCTGCTCCTCGGCGTCGCCGCCGATCTCGCCGGACATGACGATGAGCTCGGTCTGCTCGTCGGCCTCGAAGCGGGCGATGATGTCGATGAACGACGAGCCCGGGACCGGGTCGCCGCCGATGCCGACGATCGAGGAGTTGCCGAAGCCCTCCTGGGCCAGCTCGTTGCCGATCTGGTAGGTCAGCGTGCCCGAGCGCGACACGACACCCACGTTGCCCTCCTTGAAGAAGGACGCGGGGATGATGCCGACGTTGGCCTTGCCCGGCGACAGGATGCCCGGGCAGTTGGGGCCGATGAGGCGCGTGTTGGGGTAGTCGCGCTTGACCGTGTTGTAGAGCTTGAGCTCGTCGTGGGCGGGGATGCCCTCGGTGATCGTGATGACGACCTCGCAACCCGCGGCGGCAGCCTCCAGCGCCGACGCAGCCGCGAACGGCGGCGGCACGAAGATCATCGCGGTGTTCGCGCCGGACTCGGCCACGCAGGTCGCCCAGTCGGCGAACACCGGGATGCCCTCGACGTTCTCCCCGGCCTTCTTCGGGTTGATGCCGCCGACGACGTTGGTGCCGTACGCGCGGTTGTTGAGGGTGTGGAACGAGCCCTCACGGCCCGTGATGCCGGCGACCGCCAGCTTCGTCTCGTTACCGACGAGGATCGACATCTAGCTGTTCTCCTTGGCGAGCTTGACGACGAGCTCGGCGGCGCCGTCCATGGTCTTCGCGGCGTGCACGTTGGGCAGGGCGGCCTGCTCGAGGATCTCGCGGCCGGCGACGTCGTTGGTGCCGTCGAGGCGGACGACGAACGGGACGGTCGGGTTGAGCTCGCCGAACGCGGCGACCAGGCCGTTGGCGACCTCGTCGCAGCGGGTGATGCCACCGAAGATGTTCAGCAGCACGGCCTTGACATTCTCGTTGCTCAGGATGAGCTCGATCGCCTGCTTGACCTTCGCGGCGTCCGACCCGCCGCCGGCGTCCAGGAAGTTGGCGGGCTCGCCGCCGGCGCCCTTGACGACGTCCAGGGTCGACATGACCAAGCCGGCGCCGTTGCCCATGATCCCGATGTCGCCGTCGAGCTTGACGTAGGTGACGTCCTGCTCCTTGGCCTTGAGCTCGATGGGGTCGGCGTTGGCGGAGTCGCCCAGGCCCTTGTTCTCCTCGTGGCGGAAGAGGGCGTTGTCGTCGAGCGTGACCTTCGCGTCCAGCGCCTTGACCTGGCGGTCGGGCGTGATGATCAGCGGGTTGATCTCGGTGAGGGAGGCGTCCTCCTCGATCCAGACCTCATACAGCGCGACGAGCGCATCGGCGACGCCGTCGATGACGTCCTCCGCGGCCCCGCCCTTGGTGGCGATGTCCAGCGCCTGCTCCTTGGTCAGCCCGACGAGCGGGTCGACGTTCTGCTTGATGAGCTTGTCGGGCGTCTCCTCGGCGACCTGCTCGATGTCCACGCCGCCCTCGACGCTGAACATGACGAGCGGCTTCTTGGCGCCGCGGTCGAGGAGCACCGACGCGTAGTACTCGGTCTCGATGTCCGACGCGTACTCGATCCAGAGCGTGCGGACGATGTGGCCCTTGATGTCCAGGCCGAGGATGTTGGTGGCGTGCTCGCGCGCTTCGTCTTCGTTGGCGGCCAGCTTGACGCCGCCGGCCTTGCCGCGCCCGCCGATGAGCACCTGCGCCTTGACGACGACGGGGTAGCCGATTTCGTTGGCAGCAGCGACCGCATCTTCGACGGTGGTGACGGCCTTGCCGTCGGACACCGCCAGGCCGTGGCGGCCGAAGAGCTGCTTGCCCTGATATTCGAGGAGGTCCATGGAGGCGCTGATGCTATTGGCCCGCCCGTTGATTCGGCGGTCAACCCCGGCGCCCGTGGGCGCCGGGGTCGTGTCTCACGCGCGCGAGGGCTGGTGCTCGAAGGTCACCAGCAGCGCGCCCTCGCTGCTCGGGTAGGCCTCCTCGCCGTGGGCGACGAGGTCGATGCCGGTGGCCTCCTCGTCCTCGGTGTGCCGCAGCGGCAGCACCAGGCCGATGGCCTTCAGCAGGATGAACGTCATCGCGAACGCGTAGGTCGGCGCGACGAGCACGGCCTTCACCTGGTCCCAGAGCTGACCCCAGTTGCCGTAGATCGCGCCGTCGGAGACGCCGTTCCAGGACTTCTTGGCGAAGAACCCGATGAACAGCGTGCCGACGAGGCCGGCGGTGCCGTGCGCGGCGAGGACGTCGAGCGTCTCGTCCAGGCGGGTCTTGGGCCGCCAGACGATGACCGCGTAGCTGGGGAACGTCGCCAGGAAGCCGAGGGCCAGCGCCCAGCCGGGGCTGATGAAGCCACCGGCAGGGGTGATCGCGACGCAGCCGACGACGATGGCCGTCGCCGCACCGATCGCGGTGGCCTGCTTGTTGCGCAGCAGGTCCAGCGCGATCCAGGTGCCCAGCGTCACCGCCGGGGTGAGGATCGTGTTGGTGAAGGCGAGGACGCTCGCGTTGCCGGTCGAGAAGCCCGAGCCGCCGTTGAAGCCGAACCACCCGAACCACAGCAGGCCCGCGCCGAGCAGGACGAACATCGCGTTGTGGGGCAGGATCGCCTGGCGCCCGTAGTCCTTGCGCGCGCCGACGACCATCGCGGCCGCGACGGCGCTGAAGCCCGACGCCATCTCGACCGGGACGCCGCCGGCGAAGTCCAGGGTGCCGTTGGCGATGAGGAAGCCGCCGCCGAAGGCCCAGTGCGCCATGACGGCGTAGACCAGGATCGACCACAGCGCGCTGAACACCAGGAAGGAGACGAAGTGCATGCGCTCCGCGACCGCTCCGGCCACCAGCGCGGTCGTGATGATGCAGAA
>CAYUDT010000171.1:0-9003 GCA_964443695.1 uncultured Conexibacter sp. | reverse complement strand
CGCGGACGATCTCCCGCGCGTGGTAGACGTCGTCGACGAAGTGGTTCAGCGCGCGGATGCGCTGCGCGAGGCCGCGCTTGATCTGGGTCCACTCCTCCCCCGGAAGGATCCGGGGGACGAGGTCCAACGGGAACGGGCGATCCTTGACCGGGCCGTCCTCGCCGGTCGCATCGAAGGTGATGCCCTGCTGCATGAAGATCGCGTCGCGGCGCAGGCCGGCGGCGGCGAGCTGCTCCGGCCCGAGGCGGGCCAGCTCGGCCACGAGGGCCGCCGTGTGGTCACGCGGCAGCCCGCCGGGGGCGAACACCTCGTCGAAGGTGCCGCTCGCCGGACGGTAGATCGTCGGCTCCTTGGCGATGATGGGCTCAGCCACGGTCCCATCATCTACCCACCGCACGGCCGAAGTCATCTTCCGCACGTCGGAACCCACGGGCCGCGGGCTGTCCACCCGGTCGACAACCTCAACCCCACCTAAAGGCGCCCGGCACCTTTATCTTCGCCGTGGCGCGGAAATGTCGGGTTTCCAGGCACCCCAACCTAAAGACGCCTGGCACCTTTAGGTTGTGGGGGTGGGGATCGCGGGCGTGCTCGAGCGGTTCAGGACGCGCCCGGACCTGCGGGCGTCCGCGACGCTGTGGGCCGCGACGGCCCTGGGGTTCGTGGCGATCGGGGCCGTCTTGCCGGTTCTTCCGCGCTACGTGCGCGGGCCGGTGGGTGCCGGCGACCTCGAGGTCGGGATCGTCGTCGGGTGCTTCGCCTTCGCCGCGGTGTTCGGACGGCCGATCGGCGGGCGGCTCAGCGACTCACGCGGCCGGCGGCCGGTGCTGGTGGCGGGCCTCACGATCGCGGCGTTCGCGGCGCTGCTCTACTTCCTGCCCTTCGGCGTGCCGGGGCTGGTGATCGCGCGGCTGATCCTGGGCGTCGGCGACGGCTGGGTGTTCACGGCGGGCGCGGTGATGATCGTCGACTACGCGCCCCCGCACCGGCGCGCACAGGCGATCGGGCTGTTCGGCCTGGCCATCTGGGGCGGCCTGACCGTCGGCCCGATCTGCGGCGAGCTGCTGTTGGACGCCGGTTCCTATGAGCTGGTCTGGGCGTTCGCCGCGGTGACGCCGCTGCTCGGGGCGCTAGTGGCGCTGCAACTGCCCGACGACCGCGAGGCCCGCGCGGCCGCCCAGGCCGCAGCCGCCGAGGACGTGGACCACGAGCCCGCCCGGCTGGTACCCCGGCCGGTGATCGCACCCGGCATCGCGCTGGCCTTCGCCAACGCCGGCTACGGAACGGTCGCCGCGTTCGTCGTGCTGCACCTCGACGAGGCCGGCGTGGGCCACGGCGCCACGGTCTTCACGTCCTTCGCCGCGGCCGTGGTGTGCAGCCGCCTGCTCGCGGGCTCGCTGCCGGACCGCATGGGCGCCCGCAACACCGCGGCGGCGGCAGGCATGGCCGAGGTCATCGGCCTGGCGCTCCTCGCGCTGGCCCCCAACTTCGCGACCGCGCTGGCCGGTGGGCTGGTCATGGGAGCGGGCTTCAGCCTGCTCTTTCCCAGCCTTGCCGTCATCGCCGTGGAGCGCACGGGCGAGCACCAGCGCGGCGCCGCGCTGGGCATCTTCACCGCGTTCTTCGACGTCGGCGTCGGCCTCGGCGCGCCGCTGGCGGGAGCGGTCGCTGCGGTCCTCGACTACAGCGCTGCGTTCTGGTTCGCCGCCGCGCTGGCGGCCGCCGGCGTCGCCGTCTCGCTGGTCAGCGCCCGCGCGAGTGCCGCGTCAGCGCCGGCACGCCCGGCAGCGTGAGCGCAGCGAACGCTCCCAACGCCGGCCAAGCCGGCACGCCCCCCAGCGTGAGCGCAGCGAACGCTCCCAACGCCGGCACGCCGGCGAAGCCGGCACGTCAGCGCAGCTTGAGCGTCGTCGCGACGAGCGCGCCGGCGTCCGCGTCGCGCGCGGTGATCCGCACCCGGCCCGTGCGCTGCTTGAGCCAGACACCCCGCTTGGCCCGCCCGACGATCGCCAGCGTCTTGCCGCGGGTGCCGCTGACCCGGAAGCTCGAGACCGCCGCGCGTGAGCCGGTGACCGTCCAGGTGACGAGCGTGCGCCGCGCACCGCGTGACTTGACCCGCGCCTTCAGCGTCAGGACCGAGGCGGCGGCAGCTGCCGCGCCGGGAGCGACCTGCCTCAGCGCGGCCGGCAGGTCGACCTCACCGGACTGCAGGACACCTAGCAGACCGGCCGGCCGGTGCGCGGTGGACAGCAGCGCCGCCCGCAGCGCGGCCTGCGAGGCACCGGGCGCCGCGCTCTGCAGCAGCGCGAGCGCACCGGCGATCTCCGGCGCCGCCATCGACGTGCCGTCGCGCAGCTCATAGCCGCCGTCGTTGCCGGTCGATGCGATGCCCACCCCGGGCGCCGCGAGGTCGACGCTCTTCCGGCCGAAGTTCGAGAAGGCCGCGAGCAGGTCGTGCTGGTCGCTGGCGGCGACGGCCACGACGTTGTCGTCCGAGGAGGACGCCGGCCAGGACGGCTGCAGGTCGAGGTCGCGGTTGTCGTTGCCGGCCGAGGCGACGATCGTCACGCCGGCGGCTCGCGCCGCCGCGAGCGCCTGGTCGAGCGTCGGGTCGTCCCCATCGGCGTTGACGGAGGTGTTGATGATGGTGGCCCCGTGGGCCAGCGCGTAGCGGATGCCCGCGCCGACGACGTCGGCGGTGCCACGCCGCTTGGCGTCGAGCACCTTGACGATCATGAGCCTGGCCCCCGGGGCGACACCGACGACGCCCTCGCCGTTGCGCTGCGCCGCGATGATGCCCGCGACGTGCGTGCCGTGCCCCTCGTCGTCGCTCGGGTCCCCGTCGCCGTTGACCAGGTCGACGCCATGGACGTCGTCGACGTGGCCGTCGCGGTCGTCGTCGACGCCGTTGCCCGGGATCTCGGCGGGGTTGCGCCACAGGGCGGCGCCGAGGTCGGGATGGTCGAGGTCCGCACCGGTGTCCAGGACGGCCACGACCTGGCCGGTGCCGTCGGCGACCGGCCACACGG
Organism: uncultured Conexibacter sp.; assembly: GCA_964443695.1. GTDB lineage: Bacteria > Actinomycetota > Thermoleophilia > Solirubrobacterales > Solirubrobacteraceae > Paraconexibacter. Next base: position 5,977 of record CAYUDT010000171.1, on the reverse strand, counting down.
CTTGGCCGTCCAGCGGGGCGCCGGGTTGCAGCGCCCACTGGCGTCCGTACAGCGTGTCGTCGGGGGCACCGGCGTCAGCCATCGCCGGCTGCGCGGCGAGGGCGAGCAGGACGAGGATGAGCAGCGCCACCGGGGGGAAGCGGTGGTGAGCCATCTCTCTGGCCAATCGTCAGGTCGGGCGCGAAACCGCAGCGCTTGGACACATGACCTAGAACACACGCGCCAAATGGGGATGGCGTGTCACAAACGGGCGGGACCGCCACTCTCACGAGTGACGGCCCCGGTGCGCTCAACTTCAGGGAAGGCGGAAGATCAGGCGACGGTGAACCGCTGCGCCAGATGCTCGAGGTGCTCGGCGGTCCGGGCCAGCTCACCGGCCGACGACGCGATCTCCTGGGTGGAGGCGCTGGTCTGCTGGGTGGAGGCGGAGACCTGCTCGGCGGACGCGCTGGACTCCTCGGCGACCGAGGCGACCTCGGTGACGTCCTCGCGCATCTGGTTGGCGGAGGCGGCGATCTGCTGCAGCGCCGCCGCGACCTCCTCGACGCGCGAGCTCATGTCCGCGACGGACGCGCCGATCGCGCTGAAGGACTCGCGGGCGGACTCCACGGTGCGGGTGCCCTCCTCGGTCTTCTGGGCGCCGGCCTCGACGACGTCGACGGCCCGCTGGGTCTCGGCCTGGATCTCGGCGATGAGGTTGCCGATGGACTGCGCCGCGCTCTGCGACTCCTCGGCCAGCTTGCGGACCTCCTCGGCGACGACCGCGAACCCGCGGCCCTGCTCGCCGGCGCGGGCGGCCTCGATGGCCGCGTTGAGCGCCAGCAGGTTGGTCTGCTCGGCGATGCCGGCGATCGTGTCGACGATGCCGCCGACCTCCGAGGACTTCGCGCCCAGGCCGCGGATCGCGATGGTGGCCTGCTCGGACGCGGCGCGCACCGCGGTCATGGCGTCGGTGGCCTCGGACACGGTGCGGGCACCGGCCTCGGCAACCTCGCGGGCCTCGCCGGCGGCGTGCGCCGTCTGCTCGGCGCCGGCGGCCGACGTGCTGGACGCCTCGGCGACCTCGTCGACGCGACGGCGGGTGTCCTCGACGGTGCGCACCTGGCGCTCGGCACCCGAGGCGACCTCACCCATGGCGTGGGCGATCTCGCCCACCGCGCGACCGGCTTCCTCCGAGGTCGCGGCCATCTGCTGGGAGGCCGTGGACAGCGACGTCGCGGCGTGCGACATCTCGTTGATCATCTCGCTGAGCGACATCCGCGAGCTGTTGTAGGCCACCACGGAGGCGACGGTGTTGTCGCGGACGGCGTTGACGGCGTGGGCGACGTCGCCGAGCTCGTCGTTGGTGAAGCGGGTGATGTGCGGCGTGACGGGCGTCACCTCGATGGTGAGGTTGCCCTCGGCCATCGCGCTGAGCGCGCCGCTGAGGTCGGTGGTGCAGTGGTCGCGGAGCATCTCGAGTCGGTTGATGACGTCGGAGGTGCTGCGCTTGATCGAGCGGGCGACGAACCAGGATCCACCACCGCCGACGATCAGGGCCAGGACGAAGGCCCCTGTGTCGGTGGTCTTGTTGCTGCTCACGAACGTCAAGAACGCGAGCACGACGAGCTGGAATCCGGCGAGGCCCATGAGCTTGAAGCTCAGGGAGATGCGACGGGTCGGGGTCATAGCCCCGTCGTCGGTCAGGATGCGGACGAATTGAGCGCGTCGCGCAACTGCGACGGGGCGTCGATCTTGGTCAGGGCGGTCGCGTCGACGCAGACGTGGCGGATCGAGCCCTCGACCAGGAGCGTGTCCTCCCGGCGGATCGTGAACGGTGTGGTGATCGACGAGGCGGACGTCAGCGCGGGCGCCAGCCCGATGCTGATGATGTCGTCGAAGCGGGCCGACGCACGGAAGCGCAACTGCAGGTCGGCGACGACGACGTCCACGCCCGTGTCCTCCACGAACAGCGCATAGCCGCCGAACAGCGCCCGCCAGAGCTCGGTGACCGCGAGGTCGACGTACATCACGTAGTTGGCGTTGAAGACGATGCCCTGCGGGTCGCACTCGTTGTAGCGGACCCGGATCTCGTGCGCGAAGTCGGTCATGCCTCGACGTGCACGGCGATGCCGTCCGGGGTGATGTGCTCGGCCGCCGTCGGGCCGTGCAGGACGACGGCGTCGAGGCCCGGGCCGTCGGCCGCCTGCGGCCGGCCGCCCCGGGACTGCCAGGTGTTCGCCCCGATGTGGTGGTGGTAGTCCCCGGAGGCCAGGAAGGCCGCCTGGTCGCCGAAGCGCGTCGTCAGGTCCATCCCGATGGTGCCCGTCCAGAACCCGATGGCCTGCTCGACGTCGGCGACCTTGAGGTGGACGTGACCGATGACGACGCCGTCGGCGCCGCTGGTGATCTCGTCCTCGTCGAGCAGCGACGCGACGTCGAGCGGGATCGAGTCCATCTTCACCCGCTCCCCCGGGTCGGGCGCGGGCCACTCCTCGCGCGGCAGGTCGCGGTACAGCTCGATGCCGTGACCGTCGGGGTCGCGGCAGTAGAGCGCCTCGGAGACGAGGTGGTGCGACGCCCCCGTGAGCTGCACCCCGGCGCGGGCGACACGACGCAACGTCGCGCCCAGCGCCGCGCGGGTCGGGTGCAGGAACGCGGTGTGGAACAGCCCGGTCGCCTGCTCGGTGACCTGCCCGGCGCGCTGCGCCTGCCGCAGGTCCACGAGGACCTCGCCGCCGGGCGCCCGGAGCGTCGCGCCGTCCGGGGTCAGGCCGACCACGTCGCGGTAGAACGCGAGGCTCTGGTCGACGTCGCTGACGCGCAGGACCACGCGCGCGGGACGGATCGGGTCGCTCACGCCGCGGACGTTAGTGGGTGGCCCACTAGCTGCCGTAGACGTGCTCGCAGTTGACCGTCTTCTCGCCGCGGTCGGTGTAGGCCTTGTCGTCACCCGGGCCGCAGTCGATCCGGTCGATGCCGCCACCGACCGCGCGGACGATGTCGTCCCCCGCCCCGGCCCGGATCGTGTCCGCCCCGTCACCGCCCGCGAGCGCGTCGTCGCCGGGCCCGCCGTCGAGGCGGTCGTCGCCCGCCGCACCCTCGAGGTGGTCGTCGCCGAGGCCGCCGACGAGCAGGTCGTCCTCGCCGCGGCCGTAGAGGCGGTCGTTGCCCTCGCCGCCGTCGAGCACGTCGTCGCCCGGCCCGCCGTCGAGGTCGTCGTCGCCCGGCCCGCCGCTGAGGCGGTCGTTGCCGCGGTTGCCGTTCATCGTGTCGGCGAACGGCGTGCCGCCGAGGACGTCGGCGCCATCGGTGCCGCTGATCTGGGTCGCGCTCGCCGTGTGCAGCAGCGCCGCGAAGAACGCAGCGCGCGCACCGGTCGGCGCCCGGGCCAGGGCGGGCGGCTCCGGGTCGATCGTCCGGGATTCGTCGCCGATGCTGGGGTCGACGCGGACGACCGTCTCGCAGTCGGCGGCGGGAGTCTCCTCCTGGCCGGAGAGGTACACGGTGTCGTTGCCCTCGCCGCAGGACATGGTGTCGACCTCCGCGCCGCCGTAGACGGCGTCGTCCCCCGGGCCGCCGTCGATCGTGTCGTAGCCCTGGCCGCCGACGAGGACATCGTTGCCCGCGCCGCCGTGGAGCGTGTCCGGACCGTTGCCGCCGAAGACGACGTCATCGCCTTCGCCGCCGTCGACGTCACGGTCGATGCCGCGGTTGGAGTGGATGAGGTCGTCGCCGTCACCGCCGCGGATCTGCGGGTCGTTGCCGAAGCCGGCCTCGACGATCGCGTCGTCGCCGGGGCCGCCGTCGAGCGCGTCGTCCCCGTCGCCGCCGTCGATCCAGTCGGTGCCCGGCCCGCCGTCGACGGTGTCGTCGCCGGACTGCCCCAGCAGCGTGTCGTCCCCGGCGCCACCGACGAGCGCGTCGTCGCCCGTGCCGCCGCTGAGGCGGTCGTTGCCGTCGCCCCCGTTGAGCTCGTCGCGGTCGTAGCGGCCCATGAGGATGTCGTCGCCCGCCCGGCCGAGCAGGAGGTCCTTGCCCCCGGCCCCGTCGAGGCGGTCGGGGCCGGGCCCGCCGTCGAGGCGGTCGTCGGAGGAGTCGCCGAACAGGCCGTCGCTGCCGGCGCCCCCGATGAGCCGGTCCGGCCCACCGCCACCATGGAGGCGGTCGGCGCCGCCCTGGCCGAGGATCGTGTCGGCGCCGTTGCGCCCGAAGATGCGGTCGGCGTGACCGGTGCCGACCAGCCGGTCGTCGCCGCCGGTCCCGTTGAGGACGGCGACGGCGGCAATCGTGGCGACCGCGTGCCAGCGCACGCGGAGAATCTACTTCCGCAGCGACGCGCCGAGCGCCGCCAGCCCGGCGTGGTGCGGCGAGACGCCCGCGGCCGGGGTCAGGTCCAGGAGCGGCTGCAGGACCGGCCCCAGCGTCGGTGTGTTGGCGACGCCGGCTCCGGGGCCCGGGTCGGGACCGGCCTGACAGCCGGCGGGCGCGGGCGACGTCGCGCTGCGCGTCTGGAAGTCCCAGGTCCGCGGAACGACCGGGACGCCCGCATGGTCGACCACGGCGGAGGTGACCGACACGCGGTACCAGGTGCACGGCTTCAGGTCCTGGGCCGGGTAGATGCCCATCGTGTGCTCGCCGCTGTCCGGGCCGTAGGGACCGGCCTTGGGCCAACCGGGCAGCAGCGCGACCGGCACGCCGCTGTCGCGCTCGCGCAGCGTGAAGCCGGCCGGTGGGATCGCGGGGACGTCGGTGGTGGACGTGGCCAGCGGCCGGTAGGGCAGCGCGTTGCCCAGGACGGCGAGGATGCGGTTGGGCGCACCGCCGCCGCGCGGTCCCGGGCCGGTGAGGCCGGCCGGCCAGACGGTCGGGACGCCGCGCTCGTTCGGCTCGGGGTGCACCGCGATGACCTCGGGCGCGGGATGGCGGCGGGCCGGGTCGGTGAGCTTGACCCAGAGCGCCGTCACGTACCCCGCGATGCCCTGCGCGACGTCGACGACGCCACCGGACTCGTCGTACATGTGCGCGGCGGTGTACGGCATCGTGCGTTTCACGCGCCGGTACTCGGTGGTGTGGGCCAGCAGGCGCTCGGCGGTCAGCGCGGCCATGACGACGGCGTTGCCCGCGGTGATGCCCTGCGCGGTGATGTCCGGCCGCCCGACGGCGTCGTAGGTCTTCAGCAGGTCCGCGATCGGTGGGGTGCTGAGCGGCAGCTCCAGCGTGCGGCGGTGGTCGACGATGGCGACCATGTCCATCGCGAACTCGATCGAGTTGGCCTCGCCGAGGACCGGCAGCGCACCGAGCTGCTCGGCCCCGGGCAGGCCGCTGGAAGTGATCGACGACGCGGGCACCTCGCCCTTGTCCGCCGCGTTGGGCTCGAAGAGCCAGTCCCACATCTCGTCGCCGAGGCCGTGGGCGGCGGCGCCGAGCAGGAAGGCGACCAGCGGCGCGCAGCGGCCGTTGGCCTTCGTCAGGTCCCCGCAGTCGGGCCGGCCCCTGATCTCCTGCGCGAACGCGTCGATGAAGCGCTCCCAGTGCGTCTCCTCGCCGTACGCGCCTCCGGGGACGCTCGCGACCGCGTAGCCGCCGTCGGGGTAGGCCGCACCGGCCAGCAGCGCGCCGCGCTGCCGGGTCATCAGCGTCCGCAGCGGCCCCGGGGGCAGGTAGGAGCGCGCCTTGTCCGCCATGAAGGCGTGCGTGGTCATGCCCGCCGCGTGTGCGGACGACCCCGTCCCCGCCATGCAGACGGCCGCGATGAGCGCGGCCGCCACCCCCCGGTAGCGCATGACGAGGACCATGCCAGGTCGAGCCGCCGTCGGCGTTACTGCAGCGTCATCACCGGCTCACCGCGGCTGGTGAGCCCGGTGCCGGTGCGGGTGCAGGTGCCGCCCTTGGGGACGCCGCCGTTGTAGGCCTGGCGCACGCAGTTGCGGACCGCGAGCTGGCCCCAGTAGTTGGGGTGCAGCGACTCCTGGATGTAGTAGTTGCTGCCGGCCGT
>CAYUDT010000170.1:0-9157 GCA_964443695.1 uncultured Conexibacter sp. | reverse complement strand
GTGATCCAGAAGCGCCTGGTCGACCCGCTGGCGCTGGCGATCCTCGAGGGCCAGTTCGCCGAGGGCGACACCGTGAAGGTCGAGGCCGTCGACGGCGACCTGGTCCTCACGAAGTCCGAGGTGCCCGCCGCCGCGTAGCGCCCGCGGCGCCTACGTGCCGTCGTCCACCTGGTAGTAGGCGCCGTTGAGGAAGAGACCGTCCTTGGACACCGTCCCGGGGCGGTCCTTCTCACCGAAGGCCACGACCGCGCTGCGGCGCGTGACGCGGCCGTCGGCGTAGGTCAGCGCCAGCGTGCCGCCGGGCTCGAAGGCGTAGGTGCCCTTCCGGTCGGCGCCCAGCGCGGCGTAGGTGGCCTCCAGCGACGTGCCCTGGCCGGTGGTGCCCGAGGCCTGGCCCGCCGTGACGAACCGCCCGTCCCGGGCCAGCGTGAGCTGCCCGGTGAAGAACGACTGGTTGACGCCGGCGATGCCGAAGCTGGAGATGGTGTCCATGTCGGCGTCGTAGCGGCTGCCGACCGCCGGGATCGCCACCTGGGTCAGGGTGCGCGTGCCGTCGCCCTTGTGGTCGTCCTCGCTGATCTGCCGGCCACCCTTGGCCAGCCTCAGCGTGACACCTCCGACGTCGATCGAGCGGTGGTTGCGCGCCAGCCGGTAGGTGAGGCAGCCGTCCTTGTCGCCGACCGCGGTGACCTTCGTGCAGCGGGCCAGCACCGGGCCGTCGTCGGGCAGGCCGCGATGTGCGAAGCGGTCGTTGCTGATGACCCACGCGGTGATGCACACGCCCCCGCAGACGCCGGCGACGTCGACGTCGGTGGTCATGAAGACCTTGCCGAGGAACGGGTTGCTCCGGCGCTTGACCGCCATCCGCGCGCCCGCCGGGTTGGAGGTGCGTGCGCGCGCCAGGCACCGCGCGCGGGTCTTCGCCGGGCGCTTGGGGCACTTGGCGACCGCGGCGTCGTAGCGCTCCAGCGGCGTGGCCTTGGGCGCCGGTGGCACCGGCTCCGCGGGCGGAACGGGCGTGGTGGTCGTCGGCGTCGTGGTGGTGGACGGCGGGGGCGGGGGCGGCTCGGGGATCGTGAGCGCCCGGTTGGCGATGACGTCGTAGGTCTGGCCCGACACCGCGCCCTGCAGGCCTGCGAAGACGCAGTCGGCGGTGGACGCGGCGCGCGGGTCGGCAGCATGCAGCGTGAGCGTCGCGCCATCGCGGGCGGCGGTGCCGCTGCCCTCGGCGCTGTCGTCGTCCTGCGTCCAGTAGGCGTCTCCCGGGCCGACGACCTTCGCGGCGATACTCACGCGCGGGCTGCACGTGTCGCCGGAGGTGCGGCCGAAGACGACGACGGCGACCGCGTCCGACGAGGGGTCCGGCGCCGCCGCGAAGGTCAGCCTGGCGTCGAGCGTGCCCTCCGGGTCGAGCGCCACCTGGAGGTTGGTGAGGTCCGGCTGACCTGCAGCGCTGTCGCCGGCCGGATCGTCGTAGGCACCGGACCGGGTCTCGGCCAGGGCGGCCGGCGCGCACACCGACAGGCAGAGCAGGACGAGCCACGGGACGACGCGCACGCCATCGGGATCCCCGCCGACGGCCGGCGGGAAACCTCGACAGCCTGTCGCACTAGGAGTTCTTCTTGATGGTCACGCCCAGCGCGTAGAAGAGGAACGTCGAGGTCTTGACGCCCTTGACGTACTTCTTGCTGGTGTCGAACTGCAGCTTCCAGTTGCCGCGGCGCGCCGTGAACGGGAACAACCGGCGCTTGGCGGAGGTGAGCTTGCCGCACGCGCCGCTCGCCGTGCCGAGCTTGTAGGTCTTGATCGAGCCGCCGCCGGGCTGGACGTAGTGGACGTAGATCGGCGGGTTGGTCGCGCCCGACAGGCCGAAGCCGTTGAGCGCAAAGCGCACCTTCAGCGTCTTGGGGTTGCCCGAGGACGGCGTGAAGTTGGCGAACAGCTTGGAGACCGTGAACTGCGCGGTCGCAGTGTTCGTGCCGTCCTGGATGCCGAGCGTGAACGTGTGCTCGAGCGCCTTGCTGCCGGCGTAGTCGGCGATCGACGGGCTGGGAAGGCTGCCGGTGAGGTTGCCGGCGGCGTCCGTCCTGCCGGCTCCGTTGGGCAGCGCCTGGCCGTCCAGGGTCACCTGGTAGGCGGTGCTGGGCGCGAACCCGGAGCCGGTGAGGGTGATCGTGTCGGCCCGCTGACCGGGGTCGGCGAAGCAGGCGCCGTTGAGCTGCAGCGTGGCGGCGGAGGCGCTGGCCGCACCGGTGAGCAGGAGCACGGCGAGGGCGGCGAACAGGGGGGTGGTGAGACGACTCATGGGGTTCACATTCCACACCAACACGTCAATCGGGTAGAACGAGCGGCATGCCCACGTACATCATGCTCGCCACGCTGAGCGCCGAAGGTGTCCAGACGATCAAGAACAACCCGCAGCGCATCCGTGAGGTGAACAAGGAGGTCGAGCAGCTGGGCGCGTCCGTCAAGGCGCAGTGGTCGACCCTCGGTCGCTTCGACTTCATCTCCATCGTCGAGGCCCCGGACGAGACGACGATGGCCCGCGTCTCCCTGGAGCTCGGCTCGCGCGGCACCGTCCGGTACGAGACGCTCGCGGCCATCCCGGTCGACGAGTTCATCGCGTCGCTCTAGGTGAAGGTCCTTGTCGTCGGCGGGGGCGGTCGCGAGCACGCGATCGTCCGCGCCCTCGCGCGCTCGCCCCAGCAACCGACGCTGATCGCGGCGCCGGGCAACCCCGGCATCGCGGCCGACGCGGAGTGCTTCAACGTCGGCGTGACCGACGTCCACGGCCTGCTGGCGCTCGTCGCGTCCGAAGGTGTCGACCTCGTTGTCCCCGGCCCGGAGGCCGCACTGGTCGCCGGCCTGGCGGACGCCTGCGACGCGGCCGGCGTCCCCGTCGCCGGACCGACCGCGGCCGCCGCGCGGCTGGAGGGCTCCAAGGCATTCGCCAAGGAGGTCATGGCCGCGGCCGGCGTCCCGACCGGCGGGTATGAGGTCGTCAACACCGTCGACGACGGCCTGCGGGCGATCGGCGGCAGCTATCCCGCGGTCATCAAGTTCGACGGCCTGGCCGCCGGCAAGGGCGTCGTCATCGCGGCCGACGAGGCCGAGGCGCGCAGCGCCCTCGAGGACTTCCTCGTCGCGCGCAAGCACGGCGCCGGCGACGTGGTCATCGAGGAGCACCTCGTCGGCGAGGAGCTGTCGCTGTTCGCGCTCTGCGACGGCGTGACCGCGATCCCGCTGGCGCCCGCCCAGGACTACAAGCGGATCTTCGACGGCGACCGCGGCCCCAACACCGGCGGCATGGGCTGCTACTCGCCGGTGGCCGGCGTCGACGTGCCCGCGATCAGCGCGCTGGTCCACCAGCCGATCGTCGACGAGATGGCGCGACGGGGCACGCCCTACCGCGGCGTCCTCTACGCCGGCCTCATGCTCACCGCCGACGGCGCCAAGGTCATCGAGTACAACGCGCGCTTCGGCGACCCGGAGACCCAGGTGGTCCTGCCGCGCATGGAGTCCGACCTGCTGGACCTGCTCTCACGGGTGGCGTCCGGCCGCCTGGAGGGCGCGACGGCGCAGTTCAGCGACGACTGGGCGGTCACCGTCGTGCTGGCCTCGGCCGGGTACCCCGAGTCGTCCTCCTCGGGCGACGTCATCACGGGTGCCGACGCGGTCTCCGGGGCGTTCGCCTACCACGCGGGCACCGCGACGAACGCCGAGGGGCAGCTCGTCACCGCCGGGGGCCGGGTGCTGAGCGTCACCGGCATGGGCCCGGACCCGGCCGCCGCGCGCGACGCCGCCTATGCGGCCGCCGACCAGATCACCTTCGACGGGCGTCAGCTGCGACGCGACATCGCCCAGCGTGCCGTCGACAAGTCCGACGAAGGCACCACATGACAGACCAAGCCGTCACGGAGACCGCCGAGGCCGTGCTCTCGGCCACCCAGCCCTCCGGCCCGCTCGTCGGGATCATCATGGGCTCCGCCGCCGACATGGAGCAGATGGAGAAGGCGGGCAAGGTCCTCGACGAGGCCGAGATCTCCTGGGAGATCGAGGTCATGTCCGCCCACCGCGACCCCGCGCGCGTCGCCAGCTACTGCTCGTCGGCCCGCGCCCGCGGGCTGAAGGTCATCATCGCCGGCGCCGCCATCTCCGCGGCGTTGCCGGGCATCGCCGCGGCGCACACCGATCTGCCGGTCATCGGCGTGCCGCTGACGTCGCGCCTGACCGCGGCCGGTGGGCTCGACGCGATCCTGTCGGTGCTGCAGATGCCCGCGGGCGTGCCGGTCGCCGCGGTCGGCCTGGACAACCCGCGCAACGCCGCGCACCTCGCGGTGCGCATCCTCGGCGCCTAGCGTCGCCGGCCTCCGCGGGGCGTCCCCTCAGCTGAGCGCGTCGGCCGCCGCCCACGCGCGGACGCGGGCATCCTCGACGTCGTCGCCGATGGCGTTGACGTGGCCGAGCTTGCGGCCCGGGCGGTGGCCCTTGCCGTAGAGGTGCAGCGTCGTGTCGGGCACCGCCAGCGCCGCGGCCAGTCCGTCGCGTCCCCAGGCGTGGGCACCGCCCAGGACGTTGACCATGACGGCGGCCGGGGTGACCGGTGCGGGGTCGCCCAGCGGCAGGTCGAGGATCGCCCGCAGGTGCTGCTCGAACTGCCCGGTGACGCAAGCGTCCATCGTCACGTGCCCGGAGTTGTGGGGCCGGCAGGCCAGCTCGTTGATGACGAGGGCGCCGTCCTGGGTGACGAACAGCTCGAGGGCCATGACGCCGACCAGTCCGACGCGCTCGGCGAGGTCGACCGCCAGGCGGGAGGCCGCCTCCTCGGTGGCACCCGACGCGGCCAGGATGACCTCGGTGCAGATGCCGTCGACCTGCGTGGTGCGCATCGTCGGCCAGGCCTGCGTCTGGCCGGAGGGGCGCCGCGCGACCATCACGGCAAGCTCACCGGCGATGGCGATGCGCTCCTCGGCGTACAGCGCGGTCCCGGTCTGCAGCACCTCCGCGGCGGCGGCCTCGTCGTCGACGATCCACACGCCACGCCCGTCGTAGCCGCCACGGACGGCCTTGAGCACCAGCGGCCAGCCGTGGTCGGCGGCGAAGGCCGCGACGTCGGCCGGGGTGCTCACCGGCGCGTACGCCGGCACGGGCAGGCCCTGGTCGCCGAGCGTGCGACGCTGGTGGAGCTTGTCCTGCCCCAGCAGCTTCGTCGCGGGCGCCGGCCACAGCGGCACGGGCGACGCGGCCGCCACGGCTGCGAGGTCCTCCGGGTCGGACAGCTCGTGGTCGAAGGTGACGACGTCGACCCCCGACTCGGCGAAGGCCAGCAGGTCCTCACGCGCGGTCCAGCTGCCGGCGATGCGCCGGGCGCCGGCCAGGGCGGCGGCGCAGTCGGGGTCGGGGTCCAGCACGACGACCTCGACGCCGAGGCTGATCGCCGCCTGGTGGAGCATCCGGGCCAGCTGTCCTCCGCCGACGACGCCGACGACCGGGGCGCTGCTCATCCGCGGCCCAGCTCCTCCTGCAGGCGGTGGTCCTTGGCGCGCGCCTGCGCGGCCAGCTCCTCCTGGAAGGCCTCCATGCGCTCACGCAGCGCGGGGTCACCGGCGGCGAGGATCCGCACGGCGAGCAGCCCGGCGTTGCGGGCGCCGTCGACGGCGACCGTCGCCACCGGGACGCCGGCGGGCATCTGGACGATCGACAGGAGGGCGTCCATGCCGTCGAGCTTGGTGATGGCGACGGGGACCCCGATGACCGGCAGCGGCGTCAGCGACGCGACCATGCCCGGCAGGTGCGCCGCGCCACCGGCACCGGCGATGATGACCTCGATGCCGCGGGTCGCGGCGCCGCGGGCGAAGGCGACCATGTCCTCAGGCGTGCGGTGTGCCGACACCACGCGGGCCTCGCACGCCACGTCGAACTCCTGCAGGGCCTCCGCGGCGGCCTGCATCACCGGCCAGTCGGAGTCCGACCCCATGATGACCGCCACGCGCGCCATGGCCCGGACCCTAGCGACCGCGGCGCCGCGCCGGTCGTCCCGCGCGCTTCAGGGGTGGTGGGTGTGGGTGACGCTCAGCGTCGCCTTTGTGCACCACCCGTCCTGGCGGCGGGGTGGTGGGTGTGGGTGACGCTCAGCGTCGCCCGGACCCACCAGCCTTGGAGGGTGGGCGCTTGGTCTTTGCCGGCCTGCGCTGGGCCGCGGCGCGCTTCTTCTTCGCCGCCTTCTTCCTCGCGGCGGCCCGCCGCAACGGCGCGGCGATCCGGACGGCGGTCGACCAGGCCTGCGTCGTCGTGCCGAGCGTGAACTGCTGGGCGCCGTTGGCGGGACCGAGTGGGACGTCGACCGACAGCGCGCCGTCGCTGCCGACCCTCAGGGAGCGGGTCGCGTCGGCGAACGGGCCGGAGAGCGTCACCGTCGCGACCGCGCCCGGACGGTAGACGCGGGGCGTCGTCACGATCCCCTGGCCGGTGCCGCTCAGCGAGAAGCCGCGTACTCCGGCGTCGCCCAGCGTCGCGAACTCGCGCACGGGACGGTCGACCTTCACGCTCCAGCCCCACTGGGCGAACGTGGCGTCGGCGCTCGTGTAGGAGACCTTCGCCGGGGCGGGCTCGGGGTCGGCGAAGCCCCGCATCAGCCGCGGGACCAGGTCGCTGAGATCACGGTTCCAATAGGGCCAGGAGTGGATGCCGGGGCCGTAGTCGTGGAAGTCGATGGGGATGCCGGCCTTCGTGAGCTGGTCGTGGAAGATCGCGGTGAGCTCGTGGACGCCGGCCTCGATGGCGGCGGCCGCCGGGTTGTAGCCACCGTCCTCGTCGTCCAGCGGGCCGGGCCTGCCGTTGCCCGCCCACGAGAACAGCGACGTCCAGCGCAGGTTGCCCACCAGCGTGGCCGGGTCGTGCGCGGCGTAGTTGATCTCGTTGGTCAGGCGCGAGCCGAAGAACGTGCCGGGGGCGACGCGGTTGAGCCCCATCTCCGTCGCATGGATGATCGGGGTGACGAGCGCGATGGCCTCCGGGGTGGCGGAGATCGCCACGGCGCCCGAGAACGACGCCGCCTGCCCGAAGAGGTCCGGGTGGCGCGCGGCGTAGGACATCGTCCCGAAGCCGCCCTGCGACAGGCCCGCGATCGCGCGGCCGTCGCGGGAGTCCACCGTGCGCAGCTGCGCGTCGATCCAGGGCAGCAGGTGCTTGATGTGGAACGTCTCCCAGAACGGAGCGCCGCCGGCGCCGTTGTTGTCCCAGTCGGTGAACCAGGAGCCGCCGTCGGAGTTGATGCCCGCGTCGGGCATGACGGTGATGAGCTCGCGCCCGGCGGTCGCCGTGACGGCGTTGCCCTTCGTGGTCCAGTCCTGCGCGCCGCCCGACGTGCCGTGCCACAGCCACAGCACCGGGAAGCGCCGCCGGCCCGAGGTCTCGTAGTCGGCGGGCAGGAGCACGCGCACGTTGGCGGGCGCCTTCAGCAATGGCGTGGTGACCGTCACCGCGTAGAGCCGCGGCGACAGCTGCTTCTGCGCGGTGACGTGCAGGCCGTGCCCGTCGCTGAAGCGCACCTCGGCCGCAGCCGGACACGCGCCCACCACGCACGCGGCGAAGACCGCGGCGACCGTCCTTGTGACCCGTCTCATCCCACGGGCCAGGGTATCGGCGTACGCTGTTGTTCGTCAATCGGCCAGGGCGGCCACGCCCCCCAGCGCGAGGTAGATCACACCCGACCCGCGCTCGATCCGGCGGCGCACCACCGCGCTGCGGCGCAGGCGGTCGCCCAGGGACCCGGCAGCCACCGCGTAGAGGCCGTCCGACAGCGTCGCGATGGCCGTGTAGACCAGGCCGAGCCCGAGGATCTGCAGCGCGACGTGCCCGTCTGCGCGGTCGACGAACTGCGGCAGGAAGGCCAGGACGAAGATCGTCACCTTCGGGTTGAGCACGTTGACCACCGCGCCCTGGCGGAAGATCCTCGCGTAGGACGCCGGGGTGGCCCGCACCTCCGCCGGCAGCGCCGGCCCCTCGCGCAGCAGCCGCCCCAGGCCCAGCCAGACCAGGTAGGCGGCGCCGGCGTACTTCACGACCGAGAACGCCGTGGCCGACGACGCCAGCACCGCCGACAGGCCGACGGTCGCGAACAGGACGTGGACCAGCCCGCCGGCCTCGACGCCGAGCATCGACACCAGCCCCGCCTGTCGCCCATGCTCCAGCGAGCGTGTGACGATGAACAGCACCGCAGGCCCCGGGATGACGAGGATCAGGACGCTCGTCAGGCAGAACAGCGCGAAGGTCGAGAGGTCCGGCATGCGCCGAAGATACGCCGCCAACTAGATTCCGACGCGTGATTCCGCGCTATACGCGGCCCGAACTCGGGGCCATCTGGACTGACGACGCAAAACTCACCGCCTGGCGTGATGTCGAGGTCGCGGCCTGCGAGGAGATGGAGGGCCCGACGGCCGAGGACCTCGAGGCGATCCGCGCCGCCACGTTCACGGTCGAGGCGGTCCTCGAGCGCGAGAAGGTCACCGACCACGACGTCGCTGCCTTCGTCGACGTCCTCAGCGCCTCGGCGGGCGATTCGGGCCGCTGGATCCACTTCGGCCTGACGTCCTCCGACGTCCTCGACACGGCCCTCGCGCTGCAGCTTCAGCGTGCCGGCGCGGTCATCGTCCCCCAGGCCCACGAGTTCGCCGCCACGCTCGCCGAGCAGGCTCGAACCCACGTCGACACGGTCTGCGTCGGCCGCACCCACGGCGTCCATGCCGAGCCGACGACGTTCGGCATCAAGCTCGCGGGCTACGCCATGGAGGCCCACCGCAACGCCCTGCGCCTCGAGCGCGCGTTCGCGCAGGCCGCGACCGGGGCGATCTCCGGCGCGGTCGGCACCTACAGCGCGACCAGCCCGGAGTTCGAGCGCAAGGTCCTCGAGCGCCTGGGCCTCAACGGCGAGCCGGTCTCCACCCAGGTCGTCCCCCGTGACCGCCACGCCGAGCTGCTCTCCGCGATCGCCCTGGCGGGCGCCGGCCTGGAGCGCTTCGCCACCGAGATCCGGCACCTGCAGCGCACCGAGGTCCGCGAGGTCGAGGAGCCGTTCCGCTCCGGGCAGCAGAAGGGCTCCTCCGCGATGCCCCACAAGCGCAACCCGATCAACACCGAGCGCATCACCGGCCTGGCG
>CAYUDT010000169.1:0-9275 GCA_964443695.1 uncultured Conexibacter sp. | reverse complement strand
AGAAGAGCATGTCGCCCATGCCCAGCAGCGACTCGGCGCCGTTCTGGTCGAGGATGACCCGGGAGTCCGTCTGGGAGGACACGGCGAACGCGATCCGCGAGGGGACGTTGGCCTTGATCATGCCCGTGATGACGTCCACCCGCGGGGACTGCGTCGCCAGCACCAGGTGGATGCCGACGGCCCGCGCCTTCTGGGCGATGCGGATGATCGAGTCCTCCACGTCGCCCGGCGCGACCATCATCAGGTCGGCGAGCTCGTCGATGACGCAGAGGATGTAGGGCAGCGGCTCGTCGCCCTGTGCCTTGCGGTGCTTGTTGAGCTCGATGAGCGAGCGCGTGCGGGCGACGCTCATCACGCCGTAGCGCCACTCCATCTCGCGGACGAGGTTCTGCAGCGCGTTGGCCGCTGCCCGGGGCGACGTGATCACCGGGGTCAGCAGGTGCGGGACGTTCTCGTAGTGGTTGAGCTCGACCTGCTTGGGGTCGACGAGCACGAGCCGGACCTCCTCCGGCGTCGCGCGCAGGAGGATCGACGACAGCATCGCGTTGATGCAGCCGGACTTGCCGGCGCCGGTGGTGCCGGCGACCAGGATGTGGGGCATCTTGGCCAGGTCGGCCGGGATGCCCGCGCCGGAGACGTCCTTGCCCAGCCACACCGTCAGCGGGGACGAGCCCTTGGGCGCCTCGCCGTAGACGTCGCCCAGCGTCACCATGCGGCGCTTCTTGTTGGGGACCTCCACGCCGACGGCCTGCTTGCCGGGGATCGGCGCCAGGATGCGGATCTCCGTGGCGGCCAGCGCGTAGGCGAGGTCGTCCTTCATCTGGGCGACCTTGCTCATCTTCACACCGGGCGCCAGGCGCAGCTCGTAGCGCGTGATGTGCGGGCCGGCGACGGCGCCGATGATCTTCGCCTCGACCTTGAAGTGCGCCAGCGCCTCGATCAGCGCGCGGGCCGTGGTCTCCTGCCCGGCGGTGTCGGGCTTGGCGTCCTCCGGCTTGGACAGCTTCAGCAGACCCTGGCCGGGACGTTCCCAGACGATGTCGGGGTCGACGTCCAGACGCCCCTGCTCGCCCGGCGCGAGCGCCGGCTCGGGGTCGGGCTCGGGCTCGGGCTCCTTGGCGACCACCGGGTCGGGCTCGGGCTCGACCTCCGGCAGGAAGCGCTTGCGCTCGGGGACCGGCTCGGGGTCGACGGGCTCGGGCACGATCGCCGTCGGCTCGTCCGCCGGTTGGGGATCGGGCTCGAAGACGGGGATCGGCGCGGGCTCGTCGCCGAAGATGTCCGGGTAGCGCAGCGCGCCGTCCAGCTCACGGGTGCCGTCGCCGGGCCGGATGATCACGTCGACGTCCGCTCTGTCGGGCGGGGTGACGGGCTTCTTCGTCGCCGCCGTCTTCTTCTTCGCTGCGGGCTTCGTCGCGCCGGACCTCGTCACGTCCTGCTCGTCGGCGAACGGCGACCCGTCCTCCTCGTAGCCGCGCGGACGCAGCGCGCGAGTGGTGTCCGCCGCGGCCGTGGCGGTCGCGCGGGCGGCGCCCGCCAGCGTCCCGCCGGTGAGCAGCAGCACACCGGCGATGAACAGCGTGATGGCGACGATGTGGGACCCGACGTCACCGCCGGCCAGCGACGTGCCGCGGTAGATCAGCTCACCGAACAGGCCGCCGCGATCGCGGACGTCGTCCAGCACCCAGAAGGCGCTGCCGTGGTTGTCGCCGATCGTGCCGGCGGCCAGCGCCAGCGTCGTCGCGATGAGCAGGCAGACGGCGCCCGCGCGGAAGGGGCGCAAGGTCGGCAGCACCGGGCGCATCACCAGCAGCGCGCCCCAGGCGGCCAGCGCGACCGGCGCGGCGTAGGAGATCTGGCCGATGAGGTCCTCGAGGCCAAGGATCAGCGCGCGCCCTCCGGCACCGCCGTCCCAGCCCGCGTACAGCGGGAACGCCAGGAACACGCCCGCAGCGACCAGCGCCAGCCCGACGAGATCGAGGTGGCGCTGCTCTAGGTGCGGCATCCGCGGCGCCCACGTCGCTGTGGAGCGCCGCGCGCGGGCACGGGACTTGGGAGCGGGACGCGCAGGGGCCTTCTTGGCCGCCGACTTGGCCGGTGGGCGCTTGCGCTGGGGGTTCTTCGTGGCAGTGGGCATAAAACGCGTCAACTCGTTCGACACGCGGACCGCCGCCCCTGCCTGCCGCGCTACGGTTCTGCCATGTGGTCACGGACGATCGCGCTGGCGGCTGCGGCATTCGCCCTCCTTCCCCAGGACGCACGCGCCTTCGGCACTCCCGAGCCGATCACCGACGCCGCGGGGTCCAGGGGTCCGGTCGCGGCTGCGCTGGGCCAGGACGGGACGGTCGCGGTGGCCTACCGCACGGCCAACCAGCTGGCGGTCCGCGTGCGCTCGCCCGCGGGTACCTGGGGCGGCGCGCAGACGGTGTCGACCGACGGTGCCGGCGCCGCCTACAACCGGCCCGGCGTCGCGATCGGCGCCGACGGCACGATCTCGGTCGTCTGGTTGGAGTCGGCCACGCCGAACACCGGCGTCCGCGGAGCCATCCGCCCCGCCGGCAGCTCGGGCTTCACCACCTTCCAACTGGCCCCGGGCGGCATGGGCCAGGCCTCGCCCGCCGCGCCCAGCACGGCCGTGACCGCCGACGGGTCGGCCGTCTACTCCTGGCAGTCCAACCAGAACCCCAGCGCCAAGCTGCAGGTCCGCGTCCGGGCCGGGGGCAGCCTCGGTGACCCGCTGGAGGCCGCGTCCAACGCCGCCGACTCCAGCGCCGCGATCCTGCCCGACGGCCGGGTGGGCGTCGCCTGGCTGGACACCACCAACAGCCTCAACCGCCTGGCGAAGGTCACCCCGATCGGTCTCAGCGGGACGACGGCGACGGCCGCGGGCGTGATCACGCTCTCCGAGCCCGGCGCCAACGTCACGACGCTCGGCGAGTTCGCGGGCGCGGCCGCGGCGTACGTCGACGCGGCAGGGGTCCACGCGGTCCGCATCCGCGCGGCGCTGACCACCAGGCGCAGCGACCTCGACGCCACGGCGTTCGGTGGCCGCCCGGCTGTGGGCCGCAACGGCGACACCACCGCGGTCGTCTGGCAGGACAAGGACCACCACGTGGTCGCCGCGACGGCCTCCGGGGACGACGGCGCGTTCGGTGGCGTGTCCGCGTTGGCCAACAGCACCACCGGCGCGCTGCGCGTGGCGGTCGCCGGCGACGGCACGGCGGTGGCGGCCTGGCCGGCCTTCGACACCGCGACGCGCGCGTTCGCCAGCATCCGCAGGCCCGGCGACTCGTTCGATCCGGCCGTCGCGATCAGCGGCGCCGACGGCGCCATCAACAGCGACGGCGTGGCGGTCACCGCCGGCACCGGGGACCGGCTGTTCGCCGCGTTCAGCCTCGCGGGCTCCAACCGCCTGTTCGGCCGCGCCCAGGGCGCGTTCCCCACCGCCGATCCGCCTGCGGTGACGCCGGGCCCGGCAACCGGCGCCACCCCGGCCGCGCCCACGCCCACCGGCGCGGCGGCGCCCACCCCGGCGAAGGGGCCGGGGTTCGTCTTCAACGGCGCCGCCGGCGGCGGCACGCCCGCGTCCAACCCGCTGGCCGGGCCGACCCGGCCCGGCAAGCCGGCGCGACCCACGGCGCCCGCCCTCCACCGCACCGGCATCACCCGGCGCACCGGCACCCGCGTCAACACCGGCCTGAGCCTGCGCTGCCCGCTGCGCGGCCACGTCTGCACCGCGCAGCTCACCGCGCCCGGGTTCCACGCCCGGACGCTGCGCATCCGCCAGGGCGGCAGGGCGCCCGTCGCGCTGCGGCTGACCCGCCGCGGGGCGGCCCGTCTGCGCAAGCACCGCCGCCTGCAGGTGTTCGTCACCTGCCGGGGCGTCAACGGCCGGCGCAGCGGCTACAGCGCGTTGAGGATCACGGTCCATTAGATCCAGTTGATGCAGGGGATTTAGGATCCGTGGGAGATGACCGATCCGGATCGCCCTGCCCGCGTGCTCGTCGTTGAGGACGACGAGGAGATCGCCCAGGTGCTGCAGCGCTCGCTGCGGCTGGAGGGCTACGACGTACGGATCGCCGGCGACGGCGAGGCCGCCCTGGAGTCGGCGACGAGCTTCGTCCCGGACCTCGTGATCCTCGACCTCGGGCTGCCCAAGCTCGACGGCATCGAGGTCGCCAAACGGCTGCGCGCCGACGAGGACGTGCCGATCCTCATGCTCACCGCCCGCGACGCCCTGGAGTCGCGCGTCGAGGGCCTGGACTCCGGTGCCGACGACTACCTCGTCAAGCCCTTCGAGCGCCAGGAGCTGCTGGCCCGCCTGCGCGCCCTGCTGCGGCGGCGTCCCCCGCGCGGCAGCGCCTCGCTCGTCGTCGCCGACCTCAGCCTCAACCCGGACACCCATGAGGTCAGGCGCGGCGAGCGTGACGTCGAGCTGACCCAGCGCGAGTTCGAGCTGCTGGAGTACCTCATGCGCAACGAGCGCATCGTGATCCCGCGCCAGCGCCTGCTGGAGGAGGTCTGGGGCTACGACCCCTTCGCGACCACGAACACGATCGAGGTGTTCGTCTCCAACCTCCGGCGCAAGCTCGAGGCGGGCGAGGAGCCGCGGCTGCTGCACACGATCCGCGGCGCGGGGTACGTCCTGCGTGCTTGACCGCCTGTCGATCCGCTGGCGCCTGGCGCTGATCTCGTCGCTGCTGACCTTCGTGATCCTCGGCGTCTTCGCCGTGGTGATCGGCGAGACGACGACGCGGCGGATCCGCTCGGACTTCAACAACCAGCTCACGGCCACCAGCGACACCCTGCGGGAGGAGCTCAAGCTCGAGTTCGTCCCGGTCGGCTTTCCCAGCCAGTACACGATCGGGCGCACCGACCCGCCGCTGGACACGTTCGCCGCACCGGAGCACGCCGTCATCCGGATCCTCAACCAGGCCGGCCAGACGATGAAGAGCACCAAGGGCGCGCCGGACTTCGGCTACCCGCAGGAGGGGCTCGTGACCATCGGGTCCTATCGGGTGGCGTCGCGCCTGAAGATCATCTCGACGAGCACCGGCTACAACGCCGGCTACGTGTGGCTGCAGTACGCACGCCCGGTCTCGCAGCCGGAGGCCACCGTCCGCCGCCTGCGCGCGTTCCTCTTCTTCGGCGTGCTCGCCGGCACGGCCCTCGCGCTCGGCGCGGGCCTGCTGCTCGCCCAGCGCGCGATGCGCCCGATCAAGGCGCTGACGCGGACGTCGCGAGAGATCGCGACGACCCGCGACCCCAACCGGCGCGTCCCGGTCCCCCGGGCCGACGACGAGGTCGCCGAGCTGGCCCGTACGCTCGACGAGATGCTCATCGCGCTGGAGGACTCGCGGTCGGAGACGGCCCAGTCGCTGGCCCGCCAGCGCCAGTTCGTCGCCGACGCCTCCCACGAGCTGCGCACGCCGCTGACCAGCGTCTACGCCAACCTCGAGCTGCTCGCGGAGACCCTGGAGGGTGACCACCAGGACGCCGCCGAGAGCGCGCTGCGGTCCACCCGCCGCATGCGGCGCCTCGTCGCCGACCTGCTGCTGCTGGCGCGGGCCGACGCGCTGCGCGAGGTGGCCCACGAGCCGGTCGACCTCAACAGCGTGGTCATCGACGCCGCCGGGGAGATGGGCCCGGTCGCCCAGGACCACGACATCCACGTCTCCACCGGCGAGCTCGGTGAGCGCGCGTACGTGAGCGGGGCCCGTGACGAGCTGTTCCGGCTGGTCCTCAACCTCGTCCAGAACGCGGTGGAGCACACCCCGCGCGGCACCCACATCGACGTCGCCGTCAACGTCGTCGGGGACGAGGTGGTCCTGACCGTCGCCGACGACGGCCCGGGCATCGACCCCGAGATCCGCGAGCGGCTCTTCGAGCGGTTCGTCCGCGGCGCCGGCGATCGCGGCGGCTCGACCGGCCTGGGCCTGGCGATCGTGAAGGCGGTCACCGAGACCCACGGCGGGAGCGTCACCGTCGGCGACGCCAACGAGAACCTGATCAACCGCGGCACCCGCTTCACGGTGCGCCTGCCGCGGTCGGTGTCGCCCGTTCAGGCGGGCGCGAGCGTGTAGACGACCTCGACGGTCGCCTCGACCTGCTCGCGTCCCGGCGCGACGACGGTGGGCTGCCCGTCCTTGCGGCGGGTGGGCGAGGCGGCAGCGCCCGACGCCGAGTCGGAGGCGAAGGACGAGGGTCCCTCACCGGGGTCGACCACGATCGAGCGCACCCCGGTGACCCGCTGTCCCGCGGCCGCCGCCATGTCGTCGGCTCGGCGGCGGGCGTCGGCCAGCGCGTTGCGCGCGGCCTCGGCGCGTCCCGCCGACGGGTCGCTGAAGTCGAAGGACGGGCCGTCGACCGCGTCCGCGCCGGCCTTCGTCGCCGCGTCGATGAGCGTTCCGAGCGTGGCGATCGGCGTGACGCGGACCTGGATCGCGTTGGACGCCAGGTAGAACGGCCGGCGACCCACGCGGACGCGCTCGAGCCGCACCCCTGACGTCTGGATGTCGGTGCGCGCGACGCCTCCGGCGACCGGTGCCGCCACGACGTTGCGCGTGCGGGCGTTGGCCTTGGAGCGCGCCGACGCGCGCAGGTGCGAGCCGGAGCGGACGCCGATGTCCAGCGTCGCGACGTCCGGCGTCACGAACGCCACGCCCGTCCCCTGGAGCTTCAGCGTGGGCGTCGTGTCGTCCGCGGAGGCGGCGGCAGGAGCGACGAGGGCCAGTGCCGACAGCACGGCCAGGAGGCGAGTTCTCATGCCACCGTTACGCCCGGCGCGTGCGCTTCGTCACACTGTTCGCACGGAGACGGGGGTTATCGTGCCGGTCAGGGATGCCCCCCACGATCGTTCAGCTCAGCGACCTGCACATGACGGTCGGCGACCCGCAGCCCGAGGAGGCGCTGGCGGCGGCCGTCGCGCACGTGCAGCGGCTGCGACCGCAGCCGCTGGCGGTCATCGTCACGGGTGACATCGCCGACACCGGCCACCCCGACGAGTACGCGGCCGCGCAGCGGCTGCTGGCCCCGCTGACGCCGCCGCTGTTCGTCCTGGCCGGCAACCACGACGACGCGACGGAGCTGCGCCGGGTCTTCGGGGGCGCGGCGACCGGCAGCGTCATCGTCGGGCCGATGCGCGTGGTCTGGAGCGACACGAACATCCCCCAGCGCCCGGAGGGGCGCTACGACGTGACGGCCATCGCCCGCGTGCTCGCCGAGGACCCGGTGACGCCGACCATCCTCGCACTGCACCATCCGCCGCTGCGGACGGGCGTCCGCGCGATGGACGCGCTGGGCGTCGCACCGGAGGACGAGGCCGCGCTGGCCGAGGTGGTGCGGGCCAGCCGCAACGTCGTGCGGATCATCGCCGGCCACGTGCACCGTGCCGCGGTCGGCGCCCTCGGCGGCGTGCCGGTCTACACGTCGCCCAGCACGTGCGTCGAGCTGGTCCTCGACCTCGAGGGCGACACGCTGGCCGTCAACCTGGCCGAGCCGACCGGCTTCACCATCCACGTCCTCACCGGTGACGGTGAGCTCGTGTCCCACGTGCAGCCGGTGCTCCCCTCCTAGCCGGAGGTTGCGAGCGACGGCACACAACCTCCGATCCGACGTCGTCGGCGCTAGACCTCGACGACGACCGGCAGGACCATCGGCCGGCGCTTGAGCCGGTCGTAGACGAAGGCCGCCAGGTCGTCGTGCAGCGTCTGCTGCAGCACGTCGATCTCGCGGATCTTCTCCTTGGCGCTGCGCTCCAGCGACGCGTCGACCTCGTCGCGCAGGTCGTCGAGCAGGTCCTCGACGTCGTCGGGGTAGGGCACGCCGCGGAAGATGACCTCGGGGTCGGCGACCGACGCGCCATCCTGCTCGGAGATCGTCGCGACGATCACGAAGATGCCGTCGGCGGACAGCATGCGCCGGTCGCGCAGGGCGACGTCGGCCATGTCGCCGATGTCCACACCGTCGACGAAGATCATGCCCGACTGTTCGGCCTTGCCCCAGCGGGCACCCTTCGCGTCGAGCTCGAGCGGCAGGCCGTTCTCACCGCGGAAGATGTTCTCGTGGGGCACGCCGACCGCCTCGGCCAGCTGGCCGTGCAGCTGGATGCGCTTGTGGTCGCCGTGGAACGGCATCACGTAGCGCGGCCGGACGAGGTTGAGCATCAGCTTGATCTCCTCCGCGTGGCCGTGGCCGGAGGCATGGATCGGGGCGTCGCGCGCCGTCACGACGTTGCAGCCGATGTGGAACAGGCGGTCGATCGTCTCGTTGATCGCGCGCTCGTTGCCCGGGATCGGGGTGGCGGAGAACATGACCGTGTCCCCCTCCTGCAGCTCGACCTGGCGGTGGTCCTTGTAGGCCATGCGGCGCAGCGCGCTGAGCGGCTCGCCCTGGCTGCCGGTGGAGACGACGACGACCTTGTGGTCGGGGTAGTTCTCCAGCTCGCGGGGCTGGATGAGGATGTCCTCGGGAAAGTCCACGTGGCCCAGCGAGCGCGCGATGTTGGTGTTCTTGCGCATCGAGCGGCCGACCAGGCAGACCTTGCGGCCGTGCGTTGCGGCGGCATCGACGACCTGCTGGACGCGGTGGATGTTCGACGCGAAGCAGGTCACCACGACGCGGCCCGGGGCCAGGGCGATCTGCTGCTCCAGCGCCGGGCCGACGGCCGACTCGCTGGAGGACCAGCCGGCCCGGTCGGCGTTCGTGGAGTCGCCGCAGAGCAGCAGGACGCCCTCGCGGCCCAGCTCGGCGAGCCGGGCGACGTCGGCCGGCTTGCCGTCGACGGGCGTCTGGTCGAACTTGTAGTCCCCGGTGACGAGGATGACGCCGTGCTCGGTGTGCAGGGCCACCGCGCGCATGTCCGGGATCGAGTGCGTCATGTGGACCAGCTCGACGTCGAACGGGCCCAGCGCGACCTCGTCGCCGGTCTTGACGTCCTCGCACTGGACGTCGCGCAGCTTGTGCTCGTCCAGCTTGGACCGGGCCATCGCCATCGTCAGCGGCGCGCCGTAGACCGGGATGTCCTGGGTGCCCAGCTCACGCAGGATCCAGGGCAGCGCGCCCAGGTGGTCCTCGTGGCCGTGGGTGACGACGATGCCCTCGATGTCGTCGACGCGGCTGCGCAGGTAGCCGAAGTCCGGAAGCACCAGGTCGATGCCGACCATCTCGGCGGTCGGGAAGCGCAGGCCGACGTCGACGATGACGATGCGGCCGTCCTGCTCGACGACCGTCATGTTCTTGCCGATCTCGCCCAGGCCGCCGAGCGGCAGGACGCG
>CAYUDT010000168.1:0-9383 GCA_964443695.1 uncultured Conexibacter sp. | reverse complement strand
GACTCGTGTCGCACCGCTGCGACAGCAGTCCACGCACGTCAGCGGGTCGCTCTCAGCGCCGGCACGTGTGCCGGTCGACGCGGGCGGACTGTGCGATCTCCCAGGAGGACCTACGAGCGGCACTTCTCCCTGGCGCGACGCGCGACACGCGAGCCCGTCCTCGCCGCCGCCGGCGTTCCTGCTGTCTCACCCCGGCGTGTCTGCCTTGGGGCAAACGTGAAGGACCACCGTCCGGCCGGCGGCGACAGCCTGACCTTCTCGCCGTCCTGGTCGGGCACCGTGACGGCCGGTGCCTTCGAGCATGTCGAACATGCCGACGAAAGCCGCTCAGTTGAGTTGAGGATCGCGCTCCGGGAACCTGGGTCGGGGGGCGGGGACGTTGTGGAGGCCGGGCAGGTCCGGCACGAGCGGTCCGATGTCGTGCACGTCGCGCATGACGAGGACGCGCCCGATCTCGTCACCCTCGGTGCCCCGCAGCACGCGGCCGAGGAGCGACATCCACATCACCTCGCCGTGCTTGCGGGCCACGGGCAGCTGCGCGCTGACGAAGCCGTCGCGCCCGAGGCAGTGCATCGCGTCGGTGAACGCGTCGACGCCCTCGGCGGGGACGAACGGCAGCGGCAGGTCGCGCCCTTCCAGCTCCGCCGCCGAGTAGCCGGTGACCGCGCAGAGCTCGCGATTGACGCGCAGCACGCTCCGCTCGTCGACCAGGGCCAGCGGCGCGCGGAACGCGTGGATCAGCGCGTCGTTGATGTCCTGCTGGCGGCGTAGGTCGCTGACGTCCTTGAACGTCACCATCGTGCCCACGATGCGGCCCCGGCCGTCGCGGGCGATCCGCGCGGACACCAGCACGGGCAGACCCTCGCCGGTGGGGCCGAGCAGGCGCAGCTCGCCGCTGGCCTCGGCGACGCTCCAGACGTCCGCGAGCAGCGCGACGAACGTATCCGAGGACGCGTCGTCGAACACGACCAGGTCCGCGGCCGGCAGGCCGATGAGGCGGTCGCGCGGGACGCCGGACATCGCGGTGAAGCGCTCGTTGACCTCGACGATCCGGCCGTCGGTGACGACGAGGAAGCCGTCCTGCAGCGCGGCCAGCAGCGCAGCCAGGTGCTCGCGATCGCGCTCCAGCTGCGTCTCCAGGGCACGGTGGGCGCGCAGCCGGTCCTCGCGCAGTGCGATGAGCACCGCGGTGCCGTGTCCGGGCTCGGACTGCACCGAGAGCGTGCCGCCCAGCGCCTCGACGCGGTCGCGCAGCGACGCGTGGCCGAGGTGGCCTCCGGCGCGGGCGCGCTCGAGGTCCTCGGCGGTCATGCCGCGGCCGTCGTCGACGACCTCGACCACCAGCGCGCCCGCGTCGCGGGCGATGCGGACGGAGACGCGGCGCGCCGAGGCGTGCTTCTCGACGTTGCCGACCAGCCCACGGACGAAGCCGATGAGCAGCGCGTCGTGGTCGCCCGTCACGTCGGCGCCGACGTCGACGACGGCGTCGAAGCGGCCGCGCCGGGCCGCGTCGGCGACCACGCGGTCGATCGCGTGGACGAGGCCGGCGTCGTCGAGGCGCTCAGTGTGCATCGCCTTCGTCAGCGCGCGCAGGGACTCCAGCGCCTCGGTCAGGCCGGCCGACGCGTGCGCCAAGGTCTCGTGGTCTCCGGCGACCACGCCCTCCTCGAGGTCCTGCCGTGCCGCGAAGATCCGCTGCATCGCGTCGTCGTGGAGCGCCTCGGCCAACCGGGCGCGTTCGCGCTCCTCGGCCGCGCCCATCTCGGCGAGCAGCCGGGTGCGGACGCGGTGCATCTCGTGCAGCTGGCGGTCGCGGTGGTCGACGCGGACGCTGACGATGACCATGACCACCGCGACCCACGCACCCAGCAACACGCTACCGGCGGTGGGCGGGTCGACGTGGGGCAACAGGGACACCGTCGCCAGCCCGGCCAGCATCAGCGAGGCGAACCCGGCGAACGCCCGCGGGCCCAGCAGGAAGACGCCCTCGGCCAGCAGGCCGAGCAGGGCCAGCCGGGCCGTCGTCGACTGCACGCCGCAGGCCATCGCGGTGAGCGCGATGCCGGTCAGCGCGTCGCGGCCGAGCTGCCACTCCTGGCGCAGGGCGGTGCCGTGGAGGCTGCGCCGCGCGGCCAGGTACTCGAGGACCACGACAAGGCCGAACGCGAGGAGCAGCCACCAGTAGCCGCGCCGGAGGTCGTCCCCGGCCAGGACCGCCGAGACGCCGACGAGGGGGCCGGCCAGGACGCGCGCAGCCGCGACCACGAGCTCACGCTGACTGGCCTGGTCCCTCCATGTCTCACTGGGCGCCTCCCGTGGCCCCAGCCGTCCCGGCATCGCGGTCGAGTCTAGTCCGGCGGAAACGCAGTTCAAGTTGCTACTTCAGCAGCCGCGAGAGGCGCCGGTCCTTCAGCACCCGTCCGTCGGTCTGGTCTTCAGGGCAGTAGCAGAGGACGTAGTCCTCGTAGTGCACGGCCTCGATCGTCGTGCCGCAGCGCGGGCACGGTTCGCCCTGGTGGCGGTGGACCTCCAGGGGCAGCGGGAGCTTGTCGGGGATCGGAAGCTGCACGACCGATTCGTAGTGGTCGATCGCCCCGCCGAGCTTGGTGAGGATCGCCTCGCGCAGCGCCGTCGCGTCCTCCTCGGAGAGGTCGTTGCCGCGGTGGAACGGCGACAGCTTCGCCAGCCACAGGATCTCGTCGACCCAGGAGCGGCCGATGCCGGTGATGACGCGCTGGTCGCGCAGGACCGCCTGCAGCGGGCGCGCGCCCTGCGGCTTGAGCAGCTCGGCCAGCGGCGGCGGGTCCGGCCAGGCCTCCGGGCCGAGGGTGGCGATGGCCTCGTCCTCCTCGACGGCGTCGCGCCTGAGGACCTTCACCCACGCCGCCTGCTTGGTGCCGAACTCGCGCAGGCGCAGCTCGCGGTCGGGCTGCTCGTCGGAGGGCAGGCGCAGCAGCAGGCGCGAGGTGCGGTCCTTCATGGAGGACTTCTTGTCGAACAGCTGCAGGCGGCCGGCGCTCATCAGGTGGATGAGCATCGACAGCTCCTCGCCGACCTCGATCACCAGGTGCTTGCCGCGCCGGCGGATCTTGGTGATCGGCTGCCCCTCGACGTGGTGCAGCGGCGGGTCGAACGTCTTCAGCGTGTTGATGCCCGGGGTCAGCGCGGACGCGATCACGGCGCCGCTGAGCGCCGCGTCCAACCGCCGGGCCGTGATCTCGACTTCGGGCAGCTCGGGCATGGCTCTCAGCTGAGTATCACGTCATAGGTCTGCTGCGTGCGACGCAGCCTGCACACCGTGTCCGTGCAGGTGGCGACGCGCAGCTCGACGGTGATCCGGCCCGCGCCCTCACCGAGGGGAATCGTGACGTCGACCGGCAGGCGGCGGTGGCGCTGCGCGGGGGGACCGGCCACCAGTCCGGGGACGCTGCCCGACACCAGCACCTCGACCGGCTCGTCACCGTCGAGCGCGTCGCCCTCGAGGTCGGCGTCGAGCGTGAGCTCCAGGGCCGAGCCCGCGGCGAGCAGCAGCGGGTCCGGCGGGGCGGCGAGCGCCTCGGCCACGCCGCTCTCCGCGTCGACGATGACGATGCGGTGGTTGCCGGTGTCGGCGACCACCAGCCGCCCGTCGGGCAGGACGTCCAGGCCGCCGGGCTCGACGAAGCCCTCCGTCGGCACGGTCCACAGGTGGGCGCCGCGGTGGACGCGGACGAGCCCGTTGAAGGTGTCGGCGATGTACAGCTCGCCCACGCGCCCGGCGGCGAGGCCGAGCGGGTGCTGCAGCCGCGCGGTCTCGTGGTCGCCGTCCTCCTGCCCCCAGCTGAACAGGCCGGTCCCGACGAGGGTGCGGACCGTCCCGCCCGGCGCGGAGAGGACGCGCAGCGCGCTGGCCTCGCTGTCCAGGAACGCCAACTCGTCGTGGACGGTCACCGCCAGGCCGGACGGCTGTGCCAGCAGCGCGGCGAGCGCGGGACCGTCGACGAGGTTCTCCTGCCCGGTGCCCGCGACGACCTGCGCCTCGCCGTCGGCGTCGACCATCCGGATGCGGTGGCGCCCCGCCTCGGCGATCGTGACGTGGCCGTGCCAGCGGACCACGTCCCAGGGTGACGCCAGGCCCTCGGCGACGAGGTCGCGCCCGCCGTCGTCGAAGCCGATGCGCCAGACGCGCCCGGCGCCGGTCTCGCAGACCAGGACCGCGTCGTCGCCGTCCCAGCAGACCCCGTGCGGCTGGTACAGGCCGCCGAACTCGTGCAGGACCTCGCCGGTCAGCGACGTGATGAGCACGCGGTCGTGTCCGGTGTCGCTGACCGCCAGCAGCCCACCCCGGGCCCGCACCTTCGAGGGGAACGACAGGTCGGCGCCCGGCACCGCCGCGCTCGGTGGCGGCGGCGCGGCGGACGTCACCGTCGCATCGGCGAGCAGCCGCTCGATCTCGGTGGCGATCTCGGCCGCGTGGCCCTCGCCCATCCAACGCGCCACCTCGCGCCCCGAGGGATCGATGAGGACGAGCGTCGGCCAGGCGCGCACCGCGTAGGCGTCCCACGTCCTCAGCTCGGGGTCGTCGATGACCGGGTGCATCACGCGGTGCCGCGCGACCGCCGCCACGACCGCCTCGTGGTCGCGCTCGTGCGCGAACTTCGGCGAGTGCACGCCGACGACCGTCAGGACGTCGGCGTAGCGCCGCTCGATCTCCCGCAGCTCCTCGACGACGCGCTGGCAGTTGATGCAGGCCAGCGTCCAGAAGTCCAACAGCACGATCCGGCCGCGCAACGCCGCCAGCGGCGCCTCTGCGCCGATCCAACCGCCGCGTCCGTCCAGCTCCGGAGCCCGCACCGTGGCCACCCCTCCAACATAGAGGTGCCCGGGACCTTCAGGTTCGGCCGCGCACGGCCCAGGCGCGGGCGGCGAGGGAGAAGCCGCCGGTGGGCGAGCCGAGGTTGGCGTGCACCGCGGCCCGGAGCTGCTCCTGCTGGCCGGCGTCGAGCGTGACGAGGTGCGCGCCCGCGGGACCGATGCCGGCCTGGAAGGGGCGCCAGTAGTCCTCGAAGTCGGCGTACGTCGCCTCGACGTCCAGCGGCTCGACGCTGACGTCGGCGAGGCCCGCCCAGAGCTCCTGCAGCGTCTCGGGCCGGCCGAAGCGCGCGCGGTCGCCCTCGCCGGGCACGCCGGGGAACAGCTTCAGGGCCGCCCGCCAGTAATGACGCAGCATGAGCATGCCGCCCGCCATGTCCCAGACGCAGGTCGCCACGACGCCCCCGTCGCGCGTCACCCGCGACATCTCCCCCACGCCCGCGGCCGCGTCGTTCATGAACGGCAGGACCAGCTGCGCCAGGCAGGCGTCGAAGGAGCCGTCGTCGAACGGCAGCGCCTCCGCGGGCGCCTCGCGAACGTCCGCCCCGGGGACGCGCGCCGCGCAGGCCGCCGCGAACCCGGGCGTCGGCTCGGCCGCCGCCACGCGATCGGCGCCGAACTGCGCCGCCAACTGCGCCGTCAACGCACCCGGCCCGGCACCGACGTCGAGCACCCGCGACCCGGGCTCGACCTCCGCGAACTCGAGGAACAGCGGCGCCAGCAGCACCGCGTACCGGCCCATGAACGCGTCGTAGGCATCAGCAGGAGCAGCGAAGAGCGACATGGGCCCCGTAACCTAAACCGAACCTAAAGGTGCCAGGCGTCTTTATGTTGGTGGCGTGATCAGCCATGAGGTCGTGGGCGACGGACCGGCGCTGCTGCTCATCCACGGGTCGCAGAGCTCTCGGCGGATGTGGGACCCGGTGCTGCCCCAGCTCAGCGCGGAGCGGACGTGCGTGCTCGTGGACCTGCCGGGCTTCGGGGACTCGCCGCCCGGGACGCGTCCGGTGAACCCGATCGGCTGGACGAAGGCGCTCGGCGACTTCCTCGATGCGCAGGGCCACGACCGGATCGCGATCTGCGGGTTGTCGATGGGCGGATGGATGGCGCTGGAGCTGGCCAAGGCCGGCCGGGCGACCGGCGTGCTGTCGCTCGTGCCCGCCGGCCTCTGGGGGCCCAAGGGCTCGCCGCGGATCGTCAACGCCCGCCTCAACGTCTCGTCCTTCATGGGCCGGACGTTCGGCTTCGCCGCGCCGCTGGCGACCCGCAGCGCGCTGCTGCGCAGGCTCACGCTCGGCGAGCTCTCCGCCGCCCCGGCGCAGGTCAGCCCCGAGCACGCCCTCACCGCCGCACGGGACAGCGCCCGCTCGACCGACTGGCCGCGCCACTTCGCCGACGCCCGCACCGCGCACTTCAGCGGCGGCCAGGACATCGACGTGCCCGTCCACCTGGTCTGGGGCGCGCAGGACCGCATCGCGATCCCGGCGTCGCGCCAGAGCCACGAACTGCCGGCCCACACCAGGATCGAGACGTGGGAGGACTGCGGTCACATGGTCACGTGGGACCAGCCCGACCGGCTGGTGCAGGCCGCGCTCAGCCTGCCATCGCGCTGAGCTCGCGCGGGCGCAGCAACACCAGCAGCTCGCCCCGCGACCCCTCGAGGCGCACGGCCGCGACCCCGCCCTTCTTCAGGTCGACCCGCGCACCCGTGAGGTCGTGGACGACCTGGGAGAGGTCCGGCTCGTGCCCGACGACAAGGACCTTCTCCTCCACGCCGACGGACGCCATGACCTCCAGCGCGTCGGTGGCCGAGAAGCCGGCGTACAGCGGCTCGTGCTCGATGGGCGACGCCCCGAACGCGCGGCACGCCAGCACCGCGGTGTCCCGCGCCCGCACCTTCGGGCTGGTCCATACGCTGGCGAACTCCAGCCCCAGCTTCACGAAGGCCGCGCCGGCGTCGCGCGACTGCTGCTCCCCACGCTCGGTCAGCGCCCGCTCGGGATCAGGGCGCGTGCCGTGCGGCTCGGCGTCACCGTGCCGCAGCAACCACAACTGCTTGCTCACCCTGCGACCCTCCCACATCGCGCGGGCCGGCCGCTGGGCAACGTTCTGACCCGGCGGCGAGCGTGCGGGCGGGACCGCCGGAGCTCAGGGCGCGGAGTATGCCCGCGTCGGCCCGCCGTACATCACAGCGCCGTTGTCGCCCGTCCAGGCGATCCGGAACTGCCGTGACTTCCGGTAGGCGGCGCTCACGCTGAAGTACCCGCGCTGGTCGGTCTGCGCGTCGAGCAGCTTGGCCCAGGAGCCCTTGGAGCCCTCGCGGTACTCGATGGACAGCGAGGTCACGGCCGCCGCCGGCCGGATGAAGCCCCACAGCGTCACCTTCGACGACGAGCGCTTGGTCACGACCAGCGGCAGCCGGAACGCGTCGAACGCGGTCTTCGTCCTGCCCGTGTTGGACTCCAGCCCGGTCTCGAAGCCGCCGTACCTGGCGTCCTCGGACACGCCCGCGATGGGGTCGTCGTCGCGCAACAGGTACTGCGAGAACGCCTTGACCCGTGACTGCCCGTAGGCGACGTGCTCGCTGATCGCGCGGTACTCGGCCTGCTGCTGGAAGGAGACGCCGTACAGCGGGTCCGGCTCGGACTGGATGCCGAACTCCGTCAGCCAGATCGGCAGGCCCTTGTTGATCGCGCCGGCGCGACCGGCCCGGTCGACGGCGGTGACGAGCCGCTTCAGCACGCCGATGGTCACGTCGTTGGGACCGGACGGCTTGAAGAACGGGCCCTTGCGCGTGGTGTAGGCGTGGTGGGCGATGCCGGCCGCGGTGAGCTTGCCGCAACCCTTCCTGCGCTTGTACTTCGACGACAGGCACAGCCCCTCGCGCAGGAACGTCAGCGGCGCGACGACCTTGCCGGTGCCGCGGGGCGAGGTCTCCCCGAACAGGATGGCCGGCTTCATCTTCTCGGCGTCGAACGCCTTCAGCGCGCCGCGGTAGAGCGCCCGGTAGAGCTTGGGCGAGTAGGGCTTGCCCTTGACGAACTGCGGCTTGAGGAACTGCGGCTGGTTGGGCTCGTTCCAGATCGACCAGACGTCGACCTCGTCGCCGTAGTGGCGGGCCACGGCCGTCATGAAGGCGGCGAACTCATCGGGCTCGGGGCGGGTGACCTGGTCCCGGCGCTTCTCGGTCGCCCAGCGCGGCACCGGGCCGGAGACGGTGAGCAGCAGCTTCCAGCCGCGCGCCTTAGCGCCGTCGACGATGGAGTCGTAGACGCCCCAGTTGTAGGCGGCGGGGTCGGTGGTGTCGAAGTCCGGCTTGGTCTTTGACGATGCGGCCGGCGCGACGTCGCGCCAGTAGAGGACCTGGCGCACGGCCTTGACGCCGAGGCCCTCGAGCTTGCCGAAGGTCGCGGCCTGCGTGGCCGGGTCCTTGAGGTCGCGCGGGGCCTCGAAGTAGGTCAGCTGGTCCTTGGCAGCGAACGACGCGCCCGGGAACGCGAGCACCAGCAGAAACAGGGACAGGAGGAGAGGGGAGAGGCGGAACTTCACACTTCCTAGACACCCTAGCCGCCCCGAAGGTTGCAGTCCCCGCGAGTTTTCACATACTCTGGAGTAGGTGAAGGCGACCCCTCCGACCTCCCGTGCGGCCGCCGCGGACCGCACGAGGCGCGCGTTGATCGACGCCGCCATCGACCGCTTCGCGCACGCCGGAGCGGTCACGAGCTTCGACGCCGTCGCGGCCGACGTGGGCGTCACCAAGGGCGCCCTATACCACCACTTCGGCAGCAAGGACGGCCTGGTCGAGGCGGTCTACATCGAGACCATCAACCGCCATGCCGCAAAGGTCATCAAGGCCTCCAGCGAGGGCGACGGGCGCACGCGGATCTTCGGCCTCATCGACTCCAGCGCCCGCCTGTACACCTCGCGCACCCCCTTCTACAGGCTGCTCGTGCAGCTGCATCTCGAGGCGTCGACGTCGCGCCCGCACCTCATCGACATCACCCGCCGCGCGCAGGAGGCGCAGCGGGTCTACATGGTCGGCCTCGTGAAGGCCGGGCAGCAGGACGGCTCGATCCGCGCCGACCTGGATGCCGAGGCCGTGGGCCTCACCGTCAACGCCGCCCTCATGGGCTTCCTCGTCCAACAACTCGAGCCGGTGAGCGTCCAGCGCCGCTGGCTGACGAAGTTCCGTCAACACATGGAGACCACGCTGTGATCGACTTCACCGTCCCCGACGACCTCGCCGACCTGATGGCGCGCCTGCGCGCGTACATCGACGAGGAGGTGATCCCGGCCGAGCTGGAGATCACCGACCCTCACGACATCCTCACGTCCTGGGACGTCGTCGAGCGCCTCCGCGACAAGGCCCGCGAGCGCGGGCTCTACACCCCGCACCTGCCCGAGGAGTGGGGCGGGCTGGGCCTCGGCGTCCTCGGCATGGCCCTGGTCAACCAGGAGTGCGGCGTGTCCGGCCTCGCCTCCCTGGGCATCAACGCCATGGCGCCCGACGAGGGCAACATGCACACGCTGCT
>CAYUDT010000167.1:0-9436 GCA_964443695.1 uncultured Conexibacter sp. | reverse complement strand
AGGCCTGGACCTACACGGTCAACGGCAAGATCTACAAGGGCACCGCAGCCAGCCCGCCGATCGTCGTCAACGAGGGCGACAAGGTCGAGGTCACGTTCGTCAACGGCGGCAGCAAGGCGATGAACGTCTCGATGGCCCACTCCATCGACTTCCACTCCGCCGAGGTCGCTCCGAGCAAGTACTACGTCGACATCGCGCCCGGCAAGAAGGAGACGATCAGCTTCGTCGCCAAGCACCCCGGCGTCTTCATGTACCACTGCGCCACGCAGCCGGTCCTGATGCACGTCGGGAACGGGATGGCGGGCATGATGGTCGTCAGGCCCAAGGGTCTGGCGAAGGTCGACAAGGAGCTCTGGATCACCCAGGGCGAGTACTACCTCGGCAAGGCGGGCGCGCCGGCCGACATGGCCAAGCTGACCGCCGAGAAGCCGGACGTCATCGCGTTCAACGGCTACGCCAACCAGTACAAGACCAAGCCGATCACCGTCGCCAAGGACGAGAAGATCCGCCTGTGGGTCCTGAACACGGGCCCGACGAAGTGGAGCGCCTTCCACGTCATCGGCACCGTCTTCGACCGGGCCATCGTCGAGAACGCGGTCACGCCCGACTCGCAGACGATGAACCTCGCGCCGTCGCAGGGCGGCTACGCCGAGTTCACCCTGGACCAGGAGGGCAGCTTCCCGTTCGTGACCCACGCGTTCGGTGACATGGTCAAGGGCGCCGCGGGCATCCTGCAGACCAAGAACGCCCCGAGGTCGGCGGAGGCCGGGTCGGCCCAGCCCGCGACGGCGTCGACCTCCTCGAGCGCGATGCCGGGTGCGGTGAACGTCACCCTCGGCGACATGTGGGTCAAGTCCGACGTCGCGAAGGTCAAGGCCGGCAAGACCACGTTCATGGTCGGCAACACCGGCGCCACGACGCACGGCCTGGCCGTCGTCGCGGCTCCGGCCAAGGTCGCCGGAGGAATGCTCGACGAGTCGACGTTCCTGGCCAAGGGCAAGATGCTCAACGGCGGCGAGAAGGGCGACATGCTCACTGCCGACCTCAAGCCCGGCAAGTACGAGCTCGTCTGCTTCATGGCCGGCCACTACGCCGCCGGCCAGACCATGCCGTTCACCGTGGAGTCCTGACGCCCGGGACGGAGAGACAGGACCCGCCCGACGGGCGGCGCCGTTCGCGGCGCCGCCCATCAACGTCGTCTGAGGAGGACACCGATGAGACGCAGTGCCGCACTCGCTCCGCTTTCCCGCGAGCACCACCAGGCCTTGGAGGTCGCGCTGCTCCTGCGCCGCGCGACACCCGCCACCGTCGCCGCCGCTCGGCAGCGCTTCGCGCGGTTCTGGGCCCAGCAGGGCGCCGGGCATTTCGCCGCCGAGGAGTCGCTGTTGCTGGACGCGCTGCCCGCCGGCGACGCCGGCTGGACGCCGCTGGCCGATCGCCTGGTCGCCGAGCACGCCACGCTCAGGCGACTGGCGGACGACCTGCTGGGGCCGGGGGACGGCGACAGGTCGGACCTTGCCCGTCGGCTGGGACGGGCGCTGCACGATCACGTCCGCTTCGAGGAGCGGGAGGTGTTCTGCCATCTGGAGGAGGCGCTGGCGCCTGCGGCGCTGGAGGCCCTGGGTCGTCGCGTGGCCCGGGCGTGCGCGGCTGCGGATGTCCCGCAGCGGGCCGCCCGCTGACGGCAGCCCCGCCCGCCGCGGCGTTGTTCGTCGAAGGACGGTGATGTGCAACGCTGTGCGGGGCGTGTGACCGACACGGAGGTTCGGCGCGTTGTCGATTGATCGTGAAGATGGAGAGCGTTGGCTTCCGGCCGATCCGGCCGCGGGGCTGCGCGCCGTGCTCAACGCGTTGCCGGCGATGGTCGGGTACTGGGACCGCGACCTGCGCAACCGCATGGCCAACGACGCGTACATGCGCTACTTCGGGCGCCGGCCTGAGGAGATGCACGGCATCCACATCCGTGAGGTGCTCGGGGAGGAGCTCTTCGCCAAGAACTTCCCGTACATGCAGCGGGCGCTGGCCGGTGAGGAGCAGCTGTTCGACCGGGAGATCCCCACGCCGTCGGGGGAGCTGCGCTACACCCAGGCGTCCTACATCCCGGACGTCGCCGACGACGGCGCGGTCAACGGGTTCTTCGTGCTGGTGACCGACATCACCGACCGACGGCGGGCAGAGCTGGCCCTGCACACCTCCGAGGAGCGCTACCGGAGGCTGATCGACCAGCTGCCCGGCGGCGTGATCACGGTCGTCGAGCCCGATCTGCGGATCAGCTGGATCGGTGGCGGGGCGACGAAGACTTCCTTGTTCGACGCCGCCGCCCTGGTCGGCAGGCCGATCAGGGAGACCAGCGGCGGCGGTGAGCACGGGCTGATGGTCGAGCAGCTCTACCGGCGGGCGCTGGACGGCGAGCACGTGGTCAGCGAGGTGCACTCACAGGTCACCGACCGTGACTTTCACGTGGAGATCGGGCCGCTGCGAGGGGCCGACGGCGCCGTCATGGCCGCGCTGGGCGTGGCCGAGGACATCACGGTCCGCAAGCGCTTCGAGGCGGACCTGCTGCTGCACCGCCACGTCACCGACAACATGGCCGAAGGCGCGATGCTCATGCGCGCCTCGGACTTCGGGATCGTCTACGCCAACCGCACCGCGGAGGCGATGTTCGGCTACGGCGCGGGCGGGCTGGTGGGCCTGACGGTCGACGCGCTCAACGCGCCCGACGGCCTGAGCCCCGCGGAGGTCGCCGCGATGGTCGCCGCCAACGTGGACGCCGGGCAGGGCCGCTGGCAGGGCGACATCCGCAGCCGCCGGGCCGACGGAAGCGTCTTCTGGCGCCACAGCTCGGTCTCGCGATTCCTGCACGACGAGCTGGGCGAGCTGCTGCTGACGATCCAGACCGACGTGACCGAGCGGCGCCGGCGTGAGGCCGACGAGGCGGCCCATGCGGCGCTCGCCACGCTCGTCGCGGAGGGCGCCGGCCCGGCCGCGGTGTTCAACGCGGTCGCCGACCAGCTCAACGAGTTGTTCACCGCCGACCGGGCGGTGGTCGTCCGCCACGACTCAGGGGCACCCCACGCGGAGATCCTCGCGGCAGCCGGGGAGGGGGCCGCCGGCCTCGTCGGCCGCGACGTCACGTTGTCGGGCCGTTCGCTGTTGGCCACGGCCGCGCAGGACGGATCGGCCGTGCGCACGACGCTGGAGGCCGAGGACCCGCTGGGCTTCGGCCGGGCGATCGCGATGGCCGTGACCGTGGCGGGCAGCCGGTGGGGCACCCTGGCCGTCGACTTCGGGGACGCGCCGATCGCCACCGGTGCCCTGGAGCGGCTGGAGCGCCTCACCCGTCTGACCGCGATGGCCATCGCCAACGCCGAGGCGCTGAACACCTTGGCCCGGCAGGCCGCAACGGACTCGATCACCGGCCTGGCCAACCACCGCAGCTTCCACCAGGCGCTGCACGTGGAGATCGCGCGGGCCCGGCGCTACGAGCGCGACCTCAGCGTGGTGCTGCTCGACGTCGACCACTTCAAGCGCATCAACGACACGTTCGGGCACCCCGAGGGCGACCGCGTGCTGGCCGAGATCGGGCGGCGCCTGCAGGCCCAGGCCCGCGAGGGTGACCTCGTCGCGCGGATCGGCGGTGAGGAGTTCGCGTTCCTCATGCCCGAGACCAGCGGGCAGGCGGCGCTGGCGGCCGCCGAGCGGATCCGGCGCGCGATCGCCGAGGAGCCCTTCGAGCCCGTGGGCGACGTGACGATCTCCGCCGGCATCTGCGGAGCCGACCACGGGCACGATGCGGAGACGCTGATGCGCTTCGCCGACCGCGCGCTGTACTGGGCCAAGGACGGTGGCCGCAACGCGAGCTTCATCTACACGCCGGAGGCCCACGCCACCCTGGCCAGCGCGAGCGCGGCCGCTGAGCGCTTCCAGACGATGTCGAGCATCCGCGCGCTGGCGCGGGTCATCGATGCCAAGGACATCTCCACCCGCCGCCACTCCGAGCGCGTCGGCCAGCTGGCCGAGCGTCTGGCCCTGAGCCTCGGCTGGACCGCGAAGCGGGCCCGGCAGCTGCATGACTGCGGGCTGCTGCACGACGTCGGCAAGATCGCGATCCCCGAGCACGTGCTGCTGAAGCCCGCGCACCTGACCGACGAGGAGTTCGAGCTGGTCAAGCCGCACGCCGCGCTCTCGGCGCAGATCGCCGCCGAGGTCATGGAGGGCGAGCAGGTCGCCTGGATCCGCAGCCATCACGAGCGGTGGGACGGGACCGGCTACCCCGACGGCCTGGCCGGCGATGACATCCCCGACGGCGCCCAGCTGCTCGCCATGGCCGATGCGTGGGACGTCATGACCCAGGCCCGCACCTACAAGGCCGCCCGCACCGTCGAGGACGCCCGGGGCGAGGTGCGGGCGCAGCGCGGCAAGCAGTTCGCCCCTGAGGCGGTCGACGCGCTGCTGGCCATCGAGCCCGCCGACACGCCCCCGGGCGACCGAGCCGTCCCCGGGAGCTGAGCACCGCGCGGGCGGGGCTTCGCACCTGCCGGCGCCGTCAGCCGGTCGTCAGCCCTCCGGCGCGGGTGCGCGAGAAGGCCCGGGTGGTGCGGGTGCGCGCGGCCAGGACGGCGCCGCTGAGCGCGATGACGCAGCCCTCGACCCAGAGCGAGGCCAGGCCCAGCGGCTCGGTCCAGTTGCCGACGTCGCCGTGGGCCTGCGGCAGGCCGGTGGTGCGGGTCAGGGTGTAGCCGGCGGCGGCGCTGGCGGCCAGGCCGGCGGCGGCGGCCCAGGCCTGCCGGGAACCGGTGCGGACAAGTTCGGCGGCCAGGGCGAGGCTGCCGAGCATGAGGCCGATGTACATCCAGAACATGTACGGGGTCTCGGTGTACTTGCCGGGCGCGTCGAGGAGGTGGATGAGGCCGATGCCGGCCAGGCCGATCGCGCCGACGCCGCGCGCGATCACGTCCTTGCTCGTCGTGTCGTTCATGACTGGGGGTCCTTGGGGGAGTGGGAGTTGCGCAGGCCGCTCGCGGACGCCGTGGGCGAGACGGGCGGTGCTGCCGGGCAATGGACGACATGGTGCCCGCGTGCCGGTCAGGCGACCGGCAGGACATCGTCAGGATTCGGTAAGCGAGAAGCTCGCGGGACGCGGCACCTTCACCGCACCTCGTACCGGCGCGGGACGTAGTGCTGGGAGTCCTTCGGCGGGCGCACGTAGGCCCGCTCCTGGCGGGGAGGGAGGTCGAAGGCCGGGCGGCGGACGTCCTCGTAGGGGATCTGGTCGAGGAGGTGCGCGATGAGGTTCAGCCGTGCGGTCCGCTTGTCGTCGGCCTCCACGACGTACCACGGCGAGTCGGGGGTGTCGGTGAAGGCCAGCATCTCGTCCTTCGCCTCGGCGTAGTCGACCCAGCGGGCGCGGGCCTCGATGTCCATCGGGCTGAGCTTCCAGCGCTTGGCGGGGTCGTCGATGCGCGCGTGGAACCGCCGCTCCTGCTCCTCGTCGCTGATCGACAGCCAGTACTTGAGCAGCACGATCCCCGACCGCTGGATGATCCGCTCGAAGTGCGGGCAGGTGCGCATGAACTCCTCGTACTCGGCGTCCGTGCAGAACCCCATGACGCGCTCGACGCCGGCGCGGTTGTACCAGGAGCGGTCGAACAGGACGATCTCCCCGGCGGCGGGCAGATGGGCGACGTAGCGCTGGAAGTACCACTGCGTGCGCTCGCGGTCGCTGGGCGTGCCCAGCGCCACCGTGCGGACGACCCGCGGGCTGGTCCGCTCGGTGATCCGGCGGATCACCCCACCCTTGCCGGCGGTGTCGCGGCCCTCGAAGAGCACGACGACCTTCAGGCCCTTGGCGACGACCCAGTCCTGCAGGCGCACGAGCTCGCCCTGCAGCCGCTCGAGCTCCTTCTCGTAGCCGGACTTCGTGAGCTGCTTGGTCTTCACGCCGCCCGCCATGGCCGTCAGCACCCGAGCGGCTCGGTCCGGTCGACGTCGCGCATCAGGCGAGTTTCCGGCCCACGCGACCGGGTGGCGTCCGTATTCCTCCTCGCGAGCCCGCGGAGTTGTACGCCCGGGGGGACGGACATGGTCCGTCGAGGCGTCCGCGCGTGACGCACCTCAGGGCGTGCAGCGCACCCGGGCGCATCTGCCGGATCACCCTTCCGGCCCGGGCCGACGCGCTTGGATCGAGCGGCGTCCTCCGTACGGGTGGACGCCGAACGACTGGAGGTTCCCCCATGAAGAAGTCCCTCACCCTGCTTGTGGCGGCGATTGCGCTCGCCTGCGTCGCCCAGCCCGCGGCCGCCGAGCCGAAGAACTCCCCGCCCAACGCCAACGGCAACAAGTACCAGTGCTTCTCCGGCACCGTCGACGGTGGGTTCAACGGCACGTGCACGGTCAACGCCGACGGGACGGCCACGCTCGACACGATCGACGGCGACCTGGACCCGAACAACGCCTACGCCGGCGTGTACCTGCAGAACTCCAACCTGTCGGGCAAGCGCCTGCGCGACGTCAACCAGTTGGCGTTCAGCTACAGTGGCACGGGCGAAGCCGGCGGATCGCCCCGGCTGAGCATCCCGATCGACGAGAACGGCGACGGCACGACGGAGGCCTACGCGTTCATCGACACGCTCGGCTGCAACGACGGCGCCGGCACCCTCGACGCGATCAACGACGCGACGTGCAACGTCTACTACGGCGCCGCCGCGTACCCCAACTGGGCGGCCTTTGCGAGCGCCAACCCGCAGTACCGGATCTCGCAGTCGCTCACCTTTGTGATCGTCGACCAGCCTGGCACGTTCACGGTCAGCAACATCCGCCTGGGCAAGGGCCCGGCGAAGCCCGCCTGAGCGCGGGGTCCTGCGGCGGGAGCGGGCGCTCCCGCCGCGGACGGCGGCGTCCGAGCCGGTGGGGGCGTCGGTCCGCGGACGACGCGGCGCCGCACGCCCGGCGGTAGGCTCGCTCGGCCGTAGGAATGACGACGACGAGCAGCAACCAGGGCGCCTCCGCGGCCGTTCGCTTCGAACGGGTGGTGCCCGCCGTCGCGGAGTGGGTGCCTCGCGTGCGGCGCGAGCTGCAGGAGTGGGCCACCCAGCTGCAGCTCGACGACGAGCACGTCCACGCCGTCTGCCTGTGCGTCAGCGAGGCGATGGCCAACGCGGTGACACATGCGTTCCTGGACCGCCCGCCGGGGACGATCGACGTCGTCGGTGAGGCCAGTGCGGGCCGCCTCGAGGTGCGCGTCGTCGACAACGGCCGGGGCATGGGCCCGCGCCACGACAGCCCCGGCCTGGGCATGGGGCTCCCGCTGATGGGGCGCCTGTGCGCACGGGTCGACCTGGCGCCCGGCCCCGACGGCACCGGGACCGAGGTGCGGATGCTCTTCGAGGTGCCGGGCCTCGCCGCGGCGTCCGCGCCGGAGTCCGCCCGCGGCAAGGACATCCTGGCCCGGCTCGACGACATGCGTGGCAGCGCCGGCCTCACCGGTGGCGACATCGTCGGGATCGTCGACCTGCTCGTTCCCGACCTCGTGGACCTCTGCAGCGTCACGCTGCTGGAGGCCGACGGTTCCGCCCGCCGGGTTGGCGCCCGCGTGGCTGCGCCCGACGGCTCGATCGACGCCGCGGCCTCGGCCTGGACGATGGCGTTC
Source organism: uncultured Conexibacter sp. (assembly GCA_964443695.1). Lineage (GTDB taxonomy): Bacteria > Actinomycetota > Thermoleophilia > Solirubrobacterales > Solirubrobacteraceae > Paraconexibacter. Next base: position 1,788 of record CAYUDT010000167.1, on the reverse strand, counting down.
CCGGTCAGCGCCAACGCATCCCCCTCGCGGCAGGCGGCCGCGACCGGCCACACCCAGGTCACCCGCATCGACGAGGACTGGGCGCGCAGCGTGTCCCCGGACGAGCAGCGCGCGCAGGAGTTGCTGGCGCTGGGCCTGAAGTGGTGGGCGGCGGTGCCGCTGCGCTCGGCGGGCCGGGCCGTCGGCTCGATCTCGGTCGCCTGGCGCTCCGGTGCGCCCAACCCCGTCGTCGGACTCGTGGAGGAGGTGGCCGAGCGCGCCGGGCCGTTGGTCGCCACCGCCGGCCTCGTCGATGAGCTGCGCCTGGCCCGCGACCGCCTGCAGGGCATCCTCGGTGCGCTGTCGGAGGCCGTCACCGTCGAAGCCGCCGACGGCACGATCGTCTACTCCAACGCGGCCGCCGAGGCCCTGGGTCACCGGCCCGCGCCCGGGCTCAGCACGCAGGCCGACGCCCAGGGCGCCACGCGCTGGCTGCAGACGACGACGAAGGCCCTCGGCGACCTGCGGCTCACCGTGACGCAGGACCTCACCGCCGAGAAGGAGGCCCAGCGCGAGCTGGCGGGGTCGCTGTCGCGGCTGCGGCTGCTGGCCGACGCGGGCTTCGGCGGCGTCATCCGCGGCATCGACGACCGCATCGTCGAGGCCAACGCGACCTTCCTGCAGATGCTCGGCTACGACGACGTCAGCGAGCTGCCGCCGTGGCCGCTGATGACGCCGGCGGAGTGGGCGCACGTCGACGCCGCCGCGGTGGCGGCCATGCGTGAGACCGGGCGCTCGGACCTCTACGAGAAGGAGTACCTGCGCCGCGACGGATCCCGCGTGCGGGTGCTGCTCGGGGCCGTCGTCGCCGACCCCGAGGTCTTCGAGTGGCTCTGCGTCGTCGTGGACATCAGCGAGCGTCGCGCGTTCGACCCGCGCGAGCAGACCGGCCTGGCCAGCATCGCGCTGCCCACCCCGGAGCGCACCGAGGCACGCGATGTGGCCGACGTCATCAACGGCCTGGCCGCCGCCGTGCTCATCCAGCGCCCGGGGCAGGGCATCGTCTACGCCAACCAGGCCGCTGCGGAGGCGATGGGCATGGCGTCGCCGCGGGCGGTCGTCGAGGCCACGCCCGAGGAGATCGCCGAGGGGTGGGTCACCTACGACGAGCAGGGCGCCGTCCTGACCGCGGAGCGCTACCCGTCGCGGCGGATCCTCGACGGCGAGCGGGACGTGCCCCCGCTGGTCGTCCGCACCATCCACCGCGACAGCGGCCGGGAGTACTGGCGCCAGGTGCGCGCCCGCGCGGTCCTCGACGACGCCGGTGAGCTGCTCATGGTCGTCTCGATGACCGAGGACATCACCGAGGGCCGGCGTGCGGTCCTGACGCAGCGGCTGCTGGCCGAGGCCGGCCGCGTCCTGGCGTCGTCCCTGGACTACGAGCAGACGCTGCAGGAGCTGGTCGAGCTGACGGTGCCCGAGCTGGCCGACTGGTGCACCGTGCTCATGCCCGACGACCAGGACGTGCTGCAGGCCGTCGCCGTCGCGCACAGCCACCCTGACAAGGTCGCCGCGGTCCGGGCGTTCAACGCGCAGCACAGCCCTCCCCTCGGTGCGGTGGCCGCGGTCCAGGGCATCCTCCGCGGCGGCCCGAGCGTCCTGCTGGCCGAGGTGTCCGACGCGCTGATCGACAGCTACGTCGAGGAGCCCGAGCGGCGGGCGGCGCTGCACCAGCTGGGCATGCGCTCGGTCATCCAGACCCCGATCGCCGCGGTCCGCGGTCCCGTCATCGGCGTGCTCAACCTCGTC
>CAYUDT010000166.1:0-9512 GCA_964443695.1 uncultured Conexibacter sp. | reverse complement strand
TCGAAGACGTGGTGCATCAGGCCGGTGCCGCGCGTCTCGGTGAGGAACTCGGTGCGGAAGCCGATCAGGCCACGGGCGGGGACGAGGTACTCCATGCGCACCCAGCCGGTGCCGTGGTTGACCATCTGCTCCAGGCGGCCCTTGCGCAGCGCCAGCAGCTGGGTGATGACGCCGACGTAGTCCTCCGGCACGTCGATGCTCATGTGCTCGACCGGCTCGTGGACCTTGCCGTCGATCTCGCGGGTGACGACCTGGGGCTGGCCGACGGTGAGCTCGTAGCCCTCGCGGCGCATCAGCTCGACGAGCACCGCGAGCTGCAGCTCGCCGCGACCCTGGACGGCCCAGGTGTCGGGGCGCTCGGTGTTCTCCACGCGCAGCGAGACGTTGCCGACGAGCTCGGCGTCGAGGCGGTTCTTCACCAGGCGCGCGGTGAGTTTGTCTCCGCCGCCCTTGCCGGCCAGCGGCGAGGTGTTGATGCCGATCGTGATCGACAGCGACGGCTCGTCGACGCGGATGATCGGCAGCGGCCGCGGGTCGTCGAGGTCCGCGAGCGTCTCGCCGATGGTGACGTCGGCCAGGCCGGCGACGGCGATGATCTCGCCCGGCCCCGCGGAGTCGGTCGCGACGCGGTCCAGCGCCTCGGTGACGAACAGCTCGACGACCTTCGCCTTGGCGACGGTCTCCCCGTCGGCGCGGCACCAGGAGATGTCCTGGCCCTTCTTGATCGTGCCGTTGCGGACGCGGCAGATCGCCAGGCGGCCGAGGTAGGGCGACGCGTCGAGGTTGGTGACCAGCGCCTGCAGCGGGTGGCCCTCCTCGTACTCCGGCGGCGGCACCGTGTCGACGATGAGCTGCATCAGCGGCTTGAGGTCGCTGCCGGGGGTGTCGAGGTCCAGCGTCGCCGTCCCGGCCTTGGCGTTGGTGTAGACGATCGGGAACTCGATCTGCGATTCGTCGGCATCGAGGTCGAGGAACAGGTCGTAGACCTCGTCGATGACCTCGGCGATGCGCGCGTCGGGCCGGTCGATCTTGTTGATGACCAGGATCACGGGCAGCCGCTGCTCCAGCGCCTTGCGCAGCACGAACCGCGTCTGGGGCAGGGGGCCCTCGGAGGCGTCGACGAGCAGCAGCACGCCGTCGACCATCGTCAGGCCGCGCTCGACCTCACCGCCGAAGTCGGCGTGGCCGGGCGTGTCGATGATGTTGAGCTTGGTCCCCTCGAACGGCACCGCGGTGTTCTTCGCGAGGATCGTGATGCCCTTCTCGCGCTCGAGATCCATCGAGTCCATCACCCGCTCGGCGACGTCCGCGCCCTCACGGAAGGCGCCGCTCTGCCAGAGCATGGCGTCGACGAGCGTCGTCTTGCCGTGGTCGACGTGGGCGACGATGGCGATGTTTCTGAGGTCTTCTCGGCGGGCCATGAGCGACCAGGCAGGGTAGAGGTGCGCGTGAAAATGCGCGTTTGCCCGCATTGCCCGGTCGTCGCGCCGCGGTTAGCGTCGGGGTCCGATGCGGATCCTCTTGGCGGCGATCGCCGCCCTCCTGGTCGCGCCGGACGGCGCCCTCGCGCAGCAGCCCTCGCCGCTGCTCCGCGCGTCGCCCGCCGTGGCGGCAGACCTCAAGCCGTCCTCCAGGACGCACGTGGAGACCGAGGGCCCGCTACAGGTCTGGAAGGCCGTGGTCGGCGGGCACAGCCGGCTGCTGCAGCGGCTCGACGGCAGGACGACGGCACTGCCGCTGGCGCTCGACGCGGGCGCGGCGTTCGACGTCGGCCCGCGGACGGGCGGCGGCGCGCTGGTCGGCTTCGTCTCGGGCGAGGCGCTCTGGACCTACGATCTGCGGGCCGGGAAGCTGCTGGAGGGGACCATCGGCGCCGACGGTGACGCGCTGAGCGTCGGCGGCTGCCGGACGCTCGGGGCGTCTGAGAGCGCAGACCTCACGGTGGCGTTCCTGGGTCGCGGATGCTCGGCGCCGGCCGGTTGGTCGCTGGATGGGGAGGAGCGCGGCGCCGACCTCGCCACCGACCGCGCGTTCGTCGTCCTCGGAGCCACCGGTGCGGGCAGCACTGACCTGGTGGTCCGTCGTTTCGCCTCCGGGGCGAAGGCCAAGGTGCTCCGGCGGCTGCCGGATCGCGGGTGCGTCCCGGTCATCACCGGCGTCGAGGTCCTCCGGTCCCGGGTCGTGTGGTTGCAGCGGACCGGCTGCCGACGGGCGTTGACCGGCTACGCGATGCCGGTGAACGGGGGTCCCATCAAACGGCTGAAGTCCCTGCCGCGCGTGCTGCAGGGCGTGACGGCGCCCGTCGAGCGCAGCGACGACTGCCAGGACAAGGACGACCCCGACCATCCCGACTGCTACAGCGGCGGGGGTCTGGCGCGCGCGGCCGACGCTCCGAGCTCACCGTTGCTGGACGCGCCACCGGCGGTGGATCCGGGCCGCAAGCCCTCCGCGCGCACGCACGTCGAGACCGAGGGCTCGCTGCAGGTGTGGATGGCGCAGGTCAACGGCGCCCGGCGGCTGCTGAGCCGCATCGGCGGCCGGACGCGGGCGTTGCCGTTGCGCGTGTCGGAGTCCGCCTTCGACGTCGGGCCGCGGACCGGCGGCGGCGCGCTCGTCACGTTCGTGCACGCGTCCGGCGTGTGGACCTACGACGTCACCGAAGGCGAGCTTGCCGGGCCCCCGCTGGTCGGCGGGAACGATCCCACCGGCAGCGATCCGTACCTCGACACGGCCAGCGCCAGCGCGGCGGGCTGCCGTTCTGCGGTCGCGACGGCCAACCTCGAGATCGACATCAAGGTCGGCACCCGGAGCTGCGCGGCGCGCGCCTTCTACACACTGCCCGGCAGCAACACGCAGATCGAGGTCGGCCTCGACCGGATGTTCGTCGTGCAGCAGGACATCAGCGGACACGACACCGCCCTGTTCGTACAGCGGTTCGCCGCCGCCAGGCCGAAGGTGCTGATGCGCCTGGCGTCGACCCTGCGCCGCACGTACTACTGCGTTCCTGCGATCCGGGCGGTCGAGGTCCTCGGCAGCCGCGTCGTCTGGTTGCAGCGGACGGCGTGCGGCAAGCGGGTGGACGCGTACGCGATGCCGGTTGCGGGCGGGCGCATCACCAAGCTCGCGCCGTCACGGTGGCCGCGCGTGTTGCAGCACGTGAAGGTCCCCGCCGAGCACGCCCCGAACTGCCTCGTCGTGGACTGCGAAGCGCCCTAGTACCCACTGCCACCCGGCGACGCCGGGGTGCCGAGCAGCGACCCGCGCACCTGCGGGCAGCCGTGGCGGCCCGGCCCCCTCCACGGCAGGCGCACGACGACGGCCGAGGCGTTGTTGGCCTCGTCCAGCTCGACGAGGCGGTTCTCCGGGTCGGCGCGATGGACGTAGGCGAAGCACCCCTTCAGGCCGCGCACGGAGATCCAGTTCTGCGGGTAGTCCCACGGGTACTCGTCGGTCCAGCCGACGCTCGTCCCCAACGTCCGCCGGCGCGCCTTGCGGTCGGTCGAGCAGGCGCCGTACTGCCGCGCCCGCGGGGAGCGCGGGTAGGAGTGGCCGGTCGACGGCCGGGTCATCCGCTTCAGGTCACGCAGGCAGTAGATGAGCTTGGGTCCCACCCGGCGCCTGGTGCCCAGCGTGCCGTCGGTGTGCAGCGTCCACAGCTCGAACTCGGCGGCCTCCAGCAGCTTCCAGTAGGCGCCGCGGGTGATCGTGTCGTGGAAGACGACCCGCAGGCCGGTGTCCGGCAGGCGCACCGGATGTCCCCCGCGCCCGGGGCGCAGGATCTGCCGCGCCCGCATGCGCGCCGATGCCGTCCGGTAGCCGCGCACCTCGGCCGGACCGTTGCCGACGTTGACGATCTGGTTGGTCGAGGCGAGGTAGCGCCCCTTGAGCAGGTGCAGCTGCGAGGGGCGCCGCATCGTCAGGTCCGGGCAGCGGGCGGGCGGGGTGCAGAACGGGGACACCGCGGCGGCGGTGAGCAACGCGACGAACACGGTTCACGCCTCCACGGTTGATTGGCCAAGCGGCGCCAGGCGACGGTCAAGAACGTCGGTCGCCTCGTCCGCGTCCTGTGCGGACGCGCAGCGGCGCCGCACGTTGGCGCAGATGTGCGCGTCGCGCACCGCGAAGCAGCGATCCACCTCGGCGTCGTCGTCTGAACCGTGCATCACGTCCACCTGGCCGGTCGTCCTTCGATCTGACCAGACCGGACGACAAAGGTTCCCACGTCGGGTCCGGTCCGGCCGGTGGCGAGCGCGACGAGCAGCGTCGCGCGGGTTCCTACGGCTGCCGCTCGACCGCGCCGATGTCCGTGTAGGGCGTCGCGCCCGAGCCGGAGTTCGCCACGTCCGGGTCGTCGAAGCGCGCGAAGCCGCGGATGTCGGTGGTGGGCACGCCGAAATCGCTCGTGCCGGCGTCGATCAGCGGGCTGCCCGCGAGCGGCTCGAGAGTCGTCGGGTCCAGTTGCGGGTCCCGGACGGACGTCGATGTGCCCACGAGGGTCGTGGCGGCGTACGGCACGCCCGGGTACGGCTGCGCGACGAAGTTCCACCCCTCCTGGGTGACCTGGGAGGCCGTGAAGTTCAGCCGCCGCATGCCGTTGTTGACCACGGTCAGGCCGCCCGCGCCGCTACCGAACACCAAGGCGCTCTGGTTGCCGCCGGCCATCTGACCGGTGTCCCACAGCGAGTTGCCGGCGATCGTCACGTCCGTGCTGTTGAGGATGTCCACACCCCACTCGACGACGTGGAAGATGACGTTGTCCAGCACCCGCGCCCCAGGACTGTTGTCGAGGATGAAGCCGCGCTGGCTGTTGCGGACGTCGTTGCCGCTGATCTCCAGGCGGGTCACGTCCGTGGTCTGCACCGCGTCAGCGTGCGATCCGCCCGTGGAGACGAGGTTGCGCACGGTGTTGCCCCTGAACGTCAGGCCGTCGGTCGCCTGCGCCTGCACGCCGTCGATCTGGACGTTCTCGAACGTCGAGCCGGTGACGACGACGTCTCCCGCCCGGTAGGTCGTCGTCTTCCTGAAGATGCCGAGCGTCGTGGTGGTCACCACCACCGGGGCGACGCGCACGCCGTAGCCCGCGGCGTCGGGAACGGCATTCCAGTTGCCCGTGAACGTGAGATCGTGGAAGCGGCTGGCGTCGACGCGCAGCCCGACGACGCCCTTCGCGAAGATGCCCTTCGTCCTCACGTCGAGGTCGGTCGCGTTGACCGACCTGCTCTGGGTGAGCGTGACGCCGTTGGTGAACCCGAGACCGCTGAGCGTGAGACCGCTGACGGCGCCGATGGCGAACGCGCCGATGCTCGGGCGCGCTTCGCCCGGGGCGCCGCGGAAGGTGATGGGCATCGTGCGCGTCAGGGATGTCGCGCCGTAGGTGCCGGCGTGGACGACGACATCGGCGCCCGACGGCGTGGCGGTCGCTGCCTTGGCGATCGTGCACCACGGGGTGGTGGCGCTCTGCGCCTGCGTGGTGGTGCGTGAGTCACTGCAGCCGGAGCCTGCACGCACGTGGTACGTGGCGGCGCCGGCGCTGCTGGTGAACACGGTCAGCAGACCGATGGTCGCGGCGAGACCGCCGCGGCTGAACGTCGTCATGTGGTGCTTCCCCCGAGAAAAGTGGCGTTTCGGGTCCCCGAAGGGCTGCCCGTTCGTCTATTCATCGTCAACGCGCCAGAAAACTCAAGTCCGCGAGAGGATTTGCACACCCCCATCTCCGACCTCATTGGTAGGATTGACGGTCGGCATGATCTTCACGACCAAAGCGGAATACGGCGTGCGCCTGCTCGTCGAGCTCGGGCGCCAGCAGTCCCCGGAGTCGGGGCCCCCTGGCCAGCCGGTGTCGTTGAAGGCCATCGCCGAGGCCGAAGGCCTGCCGCTGGCCTACCTGGAGCGCATCGTCGCGCTCCTCAAGAAGGCCGGCATCGTCGAGTCGACCCGCGGCGCGCACGGCGGCTACCGCCTGGCCCGCGACCCCGAGCAGCTCACCATGGACGAGGTCATCGTCGCCCTCGAGGGCGCCGTCGCCCCCATGACCTGCTTCGTGGACGACACCGACGGCGCGCGTGTGCTGTGCTCCCACGAGTCCGACAAGGGGCACGGCTGCGCGACCAAGCTCCTCTGGATGCGCGTGCAGGGCGGCGTCATGGAGTCCCTTGCCCGCACCACGCTGGCCGAGCTCGTGCAGTTCGGCGCCCGCCAGCCTCTCCTCACCATCAACTAGGAAGCATCTGAATGCCTGATCTCGAGATCCGCAACCTGCACGTCCGAGCCGACGACAAGCAGATCCTCAAGGGCGTCGACCTGACCGTCCGTGAGGGCGAGGTCCACGCGCTCATGGGCCCCAACGGCGCCGGCAAGTCGACGCTGGCCAACGCGATCATGGGCCACCCCAATCTCGAGGTCACCGACGGCCAGATCCTCTTCGGCGGCGAGGACATCACCGAGGCCGAGCCGGACGAGCGCGCCCGCATGGGCCTGTTCATGGCCTTCCAGTACCCGGTCGCCATCCCCGGCGTGACGATCACGAAGTACCTGCGCATGGTCATGAACGCCCATCGCGAGCATCGCGGCGAGCCGGAGATCAGCCTCAAGGACTTCCGCAAGACCGTCGAGGCCGCGATGGAGCTGACCAACGTGCCGCGCGAGTTCGTCTCCCGCTACCTCAACGATGGCTTCTCGGGCGGCGAGAAGAAGCGCCTGGAGACGCTGCAGCTGGCGCTGCTGAGGCCCCGCACGGCGATCCTCGACGAGACCGACTCCGGCCTGGACATCGACGCGCTCAACGTCGTCGCCAACGGGGTCAACACGGTCGCCCGCGAGAACAACATGGGCGTCCTGATCATCACCCACTATCAGCGCATCCTGCACCTCGTGCAGCCGGAGCGGGTCTCGATCGTCGCCGACGGCCGGATCGTCCACGAGGGTGGTCCGGAGCTGGTCGAGCGCCTCGAGGCCGAGGGCTACGGCTGGCTCGAGACCGGGTCGAAGGTCTAGCCATGGCTGCTGTCGAGGACCTCACGACGCAGTTCCCGACGCTGGCGCGGGAAGGCGTCGTCTACCTCGACAGCGGCGCCACGGCGCAGACGCACGCGCGGGTCATCGCCGCGATGGACGACTACTACGCGCACCATCGGGCGTCGGTCCATCGCGGGGTCTACCCGCTCGCGGTCGAGGCGACCGAGCTGTACGAGGGGGCGCGCACCCGCATCGCCGAGTGGCTCGGGGCCGACCCGCGCGGCACCGTGTTCACCAAGAACGCCTCCGAGGCGATCAACCTCGTCGCCTACGCCTGGGGCCGCGACAACCTCAGCGCCGGCGACGTGGTGCTCGTCACGGAGATGGAGCACCACTCCAACATCGTGCCGTGGCAGCTGGCCGCGTCCTGGAGCGGTGCCGAGGTCCGGGCACTGCACATCGACGGCGACGGCAAGCTGTCGCTGGACGAGCTGGACGCCGAGCTGGCGTCGGGCCGCGTGAAGATGGTCGCGGTCGCGCACGTCTCCAACGTCCTCGGCACGATCAACGACGTCGCCGAGATCACCCGCCGGGCGCACGCCGCCGGCGCGAAGGTGCTCGTCGACGGCGCGCAGGCCGTCCCGCAGATCCCGGTGTCGCTGCCGGAGATCGACGCGGACTTCTACGTCTGGACCGGCCACAAGGCCTACGGCCCGACCGGCATCGGCGTCCTGCACGGGCGCCGGGAGATCCTCGAGGCCATGCCGCCGTTCCTCGGCGGCGGCCACATGATCTCCTCGGTGTCGCTGGAGCGGTCGACGTGGGCGGAATCGCCCATGAAGTTCGAGGCCGGCACGTCGCCGATCGCCGAGGCCGTGGGCCTGGGCGCGGCGGTCGACCTGCTCGGCGAGATCGGCATGGACGCGGTCCGCGCCCACGAACTGGAGCTCGTCGACTACGCCCTGGAGCGGCTGCGCACCGTGCCGGGCCTGACCATCCACGGTCCGGCCGCCGCGGTCGACCGTGGCGCGGTCATCTCCTTCGCGCTGGAGTACGCGCACCCGCACGACATCGGCGAGATCCTCGGCCGCCGGGGCGTCTGCGTCCGCGCCGGCCACCACTGCGCCCAGCCGCTGATGCAGTGCCTCGGCGTCGGCGCCACCGCCCGGGCCTCGTTCGCGATCCACAACACGCGCGCCGATGTGGACGCGCTCGTGGAAGCGCTCGGCGACGTGCACCGCATCTTCGGGTAGCCGCCACCCGCCGGCGACCCCGATCCTGCGCGCTAACGTCGCGGGCATGGGTCGCCTGAAACTGGATGGACGCGTCGCGCTGATCACGGGCGGCGCGAAGGGCATCGGTCGCGAGACCGCCAAGGGCCTGGCCTCGCGGGGCGCGACCGTCGTCATCGCCGACATCGACGGCGCGGCGGCCGAGGCGGCGGCGACGGCGCTCGGCGGTTACGGGCTGGCGGCCGACGTGACCGACGCGGCCCGGATGCGCGAGGTGGTCGCCGAGATCGTCGCCCGCTCGGGGCGACTGGATGTCGTCGTCGCCAACGCCGGCATCGCCCCGCCGATCACCACGGTGCGGCGCATCGACGCCGACGCGTGGGAGCGGACGCTGGAGGTCGACCTGCTCGGGGTCTTCCGGACGGTGAAGCCGGCGCTGGAGCACGTCATCGCCCACCAGGGGCACATCGTGCTGGTCGCGTCGATCTACTCGTTCGCCAACGGCCTGATGAACTCGTCCTACGCCGCCGCCAAGGCGGGCGTCGAGCAGTTCGGGCGCGCGCTGCGCCTCGAGTTGGCCCACACCGGCACGACGCTGACCATCGCGCAGTTCGGCTTCGTCGACACGGACCTCGTGCGCGACGCCGTCGACGCCACGCCGCGCGCGGCCGAGCTGCAGTCGACCTTGCCGGGCTTCGTCACCCGCCGGATCACCGCGCAGGAGTGCGGGGAAGCCATCGCGGCGGCCGTCGCCACGCGCAAGCGCCGTGTGCTCCTGCCGCGGTTCTGGCGCATCTGGAGCGCGCTGCGCGGCACGATCAACCCAGTGCTCGACCGGCTCGGCGAGCGCGACAAGGCGATCATCGAGAACGTCCGCGCTGCTGATTCCGACTAGAGCGGTAGGATTAGAGGCGACATGGACGACCTCTACCGCGAAGAGATCCTCGAGCACTACAAGCGCCCCCACAACTGGGGGCCGATGGAGTCGCCCGACCTCGAGGCGGAGGACAACAACCCGCTCTGCGGCGACCAGCTGAAGGTCATGCTCAAGGTCGACGACGACGGCGTCATCGAGGACATCCGCTTCGACGGCCACGGCTGCGCGATCTCCCAGGCCGCGGCGTCGATGACCTCCGACGAGGTCAAGGGCATGAAGGTCGATGACCTCCTCAAGCTCGACCGGTCCTTCGTCCTGGAGCTGCTCGGCATCGACATCTCCGCCACGCGCATGAAGTGCGCCCTGCTCTCCCTGAAGGTGCTGAAGACCGCCGGCCTCGACGGCGCGGTCGCCGAGTGGGAGCCCGACACGCCCGTCGCCGCCAAGCC
>CAYUDT010000165.1:0-9756 GCA_964443695.1 uncultured Conexibacter sp. | reverse complement strand
ACGGGTTCGCCCGGGGGGGGTGGGGGGGGGGGTGGTGGGGGGGGGGGGGGGGGGGGGGGGGGGCTTGGGGGGGGGGGGGTACGCGGGGGGGGGTACCTTTGGGGTACGGGGTTGGGGGGGTGGTGGTTGTGCCCCCACCCCCCACCCCCCCACCCCCCACCACCCCCCAGAGACGCGAAAGGCGGCCCCGAAGGACCGCCCATCACGAAGGTTCATAACCAGGTTCGCGGGTTATCCGCGAACTCCTCCTAGGAACTCTGCGGGAGGGCCTTCTCGATCGCGGCCACGATCTCCGGGTCCTCCGGCTTGACCTTCGTCGCCCAACGCGCGATGAGCCTGCCGTCGGCGTCGACGAGGTACTTGGAGAAGTTCCACACGGGCGGCGCGCTGTCGGGCTGGCGGGCGAGGTCGTCCCACAGCGGCACCGGGTCGGCCCGCACCGACGACTTCTCGGTGAGCGTGAACGTCACGCCGTAGTTCTTCTGGCAGAACGCGCCGATCTCCCCCGCGCTGTCGAGCTCCTGGCCGGCGAAGTCCTCCGAGGGCGTGCCGACGATCTGCAGGCCCTGGTCGGCGTACTTCTCGTAGAGGTTCTGCAGACCCTCGTACTGGGGCGTGAAGCCGCACTTGCTGGCGGTGTTGACGAACAGCGTCGGCTTGCCGCGCAACGTCTCGAGGTCCAGCTCACCGCCGTCGAGCAGCCCGATCTTGTGGGTGTAGAGGTCGGTCTTCGCGCCGAGCTTCTTCGGCCGCTTGGCGTACATCTTCAGAGTCGAGAGCCATCCCATACACCCAGCCTACGCAGCGCGGGTGAACATGGTTCAGTCCTGCGTCGTATCGTGCCCGGCCATGACCGCCGTCACGCCGCCGCCCGTCCGCCGCCGCGCCCTCTACGAGGACGAGCACGAGGACTTCCGGGAGTCCTTCCGCCGCTTCCTCGCCAAGGAGGTCGCGCCCCACTTCGAGCAGTACGAGAGGGACGGCATCGTCCCCCGCGAGATCTACCAGGCGGCCGGTGCGAACGGCTTCATGGGGATGCAGGTCCCCGAGGAGTACGGCGGCGCCGGGGTCGGTGACGACTTCCGCTTCAACGCGATCATCGGCGAGGAGTGCTTCCTGGCCGGCCTCGGTGGCTTCGGCATCGGCCTGACGCTGCACAACGACGTCTGCCTGCCGTACTTCCTGGAGTACTGCAACGAGGAGCAGAAGCAGCGCTGGCTGCCGGGCATCTGCAGCGGCGACCTGATCACCGCGGTCGGCATGACCGAGCCCGGCACCGGCTCCGACCTAGCCGGCATCCGCACCAAGGCGATCCGCGAGGGCGACCACTACGTCGTCAACGGCGCCAAGACGTTCATCACCAACGGCATCAACGCCGACCTCATCATCAACGCCGTCAAGACCGATCCCAGCGAGCGCCACAAGGGCCTGTCGATCGTCATCGTCGAGGGTGACACGCCGGGCTTCGAGCGCGGCCGCAACCTCGAGAAGGTCGGCATGCACTCCCAGGACACCGCAGAGCTGTTCTTCAACGACGCCCAGGTGCCGGTCGAGAACCTCCTCGGTGAGGAGGGCCAGGGCTTCCGCTACCTGGTCAACAACCTCGCGCAGGAGCGGCTGTCGATCGCCATCGCCGGCCTGGGCGTGGCGCAGTGCGCCGTCAACGTCACCGTCGACTACGTCAAGGAGCGCGCGGCGTTCGGCACGACGATCAGCACCTTCCAGGCCGTCAAGCACATGCTGGCCGAGTGCCGCACCGAGGTCGACGTCGCCGAGGCCTACGTCGACCAGTGCATCGCCGAGCTGTGCGAGCGGACGCTGACGCCGGAGCGCGCCGCGCAGGCCAAGCTCTTCGTGACCGAGGTGCAGGGCCGCGTGACCGACAAGGGCGTGCAGCTGCACGGTGGCTACGGCTACATGACCGAGTACCCCATCGCCCGCATGTACGCCGACGCCCGCGTGACCCGGATCTACGGCGGCGCCAACGAGATCATGAAGGAGATCATCTCCAAGGGCATGGGCCTCTAGGTTTCTTCACGAAACCTGGCTTTGCTACCTTGAGTTGCGTCAAGCAACTCAAGGTATTGGAGCACCCATGGACATCGCAGGATCCGTCGCGCTGGTGACCGGCGCCAACCGCGGCATCGGCAAGGCCTACGTGGACGCGCTGCTCGAGGCGGGCGCCGCGAAGGTCTACGCCGCGGCCCGCACGCCGCAGGACGCCGACGACCCGCGGGTCGTGCCGCTGCAGCTTGACGTCACCGACGCCGACCAGGTCACCTGGGCCGCCAGGACGGCCTCCGACGTGCAGCTGGTCATCAGCAACGCGGGCATCGCGACGGGCGCCTCGCCCCTCGACGGCGTCCAGGCGCTGCGCGCCGAGATGGAGGTCAACTACTTCGGCGTCGCCGCGGTGGCCGAGGCGTTCGCACCGGTGCTGGCCGCCAACGGCGGAGGCGCGCTGGTGCACATGCTCAGCGCCCTGTCGTGGGCGACGTTCCCCACCACCATCGGCTACTCGGCGTCCAAGTCGGCGGCCTGGGCCCTGACCAACGGGCTGCGTCAGGTCCTGCCCGGCACCCAGGTCATCGGCGTCCACGTCGGCTACGTCGACACGGACATGGCCGCCCACGTCGACGTGCCCAAGACCGCTCCGGCGGACGTCGCCCGGGCGGTCCTCGAGGGCATCGAGACCGGCGCGGACGAGGTGCTGGTCGACGAGGTCAGCCGGCAGGTCCGTGCCGGGCTCGGGGCCGTGCCGGCCTGAGGGCCGGTCAGCGGACCCCGATGAGGTCCACGACGAAGACGAGCGTCTCGTCGGGGCCGATGACGTTGCCGGCGCCGCGCTTGCCGTACCCCAGCATCGGGGGGATGGTGATCCGGCGCCGGCCGCCGACCTTCATGCCGGCGACGCCCTGGTCCCAGCCCTGGATGACCTGGCCCTTGCCCAGCGAGAACTTGAACGTGTCGCCGCGGTCCCAGGACGCGTCGAACTGCTGCTTGGTCGACCACGACACGCCGACGTAGTGCACCTCGACGACGTGACCGGCGGCGGCCTCCTCCCCGTCACCGACGACGAGGTCCTCGAGCTCGAGCTGGTAGGACGGGTCACCGTCCGGGATCGTCACTTCAGGCTTTTCCATGCCGCGCACGGTATCGATCCGGGGACCCACCTCACCCGCGACGGCCGGCCGCGGCAGCGCCAGCGCCCGCGAGCGGCTTCGGCACCCCAACGATCGAGGGACCCACCTCACCCGCGACGGCCGGCCGCGGCAGCGCCGACGTCCGCGAACGGCCAGGGCACCCCTATTAGCATCGGGGACATGTGCCGCAACATCCGCCCACTGCACAACTTCGATCCGCCGGCGACGGACGACGAGATCCACGCGGCGGCCCTGCAGTTCGTCCGCAAGATCAGCGGCGCGACGAAGCCCTCGCAGGCCAACGCCGTGGCGTTCGAGCGCGCGGTCGAGGAGGTCGCCGCGGCGGCCAGGACGCTGCTGGACGACCTCGTCACCACCGCCCCGCCGAAGAACCGCGACGTCGAGGCCGCCAAGGCCCGCGCCCGCGCCGCGAAGCGCTTCGCCGCCTAGCTGCGACCGTGCCGGTTGCGCAGTGACTCCGCGATCGGCGCGGTGTCCAGCGCCCCGGCCGCGATGCGCTTGGCCAGGGTCCGCTGCACCACGCGGTCGACGAGCCACGGGAAGTGGCGGGCCACCGCGATGTGGACGCCGCCACCGCGGGTGACCGCCAGCTCGCGGTGCGGCTTCTCGGACTCACACGCCTTCACGAGCGTCGCGATGACCTGCTCCAGCGGCTCCTCGTGGCTGAAGCCCTCCAGCTGCAGGCCGGCCGCGCGGGAGCTGTCGTGGATCGGCGTGCGGACGAACGCCGGGTGGATCACGGTCACGCCGACGTGCGTGGCGTACTCGGCGCGCAGCGCGTCGGCGTAGGCGGTGACGGCGCGCTTGCTCACCCCGTAGGCGGCCCCGAGCGGCAGGCCGATGAAGCTCATCCGCGAGCCGAGCAGCACCACCCGGCCGCGCGACGCGACGAGGTGGTCGATGGTCGCGGCGGTCACGTTCCAGGTGCCGACGAGGTTGACGGCGACCATGTTGCGCACGACGTCGCCGGGCGGCGCACCCGCCGACGCCGGTCCGCCGATGCCGGCGTTGTTGACCAGGACGTCGACGCCGCCCCCGAGCTTGGCGACCGCCTCGGCGACCGCGCCGGGGACCTGCGCGTCATCGGTGATGTCGCACGCGACGACCTCGTCGTCGCCCGCGGCGGGCCGGAGGTCCAGCCCCGCGACCTTCCAGCCGCGCGACGTCAGCTCGGTGCGCAGCGCGGTGCCGAACGCCCCCGACGCGCCGGTGATCAGCGCGCGCCTCACGCCCGTGCCCTACCGGCCTGGAGCTCCTGCCCCAGCTCGTGCATGAAGCGGTCGAAGTCGACCCGCATCGCCGGGCGCCCGCCCGGCCCCCAGCGCTTGATCGCGTCGGCCTGCCGCTGCGCGCAGTCGGCGGCCATGTCGGTGCGCGACGGCGGACGCCAGCTGCCGGACAGGTGCGCGGCCAACAGCTGGGCCTGACGCTCGACGATCGGGAAGGCCGAGCCGGTGGACTGCATGAGCCCGATGAAGAACAGGTCGTCGGTGTCGAGGTGGATGACCCGCTTGTACAGGTGCGCCTGGTCGGGCGCCGGCTGCAGGTAGGACGGGTCGAGGAACTCGATGTCGACCTTGTAGCCGGTGCACCAGACGATCGCGTCGACCGGCTCGCGGCTGCCGTCCGCGAACACGACGCCGTCACCGTCGAGGCGGTCGATCGCGCCCTTGGGCGTGATCTCGCCGTGGCTGATGCGGCTGAGGATCGTGTCGCTGATCGTCGGGTGGTCCTCGAAGAGCCCACGCTCCGGCCTGGGCAGCCCGTAGTTGGCGGGGTTGCCGACGGTGATCTCCAGCAGCTTCTGGCTGACGGCCTGCCGCAGCCGCAGCGGCAGGTGGACCGCGGCCCACGGCGAGGTGACCTGGTCGGCGGGCTTGCCCAGCAGGCGCTTGGGGACGACCCACGACCCGTGACGGACCGACAGGTAGGTGTGCTCGGCGGTCAGCGAGATGTCGCTGGCGATGTCCATCGCGCTGTTGCCCATGCCCACGACCATCACGCGCCTGCCCGCGTATTCCGCGGCGTCCTCGTAGTCCAGCGCGTGGGCCTGCGTCCCGGCGAAGTCACCGGGATAGGCGGGGTCGGGCCATTTGGCCACGGCGTTGTGGCCGGAGGCGACGACGAGCGCGTCGACCTCGTCGGTCTCCTGGTCGGTCGTGACCGTCCAGCCGCCGTCCGCGCGGCGGGCCGTCGCGGTGACGGTCCGCCCCAGGCGCAGCCGGTCGGCCAGCCCGAAGTGCTCGACGTACGCCTCGAGGTAGCGGCCGATCACCGCGCGCCCGGGGTAGTCCGGCGTCCCGGCCGGCATCGGGAACTCGGCGAACTGCGTGCGCTCACGGCTGGTGATGAGGTGCAGCGAGCGGTACGCGGCCGTCGGCCGGTCCTCCAGCGTCCACACCCCGCCCACGCGGTTGCCCTTCTCGTAGGCCACGACGTCCAGCCCGGCGGCGCTCAGCGCGCGCACCGTGGCCAGTCCGGCGGGCCCTGCCCCCACGACCCCGATCCTCATCAGGGATGACCCTAGATGATCGACCCACGAAAAAACGCGTGGTCTCCGCGACGCCGTGAGCCACTGGTCCCGATCAGGTCCGCACGTGCTCGCGGACCACGTCGGCGAAGCGGCGCGCAGCGGGGCTGAGCGCGCGGTCGCGCGGGGTGCACAGCGAGAACCACCAGCGGGTGTCCGAGCCACGCAGCGGGACGAACACGACCGGCGCGTCGGGACGGGTCGCGACGTCGGCCAGCAGCGCGACGGCCACGCCGTGGGCGACGAAGTCGACGACCGTCGCGACGTCGTTGATCTCGTAGGCGACCTCCCGGGAGACGCCGGCGGTGGCGAACGCGCGGTCGTTGAGCGTGCGCACGCCCCACCCCACCGGCAACTCGGCGAAGCGCTCGTCGGCGATCTGGGCCAGCGTCACGCCACGGCGGCCGGCCAGCGGGTGGCCCGGGTGGCAGGCGAACTGGATCGGCCGCGAGGCGAGGTGCTCCAGCTGCACGCCCGGGGCGGTGTCCAGCCCGACGATCGCGAGGTCCAGCTCGCCGGTGCGGACCAGCTCGGCCTGGTGCTCGCTGGACGCCTGGCGGACCTCCACGGTCACCTCGGGGTGATCGGCGCCGAAGTGCGCGATGGCCTGCGCGACGCTGACGCCGCCGGGACGCAGCGTCGCCTGCATGATCCCCACCCGGACCCGGCCGCGCAGGCCACCGCGGACCTCGTCGACGGCGTGCCCGACCGCCTCACCGGACGCGAGCGCCTGCCGGGCGGCCGGCAGCAGCGCTGCGCCCTCGGCGCTGAGCGCCACCGCATGGGTCGAGCGGTCGAACAGCGTGAGGCCCCACTCGCGCTCCAGCGCCTTGACGGTGGCCGACACCGCGGACTGGACGACGTGCAGCCGCTCGGCCGCGCGCGAGAACGAGCGCTCCTCGGCTACGGCCACGAAGACGGAGAGCTGGCGTAGATCCATCAGATGAATTGATAACCGATAGCTGTTATCTGCGTTGCGACAGATAGGCGGCCGGCGGACTATTCCGGCATGTCCTCCTCCGCCCGTCATGACCGCGGCTTCTGGAGCGTCGCACTGGCCTTCGGCGTCGTGATGGCGTTCTCCACGGTGCCGAGCCCGCTCTACGGCCTCTACCAGGCCCGCGACGGCTTCTCCTCGCTGACCGTCACGTTCATCTTCTCCGCGTACGCGGTGGGCGTCGTCGCCGCCCTGCTTCTGGCGGGCCACCTGTCCGACTGGCACGGCCGCCGGCGTGTCCTGCTGCCGGCCATCGCGACCTCGCTGGCCAGCGCCGCCGTCTTCCTGCTGTGGCGCGACGTGCCGGGGCTGATCCTCGCGCGCGTCGTCAACGGCCTGTCGGTCGGTGTCGTCACGGCGACCGCCACTGCCTACCTCTCCGAGCTGCACGCAACAGCCCGGCCGGGCGGCTCGCCGGTGCGCTCGCAGCTGGTGGCCACCGGCGTCAACCTCGGCGGCCTGGGCCTCGGCCCGGTCGTCTCCGGTGCGCTGGCCCAGTGGGCGCCGGACCCGCTCACGCTCCCCTACCTCGTCTTCGTCGTGCTGTTGCTCGTCGCGGTGGCCGTCGTCGCGACAACGCCGGAAACGCGCCCGAAGCTCGACCCGCTGCCCGGCTACCGCCCCCAGCGCGTGGCCGTCCCCGCCGAGGTGCGCGCGCCGTTCATCGCCGCGGCCGTCAGCGCGGTGGTGAGCTTCGGCGTCATGGGCCTGTTCACCGGTCTCTCCGCGACGCTGCTGGTGGGCACGTTCGGGCAGCACTCCCACCTGCTCATCGGCGTGGCCGTCCTGGTGGTGTTCGGCAGCGGCGTCGTCGCGCAGCTGCTCACCGCCGCCGCAGCGCCCGCCCGGGTCAACGCCCTCGGCGTGGCGCTGATGGTCGGCGGCCTGGCGCTGTTCACGCTGTCGGCCTGGCTGCCGACGCCGAGCCTCGCGGTGTTCCTCGCCGGCGGCGCGATCGCCGGCGCCGGCGCGGGCGCGCTGTTCAAGGGCGCCGTCGGGACGGTGGTGGCCATCACGCCGCCGGCCGAGCGCGCCGAGGCGCTCGCGGCCCTCTTCCTGGCCGGGTACGTCGGCCTGTCGTTCCCGGTGGTCGGCGCCGGCATCGCGCTGCAGTCGGCCAGCCCGCAGGACACGCTGCTGGGCTTTGCGATCGTCGCGGGCACGGCCATCCTGGCCACCGCCCCGCGGCTGGTCCGCCCGCGCCCGGCGGGCGTGCCCGCTCCGGCCGCCGCCTGACCCCGTGTGCACCAGTTGGGCGTCCTGCCCAACTGGTGCACGCACGTTCAGGGACGGTAGGCAGCTGCGCCGCATCGGTGTACACTCATGTTCACCATGCCCAGCACGTCGATCGCCGGCAAGAAGGTCCTCATCACCGGAGCCGCCAGCGGCATCGGCCGCGCCACCGCGCTGGCCGTGCTCGCCAAGGGTGGCCAGGTGGTGCTCTGCGACATCCAGGAGGAGGCGCTCGACGCCTTCGCCGCGGAGCTCACCGGCGGCCGGGCGGGCACGGTCCTGCACCACGCCGCCTTCGACATCACCGACCACGACGCCGTGCTGGCGTTCGCCGACGACGTCCACGCCGCCCACGGCTCGATGGACATCGTCATGAACGTCGCCGGCATCTCCACCTGGGGCACGGTCTCCAACCTGCAGCACTCCGACTGGCGCGCGATGGTCGAGGTCGACCTGATGGGCCCGATCTCGATCATCGAGGCGTTCATCCCGCCGATGGTCGCGGCCGGGCGCGGCGGGCACCTCGTCAACGTGTCGAGCGCCGCGGGCCTCATCGGCCTGCCCTGGCACGCCGCCTACAGCGCCGCGAAGTTCGGCCTGCGCGGGGTCTCCGAGGTCCTCCGCTTCGACCTCGAGCGCGACAACATCGGCGTCACGCTGGTCTGCCCCGGCGCGGTGGACACCCCGCTGGTCGGCACCGTGAAGATCGTCGGGATGGACCGCGAGCACCCCGCCGCGACGAAGTCGCTGGAGCAGTTCAAGAAGCACGCGGCGTCCCCCGAGAAGGTCGCCGACTGCATCATCAAGGGCGTTGAGAACGGCACCTACATCGTCTACACCGGGCCCGACATCCGCGCCGCGTTCCTGCTGCAGCGCTGGCTGCCGCCGGTGTACGAGCACATCATGCGCCGCCTGCAGCGCCAGATGGCCAAGGTCGCGAAGGTCGCGTCCGTCCCGGTCGAGCGCGAGGAGCGCAAGACCCGGACGCCCGCGTAGCGCTCCGCCGCCTACGCGCGCGTGGCGAGGGCTGCCCGCGCGACGTCCATGATCGGCCCGTGGAGCTTGGGCAGCGCGTCGAAGTCGTTCACCGAGACGGCGTTGGTGGCCAGCGCCGAGACGGCGCCGACGAGCATGCGACAGGCAAAGCGCTCCTGGTCGGTCGTGGCGCCGATCAGCAGCGCGACGTTGTCGGCGATCTCCTGCTGGACCTCGATGCGGCGCTGCAGCGCGGCCTCCCCCGCGGCGTAGACCTCCACGAGGATCGTGCGGGTCACGGCCGGGTCGGCCTTCAGCACCTCGAAGTAGCGCTCGAGGACGCGGTCGAGCCGCTCGATCGCCGGCAGCTCGGCGGCATCGACGACGGCGGTCGCCGTCTGCTCGCGCAGCACCGCGGTCGCGTACTCGTGCGCGGCCATGAAGCAGTCCTGCTTGTCCTTGAACTGCGCGTAGAAGGTCTCGCGGGACACGCGGGCGCGCTTGAGGACATCGGCCACCGAGGTGTTGACGTAGCCCTTCTCGGCGACGACGTCGCACATGGCCGCGACCAGCCGGCCGCGCTGGGAGGACTCGACCTCCTCACGGGACAGCGAATGTCGGCCACGTGGCAACTGCTCCACGTGTCCGATCCTAGCCTCAGGGGCGGGTGGACCCACTAGACTCGGAAACCCGATCGGCAATCAACCCATTTACGCCCCGGAGGCGAGAAACTCCCCATGAGCCTGACCATCGGCGACACCGCTCCTGACTTCACCGCTGAGACGACCGACGGCGAGATCACCTTCCACGACTGGATCGGTGACAGCTGGGCCGTCCTGTTCTCCCACCCCCGCGCC
>CAYUDT010000164.1:0-9769 GCA_964443695.1 uncultured Conexibacter sp. | reverse complement strand
GACGCGGGAACGAGCCGCGAAGAGCGAGGTCAGGTCCCTCTCGGGGGACCACCCGCGACAGGCCCTCGGGCCCGGAGCGGAGAGACGGTGTGATGACCGCGCCACCTGAGACTCGGGCGCGCCCTCACGGGCTGCGACCGGGAGGAGGGTTCCGTCGAGCGGCTCGAGCCTGCGTCGCCTTGCGTTCCGGGGCGGTCGGCCCGGGACGGGATCCTCAGCCGTTGAAGCGATCCGGGAACTGCTTGGTGATCGCGACCGCGAGGTCGCCGCCGGACTGGGCGGCGCGCTGGGCGGCCTGGGCGAGGCGCTCGAAGCGCTTGTCGGACCCGGCCGCCTGGGCCCGGATGGTCGCGGTGCTCGCATCGATCAGCTCGCCGATGGCGGCTGAGGCGTCGACGGCGGACGTCTTGGGGTCGAGCGCATGCAGGGCGCTGCCGTAGGCCTCGCGCGCCGCGTCGAGCTCGGTCAGCGCGGTGGCGGCGGGGGCGAGGTCCTTGGTCGCCTTGCCGGTCGCGTAGCGCTCGTAGGCGCGCAGCTGCTTCTTCATGACCGACAGCACCTTCTGGCCGCCGTCCTCGCCGTAGACCGACGAGAAGACCTCGCTGAAGGTCTCCAGGCTCGCCAGCGCCGCGGCCTCGGCGGTCCGCGCGCGCGTCGAGCCGACGCCCTTGGCGATCCGGCCGTCGGAGGTCAGCAGCGCCAGTTGCGTCGCGTCGACCAGCGCGGCGACGAAGCCGGAGCGCAGCGCGGCGCCCTCGCTGTCGGGGTCGCCCGCAGGCCTGGCGCCGCGCTTGCCGGCCACCGCCTGGGCCAGCAGCTGCGCGGTGGCGGGCATGTGCGCGGCGGCCTCGGCGAGCTTCTCGGGAAACTCCGAGGAGTCGTTGATCGCTGCGTCGATCGCAGCGAGCTCGGACTCGATGTGCGTCTTCAGGTCCGCCGTGAGCTTGGCCCGCTGGGCGCCCGGCGACAGCGCGATGATCGCCGAGGCGATCGCGTCGCGCGAGGTGTCCAGCTCGGTGAGCGCCTGCTGGGTGGCCGTCTCGTCCTCGCCGAGCTTGCCCTCTGTGTAGGCGACGTAGGCCTCTGCCTGGCGCGACCAGGCGCTGAGGAAGTCGCTGCGGGCCGTGCCGCCGAACGCGCTGCCCAGGAGGTCGGCGATGCTGCCGGAGTTGGCCATCACGGCCGCGCGTGCGGCGCTGGTGTCCGGGTCGTCGGCGCCGCGGCGCGTGGCCGTGTCGGCGGCGATGGCGGCCAGGTAGGCGTGCTCGGTGAGCAGGCCGGTGAGCGTGCCGCGCAGCTTGGCGGCGGCGGTGTCGGCGCTGGGCCCGTTGGTGGTCGTGCCGGACGCGGGGCTGCCGCCGTCGTCCTCCTTGCCGCCGCACGCGCCCAGGGTCAGGCACAGGGCGACGGTGGCCATGATCGTCAGCGGGCGGCGCATCTCCCGTGAACGATCGCAGGTGGGCAGGAGCGACCGTTGCGCCCCTGCCCACCGTGTGGCCGACTACTCCACGACGACCTTGCCGGACATGCCCTGCCCGGGGTGGATCTTGCAGTAGTAGGCGTACGTCCCGGGCTTGTCGAGCTCTTCCTTGCCGGACGCGCCGGCGGTCTTGAGGTCGATGTCGAAACGCCCGTCGGGCGTGTCGTCCTTCTCGCCCTTGCGGACACCTGAGGTGACCGTGTGCTCGATCTGATCGTCGTTGGTGAAGACGACGGTCGTGCCGGACGCCACCGTCAGCGTGGCCGGCTGGAACTGGAACGTCTTGATCTTGACGTCCGCGGACTTGGGGGCGTCGTCGCCGCCGCAACCCGTAAGGAGGGCTGCGGCGACGAGCGCGAGGCCCGCGGCGGGCCTGACGCGCATCAGGACGCCGGGAACTTGTCCGGGTACTGCTTGGCGATGCCGCCGGCCAGGATCTTGGCCGTCATCGGCATGTGCGCAGCAGCGGCCTGCAGCTTGGAGAAGACGGTGGACTTCTTGGCGGCAGCGGCGTCGATCGCAGCGGCCAGCGTCTCGATGTGCGGCTTCAGCTCCTCGGCGACGGCCTCCTTGGGGAGGTTCGGGTTGGCCGAGGAGATGAACGCGCCGAAGTCGTTGCGGTAGCCGTCGAGGTCCTCGAGCGCCTTGGTCGCCAGCGCGTCCTTCTTCGTGGCCTTGCCCTTGGCGTAGTCGACGAAGAACCCGATGTGCTTGCGCCACAGGGCCAGGAACTGCTCGCCGGCCGCGTCACCGTAGACGCCGCCGATGGCCTTGCTCAGCGCGACGGAGTTCTCGTCGAGGACGCCCGCCGCGGCCTTGAAGGCCGAGGAGTCCAGGCCGGCCTTCACGCCGGTGTCCACCGCGAGGGAGGCGAGGTAGACGTGGTCCTCCAGCAGCGAGGTCAGACCGGCACGCAGCTCGGCACCGCCGGCCTCGGCCGAACCGGCGAACTTGTCCGGGTACTGCTTGGCGATGCCGCCGGCCAGGATCTTGGCCGTCATCGGCATGTGCGCAGCAGCGGCCTGCAGCTTGGAGAAGACGGTGGACTTCTTGGCGGCAGCGGCGTCGATCGCAGCGGCCAGCGTCTCGATGTGCGGCTTCAGCTCCTCGGCGACGGCCTCCTTGGGGAGGTTCGGGTTGGCCGAGGAGATGAACGCGCCGAAGTCGTTGCGGTAGCCGTCCAGGTCGGCGAGGGCCTTCTTGGCCAGCGCGTCGTTCTTGGTCGCCTTGCCCTTGGCGTAGTTGACGAAGAAGCCGATGTGCTTGCGCCACAGGGCCAGGAACTGCTTGCCCGCCGCGTCGCCGTAGACGCCGCCGATGGCCTTGCTCAGCGCGACCGAGTTGTCGTCGAGGGTCTTGGCGGAGGCCTTGAAAGCGCCCGAGTCCAGACCGGACGTCAGACCCGTGTTGACCGCGATGCCGGCCAGGTAGACGTGGTCGACCAGCAGGCCCGTCAGGCCGGCACGCAGCTCAGAAGCCCCGGTGTCGGTGGACACGGTGTCCCCGGACGCGGTGCCGCCGGCGGACGTGCCGCTGGAGTGGTTCATCGTCGAGGTCTCGGCCGCGGCCGGA
The DNA here is from genome assembly GCA_964443695.1 of uncultured Conexibacter sp. Taxonomy (GTDB): domain Bacteria; phylum Actinomycetota; class Thermoleophilia; order Solirubrobacterales; family Solirubrobacteraceae; genus Paraconexibacter. Next base: position 6,717 of record CAYUDT010000164.1, on the reverse strand, counting down.
GTCGACGCGGTGTCCTTGTCGTCGTCGCCGCAGCCCACGGCTACGAAGCTCGTGCCGACAGCGGTGACCGCTGCGAGCGTGGTGATCAGACGTCGCATGTAAAAGTTTCCTCCTAGAGCAGAGATGGGGAGCGGTCCGGGGCGTGGACCGTCACCCGCCTATTCGGGGCTGCGCGGACATCGGATCAATCCGTGTGACGGTTCGTACTCCTACACCTGTCCAATCCGGGCCTCTGGGTGTCCGACCAGCAGCAAGATCCCGGGTCTGCAGGCCAAACGCATGATCCGCGCGAACCCGCCGGGAGCATGCTCTGACATGCGACGACATACGACGACCGCGGGCCTGCTGGCCGTGGCGCTCCTGGCCGGTGGCTGCGGCAGCGACGAGGACGAGCCCAGCCGCCCGGCACCGGCCGCCGGTCCGGCGGTCGTGACCATCAAGGACTTCAGCTACGCCCCGGAGTCGCTGACCGTCCGCCGCGGTGTCACCCTCACGTTCACCAACCGGGACCGGGCGCCGCACACCGCGACATCCTCCGCCGGGGGCTTCGACACCGGCGTGCTGGAGCAGGGGCAGGCCAAGAAGGTGACGCTGAAGAAGGCCGGCACGTTCTCCTACATCTGCAGCCTGCACCCCTACATGCGGGCCGCCATCACCGTCACCGGCTGACGCGCAACGAGCACGGGCCCGGCGTCATCCCTGACGCCGGGCCCGCGCCCGCTCTGATCGCCCCCTTGGGATCAGGACTTGATGAAGCCGCCTGCGGCCTTCAGCACCTCGTCCATCGTGGAGGGCTTGTCGAAGGCCAGCGGAGCCGGCGGCTTGCCCCGCTGCAGGCGGATCAACGCCGCGTGACGGGCCTCGATCTGGACGATCGAGCCGGCCGCACCCAGGATGTCCTTGGACTTCAGGGACGGGCCGGCGCCGTTGTAGGCCGAGACGCCGGTGTCCTCGAGGACGTTGGCGACCTTCAGGAACGCCTTCTCGTCCGCGAACGCGCCACCGAAGTCGAACTTCGGCTTCTTGGCGGGCGTGCCACCGGCGTCCTTGACCGCGGCGGTCAGCGCGTCGACGTGCGCCGCCTCGTCCTCGGCCAGCTGCTGCGCGAGCTTCTTGACGTCCCCCGACAGCTTGACCTTCTTGACGGCGGTCTCGTAGAAGTCCGTCTCCAGGTATTCGAGCGTCAGCGCGAAGTTGACGATGTCGAGGTCACCGCCCTGGGCGAACGCCTGGCGGACGAACGGTGTGATGGCGCCGGCGCCGAAGACGGCGCCCGCGGCCAGGCTGGAGCGGAGCAGGAAGCTCGCGCGGGTCGTGCCCTGCACCTCGACGGCGCCGAGCTCGGGGATGGTGAGATCGTGGCTCATGGTGTCCTTCGCTTTCAGGCCTTGATGAAGGGCTTGGCGGCGGCCAGCACCTCGTCCATGGTCATGGGCTTGCCGAACGCGCCGTCCGGAAGGGAGCCTTCGAGCGGGTTGCCGCCCTTGAAGCCGGCCCCGATGAGCTCGTTCAGGGCCGCGGCGTGACGAGCCTCGACCGAGTGGATCGCCAGCGCGGCGGCGAGGATGTCGGGGCTCTTGATGGCACCGGCCTGGCCGAGGTAGGCCGCGGCGCCGAGGTTCTCGACGGTGGCGGCGGTCGCCAGGATCTTGTCCGGGCCACCGGCCAGGACGTCCTCGAACGCCGGCGTCGGAGACGCGACGGGGGTGCCGCCGAGCTTCTTGACGGCCGCGATGAGCGCGTCGACGTGCTCCTGCTCGGACTCACCGAACTTCTTGGCGATCTCGCCGACCTTCTTGTCGGTGATGACCCCGGAGTCGAGCACCTGCTTGTAGAACGCGGCCTCCAGGTACTCGAGGGTGAGGGCGTAGTTGACGATGTCGATGTCGCCCTTGTTGTCGCCCGCGGGGCTCGCGGCCGCGTCGGTCGTGGTCTGGTCGCTCCCGGCTGCTGCGGTCGTGCCGCTGTCCTTGTCATCGTCGCCGCAGGCCGCGAGCAGGATGCCCAGGGCCGAGGCGGCGCCGCCGCCGCCGACCATCCGCAGGAACCGCTTGCGGCTGGTGTGGTCCGACGCGAGCTCGGCGAGCGCCGAGTCGGGCCGGGGGGTCAGGTCGTCCATCTGTACTCCTCCTGGGAGTTGGGGGGTGGACGGTCATGGCGCGCCGGGGTCGATCGCGGATCACTTCGCGCTAGGATTGACGGACAACCAGTCACGGGGACGACAGGCTTCGACGTGGTCGATACCCGTGGTGAAGGTTGCGAGCCAAGGTGCCAGAGGCCTTGTAAAAACTGGCAAAACCATATGTGCGGACTCTCACGAGTACGCCCTCGCCGCCTAGTTAGCTCTAGGTAGGTGAGGTCTCGCCCCCCGCCTGCCGGCCGTGGGGATGTTGCGGGATCAGATGCCGGCTTGCCCGGGGCGGTCCGCCTCCGCCAAACCGGGGACTTCTTCAGGAGGCTGGTCTTCCACAACCTCGCCGGCCAAGCGAGTGGGAGACGAGATCAGAGGGCCGGCTACGCTCGTAGATACCAGCATCACGCGGCCGCGGACGTGGGTTCAATTCCCACCGTCTCCACCTAATGGCTAGGCCCCGCACCAGACCGAATTCGGCTTGGTTGCGGGGCCTTCCGCATTTTCTTGACAGGGCCGAGGGCGTCTGCGCGTCTAAGATTTGTGGGCGGGAATTACCTACAAGACGCACGCCAGACGCAACATTGAGGCCCATCAAGACGCAAGCGATTCAGCGTTGCTGGCCACACTCCGGCGAGGTGTGTGTTGACGTCCTGACCGGGCGTACACTTGTTCTGTGCGGATCGGCGATTCGAGAGAAGATCTGAACGAACTCGCGATCCTGTCGGGGCATCGGCAGACGCACCGGATCGGTCGGTCGTGTGAGGAGTCGCGGCGGGAAGCGGCCGACATCACCGTCGGAATCGGGCCTCGCGTACCGATCATCGACAAGTACCTCGATGCGCTGAGTTTCGCTCCCGCGCAGCACCTCCGCATGCTTAAGGCGCGGGGGGCGTGCATCGTCTTTGCGCCCACGATCGACGCAGCCCTGACGAGCGCGTGGGCAGCCCAGCGGCGAGGCCGTTCTCTCACGCTCGACGAAACTCGCGACCTGCGAGTTCGCTACGGGCCCGAGTCGGGAACGTTGGCTATCTACGACCCCGTTCTTGACGCTTTGGTGTTTCCAACGTCGTACTGCTGCCGAGACATCGGCGGCGTGGCGATGCATGAGCTGGGGCACGCTTTGACCATCAAGCGCGCGGTTCCGCGGCAGGCACTGCTCGATGGTCTCCCCACCCGACTGCGACGTCACGTGATGTCTGACGAGTATCTCGGAGCCAACGAGGCGCACACGCTGCGGCTGAGGTGCCTGGAAGCCTTGGCGGAGGCTTACGTGTGCCTCGTCGAGGGTCGTCTTGAGACGCTCCCGCAGGCGTTGGCGTCCGAGTTGATCTTCATGCTGCAAACCGTGGACGAGGGCCGCACGGTTCGATTCGAGTTCGAGGACACGCCCGACGGCGAGCGGACCGCAAGTCGTGCATCCTCTCGCGACATCATTGATGGCGACGATCCCGCTTTCGCGGATCTCTTCGCGCCTGTCCGGTGCGAGAACGACGAGCCGTGGCGCATGGCTAACGACGAGCTGGCTGCCCGCCGCCGTCGTCGTACCGCGTAGACGCTGTTAGCCCTCAGCGGAAGCAGACTCGTCGCCGCCCAAGCAGGCGGCGATCAGGTCGAGCTTCACAACGACGTCCGGATGGATCTCTTCGGGCCGCATCTGGTCGGCGACAAGGAAGTAATCCCGCTTGGGTAGGTCGCGCTCGGCTGCAGCCAGCAGCGCCGGAAGGAACTTGTCGCTGGCCTTGACTCGTGCGAGTCCAGCGATGTCGCTAAACAGGTCGGCCCCTGGTGGAACCTCGCGGTGAAACTCCTCAAGGACCCGATCGCTGAACAGAGATTCGTCTCCCCACCCACCGGCGGCCGCGATTGCCCGAGGGACGAGCAGATAGTTCTCGATCTCGTAGCGCGCCCAGCGGCTCAGCACCAAGCCGTCGCCCAGATCCTCCTTGAGTTCTCCGTCGTCGTTGTCGCGGTCGATGATGATCAGACCAGATACGTCCTCGACCACCGAGGAGAACGCAAAGAAATGCTCGCGTGCGTCCTTGACCCTTTTCCCGCGTAGGGGGTGGATGAAGGGCCGCCGGAGGTATCGCGCGGCGGGATGTTCGAGAGTGTTGGCCCAAGCGCTGAGGATGCGCTCGTCCGAGCCGTCTTCGAGGTACAAGATCGCGCGGGTCTGATCTGCGAGAAGCAACTCGGTTGTCGTCAACCGCTTCATCGCTTCTCTCAGGGCATCTCGTTCGCCCTTCGTCCCGAGAGCGCTTGGAGGCTTGCGGACAAACGAGATGACGCTCTCAGGCGACGTCGCGTCCAGCAACACCTCAGAGTGAGTAGCGATCAGGAGTTGCGAGCGGCGATGCGTTGCGACCGTCCGAAGTGCCTCGTGCATCTCGCGCTGCAGGATCACGTGGAGGTGAGCATCCGGTTCGTCAAGCAGGAGGACGGACCCAGGGCGCGCGTAGAAGAACGCGAACAGCAGAAGCACTTGGAGGAAGCCGCTACCGGCGTTCGAGATGTCCAGCGCACGAGCATTCGATCGCGGCCGGTACTCGCAGATGATGTGTGGGTCCGACTCGGCATAGGCCGGCCGAACGAGCGCGACGTCGAAGAGCTTCTGGATTTGAGCCTCAAGCTCGTCCCAGTCGTCGTCGTCACGGCTAACTTCGTAGAGCAGGTTGCGAAGGATTTCCCCGGGTCGACCTTGACCGACCAGCATGTCCTGGTAGCCGCGATCCCTTCTCGGTTCCTCGCTCACGATCCCCGACATTGGCGGGATGTGGACCACGTTGACTGCGACAGCTTGCGGAGGCGGAAACGCCGAGATGTCTGCGCCATCTCTTGCTCCAAGCGGGCGCACGTTCACGGTTTCAGGAGTCTGGTACTCGATTTCGATACCGCACTCCCATCCACCGTCATCGTCGCCCCGCAGCACGATCTCAATACGCCGCTTGCGACCTTGCGGCGCCTCCATTCCCGACGTCTGCCGACCTTGCCACAGGAGGTTCATCTCACGTACTGGAATCGCCGTGAACTGTTGGCGAGTCAGGATGACGCCCGAGCGAGCCTTCGCGCTCGTCTTGCCGGGCTCTCGCTTGGATAGCCAGTGCCGAAGCGCAACTTGCCAAGTGGCGATCGCCTGGAGCATCGTCGTCTTGCCCGAGTTGTTAGGCCCAGCCAGGACGACCGACTCGCCCAGGTCGAACGTTTCGTCGCTGAATCGCTTGAAGCGTCGTACGGTGACGGAGGTGATCATGCGTGTCTGTCGTGCGGTCGAGACCAGTTGGGCGAGGACCCGGGTCTGCTGCAAGAACCGGTGACAGGTTGGGTTTATGCAGCTTGAGCGAGATGGCTTGGGTTGATCATCTCGTATTCGATGGGGGTCAGGCGACCGAGAGCGGCTTGGCGTCGGCGGCGGTGGTAGGTCCGTTCGATCCAGGTGACGATCGCGATGCGGAGGTCTTGGCGGGTGGGCCAGGAGCGCCGGGAAAGGACGTTGTTCTGCAGCAGCGCGAAGAAGCTCTCCATGGCGGCGTTGTCGCCGGCGGCACCGACACGGCCCATCGAGCCGACCATGCCGTGACGGTTCAGGGCGCCGACGAACTTCCGAGACCGGAACTGCGATCCGCGGTCGGTGTGTAGGACGCAGCCGGCGACCTGGCCGCGCCGCGCGACGGCGTTGTTCAAGGCGGCGACGGCGAGGCGGGATTTCATCCGGGTGTCGATGGAGTAGCCGATGATCCGGTTGGAGTAGGCGTCCTTGATGGCGCAGAGGTAGAGCTTGCCCTCGCCGGTCGGGTGCTCGGTGATGTCGGCCAGCCACAGCTCGTTCGGGGCGCTGGCGGTGAAGACGTGCCGCAGTCGGCCTTTGTCGTCGACGGTGGCGCAGAGGTCGTCATGGACCGGCGGCCCGGGCTTGCCGTTCTTGCCGCGTTTCTTGCCGAACGCCGACCACAGCCCGAGGTCTGAGCAGAGCTTCCAGGCGGTCCGGTCGGCCATCGGCTGGCCGGCGGCGCGGGCTTCGTCGGCGAGGAACCGGTATCCGAACTCCGGGTCATCGCGGTGCGCGTCGACCAACGCGTCGGCGCGATAGGCCCGCTGCAGCTCAGCGTCGCCGACCGGGTTGGCCCGCCAGCGGTAGTAGGGCTGGCGGGCAAGCTTGAGGACCCGGCACGCCACCGCGACGGGCACCCCGTCAGCGGCGAGATCACGGACGAGCGGGTACATCATTTTCCCGGCAGGTTCGCCTGCGACAGATACGCCGCCGCGCGCCTGAGGACCTCGTTCTCCTGCTCCAACAGCCGGTTGCGGCGCTTGAGCTCACGCAGCTCGGCGTTCTCCGCTTCGGTCACACCGGGCTTCACACCGTCTTCGACGTCGGCCTTGCGCAACCAGGTCTGCAACGTCTGCGGATGAATCCCGAAGTCCTTGGCGACCTGCTCGATCGTCGTCTTGGAATCTCGTCCTCGAGCAACGCGAACGACGTCCTCACGGAACTCCTTGGGGAACGGCTTGGGCACAGCGACATCCTTTCTCAACCGATCTCTCGACCAGTCAGATCAGGTGTCACCTATCCCTGCAGCAGACCC
>CAYUDT010000163.1:0-9893 GCA_964443695.1 uncultured Conexibacter sp. | reverse complement strand
AGGACGATGCCCTCCTCCATCCGGTCCAGCGTGGAGTCGAGGAACGCGCCGAACGGCGAGCCCTTGCCCGACATGCGCGCGTAGCGGCCGTCCAGCGTGTCGCAGATGGAGCCCACGATGAACGCGATCGCGCCCCAGGTGTAGTAGTCCTGCCACACCAGCGCGGCGGCCACGACGTTCAGCACCAGCCCGGTGAGGGAGATGCGGTTCGGGGTGAGCCGGGACTCGATCAGCGCGTTGCGCATGGAGTCGCGACGAAGGGTCCGGGTCTCGGCCATCGCTGTGGAGAGGGTACGGGTGTTGACGACGCGATGCCCGACCGCCAACATGCGGAAACGCATGATTCCTGATTCCGGGCACCATTTCCCGCGCGCCACGTCCATGCTGCGGCGCGTGCAGGAGGAGCGCATCGTCGGCCTGCTCTACGGCCAGCGCGCGCTCTGCATCGGCGCACTGAAGCCGCTGAACTACATCGGCACCGCCGCGCACAGCCACCACAAGCTGACGCCGTTCAAGCGCCTGGCGCACACCGGCAAGATGTTCGAGCACGTGATGTTCGGTGACCGGCGCACCGCCGAGCTGGCGCTGAACGCGGTGCACGGCATGCACCGGCGCGTCGTCGGCGAGATCGACGAGGACGCCGGGCCCTGGCCGGCCGGCAGCCCGTACGCCGCCTTCGACCCGGAGCTCATGTGGTGGACGGTCGCCGTCATGGAGGACAGCGCGATCTGGTTCTACGAGCACCTCGTCCGCAAGCTCACCGACGGCGAGCTCGAGCACTTCCACCAGGACTACATCCACTTCGCGGAGCTGTTCGGCATGCCGCGCGAGGCCGCGCCCCAGAGCTACCCCGAGTTCCGCGCCTGGTTGGACGCCGAGATCGCCTCCGACCGCGTGTACCTCACCGACGAGGCCCGCTACATGGGCCACGCCAGCGCCTTCGAGATCCCGATGCCGGTGTCCCGCCAGCTGGGCAAGCGCGGCCACGACGCGCTGATGCTCCACTCCCTGCCGCCGCGCGTGCGCGAGCTCTACGGGCTGACGGAGTCCGCCGCCTCCCGCCGCTTCGCCCAGGCCGTCATCGCCGTGCACCCGACGATCCGCCGGGTCATGCCCGACCGCTTCGCGCTGGGCTCCTGCATCCCCGAGTTCGAGATGGTCGCCGCGACCGAGCAGCGCCGCATCGAGCGCGGGCAGTACACGCCGCAGGTGACCGACCAGACGGTGGCGCAGGCGCTGCAGGAGCGCCCGCGGGTGACGGCCTAGATGGTGGCGCGCGCCGGCTCGCGCGCGCCGACCGGGCTGAACGCCCAGACCGCCGGCCGCGCCTTGGCCAGCCAGGTCGCCGCGTAGGCGGCCACCGCGGCGGTGCAGGCGCCCAGGAAGGCGTCCGCCAGGAAGTGGTTGGCCGTCGCCACGATCACGAAGGTGACCAGCAGCGGGTAGAAGCGCCAGAACCACTTCAGCGCCGTCCACTTGACCATGCGGCTCAGCGGGATGCCGATCATCAGCGCGAAGCAGACGTGCATCGAGGGCACGGCGGCGTACGGGTTGAAGAGCGCGTTGACCTTGTCGGTGTGGTCGACGCCCGCGAAGTTGGAGACGGCGTCGAAGAAGCCCCACTCCGGGAAGAACCGCGGCGGCGCCGTCGGGTAGACGACGTAGCCGACCAGCGCCAGCCCCATGGCCACCATGAACATGTTCCGCACGAAGTAGAAGCGCTCGTTGTGGAAGGTGTAGATGTAGACCAGCGAGCCCAGCGTCACCGAGGTCTGCGCGTTGATGTAGGTCCACGACGCGAAGTCGATGATCGCCCGGTTGCCCTCGGCCCAGTCCTGCACGTTCGGCTCGATGAACACGTGCAGCGAACGCTCGATCGAGATGAGGTGGCGGGCGTTCTCGAAGGCGACGGCAGCCCCGGTCGGGTCGTCGATGAACCCGCGCACGTAGCGGTAGCCGTAATAGGCCAACATGAACAACGCCACCTGCCGGATCACGTCGAACGGACCGTGAGGGAACAGGCGCGCCGAGAGATGTCTCAGGCGGGCCACAAGCATCGGGGAACCACCGATGCTACCGACCTGTGAACGGTCCTCAAGTGTGGGCAGCCGTACCGTCCCGGGCGCCCGGCGACGACCGCGGACCGTCTCAGGTGTGCAGGCGGGCGCGCACGGTGACCTCGCCCCGGCCCTTCACGAACGTCCAGTCGCCGGGTGCACGGCGCACCGTGGCGTCCCCGGCGACGACGTCCCACCAGCGCGTCCAGTGGATCCGGACCATCGCCTCGCCGCCGGTCGCGGGCAGCCGCACCGTGAAGTCGTCGGTGCCCATGCGCGTCAGCGTCCCGCCGCTGGCCAGCGGCTGCGCGAACGGGGCGCTGACCGCGAAGACGCGCCAGTGGGCGTCCTTGTAGACCTCCTTCAGCGCGGGCACCGCGTCGGTGAGGACGAGGAAGCGCTCGGCCGCCGCCGAGTGGTCGAGCTCGGCGTCGGGCACGGCGACGTAGGAGACCGCGTTGGTGCTCAGCCAGCGGGTGAAGCGCGCCGCGGTGAAGCGGCCGTCGTAGAAGACGTCGTTGCGCTCGACGTCGAGCTGGCGCTCCCACCCGCGGGCCAGGGCGACGTGCGGCGCCAGCCAGCGCGCCTCCCAGTGGTTGCGCGTGAACGGCACCTCCACGCGCACCGGGCCGGCGGCGCTCCTGTCCTTCAGAAAGCCCACGACGCCGTCGTAGTAGGACGCGTGGACGGCCGGGTCGTCCTTCGCGCGCGTGTAGTCACGCACCGGCGCGTTCCACTGCCAGTACAGCAACGGCAGCGCCACGAGCGCCAGCGTGCGCGCATGGCGCGGCCACAGCAGGCAGGCCAGCACCGGCCCCGCGAACACCGCGCCCAGACGGGTGACGTTCCCGCCGATCGGGGTGTCCAGGACGTAGCAACCGAAGCTCACGAGCGCGTAGAGCACGACCCCCAGCCGCAGCACCCGCTCCTCGCGCGGCAGCGCGACGAAGATCAGCGCCAGCGTCGCGAACGCCGGCCAGAACGCGGAGGCCACGAACGGCTCGACGCCGCCCTCGGGGAACAGCAACGTGGTGACGAGGACCGGCGCGACCGACGCGACGCCGAACAGCACCGCGTCCTTGCGGCGTGGCCCGATCACGAACCACGCCGCCGCGCCGATGCCGAGGAACATGCCGGCGACCGGGCTGGCCAGCGTCGCCAACGCCGCCAGCAGCGCGCCGAGCCAGTCGCGCCTGTGGGTCACCGCGAGCACGGCCGCCAAGCCCAGCGCGCAGCCCAGCGCGAACGTCAGCCGGCCGGTCAGCAGGTTCACCGCGGTGGCGGCCGCGAACCAGTGGGCGCCCAGGCGGGCCTCGTCGCCGAAGTGCTCCTCGGCGACCCGGTCGAACAGCCAGGCCGCAGCGACCGCGCTGAGCGCGCCGACCAGCCGCGGTCCCAGCCAGCCGGCCAGCGGCGGGAACAGGATCGAGTAGCCCGGCATGTGGTGGCCGCCGTACCAGGCGTTGTCCCACAGCACCAGGCCGTGGGCGTCGAACACCGACGCCCGGTACTCCTGCGCCGCGAGGTCTGCCGAGGGCGGATCGACGATGAGGTAGGCGATCGCGAGGACCGCGCTGATGACCCAGGGTGGTGTCCGGCGCACCACGGCTACGGAGCGGTGAGGAAGTCCGCGATGACGCCGACGTAGTCCGGGCGGTCCAGCCAGACCCAGTGCCCGGCGTCGGGCACGTGCTCGACGGTCACGTCGGTGCTGCCCAGCGCCGCGGCGAACTCGTCGGCGAACGGCGGCGCGATGTACGGGTCGCGGTCGCCCCACACCACCAGCGCCGGGCAGGTGATGTGCTTCAGCAGCGGCTGCCTGGTGGCCAGCAGCGACTCCGGGCTGGCCCGGTAGAGCTTCAGGATCGAGCGCTGCGTGCCCGTGTCGAAGAAGCGAAAGATGTCGTCGAGGAACCGGTCGGGCACCGGGCCCGTGAAGGCCTTGCGCAGCGCGCGCCGGGCGACCGGCCGGACCATCGCGCCCATCGAAACCTCCCCGACGACGCGGCGGCGCCACATCCGCGCCGTGCTGTGCCAGCGGTAGTTGGGCGAGTAGGTGACGGCGTTGGTGACGACCAGCCGCTCGACGCGCTCGGGCCTGCGCATCGCCGGCAGCAGCCCCAGGCCGCCCCAGTCGTGGACCAGCAGCCGGAAGCGGTCGATGCCGGCCGCGTCGAGCCAGGCCTCCAGCCAGCGGTCGTAGAAGTCCAGGTCGTAGGGCAGGTCGGCGCGCTTGCCGCTGCGGCCGAAGCCCGCGAGGTCCGGGGCGAAGCCGCCGGTCCGCTCCAGGAACGGGCGCCAGTCCTCGCTGCTGCTCGGGACGCCATGGACGTAGACCACCGGGGTCGCGTCGGTCTGCGCCTGCAGCCAGAAGACGGGCTGGTCGGCGATCGTCGCGGTGTGCTCGGTGATCTCGGGCATCTGCTGGCGGACCCTACGGGGTACCGTGTTCTGCCGATGCGCACGCTCCTGCTCGGTGAGTGCCTCGTGGACCTCGTCTGCGAGGCGCCGGTCGCCTCCCTCGCCGACGCCCCGGCGTTCGTGCCGCACTTCGGCGGCGCGGTCGCCAACGTCGCGGTCGTCGCCCGCCGCCACGGCGCGGACGTCGCCTTCGCCGGTGGTGCAGGCGACGACGCGTGGGGCGCGTGGCTGCGCGATCGCCTCGTCGCCGAAGGCGTCGACGTGTCGTGGTTTGCGCTGCTGGAGGGCATGCAGACGCCGCTGTCGACGGTGACCGTCGACGCGGACGCGCAGCCCTCCTTCTCGATCTACGGCGACACCATCGCGCAGACGATCGAGGCGCTCGGGCCGGTGCTGCCGGAGGCCGTCGACGCGTGTGACGCGCTGTTCCTCGGCTCCAACACGCTCGTCGGCAGCACCGAGCGCGGGCTGTGCGACGACGCCCGTCGCCGCGCGCTGGCCGCCGGCAAGCCGGTCGTCTTCGACGCCAACCTGCGGGTGCACCGCTGGGCGTCGGCCGGTGCCGCCGCGTCGGTGTGCCGCGAGTTCATCAACGGCACGTTCCTCGTGAAGGCCAACGCGGAGGAGGCACGGCTGCTCACCGGGGAGTCCGACCCGGCGGCCGCAGCCGCCGGGCTGCTGGCCGCCGGTGCGCAGCACGTCGTCATCACGCTGGGTGCCGACGGCGCGATCCTGCGCGGCGGGGGCATGACCATCGACGCCCCGGGTGGCTTTGCCAAGCCGATCGACACCACCGGCGCGGGCGACACGTTCACCGCCGTCGTGCTGGCCCGGCTGAACGCGACCGGCTACTACCCGCCCGCGATCGCCGCCGCGCTGCCCGACGCCGTCGAGGCGTCCGCGCGGGCGACGGAGCACTGGGGCGCCGTCCGGTCGTGAGCAGGGCGGACTGGGTGCCGCCGTCACGGCGGCGGGTCGTCGCGCTGCGCGGGCGCCTGCGCGAGCGCTACGGGCGCGTGGTCATCGCGCCGCACGAGGATCCGCTCGGCGAGCTGATCCTCACCGTGCTCTCGCAGTCGACCAACGACCGCAATCGCGACATCGCGTTCCTGCGGTTGCGGCAGCGCTTCGCCTCCTGGCAGCAGGTGCGCGACGCGCCGCTGGCCGACATCGAGGCGGCGATCCAGCCCGGCGGCCTGCACGTCCAGAAGTCCAAGCGCATCAAGCAGATGCTCCAGGCGCTGCCCGACGACCTCGACCTGTCCTTCCTGCGCTCCCTACCGGTGCCCGAGGCGCAGGCCGTCCTGTGCGAGCTGCCCGGGGTGGGTCGCAAGACCGCCGCGTGCGTGCTGCTCTTCGCGTACGGCATGCGCGACATCCCGGTGGACACGCACGTGTCCCGGGTCGGCACGCGCCTGGGCCTGCTGCGTCCCAAGGCCGGCCTCGACCCCGAGCTGCACGACGCGATGCTCGCCCTGACGCCCGCGGGCGACGAGCTCGAGCTGCACGTCAACCTCCTGCGCCACGGCCGGCGCACCTGCCATGCGCGGCGGCCCGCGTGTGACGAGTGCACGCTGCGGCGGTCCTGTCCCCGAGTCGGAGTCCAACCATGACGCTGCTGGCCCTTCCCACCTGTGCCGAGCTGCCCGACGCCGACCCGGACGACGCGTTCCTGCACGCGGCGTTGGACGAGGCCGGCATCGCGTTCGAGCTGCCGCGTTGGGACGACCCCGACGTGGACTGGGCGCGTTATGACCTCACGCTGATCCGCACGACGTGGGACTACGCCCCCCGGCGCGAGGAGTACATCGCCTGGACCGAGCGCGTCCCGCACCTGCTCAACCCGGCGCCGATCGTGGCGTGGAACACCGACAAGCGCTACCTGTCGGAGGCCCTGGCCGGCGGGCTGCCCGTCGTCCCCACGATCTTCGTGGCGCCCGGTCAGCGGCTGCCGTTGCTGGAGGCCGAGGTCGTCGTCAAGCCGACCGTCTCCGCGGGCTCCAAGGACACGCAGCGCTTCAAGCACGACGAGACCCGCGCGGCCGACAACCTCGTCAGGACGATCCACGGCTCGGGCCGCACCGTGATGGTGCAGCCCTACGTCCGCTCGGTCGACACGCGCGGTGAGACGGCGCTGCTCTACTTCGGCGGCGAGTTCTCCCACGCGATCGAGAAGGGCCCGCTGCTGCGGCGCGGTGCGGCGCCGACCAACTCGCTGTTCGCGCCGGAGGTCATCCGGCCCCGCGAGCCGTCCGAGCGGGAGCGGGCCGTGGCCGACCGGGCGGTCGCCTGGCTGACCGAGCGCTTCGGCGTGGTCCCCACCTACGCGCGGATCGACCTCGTCGAGGGCGGGCGGGCGGGTGCGGAGTGGCCGCTGATCCTCGAGCTCGAGCTCACCGAGCCGTCGCTGTTCTTCGAGCACTCACCCGGGGCCGCCGAGCGGCTCATCGCGGCGCTGCCGCTCTAGTCAGGCCACGATGACCCGGCCACCGCGGCTCGGCGCGAACGTGATCGCGCGCCGGGTCGTCGGCTCGGGTGCCGTGCGCCGGGCCGGCTGCAGCCGGGCCTCGCGCAGGACGGTGTCGAGCACGACCTTCATCTCGGTCAGCGCGAACGCGGCGCCGAGGCAGCGGCGGATGCCGCCGCCGAAGGGGATCCACTCGTAGGTGCCGGGCTTCCTGCCGTCCAGGAAGCGCTCCGGGCGGAAGGCGTGGGGATCGGGGTACAGGTCGGGGCGGCGGTGCAGGAGGTAGATGCTCGGGGCGACGTGCATGCCCGCGGGGATGTGCCACTGCCCGAGGTGCATGTCGACCGTGAGCTTGCGCACGACGGCGGGAACCACCGGCCGCAGCCGCAGCGACTCGGTGACGACCGCGTCGAGGTCGTCGGGGTCCGGGTCGCTGCCCAGGCGGTCCAGCCAGTCGGGCGTCCGGGTCAGCCGCTCCAGCGTCCAGGCCAGCGCCGCGGCCGTCGTCTCGTGGCCGGCGACCAGCAGCGTCATCAGCTCGTCGATGAGCTCGGACTCGGTGAGGGGGTTGCCGTCCTCGTCGCGGGCGGCGAGCAACATGGAGAGGACGTCGGGTCCGTCGCCGGGATGCGTGCGGATCTCCTCGCGCAGCAGGTCGGTGGCGCGCTGCTTGGCCGCCTCGAAGCGCGCCCACGGCGAGCGCGGGCCGACCCACCCGCGCGCTGCGGTGGTCATGAGCAGGATCACGCGGCGACGCGTGCCGATGGTGTCGAGGACGGTGCGCAGCTCCGTGGCGAGCTTCGCGCGGCGGCCGCTGTCCTGCACGCCGAAGACGAGGCGCATGATCACCTCCAGCGTGATCGCCTGCATCGAGGCGATGACCCCGAACTCCGCGTGGCGGGGCCACCTGGCGATCTCCTGCTCGGCGATCTCACGCATCGCGTCGGTGTGCGCGCGCATCCGCTCGCCGTGGAACGGCGGCAGCAGCAGCCGGCGGTGCCGCAGGTGCTCGGGGCCGTCGAGCAGCAGCGTGCTGCCCGGCCCGAGCAACGGGCTGAGCACGACGTTGGCCTCCCCCGCCCGCAGGTGCTCGGGGTCGGTCGTGAAGATCTGCCTGACCGCCGCGGGGTCCACCGTGAAGACGACCAGCCGGTCGGGCGCCGGCCGCAGCGTGAAGTAGTCGCCGCAGCGGTCCTGGCAGGCCTCGAGGAACTGCGTCGGCCGCGCCATGAACCCGACGCTCATCATCGCCCGGCTCAGATCGGGCCTCGGCGGCAGGCGGTACGCGTCCATACCACCCAGTCTTGCACTCAGCCGCGGGCGCGGCGGCCGGTGATCGAGCCGCGCGCCAGGCGGACGGAGCGCACGGGCCGCGCCGAGGGCCCTCGGTGTCCGGTGAGGCACGGCGCGGCGTCGTTGCGGCCGTCGGCGGCGAGCAGGTGCACCACGATGAGCCAGGCGACCCACGCGCGCAGCTCGGGCGACCCGGAGGACTGGGCCATCAATCGCAGGAGCGCCGGCGGGAGCGTCACGTCGATGGGCACACGGTAGCTTCCCGCCTGGATGACGGAGAGCGCAGAGGATCTGCTACTCTGCCGCTTAGATTTTTCACCCTCCCCGCTGTCAACACGCAAGGAGCTTCACCCCACAATGGGCAAGACCATCGGCATCGACCTCGGCACGACGAACTCGTGCATGGCCGTGCTCGAGGGCGGCGAGCCGACGGTGATCGAGAACGCCGAGGGCGGTCGTACGACCCCGTCGGTGGTCGCGTTCACGTCCGGCGGCGAGCGCCTCGTCGGCACGGTCGCCAAGCGGCAGGCCGTCACCAACCCGACGAACACCATCTTCTCCGTCAAGCGCTTCATGGGCCGCAAGGAGGCCGAGGTCAAGGAGGAGGAGGCCATCGTCCCCTACAAGGTCATCTCCGGCACCAACGGTGATGCGCGCATCGAGGCCGAGGGCAAGGAGTACAGCCCGCCGGAGGTCAGCGCGATGATCCTCGCCAAGCTCAAGGCGGACGCCGAGGCCTACCTCGGCGAGACGGTCGACGGCGCGGTCATCACCGTCCCCGCGTACTTCAACGACGACCAGCGCCAGGCCACCAAGGACGCCGGCAAGATCGCCGGCCTCGAGGTCAAGCGCATCATCAACGAGCCGACCGCCGCGTCGCTGGCCTACGGCCTCGACAAGGAGGACGACCAGACGATCCTCGTCTTCGACCTCGGCGGCGGCACGTTCGACGTGTCCGTGCTGGAGATCGGCGACGGCGTCTTCGAGGTCAAGTCGACCGCGGGTGACAACCACCTCGGCGGCGACAACTTCGACAAGGCGATCGTCGACTGGCTCGCCGCCGAGTTCAAGCGCGACCAGGCGATCGACCTGACGCAGGACCCGATGGCGCTCCAGCGCCTCTACGAGGCCGCCGAGAAGGCCAAGATCGAGCTGTCCACCGCGCAGGAGTCGCAGATCAACCTGCCGTTCATCACCGCCGACCAGAGCGGCCCCAAGCACCTCGACGTGCGCCTGACCCGGTCCAAGCTGACCGAGCTGGTCACGCCGCTGCTGGACCGCATCGTCGCCCCGGTCCGCCAGGCCCTGGACGACGCCAAGGCCAAGGGCGTCTCCTCCGTCGACCACGTCGTCCTCGTCGGCGGCATGACCCGCATGCCGGCCGTTCAGGAGAAGGTCAAGGAGCTCACCGGCAAGGAGCCGCACCGCGGCGTCAACCCGGACGAGGTCGTCGCGATCGGTGCCGCCATCCAGGCCGGTGTCCTCGCGGGCGACGTCAAGGACGTCCTGCTGCTCGACGTGACCCCGCTGACGCTGGGCATCGAGACCAAGGGCGGCGTGATGACCAAGCTCATCGAGCGCAACACCACGATCCCGACGAGCAAGTCGGAGATCTTCTCGACGGCCGAGGACAACCAGCCGTCGGTGGAGATCCA
>CAYUDT010000162.1:0-9898 GCA_964443695.1 uncultured Conexibacter sp. | reverse complement strand
GAGGTCGGCCGCACGTTCAACGTGACGCGCGAGCGGATCCGCCAGATCGAGAACCAGTCGCTGAAGAAGCTCCAGAGCCTCGCCGAGGCCCAGAAGCTGCGCGACGTCGCCTAGCGCGACGGTCGCACACCAAGCCACGACAGAGGGCCCCGCTCGTGCGGGGCCCTCGGTCGTTCTGGGGCCATGTGCGTCGCCCGGCAGCGGCTGCCGGCGTGCCGCAGCGCACGGGAGGCATGGATCGGTGACCGGTTACGGCACCCTCGACCTGATCTTGAGAGTTGACCGTTGCCCGCGATGACCCCGGGATCAACCGCTGGGCCTGGGCGGCGCGAGCGCCCATAACCCTCAAGCATGCTCGAGGGTTGCCCGGGGCCCCGCGGGTTACGTCAACCGGCGGTTATCCCCGGGGACGGGCCACGGCGCAGACCACGCGGCCACGACGACGACCGCCCGCTCAAGCGGGTGCGCGCAGGCGCCGAAAACAGCTGTGCATGTTCGCCATCGACGACGCCCTGCGCCTGCTCATCGCCCACGGAGGCTCCGACCTGCACCTCAAGGTGCCGTCGCCGCCACTGATGCGCCTCGACGGCGACCTGCGCCCGCTGGAGGGCGCCGCGGTCCTCACGCCGGAGGACACGCTCGGCGCGGTGACCCACATGCTCACCGATGCGGCCAAGCTCGACGAGTTCGCCAAGGAGCACGAGGTCGACTTCTCCTATGCGATCCCCGGCCTGGCCCGGTTCCGCGTCAACGCCTTCCGCCAGCGCGGCGACGTCTCGCTGGTCATCCGCGCGATCCCGATCGCGATCCGCACGATCGAGGAGCTCGACCTGCCGCCGGTCATCCGCGAGCTCGCCGAGGAGGAGCGCGGCATCGTCCTGCTGACCGGCACGACCGGCTCGGGCAAGTCGACGACGCTTGCCGCGATGGTCGATCACATCAACTCGACCCGTGCCCGGCACATCGTCACGATCGAGGACCCGATCGAGTTCCTGCACCCCGACAAGCGGAGCGCCATCAACCAGCGCGAGGTCGGGCAGGACACCCACTCCTTCAACAAGGCGCTGCGCCGCGTGCTGCGCCAGGACCCCGACGTCATCCTCATCGGCGAGATGCGCGACGAGGAGACCGTGCACACCGCGCTGTCGGCCGCCGAGACCGGTCACCTCGTCTTCTCCACGGTCCACACCGTCGACGCCGCCGAGACGGTCAACCGCCTCATCGACTTCTTCCCGCCGCACATGCACCAGCAGGTCCGCGCGATGCTCGCCGGCACGCTCAAGGGCGCCGTCTCCCAGCGCCTCGTGCCCGCTGCCGAGGGCAAGGGCCGCATCGCCGTCTGCGAGGTGCTGCGGATGACCGGTCGCGTGAAGGACATGATCATGGACCCCGAGCAGACCGGCCGGATCAACGAGGTCATCGCCGATGGCGGCTACTACGGCATGCAGACGTTCGACCAGGCGCTGTTCGGCCACCTGAAGGCGGGCCGGATCACGATGGAGCAGGCACTCGACGCCGCCACCAGCCCGCATGACTTCAAGCTGCTCGTCAGCGCCGACGGCCGCCGCGGCACGACGATGGACGACCTGGCCGAGATGGAGCAGCGCCGCGCCGAGAGCACCGGTGCACCGGCCGCCTCGGCATTGCGCTAGAAAGTCAGAATTCAAACAGCGCGAGACCGAAACGAGATCGGTTCTGGCGCGCATGGGGCATACGGTGGTCCGCGATCCGCACCTACAGGGGGGTGCGGGCGGAACGCGGGAGTGGATGTATGTCTTTCAGGGGATGGAGGCGCGTGGCGCCTCTCGTCGTCGCCGTCGCGGCGTCCTTCGGCATGGCGCAGAGCGCGCAGGCGCTGACCATCGGGCCGGTGTCGGTGCCGAAGATCCTCAACGCGACGGTGAACGTCACGCCGACGGTCGAGGGGTTGCTCAGCGGCAACCAGCAGCTGCTCGACACAGTGGGCCAGGCGGCCTGTCCGCTGGCCACACAGCTCGGTGAGCCGCTGCCCAACGGCCAGATCCTCGGCACGTTGACGTGCGCGCTGCCGGCGCTGGACTACCAGATCGTCACCCGCCTGAAGACGGGGCCGGGCACGGAGATCGTCAAGACGCAGCCCGCGATCATCAACGTCCCGTCGCTGGTCGACGTCAACAACGACCTCCTGCCGGACTTCATCGCCACGGTCCAGGTCTTCAGCCTCACGCAGTTCACGCTGCGCATCGACCGCATGCTCACGAACATCAGCCCGATGGCGTTGAGCTTCGAGGCGCTCATCGACGACCCGACGCAGGCGCTGCCGCGCAAGCGGATCAACGCCGGCTACGACGCCCGCGACAGCAACGCGCCCGGGTCGTGGGTGACGACGCTGACGCTGCCCGAGGACAACGACCCCAACCTGACGACCATCAACGCGTCGACCACGGTCACCGGCACCAAGGGCCCGTCGATCACGACGGTCGCCGGCCTCTTCAACGGCACCGCGACGGTCCGCAGCAACCCACTGGGCGGCCGGCTGCGCTACGCGCCCGTCCCCGGCAACGCGACCGTCGGCCTGAGCATCGGCCACTACATGGAGGTTCGCGCCGGCGCCAACTCGCTGACCAACCTCACCGCGGACGCCGAGCTCGTCGACAGCCCGCACGAGACGCGCGTCCACGCCGAGATCGACAACCTGCCGCAGAACATCACGGTCCGCAACGAGGAGCTCGGGGCCGACCAGCGCAAGGTCACCTACACGGCCAGCGCTCCGGTGCCCGGCGTCCGCGCGACGTACACCGACACGACGGCCAGCGCCATCAACACCAAGGTCGTCGCGAAGGCCACGAACGTGCCGACGGCGATGACACTGCAGCAGACCTCGGCGCGCGCCGCGACGTTCGACGCCAACAACCCGCTGGGCAGCGTCGAGGTCGGCTACGCCACGGGCGGCGATCCGATCCTGATGAACGTCGACCACCCCTACGCACGCGTGAAGACCACCGGCGGGGTCAACTCGTTCTCCGGTCGCATCGACGCGCTGCTGCACGCCTCCGTCGACGCGACGGACGACATCGACGGCGAGCTCGTTCTCGGCCCCGACGGCCGCAAGCCGTTCAAGGCGCTGGTGGAGATCCCCGGCTACACGATCGACGGCCTGATCTCCGACCTGCCGCGGCACACGAAGATCCACTACAGCGCCAACGACGGCGTCATCGACTACGACGCGTTCGGGGAGACGATCCAGCAGATCGACCTGACCGCGGAGTCCGACACGACGTTCTTCGCGCGGGTCAAGAAGATCGTCGGCCAGATCAAGGAGCTGCCGTCCTCGGCGCACGTCGTCCTGAAGGACAACGGCAGCGGCGTGAAGGTCACGTCCAACAACCCGATCGGCCAGGCGCAGGCGCTGCTCACCAGCGGCCCGGCGACGAGCCTGCCCAACGGCATCTTCGGCGCGAAGGTCATCGACACGCCGAGCCAGTTCTCCGCGTTCGCGCGGGTCAAGGGCCTGCAGCTGGTGGACTTCACCAGCGGCCCGGGCAACAAGGTCGCGGGCAGCGTCAAGCTCGCCGCGCAGCCCTTGAAGTTCGAGTACGACACGGCCGACCTGGACGTCGACGCGTCGCTGTCGACGATCCCGACCGAGGTCAACGTCTCCTTCGACCCGGACGCCGGCAAGGTCGGCTACCACGCCAACGGGGGCATCAGCAGCATCGACGCCAGCGCGATCAAGACGACGCCGTTCTTCGGCCGCGCGACCAAGATCGTCGGCCACGTCGAGGACCTGCCCAAGGACGTCGACGTCACCTACAAGCGCGCGTCGGGCGACGGCCTGCTGTTCTCGACGACCGAGCAGATCGGCGATGCCTCGGTGCTGCTGACCAGTGGCCCGAACGCCACGCTGCCCAACGGCATCTACGGCGCGACCATCACCGACACGGCCTCGGAGTTCAAGGCATTCGCGCGGGTCAAGGGCCTCAAGCTCGTCGACCTGGCGATCTCGCCGACGAACAAGATCGACGCCGAGGTCCGGCTGGCCAGCACCCCGCTTGAGCTGCACTACATCAAGGACGGCCTGACGGTCGACGCGTCCACCGCGGCGATCCCGAGCCACATGATCGTCTCGATCGACCCGACCGGCGGCAACATCGTCTACAACGCCGACAGCGGCATCGACTGGATCGAGGGTCACCTCAACTCCACGCCGCTGCTGTTCGGCCCGGTCCGCAAGATCGACGCCCGCGTGGAGCGGATCCCGCCGGCGATGACGATCAACTTCAAGCCGGCGGCCGGCGACGGCCTGGACTTCACCGCCAACCCGGCCGTGGGCAAGATCCAGGCGTTCATGAGCGACGGCACGGCGACGGTGAGCCCGCTCGCCGACGGTCACTCCGGCGCGGTGATGAAGAAGACCGGCTCGGCGTTCGCGGTCTTCGCCCGCGTGTTCGAGGTGTCCCACGCGAAGTTCACCTCGCTGGGCGACACGGTCGACGCCGAGCTGTCGACCAACCCGCTGCCCAACGGCGGTGGCCTGCAGGACCTCGACCTGGACGTCACCTACGACGACCCGACCGACGCCGTGCCCACCGCCTCGCACATCACCGGCTTCGTCCAGGACATGCCGTCCTACCTGCACCTGCACCAGAGCGAGAGCTCCACGGTCTATGACTCCAACGGTGTCGTCCCCGTCGTCAACCTCAACGCGACGGACCTGCCGGGCAGCAAGATCGCCGGCGCGCTGCACAACCTCAACGGGCACCTGGAGAACGTGCCGACGCACTTCGAGATCCTGCACAACGGGTTCACGACCGGTGTCACGGCCAACGCGCCGTTCAGCCGCGCCGACCTGGAGGCATGGGACGTCGGACCGGCCAACCCCGGCTTCCCGGAGGACGGCCGCAACAAGGTCGCGCTGAACACGCGCGACGGCGGCATCCACGTGCAGGCCCGCGTCTTCAACCTGAAGACGGTGACGCTGAGCGACTCCAGCACGAAGGAGATCAAGACGGAGTTCGGCTCCGCGCCCCCGCCGATGGACTTCACGTTCGCCGGCGGCACCACCGCGCACGACACCGAGGACAAGGACGGCCCGCTGGACGTCGGCGTCGTCATCACGAACATGCCGATCAAGTCGACGTTCTCGATCGGCACCCTGCTGGGGATGAAGATCGGCTGGACCGATGAGAACCCCGGCAACAGCAACACGCACGTCGACCTGAACCTGTCGTCGAAGTCGGTCTCCATCAAGGACCTCGGCATCACGCTCCCGCAGACGGCGAACGTGTGCGTGGGCAGCAAGTTCGACTGCTCGCCCACCTCGCCCTACGCCTGGTCGCGCGGTGACGAGACGCTGGTGACGCCCAACCAGTTCATCATCCGGTCCGACGCCAGCGACCTGGTCACGATCACCGGCGGCAAGGTCTGCCTCGGTGCGACCAACGACGACGGCGACGACGTCGGCTTCCCCGGCAACACGGTCTACGGGCAGTGCGCCGACGGCAGCTCGACCAACCACATCGACCTGTCCAACCTGCGCTTCAAGAACATGCAGATGGAGTTCTTCAGCGGGGACACGACCAACAAGGACGAGGACGGCGACCCGATCGAGGACGGCCTGCTGAAGCTCTACTTCAAGAGCGACGACAACGGCCTGCGCGCCGACAGCGTGCACGTCCGCAACGACGTCTCGGACTCGACGACCGACGTGGTCGCCGGCAACAACGGGCGTCCGGCGATGAAGAACACCGGGGACTACTTCCTGGGGCTCTACGACCTGGACTTCCCGCCGAACAACGAGTTCGTCCACAACCGCCTCACCTGTGGGGGCCTGGACATCTCGGTGGACCTCCCGATCCTCGGTCACACGGACGTGATCCCGACGCTCGCGGAGCTCTTCATCGACATCTGCGACTAGCCCGAGAGGGCCGGTCGGAAGGCGGCGGCCCGGACTCCCCAAGGAGTCCGGGCCGGCCCGCAGCGCTACGCGCGGCTGAAGGGCAGGACCGTGGTCAGCCAGCCGATGAACTCGCTCGGGTTGCGGCTCTGCATGTAGAGCTCGCCGGGGCCCTGGAAGTCCAGGACGAAGCCCTCACCGGACTTCAGCGTCTGCATCAGGCCGCCGGTGGCCTTGCGCGTCGTGTAGGTGGTGCCGTCGCTGAAGGCGACGAGGTGGCCGGAGTCGACGACGATGCCCTGGCCGGCCTCGAGGACGACCTTCTCGACCGCGCCGTAGCAGGCCAGCGCGATCTTGCCGGTGCCCGTCGCGTGGACCATGAAGCCGCCCTCACCACCGGCGAGGTTCTTCAGGCCGCCCCACTTGGTGTCGATCGTGACGCCGGCCTCGTTGCACAGCCAGGAGCCGCGCGTGAGGTTGTAGGCGCCGTCGATGTCCAGGACGAAGGCGTCGCCGGGCAGGTTGGCGGCGAGGTCGACCCAGCCGCCCTCGGCGGGAGCGGTCAGCGTCGTCATGAACAGCGACTCGCCGCCGAGGACGGAGCGCTTGAGGCCCTTCATCAGGCCGCCCTCCATCTTGGCCTCGATGGCGACGCCGCCGGAGGTCGCCATCATCGCGCCCGACTCGGCCTTGATCGCCTCGCCCGGAGCGAGGATCGCGCGGGCGACCGCGAAGGAGGGGTTGTGCCTGATCTGGATGTCCATGGGCCGCTTCTATCACGGCCCATGGCACCCGGAGCTAAACCCTTCGTCGACCGACGGGCCTGCGGCGTGGCTACTTGACCGTGAACGCGACCTTGTTGGCCGCGCCGTAGCCGCCCTCGGAGAGGTTCTTGTCGTCGGTCGCGGTGGCGTAGACGACGTACTTGCCCTTCTTGAGCGGCTTCTTGAGCTTCAGCGTCCAGGCGCTGGTGCCCTTGGCGGTCAGCAGGGTGGGGGCGCTGCACTTCTTGAGCTTGGTGAAGGTGCCCTTGGTGGTGAGGCCGTAGCACGTCTTGCCCTTGACCTGGACCAGGCCGACGGCGACCTTGGCGACCTTGGAGTCGTCGGTGGCCGTGCCCTTGATGGCGGTGATCTTCTTGCCCTTGGGCCTGGTGACCGTCGTCTTCGGCGCCGCGTTGGGCGCGGGCGTCATCAGCGGCTGCGCCGTGGTCTCGGCCTCGCTCGGGGCCGCCAGCGCGGCGACACCCTTGTAGCCGCCGTTGGCGGCGGTCGCGGCGGAGACGCGGACCAGGTAGTAGCCGGGCTCGGCCTCGAGGGTCGTGCTCTCGTCGGCCGTGCCGCCGGTGCTCGACTTCAACAGCTTGCCCGGGGCGCCGTCCGCGCCGGAGGCGTAGACGTAGAGGTCGAGGTCCACCGTGGCCGGTCCACCGTCGCCCGTGATCTTCACGGCGAGCGAGCCGGCGCTGTCGACCTTGAGCAGCGTGTCGTCGCACTCTTGCAGGCCGGGCGTGCAGCCGACGGCGTCGCCGACCTCGGCGGTGAGGGCGACGCCGTTGAGCGGCGTGCCGTCCCACTTGTACTCGGCACCCGCGGCGGCCAGGCCGCCGTTGCGGGCCGGGGCTGCCTCCGCAGAGGCGGCGCCGGTGAGCAGCGCTGCCAGCGACAGCGCCGTGATCGTCTTGCGCATCGTCGTTCCTACCTGACCGTGAAGGTGATCTTGTTGGCCGCGCCGTAGCCCGCCTCGGCGAGGTTCTTGTCGTCGGTCGCGGTGGCGTAGACGACGTACTTGCCCTTCTTGAGCGGCTTCTTGAGCTTCAGCGTCCAGGCGCTGGTGCCCTTGGCGGTCAGCAGGGTGGGGGCGCTGCACTTCTTGAGCTTGGTGAAGGTGCCCTTGGTGGTGAGGCCGTAGCACGTCTTGCCCTTGACCTGGACCAGGCCGACGGCGACCTTGGCGACCTTGGAGTCGTCGGTGGCCGTGCCCTTGATGGCGGTGATCTTCTTGCCCTTGGGCCTGGTGACCGTCGTCTTCGGCGCCGCGTTGGTGGCGGGCGCGACCGGGGTCAACGGCACGTCGCCGGTCGAGCCCTCGGCGGGCGCGGCGAGCGTGGCCGTGCCCTTGTAGGTGCCCTGCGCGGAGGTCGCGGCCTCCATGCGGACCAGGTAGTAGCCCGGGTCGGCGTCGAAGTTCGTCGACTCGTTGACGTCGGTGCCGCCGCTGCTCTTCAGCAGCTTGCCCTGCGTGCCGCTGGCGTCGGACTGGTAGACGAACAGATCCATGTCGACCGCTGACGCGCTGGCGTCACCGGTCTTGATCGTCAGGCTGCCGGCGGTGTCGACCTTCAGCAGGGTGTCGTCGCACTCGATCAGGCCCGGGGTGCACCCGAGCGCGTCGTAGACGTCGGTGGTGGCGGCGGCGCCCGAGATCGGGCCGCCGTCCCACTTGTACTCCGCGCCCGGGCCGCTGAGGGTGCCGGTGCGGTTGGGCGCCGCCTGGGCGGCGCCGGTGATCGTGAGGGCAGCGGCCGTCGTGGCCAGCGCCAGGGTGCGGATCCTCACCGTCGTCACCTGACCTTGAAGGTGATCAGGTTGCGCTTCTTGTCCTTGCGCTCCACGTTGCCCGCGGCGTCGTAGCCCCGGACCCACGCCAGGTAGCTGCCCGGCTTGAGCTTGTGCTTGAACAGGAAGGTCCAGTTGCTCGTGCCCTTGGCCGCCAGGTACGGCGAGACGCGCAGGCACGAGACCTTCGGACCGAGCGAGCCGTTCGCCCTGAGGAACTGGCACTTGTTGCCGGTGCGGCGGCCGATGGCCACGGCGACCTTCTTGACCTTGGGCGCCAGGCCCTTGGGCGCGAAGTCCGCGGTCGAGCCGGCGAGCTGCAGGCCCTTGCGGGTCGCCTTCAGCGACTTCTTGGTGATCCGGGACTTCGGCGCGAGCTTGTCCTTGGCGGCCGCCGCGGTCGGCAGGGTCCCGCCACAGGGCAGCTCGAACTTGGCCGTCTCGCCACGCCAGATCGCGAACTTCTTGGTCTCGTAGACCTTGCCCGCGTCGTCCTCGCAGGTCAGCGTCCACTCCTCGATCTTGCCGGCCTTCTTGGAGAACGGGCGCGTCGAGGGCGTCACCAGCCAGCTGAAGTTGCCGTTGGCCGGGACCTTGGTCGTGTACTCGAGCTTGTCCTTGATGTGCTGGACGGCGCCCGGGCTGATGCAGCTGGTCGTGTCACCCAGCGGGTTGATGACCAGCGGGTCGGCGATCGCGCAGACGGCGGCGGTGTCCGTGTCGAACTCCTTCTTCAGCCGCAGCGTGCGGCCGGCGGGCGCGCGGCCCTCCAGCGTCGACCACTGCGCCTTGTCGGTCGCCGCGTAGGCGATGCGCAGCATCGCCTGGCGCATGCCGCGACCGGCGCGCTTCTCGGTGCCGTTCCACTGGTCGATGACCGCGGTCTGGTAGTCCTGGTGGAAGTCGCCACCGGCCGGGCCGAGCTCGACGGTGTAGCCGAACGTGCCGGCCGCGCCGTAGTTCCAGTCCTCGGTCGTGCCCGACGTGTCGTACAGCTGATAGCCGTACTGCGAGGTGTAGCCGGTGTCGGCGCCCATCGCGTCACCGAGCTTCTTCAGCGGCTCCTCGTCGGGGGCCGGGCCGTTGTCGGAGATGCCCGGGGGACGCAGCACGAGCGCGGCGATCGTGTGGATCGTCATGAGCGACGTGACGTCGTTGAGCTGGCTGTACTCGTGGACGTTCTGCGTCTCGAACTCCGACCACGGGCCGGGGCCACGGTAGCTCTGGGAGCCGGTGTCCGTCGAGGCGCCCTTGCCGCCCCAGCCGAGGCCGTAGTTGCGGTTGGGATCCATGCCGTACTGCAGCTCGCACGGGGTGGCCGGCGAGGGGCTCGCGCCACGGCAGTTCTTGCGGCGGTAGGCCAGCGTGCCGCCGAACGGGGGCAGGACGCCCTCGGCGGTGGTGCCCAGGCCGGCCGGGTTGACGCCGTTGTCGGCGAGCTCCACGGGGGCCTCGCGGGAGGCGA
>CAYUDT010000161.1:0-9915 GCA_964443695.1 uncultured Conexibacter sp. | reverse complement strand
CCAGAAGTCGTCGGAGAGCGTGTCGGCCATGGCGCGCTGGCCGATCGCCTCGCTGTTGTGCGGGGCGCTCCAGTGCAGGTCGAGGATGGTGGCGATGCCGTGGGCGTGGAGCTTGGCGACCCAGTCGGCGACGGCGTCCTTGTAGCCGTCGGAGGTGAGCTCCTGGTCGGTGTTGTCGGTCCGCGGGTAGCCGTTGTCGCCGATCCAGCAGGACTGGTTGAGCGGGATGCGGACGATGTTGATGTTCCAACTGGCCAGCAGCGCCGCGTTGGCGTCGGTAGGACCGACCTGGGTGGCGGACGCGTCGTTGGAGTACCCGTACCCGTAGGCGCAGGCGTACTCGAAGCTCGGCCAGTTGACACCGCGCGGCTGGAAGACCTGGTTGGTGTCGGTGTTGACGAGCTTGTTGCCCTGGACGGCGAGTGACGGCGCGTCGGCCCGGGCGGTGGTGGTGGCCGCCCCGCAGGCCAGGATGGTGGCGGCGGTGGCGAGGAGGGTCTTGGTGGAGCGCATGGGCGGCATTCTCAGATCCGGCGGGCCGTAGGAGTACGGCATTTGACGGGGTGCCAGCAAGTAGGATCGGTGCGTGGCCGGAGCTGGGCTGGATCGCGCGGAGCTCGCCGCGGCGCTGCCCGGGTACGACATCGGGGAGGAACTGGGCCGCGGGTCGTTCGCCACGGTCTACGCGGCCCGCCACCGGGCCCTGCAGCGCGAGGTCGCGATCAAGGTCCTGTCGCCGGCCCTCGTCGACGACGAGGCGGTGCGCGAGCGCTTCCGTGGCGAAGGCCGGATGCTCGCGTCGCTGGACCACCCGCACGTCGTGCGCGTCCACGACTTCGTGGAGTCCGGCCCGCTGTGCGCGCTGGTCATGGAGCGCCTGCACGGCGGCTCGCTGGCCGGCCGGCTGCGCGTCGGACGCCTGCCGGTGGCCCAGGCGTGCGCGGTCACGCTGGCGACGCTGCACGGCCTCGAGCACGCCCACCAGCACCAGTTGCTGCACCGCGACGTCAAGCCGGAGAACCTGCTGTTCGGAGAAGGCGGGCTGCTGAAGGTCGCCGACTTCGGCATCGCGAAGGTCGTCGGCGCGTCCGGCGCGCGGATGCTGGCGACGGCCACCGTGATCGGCACCCCGGCCTTCATGGCGCCGGAGCAGGTCTCCAGCGCGCTGGGCAAGCTGTCGCCCGCGACCGACGTCTGGAGCACGGGCGCGATGCTCTATGAGCTGCTGTCGGGGACGCCGCCGTTCGGCCGCGAGGGCGAGATCGCGGAGGTGCTGCTGCGGCGCACCAGCGACGCCGCCCCGCCGCTGCACGACCGCGCGCCAGAGCTGCCGGCAGCGCTCTGCGACGTCGTCATGCGCGCGCTGGAGCTGCGCCCGGAGGACCGGTTCGCCCGCGCGGGCGACTTCGCCGCCGCGCTGGAGCCGGTGGCCGAGGAGCTGGCCGGTCCCGGTGGCCTGGCCGCCACGGGCATCCCGATCCACCGCACCCCACCGCCCGTGAGCTCGGCGCCGACGCTGCTGGAGTCGGTGGAGCTGCCCGGACCCGCGCCGCAGCCCACGGGTCCGCCCACGGCGGTGCCGCCGGCGGACCCGGTCGCGCGCGGACCGCGGGTGCGGCTGTTGCTGCTGACACCGCTCGTGCTCGCGGCCGTGGTCGCCGGTGCCGTGCTGCTTCTCGGCGGCGGCCACGACGACAAGAAGCAGGCGGCGTCGCCCGCCACACCGTCCGGGCTGCCCGCACCACCGGCCGGCTGGCCGCGGACCCTGGCCGTGGGGCTGGCCGACTCCGTCGACGGCGACCCCGGCGTCGCGCGGCGCACCGGCAGGGGCGCCGGCCTGACCCCGCTGTACCTCGGCGGTGACGCGGAGGCCCGCGACGACTGGAGCCACGACACGACGATCAAGCTGTCCGACTACGTCGCCGAGGCCAACCGCAACGGCTTGCTGCCCTATGTCGGGTACTACGGCATCCGCGCGCTGGGCCAGAGCAGCAAGGGTGCCGATGCGGAGGCGGCCGAGCTGCGGCGCACGCTGCAGGACCCGAAGCTCATGCGGCTCTACTGGGCCAACGTCACCGAGCTGCTGAAGCAGCTGGGCGCCACGGGCAAGCCGGTCGCGGTCAGCGTGGAGTCCGGCTTCTGGGCGCTGCTGGAGGCGGACCTCGCCGTCAAGCAGGGCGCACCGGGTGACATCAAGGTCGACGTGCAGATGGACGGCGTCCCCGACACGTTGCCGGGCTTCGCGACGGCATGGCAGAAGTTGCGCGACGAGCACGCGCCCAACGTGCAGCTGGGCTACGTCCTGGACGAGTACGGAAGCGCCGGGCTGAACCTCGCCCAGGTTGTCCCGCCCCGGGCGACGCTGCTGCAGGCCGCCCGCAGCGCAGGCGCCTACTACCTCACGGTCACCACCGGCAGCGGCAGCCGCGCCTTCGACTTCGTCGGCTACGAGGTCGCCTACGGCGAGGAGACGGCGTCGAAGGACGCCCGCGTGTTCTCCAACACCGAGAAGCGGGCGGTGCTCACCTACCTGCGCGAGTTCGTCCGGGTGACCAACGCGCCGGTGGTCATGGAGGGCGTG
The DNA here is from genome assembly GCA_964443695.1 of uncultured Conexibacter sp. Classification (GTDB taxonomy): domain Bacteria; phylum Actinomycetota; class Thermoleophilia; order Solirubrobacterales; family Solirubrobacteraceae; genus Paraconexibacter. Next base: position 7,334 of record CAYUDT010000161.1, on the reverse strand, counting down.
CCGCTGGGCAACACGGTCACGCGCGCGACGACCGACAAGGACTTCCACTGGGGCTCCTCGTGGGTGCAGTGGCTGCTCGGTGACCCGGGGTTCACCCAGCTGCGCGCCCTGCGCGACGCGGGCGTGATCGGCCTGACCGTGGGCTTCGACCCCGGCAGGACGGCGACGTGCGCCTGCGACGCGGCCGACGACGGCATCTCCAACGACGGGCCGCGCGGGCGCCGGGCGACCTCCGCCGACGACGACGGCGGCTACCTGGCCGAGCGGCTGGCCGCCCTGCGCCGGGCCGGTGGTCTGGCGCTAGGGCGCGGCGGCTGAGCGGACGCCCGCGGGCGTGGCGCGGCCCTTGACGGTGAGCAGCTCGACCTCGCCGTAGCGCGCGGCCGCCGGGGCCGCCTGCGCGATGACGTCGCTGACCAGCACCGCGCCGTGACTGCCGCGCGAGGCCAGGCCCGACAGCCGGAACGCGAGGTTGATCGTGTCGCCGTGGACGGCGGCCCGGCCGGGGGAGGGCGCCGACGGGCTGGCCTGCCCCAGCGTCACGCCCCAGCCCATCCGCACCGGCGTGCCGTCGCCGTTGCGCAGGTCCAGTTGCGGCGCCAGGCCGGCGACGAGGTCCGCCGCCTCCAGCGCGTAGGCCACGGCGCGGTGCGCGGCCGCCGGATCCCGGTCGGCGTCCCATCCGGCGAAGATCGCGTCGCCGTAGTAGTTGATGACCGTGCCGTGCGCCTCGTTGAGCAGGGTCCGCAGCTCGGTGAAGAGCATGTCGGTGACGCTGCCGACGGCCTCGCCGCCGTGGGCCTCGGTGAGCGTGGTGTAGCCGACGACGTCACCCACGACGACCGCGAGCGACGTGCTGGAGCCCACGCGGATGGTGGCCTGGATCTGGGCGACGGCCTCGTCGACCCGGGTGTCCTCGGGCGGTGCCGCGAAGACGAGGCGCGTGGCGCCGATGTCGATGACGTCACCGTTGGCCAACTCGATGCGCTCGCCCCGCTCGACCCGCCGCGCGTTGACGTGCGTGCCGTTGGTGCTGTGGTCGACCAGGACCGCGCCGGCGCCGCCGACCGTGATCTCGAAGTGGTCGCGCGAGATCGCGGGGTCGTTGACGATGAACCGCTGCGCGTCCTCGACACCTGCGCACTCGCGCCCGACGCGCAGGCGCCCGCTGATCGGCACCCGCCGCTCCGACGGGGTCCCGGGATCCGCGAAGAGCCACGCGCTCATGACGCGGACTCTTTCACGGTTTCCCGCTCAGCCGAAGAAGCCGGGGGGCGGGCCGCCGTCGAAGCGGCCGTCGTGCTCCTCGACCTGGGGGACCTCGCTGCTGGCGCGCGAGTCGGTCTTGAAGCCACCCTTGTCCGACGCGCTCTGTCCCTCCCGGGCGTCGGGTCAGCGGCCGACGTACTGCGGCGGGCGCTTCTCCAGGAACGCGGCGACACCTTCGCGGTGGTCGGCGGTCTCCAACAGCTGCGCCAGCGACGTCGCGACCCAGCGCCCGAGGTCGTCCCAGTCGGGGTCCAGCGCCAGCCGCAGGCCCTGCTTCAGCTTCTGGACAGCCAACGGCGGGTTGGCCGCGATCTCGTGCGCCAGCGTCAGCGCCGCCGGCAGCAGCTCCTCGTGGGGGACGACGCGGGAGACCAGGCGCAGCCGGTGCGCCTCCTCGGCGTCGACGGTGCGCCCGGTGAACAGCAGCTCCGCAGCGTGCTCGCGACCAACCAGTTGGGTGAGGCGGCCGATGCCGGGGACGTCGCAGTTGAGGCCCCGCTTGACGAACAGCTCCCCGAACCGCGCCCGCTCCGACGCGACCCGGATGTCGGCCATCAGCGCCAGCTCCATGCCCCAGCCGACCGCCGCGCCGTTGACGGCGGCGACCACCGGCACGTCGGTCTTCAACAGCGCTCCAGCGGCAGGGGTGAGCCGCGGCCCGGCGTGCAGCGCCGCGACCAACTCGTCACCGCCCGCGACCATGATCTGGCGGACGTCGTCGCCGGAGCAGAACGCCGGGTCGGCGCCGGTGATGACCAGGCAGCGCGCGGTGGTGGACTCGACGGCGTCCTGCAGCTCGGCGTAGGTCGTGTGGCTCAACGCGTTGCGCACGTCCGGCCGGTTGATCGTGATGACGCCGACGTGGTCGTCGGCGTCGTAGCGGATCTCGCTGTAGCTCATCGCAGGGGTGAACCTACGTCGCCCGTGCGGTGACCTTCAACGTCAGCCTGTGCCCGGCCTTCAGCGCGCGGCGACCGCGGGCGTCCAGCGGCACGCGCACCGTGCGGTGCCCCGCCGCGGCGAGCCGGACGGTGCGCGTCGACGTCGCCCGGCCGGCGATGCGGGCGACCACGGTGAGCGTGCAGGCCCGGTCGCAGGCCACCCGGGCGATCGCGGCCCGGCGCGCGAGGACGGTCCGCGTCGCGCGCTTGAGCAAACGGCCCCGGGCGTGCGCGACGCCGCAGGTTGCGCGCGGCAGGTCGACGGTGCTGGGCGTCGGGACATGGACGCGGCAACCGGCGCCGAGGTCGAGGGTCACCGGGGAGCCCGCGGCGCTGACCGAGAGCCGCCCGTCGCTGCGGCGCATGCGCACGACCCGGTCGGGGAAGCGGTCGAACCGGTAGCCGACCGTCCAGAACCGCCCGTGGTCGGCGACGGTGTCGGCCACCCACGAGGACGCGTCCTCCACGACCGGCTCGAACAGCCCCCAGGCGATGGCCTCCCGCAGCTCACGGCGGAAGTTGGCCCAATCGTGCCAGCCCTCGTGGACGGCGTAGTCGAGGTCGACGCCGGCCGCCCGCAGCGCCGCTGCGTACTTGTCGGAGGCCGGGCGGATGAGCGCGGCCTCGAACGGCATGTCGGGCACGGCGTTGGCGGGGTTGGGCAGGCCGTCGGGGACGCTCTGGCGCCCGTCTCCCGTGCGCATGAACACGCGGGTGTGCTGGAGGTTGGCCGCCAGGCGTTGCGGCTCGTGGCCCAGCGAGTAGAACCCGTCGGGCGGGCCCAGCACCGCGTCGGGGGCGAACGGCTCGCCGGCCTGCGCCTGCGGGATGCCGGATTGCACCCAGCCCTCCCCGGGCAGCAGGTGGTCATCGGTGAGGCCGGAGATGATCGCGATGGAGCCGAAGAACCCGGGCAGGCGACTGCCGAGGTAGGCGGTCCCGAGGCCGCCCATCGACACGCCCGCCAGCGCGTGCCAGCGGCGCTCGGGCCGGACCCTGTAGCGGTCGAGGACCTGGGGGAGGACCTCGTCGAGGATGTAGCTCTCCCAGTCGGGCCCGCCGCGCCTGCCGTCGTTCCACCAGTCCGCGTACCAGCCGCTACCGCCCTCGGGCATGACGATGATGCCGGGGAAGTGGGTGGCGACCTGCTCGACGGCGCCCTGGTTGGGGTCCGACCAGTAGGTGTACGTGTTGCCGAGCCCCGCCAGCAGGATCAGCAGCGGGTAGGCCCGCGCGGGGTCGTAGCCGTCGGGCAGCAGCACCTTGGCGCGCGGCGGGGACGCGTAACCGGGCAGCCACTTCTGCGGGATCTGCCCGCCGCGGTCGGGCACCGCGATCTCGACCAGTGCCCCGGCGCGCGCGGCGGCAGGCAGCGCCAGGCAGGCCGTGGCCGCAGCGGCCAGGACCGCGCGTCTCCTCATGCCGCGGATGCTAACATGCCGGACTGCAGGTATCTGCAGCCCGGCTGGTAATGACGGCTACCGGTCCAGCGACGGATCGATGAGGTACTTCGTGCCGGTGCTGCGCTGCGTGAACACCGCCAGCGTCTGCGGGTCGAGCACCTGACCGAGACCGATCGTCTCGGCGTACTGGGACCGGAACGTCGTCGTCGCCTCGGCCACCACCCGCGCGCGCATCCGGCCGAAGGCCTCGCCGCCGAGCTTGCCCAGCGCGTTGGTCAGCAGGTAGCCGCCGATGCCCCAGGTCAGGCCGAACCGGCGCTCGACGAGCGTCGGGCCGAAGTCCAGCGAGCCGTAGATGTAGACCTGCTTGTTGACCGTGGTGCCGTAGGGCGTCCAGGACGTCAGCGGCGGCTGTGCGCGCTCCATCGCCGTGAGGATGTCGCCGGCGATCGTCCCGCCGCCGATCGCGTCGAAGCCCAGCGTGGCGCCCGTCTGGCGCACCGCGTCGGTCAGCTCGTCGGCGAAGTCCGGCGAGGAGGAGTTGACCACGTGCGTGGCGCCGATGCCCTTGAGCAATTCCACCTGCTCCTCGCTGCGGACGATGTTCACCAGGCCGACGCCGTCGTCGGCGCAGATCCGCACGAGCATCTGACCGAGGTTGGATGCTGCGGCGGTGTGGACCAGCGCGGTGTGTCCCTCGGCGCGCATCGTCTCGACCATCGTCAGCGCGGTCAGCGGGTTGACGAACAGGGCCGCGCCCTCGGCGGTGCTGACGTCGTCGGGCAGCTCCACGACCGCGCCGGCGTCGGCCACGCGGTAGTCGGCCCACATCTGCCCGCCGAACGTCGCCACGCGCTTGCCGACCATGCCCTCGGCGCCGGCACCCGCGGCGACGACGGTGCCCGCGCCCTCGTTGCCGACCGGCAGCGGCTTGTCGAGGCGGTCGCGGAAGAGCGGCAGGAGCTCCGGGGGGATCTGGGCGACCAGGTCCTCGCCGTCGGCCTGCAGGGCCGATGGGGGCACCGTCATCAGCAGGACGCCCATGTCGGACGGGTTGATCGGCGTGGCCTCGACGGCGATCACCACCTGCCCGTCGCCGGGGGCGGGGACGGGCTTGGGCGCCAGCGACAGGCGCAGCTCGCCGTCGGACGTGATCAGCGACCGCAGCGAGCGGCCGGAGGCGGGGGAGTCGGTCATCCACCGGAGCATCCCCCGCCGCGACCCCGCGGCGCAACCAGTGGCGTGTCGGATCGGGTCCAGCCCTCGGCCCGGATCGGACACGCCTACTGCGCGTCGACGGGCGGGCGGGCGCGTCGACGGGCCGGCCGGGGGGTCTGACGCGCCGAGTTCGCCCGCCGGGGACTACCGCCCGAAGGGCCTGGAGCGGGGCGCGGAGCCGAGCGGCCGGCCGCCAGGGCCGTCGGCGAAGGTCAACCACGGGACGGTGTCGGTCTGGTTGACGCCCGGCTTGGTCCAGTCGCACACGCCCGTCGGGAACGTGGACTGCAGCGTCGCCCACTCCGCGTCGCTGAAGGTCACCTTGTAGTCGGTGCGGCGCAGCGGCTTGAGCTGACACTTGAGGACGTCGTTGCGCGCCGACTCGCCCGCGGCCTGCGTGGGCGAGTCGTAGTAGCGCACGAACGCGGGGCAGGCCTCGTCGGGGATGTCCGTCCCGTCGGCCAGCTCGCAGTGGTCGGTGATGTCCTTGGGCCGGTCCTCGCGGATCTTCCTGGCCTTGTCGACGCTGCGGTCGTCCTTCTGGATCGCCGCGACCCAGCGGTCCATCGCGAGCACCATGCGGGTGGCGAAGTCCGTGCCGCCCAGCAGCGGCACGGGGCCCTGCCACACGACGTGGTTGGCGTGCGTGCCGAACTGCTTGTCCAGCCGCGCGTTGAGCACCTTCGTCGGGTAGGTCACGTGCGCGGTGACCTCGTTGCTGCCGCGACCCTCGAGGATCGGGGTCTGGTCGAGCGTGTTGCCGACCGCCATGTAGCCGGCCCGGTAGGCGTTGGTGATGGCCTGCAGGTCGGCGTCGGTGCGCTGTGGGATCGGCTGCAGGGAGACCTTGTCCAGCCCGCCGACGCGCGCGTTGATGTCGACGAACTTCGCAGGTGACAGCGTCCCCGCCTCCAGCGCCTTCAGCCCGTACTGCAGGCCGACGTTGTCGAACGGCTCTCCCACGTAGCCGGACGCGCTGCGGCCCAGCACGTTGACGTTGTGGTCCAGGACGCCGCAGCGGATCCCGCTGGTGTTCTGCGGGCTCCACCTCGGGGCGTCGAGGCCGCCGCAGCCGCTCTCGCCGCTGATGGCGGGCCAGAACGCGAAGTTGAACAGCAGGTCGTCGCCGACCGCCAACGGTGAGCCGTTGACCGCTGCCTGGTCGGCCGGCGTGTAGACCTGCCCGCCGGAGACCGACGCGACGTTGAAGAACGCGTTGAAGAGGTGGCCGTTGATGGCGTGCTTGCCGGTGGTGAAGAGGTCGGCGAACGTGCACTGCACGGTGATGCCGTCGTAGAAGCCGGGGTAGGCGTGGGCCAGCATCGTTTGGGCGATCGAGCCGCCCGAGCACCCCGTGCCCAGCGTCGCCCGCACCGGTCCGTACTGCTCGACGATCCGCTCGCGGGCCATCAGCTCGGACTCGGCGATGACCACCGGGTTGCAGTTGTGGCCGAGGTTGTTGAGCGCCGTGGAGGTGACGATGAAGCCCTTGCCGAGCAGGTCCCGGTTGAGGACGTCCGGCGCCGAGCCGGTCTTGCGGTCGGTGCCGCACGAGCCGCCGTGGGTGAAGACGATGCGGCGGTTCCAGCCCTGCTGGGGCGCCCACGGCTCCCAGGGCCTGCCGGGCTCGTAGAGCGTGGCGATGCGGTACTGGTCACGGTCCTGGTAGCCCGTCTCGACGCGGACGATGAACGGGACGGTCCGGCCCTCGGTGGTGGTCGTCGTCCTGACGCCGGACGGCGGGTTCTCGGGGTCGTAGTCGACGAAGCCGTTGTCCGTCATGGCCTTGAGCTGATAGCCCGCCGGTTGGTTGCACTGCGCGTCACGCGCGCCGGGCTCGCAGACCCACGGGACCAGCTGGGGACCGGAGATCAGCGGCCCGCCGTTGGGATGGAGGGTGAGCGTCAGCCGGGCGCCGTAGCGCTTGGCCACCCGCGCCGTCAGCACGCGCCGGCCCGTGTCCGGCAGGCCGGTCAGCAGGGCCTCGATCTCCCCGTTGGCGCGCCGGGCGAACCGCCGGGTGACGTCGGTCCTGCCGAGGGTGACCTTCAGGCGCCTGGCGTCGGCGGGGCGCTTCAGGGAGACGCGGACCAGCGCGTCGCCACCGGACACCAGGTCCGCCCGGCTGGACAGCACCTCGATGCGCACCCGCTCGGGAACGGGCCGCGTGGCCTTCGCCATGGGCTTCGGCTTCGTGGCAGCTGCTGCGGCCGGCCCGGCCAGGCAGAGCGCGACGGCCGTCGTCGCGGCGCAGATCCCTCTCGTCACGGCTCCATACTCCCAGGTACGGGCCGGGACGGGCGCCGACGTCTGCGGCCGGCGACCGCCCCGCGCGGCTACAGCGTCGAGGTGTCCACCACGAAGCGGTAGCGCACGTCGGACTTCAGCACGCGCTCCCACGCCTCGTTGAGGTCCGCCGCCGCGATCGTCTCGATGTCCGCGGCGATGCCGTGCTCGGCGCAGAAGTCGAGCATCTCCTGGGTCTCGCGGATGCCGCCGATGG
>CAYUDT010000160.1:0-10119 GCA_964443695.1 uncultured Conexibacter sp. | reverse complement strand
TACCGCGAGGCGATGCCGATGCTGCGCGCCGCGGGTGCCGAGCACCGCAACGCCCAGGTCATCAACACCTCGTCGATCTCCGGCAAGGACGGCGAGGCCTGGCTGGGCGTCTACAGCGCCACCAAGCACGCGGTCGTCGGCTACACGCAGTCGATGAACAAGGAGATCGGCGACGCGGGCATCAAGAACACCGCGCTGTGCCCCGCGTTCGTGGACACGCCGATGACGGACTTCGTCAAGGGCGCCGTCGCGGCCGAGAGCATGATCACGACGGCCGACATCGCCGAGGCCGTCCGCTATCTCCTGAAGACCAGCCCCGGCTGCCTGGTCCCGGAGATCCAGTTCGTGATGCCGGGCTCGGGCCCCAAGCTCGACGGCCTCGCCGGCTAGCTGCAGGCCGCGGCGCCGCCGTAGGACGGTGGCGCCGCCCCAGCGCCGGTCGCCCAGGTCTGCTCAGGGTCGGCGGACAGGTCGAAGCGCAGCAGCCCGCCCCGGCGCACCTGGTCGTAGGACACCCACGTCCTGCCGTAGCGCCGGCCCTTCAGCCAGGCCCGCACGACGTAGGGCCGCCCGGCGGCCGCCTTCGGCGCACGGATGTCCAGCGTGCCCCCGGTCAGCCTCACCCGCGCCCGGGGGAACAGCGGTGAGCCGAAGGTCAACACGCCGGTGCCCGGCACCGACGGGTGCAGCCCGAGGGCGCCGAACACCCACCACGCGGACATCGACCCGCCGTCGTCGTTGCCGGGGAAGCCGCCGGGCGTGGGCTTGTAGAGCCCCAGCAGCGCGCGCCGCACCGCCGCGGCGCCACGGGCAGGCGCGCCCAGCCAGTCGTAGAGGTAGGGCGTGTGCAGCGTCGGCTCGTTGCCCAGGAACGCATGGCCCGAAGCCCCGCCGGAGTTCAGCTCCGCGAAGAAGAAGTCGAGCTTGTCGAGCGCCTTGGCGCGGCCGCCCAGGGCCGCTGCCAGGCCGGCGACGTCCTGCGGCACGAACCACGTGTACTGGGCCGCCGAGCCCTCCACGAAGCCGTCGTCGGAGCCGTCCGGCTGGGTCACGAACGAGCCCTCGGAGCGCCGCGCGCGCATCTGCTGCACGCTGGGGTCGAAGACGTTCCTCCAGTTGCCCGCGCGCGCCGCGAACTGTTGGCAGGTCTTCGCGTCGCCCAGCGCGTGCGCCAGGCGCGCGATGCCGAAGTCGGCCAGCGCGTACTCCAGCGTCGTCGCGCTCGTGCCCCAGACCAGCGCCGGCAGCACCGTCTGGCCGATCGTCGTCGTGTTCTGCTCGTAGCCGACGTAGCCCTTGGCCAGGTAATCGGCCAGGCCCGCCCGCTGGACGTAGCCGGCGTTGGCGGAGGTGCCGTAGTTCGTCGCGCCGTCGACCATCGCCGCCAGGGCGGCCTTCGCGTCGAAGGACCGCGCTCCGTACGCATACGCGCCCGCGATGAGCAGGTCCGCCGGGTCGCCGACCATCACGTTGGTCTGGCCCTCCAGCAACGACCACTTGGGCAGGTGCCCGGAGGTCCGGTAGTCGCTGAGCAGCGAGGAGACGAAGTCCGACGCCTGCCGCGGCGCGAGCAGCGCCATCAGCGGCAGCTGCGCGCGGTAGGTGTCCCAGCCGGAGACGTTGGCGTACTTGACGAAGCCGTCCCGGTGGACGGCGTTGTCCATCCCGCGGTACTGCCCGTCGACGTCGGACGCGACGTTGGGCGCCACCAGCGCGTGGTACAGCTGGGTGTAGAACAGCCGGCGCTGGTCGGTGGTGCCCCCGTCGATCCGGACCTTGCCCAGCTGGCGCTCCCACGCGGCGCGGGCGGACTCGCGCATGGCGCCGAAGTCCTGCGCGGCCTCGGCGTCGAGGTTGCGCCGGGCGCCGTCGACGCTGACCCCGCTGATGGCCACGCGCGCGACCACCGTGCGGGCCTTGAACGTCGCGTAGCCGCCGGCCTGCGCACCCGTCGACGGGTTGCCGGGCAGGGCGTCGGGAAGACCGACGATGCGCTTGTACTGCAGCGTGACCGGGCCGATCTGCGCGCCCAGCGCGGTGTCCTTCACATCGGTTCCGCCCGGCGTCAGCGTCTGGCGCTTCCAGGTCCCCGAGGCGGCAAACGCGCGGTCGAAGCGGGCGGCGAAGAAGACGCGGTAGCGGTTGGCCGCCGAGCAGAAGGCGCCGGAGGACACGCTGCCGCTGATCTCCCGGCGGGCTGGGTCGACGTGGATGTCGGCGTCGAAGTTGCCCATCGACGAGCCGCCCGGATTGACCAGGACCGAGCCTCCGCCATCGGTGGGGAACGTGATCCGCAGCGCGCCGGCCCGGGTCCGCGCGGTCAGCTCGACGTCCGTGCCGCTGCCCAGGCGGACGCGGTAGTCACCCGGCCGGGCGACCTCGCCGGTGTGCGTGAAGCTCGACAGGTACTTCGCCGCGATGTCGTAGGACCCGAACGTGGACGGCGAGGTGTCGACCGCCGCCGTGGTCGGCAGCAGCGGGACATCGCCGAGGTTGGCGCAGCCCGCCCCGCTGAAGTGCGTGAGGCTGAAGCCCTTGATCTGCTTGTCGGAGTAGGTGTAGCCGCCGGCGTAGTTGCCGATCGACGGCGTCGTGTCCGGGGACAGCTGCAGCATCCCGAACGGCGCAACCGCCCCGGGATACGTCGCCCCGGCACCGCCGCCGGTGCCGAAGTCCGGCGCCTCCTCCTCGGTGCCCATCCGCGTCTCGACCAGCGAGGTCAGCGACGCGGCGGGCGCCACCGGGACGCCGGCGGCCAGCAGCAACAGCGAGAGGGCGACAGCGCGACGCAACACGGGCCCGCACCGTAGCGGGCCGCCGCGCCGCCGGGCGTCAGACCAGCTCGCGCTCGCGCTCGACGTGCTCGAGCATCTGCTCGGTCGCCCGGCGCTCGCGGCGACCGCGCAGGAAGCCCCAGCCGCCGGTCTCGGCCGCCTCCGTCGCGCGACGGGTGCGGGCGGCCGCCTGGTGGTCGCTGATCGCGGCACCGAGGTCCTGGTAGCCCGCGTCCTTCTCCAGCGACGCCAGCAGGTGCTGCTCGAGGATGCGCAGTTCGCGCGGCGTGGCCTTGCGGGCGCGCTTGACCTGCGCGAAGCGGTCCCACGCACGGGCGAAGGAGATGAAGTTCGTGCGACCGCCGTTGCGGTGGGCGGCCAGCATCGGGCAGACGCCGCCCTCGCGATCGGAGTAGGCGCCGACGATGATCTCGTTGGTGCGGATGCCGGTGAGCATCGCCTCGCGGGTGCGCGTCGGGAGGCAGTCGATGGCCAGACGAAGATCGTCGACGGGGTTTCGGGAGCGTGACATGAATAGGATTCAGCGCCCGGTCGGGTCAGGGCGCGTCTGGGTCACCGTAGCGCAGCCCCTCGCCTTCCCAAAGGCTTTTCCTCTCACTGAAAGGTTCGTTGCATGAAGCTCGGAGTGCACGTCGGCTACTGGGGCCTCGGCCTCACGTCGCAGGACCAGCTCGAGGTCGTCCAGGAGGCCGAGCGCCTCGGCTACGACTCGGTGTGGACCGCCGAGGCCTACGGCAGCGACGCCGCGACGATCCTGGCCTGGCTGGCCGCCCAGACCTCGACGATCCGCATCGGCAGCGCGATCTTCCAGATGCCCGGTCGTTCGGCCGCAATGACGGCGATGACCGCCGCGACCCTCGACCAGCTGTCCGACGGCCGGATGATCCTCGGCATCGGCTCCTCCGGCCCGCAGGTCTCCGAGGGCTGGCACGGTGTCCGCTTCGCCAAGCAGCTGGCCCGCACCCGCGACTACGTCGCGGTCCTGCGCATGGCCCTCGCCCGGGAACGCGTCGACTACCACGGCGAGACGCTGGAGCTGCCGCTGCCCGACGGCCCGGGCAAGGCGCTGAAGCTCACGATCGCGCCGGTGCAGGAGCGCATCCCGATCTACATCGCGGCCATCGGCCCGAAGAACACGCAGCTGGCCGGCGAGATCGCCGACGGCGTCATCCCGACGCTGTTCAGCCCCGAGCACGTCGACGTCATGCGCGACGAGCTGCAGATCGGCGTCGACGCGGCGGGCAACGGCAAGACGCTCGACGACATCGACATCGCGCCGACCGTGCAGGCCTGCGTCACCGACGACGTCGAAGGCGCCCGCAACCTGGCCCGGCCGTTCCTGGCGCTCTACATCGGCGGCATGGGCTCACGCAAGCAGAACTTCTACAACGCGCTGGTGCGCCGCTACGGCTTCGACGACGTCGCCCAGACCGTGCAGGACCTCTACCTCGAGGGCCGCAAGGACGAGGCCGCCGCGGCCCTGACCGACGAGCTCATCGACACGGTCGCCATCGTCGGTCCGCTGGAGCACTGCAAGGAGCGCATCGCCGCCTACCGCGAGGCCGGCGTCGGCACGCTCGGCATCACGCCGATGGCGTTCACCAAGGACGACCGCATCCAGCAGCTCCGCCTCATCGCAGAGGCCGCCGCGTGATTCGCGCTGCGCGCCCGCACGCGGTGCGGGCGCTCGCCCGGCGGCTCGCCCTCGCCGCCGTGGAGGCCCCCCGCTGAGGGTCCTCCTGGGAGCGTTCGGGGACCCCGGACACACGTTCCCGGCCATTGCCCTGGGCCGCGCGCTCGCCGCGCGCGGCCACGACGTCACGCTGCAGACGTGGAAGCGGTGGGCGCCCGACGTGGTGCGCGAGGGCATGCGCTTCGAGGCCGCACCGGAGTACGACGTCTTCCCCACCCTCGGCCGCTGGCTGAAGCCCTACGAGGCGGTGGTCCGCGCCACCCAGGACACGCGCCCGCTCGTGGCCGAGCTGCAGCCGGACGTCGTGGTCAGCGACATCCTCACGCTCGCGCCCGCGCTCGCCGCCGAGCTGGAGGGCTGCCGGAGCGCCACCCTCATCCCCCACGTCGACCCGCGCCCGGCCCCCGGATTCCCGCCGTACTCGATCGGAGCGCGGCTGCCGCGCACCCCGGTCGGCCGGGCCGTCTGGGGCGTCCTGGAAGGGGTCGTGCACCGCGGGCTCGTCCAGGGCCAGGCGGAGCTGAACGAGACGCGCACCCGCCTGGGCCTGAAGCCGCTGGGCCACGTCCACGGCGGCATCTCCCGGGACCTCGTCCTCGTCGCGACGTTCCCGCAGCTGGAGTACCCGCGGCCGGCGTCGTCGGCGCCGCACACCCATGCGGTCGGGCCGCTGCAGTGGGAGCCGCCGCACGACGTCAACGACGTTCCCGAGGGTGACGGCCCGCTGGTCCTGGTCGCCCCGTCGACCTCGCAGGACCGGGGCCACCGCCTGCTGCGCGCGGCCCTCGAGGGCCTCGGGCAGCTCGACGGCATCCGCGTGCTGGCCACCTCCAACCGGCACCCCGTCGACCGGCCGCTGCCCGCTCCCGCCAACGCGAAGGTCGTGGAGTGGGTCTCCTACTCGCGCACCATGCCGCACTGCGACGTGGTGGTCTGCCACGCCGGGCACGGGACGGTCATGCGGGCGCTGACCAGCGGCTGCGCGGTCGTCGCCGTGCCGGCGGCCGGGGACATGAACGAGAACGCCGCCCGCATCGACTGGGCCGGCGTCGGGGTGCGGCTGCCGCGGCGCTACGCCAGGCCGCGCGCGATCCGGCTGGCGGTCGGTCGCGCGCTCGACGAGCCCCGGTACCGCCGCCACGCGCAGACGCTGGCCGAGTGGGCCGCCGCGATCGACCCCGCGGTCCGCGCGGCGGAGATCCTCGAGGACTACGTCAGCGCTTGAGCGTGCCGGCGACGCTGGTGGAGCCGACGCGGCCGTAGTCGTCGACGGCGACGGCCAGGGCGCGGACGCCGATCTTCTTGGCCCGGTTGAGCAGCTTCAGGTCGCGCGCCGACAGCGTGAACGTCTGCGACGCGGTCTTGCCGCCGGGCACCACCAGCAGCCGCTGGCCGAGCCTACGGGCCTTGCGCCACTCCTTGACCTTCGACCTGGAGTTCGCGACGGACGTGAGGCTCACCGTGACGCGGCAGGTGCGGAAGGCGGCCGGACAGCCGATCGACACGCTCGCCCGCCCGCGGCGGTAGGAGATCCGGCCGAGCGTCGCCTTCGGCCCCGGGCCGGTCGGCCTCGACGTCGCGGAGGCGGCGGCGGTCGCAGTGGCGGCGACGGCGGTGGTCGCCGTGGTCGCCGTCTTGACGGGGGCCGCTGCGGTGTTCGTGATCGTTCCGCGGCCCGGCGTGGAGCTGGGGACGACGTGGTCGTCCGGCGAGGTCAGCGTCACGTCGAAGGTCTCGTCGCCCTCGTCGGCGTCGTCCTTGACGACCGGGACGACGACGACACCGGACGTGTCGCCCGGGTTGATCGCGAAGTGCCCCGGCGTGGCGTCGTAGTCGCTGCCGGCCGTCGCCGTGCCGCCGCCGACCGCGTAGTCCAGTTCGATCGGCTTGCCCGACGGGGCGCTCAGCGTGACGGGCAGGAACACGTAGCCGCTGCCCTCCGAGCCCGTGGCGTCGGCGACGGTGGCCGTCGGGGCGGCGTCGTCGTCGTCGATCGTCACGGTGGTGCCCGGGCCCGCCGTCGAGGTCGCGTCGGGCGCCGTGGGCGTCGCGTCGAACGTCTCGTCGAACTCGTCGACGGTGTCCTCGACGATCGGCACCGTGATGGTCTTCGTGGTGGGGCCGCCCGCGGCGAAGGTGACGGTGCCGCCGGAGCCCTCGTAGTCGCTGCCGTCCGTCGCGCTGCCGCCGCCGAGCGTATAGCCGACCTTCACCGTGCGGCCCGACGCGGCGCTCAGCGCAACCGACAGCGTGGCCGTGCCGGATTCGGCGACGTGGCTCGGGTTGATGGAGATCGTCGACACCGGCGCCGCGTCGTCGTCCTTGATCGTGCCCGTGGCCGGGCCGGCGACGGTGATGCTCGTGTCCGCCCCGCGGCTCAGCGTCAGGGTGAAGGTCTCGTCGTCCTCGTCGAGCACGTCGCCGACCGCGTCGACCGTCACGACCTTGTCGGTGTCGCCGGGCGCGAAGGTGACCAGGAAGTTGATGCGCGGCTGGTAGTCCGCAGGGGTCGTGGCGGTGCCGTTGCCCGTCGAGAAGAGCACCGAGAGGGTCCGGGTGCTGGCGATCGAGCGGTGGACGGTGAAGGCGATGGGCGTCGTGCCGCCGTTGCCCTCGACGGGCGTGCTCGTCTGGGCGATGGTGAAGTTGGGGACGTCGTCGTCGACGATCGTGCCGGTGACCGGCGTCGTGTTGACGGTGATGCTCGTGTCGCCGCCCGCGTTGAGGGCGACCGTGAACGTCTCGTCGGGCTCGTCGACCGCGTCGCCGACGGCGTTGACGGTGACCGGCTTGCTGCCCTCGCCGGGCGCGATGGTCACCACGGTGTTGGACTGCGCGACGTAGTCGGTGGGCGCTGTGGCCGTGCCGTCGGCCGTGGACAGCTTCAGCTGCAGGGTCCGGGTGCTGGCGATCGAGCGGGTGATCGTGAAGCCGACCGGCGTGGTGCCGCTGTTGCCTTCCTCGGTCGGGCCGGTCGCGGCGATCGTGAACGTCGGGACGTCGTTGTCGGTCACCGTCATCGTCCCGGTCTTCGTGGCCTCGTCGACCGCCGAGTCCGAGTCGCGGCCGGTGACCGTCGCCTTCAGCGTCTCGTCGTACTCGTCGATGGCGTCGTCGGCGATGGTGACGGTGAGGTTCTTCGACGTCTCCCCGGGCTGGAAGGTGACCGCCGTCCCGGTGCCCTTGGTGTAGTCGGCGGGCGAGGTGGCGGTGCCGTCGGCGATGGCGTAGTCGTAGCTCGCGGGGAGCCCGGACTCCGGGATCGTCACGACGAAGTTCGCGGTCCCCGCGGCCTCGTTGACGGTCGGGCTGCTCACCGAGGCCTGTGGCGCGGCGTCGTCACTGTGGATGGTCATCGCGGTGCGCGTCACCTCGGTGCCGCCCTGCGAGAGCACGAGCGACAGCGTTTCGTCGGCCTCGTGCAGTGCGTCGTCGATGACCGGGAACGTGATCGTGCCGTTGGCGCCGTTGCCGAGTGCTGTGCAGCGGATCGTGACCGTCGTCGACGACAATGCCCCGACGTCGGCCGGCGAGGCAGTGCCGAAGTCGTAGCTCACCTCGTAGGTCCGCGAGGTCCCGATGTCGAGGGTGCCGCACGCCACCACGGCGGTGAACGTGGCAGTGCTGCCGCCGGTGGTCTCGTTGACCGTTCCCGGCCCGTTCCACGCGTCGAGGCCGATGGCGTGCGCGGGCGCAGCGCCGAAGCCCAGCGCCCCCACGCAGCCGATGATCAACGCGGCAGCCCTGCCGCGAGCGCGCCCCCGTGCCCACATGCCCCGGAAGGTAGCTGATGGGGCGGCCCACAGGCGCCGGGTGTCCGGCGACTATCCCTTCAGCGTCGCCTTCTTGCTGACCGTCGCGAAGTTTCCGGCGTCGTCGCGGACGACCGCGATGGCCCTCGTCTGCATTTTCTTGACCTGCTTGACGAGCTTGGCGTTCTTGGCGCTGAGGTTCAGCGTGTAGGCCGCCGACTTGCCGCCCGGCACGACGAAGGTCTTGGTGCCGAGCGTGATCTCCTTGCGCAGCGCCTTGACCTTGGCCTTCTTCACGACGATCGAGAACAGCGTCAGCGTGCCGCGGCAGTTCTTCTCGTTGGCCGGGCAGGTGATCGTGATGCTCACCCGCTTGGGCTTGGTGAACTTGAACCTGCTCAGCGTCGCCGCCGGCTTGGTGGTGTCACCGCTGGTGTTGCCGGTCCCTCCCGTGCCGGTCCCGGTGCCCGGACCGTTGCCGATGGCGCCGCCACCGCCGCTGGGGGTGCCGTCGTCGTTGAGGATCGCGCCGAGGCCGATCGAGAACTTGGGGTCGAACGCGCCGACCGGCTGCGCGTCGCTGAGGGCGACGGCGAACAGCTCGTCCTGCTCGGCCGCGAACTCCGGCGTGATGTTCACGTCGATGTTGCCGGTGGTGGCCCCGGGCGCGAACGTCACGTTGCCGGCCGCCGCGGTGTAGTCCTGGCCGGCCTTCGCGCGGTTGGCCTCCGCCACGGATGCGGTGGTGATGTCCGCCGTGGCCCAGTGCACGGTGATCTGCCGCGTGCTGGCGTTGGACATCGTCACCGGGAAGTGCATGACCGTGGCGCCGGTGTTGCCCTCCTTGGTGGAGGAGCTGCCGATCGTGATGACCGGCACGTCGTCGTTGAGGATCGTCCCGGTCCCGGTCTTCTTCTCACCGAGCACGACGGGCGAGCCGGAGTGGACGGTGATCGTCGCGGTCAGCGTCTCGTCGACCTCGTCGATGTTGTCCTTGACGACGTTGACGGGGATCAGGGCGGTGTCGCTGCCGGGGTCGAAGGAGACGGTGCCCGTCTTGACCTCGAAGTCGTCGCCGGCGGTTGCGGTGCCGGCGGCGAGGGCGTAGTCGATCTGGATCGGCTTGCCCGAGGCGACGGCGAGCTTCACCGGGATGTTCAGCACGCTGTTGCCGCCGCCGCTGCCCTCGGCGAGCGACGCGTCCTGCACCTGGGCGGCGGGCGGGCCGTCGGCGGCATCGTCGGTGATCGTCACGGTCGCCGTCTGCGCGGGCGCGTTGGCGCCGTTCTTCAACGCGACGGTGAACGTCTCGTCGTTCTCGTCGGTGGCGTCGGCGTTGACCGTGACGCCGAAGGTCTTGTTGGCGCCCGGCAGGCCCAGGGTGCAGCTCATCGTCACCGACACCGGCGTCGCCGAGGACGCGAAGTCCACGCCACCGGTGGCCGTGCCGTTGGTGAGCACCACGTTGTAGATCGTGTCCGTGCTCTCGAGCAGCCCGCACGTCGGCGTGGCGGTGAACTCGACGCTGGTCGTCCCGGTGGCCGGCTCGGCGACCGTCTTGGTCAGCGGTGAGAGCGTCACGCCGACCGCGTGCGCCGGACCGGCCATCGCGAGCGTCAGCGGCACGGCCGCCAGCACGCCCAGAACCCGCGCGCGCATCGTCATTCCCCTGCCAGGACGGGCCATCCCGGCCCGCGTCGAAGACCACATGCACATGACGGTAACGCGCCGACCGGCGGCGTGCATCGCTCCCACGGCCCGCTCTGACGGGCGGGCGACGGATCCGACCGCAGACACGCTAGGCTTCCACGGGCCGGACCTCTTTCGGGGGTAATTCAATCGGCAGAATGCTCGGCTGTTAACCGAGTCGTTGTGGGTT
>CAYUDT010000159.1:0-10192 GCA_964443695.1 uncultured Conexibacter sp. | reverse complement strand
CGAGGTCCTTGCGCTGGAAGACCTGGACGTCGCCCTGGGAGATGCCGCAGTCCCAGGTTGCGACGAGCTTGGGCGCGGCGCGCTCGGTGACGTCGATGACCTGCAGGCCGTCGCCGTAGGAGCCGGCCAGCGCGAACGTGCGCTGCTGGTCGGGCACTGGCACGGCGGTCGTGACCTTCTTCTTGACCGTGCGGCAGATCCGCTTCCTGCCCTTGCGCGCCTGGCAGGACCGCGCCTTGACGACGCGGGTGACCTGCCGGGCCGGCTGGGGGATCGCGATCGTCGCGAACTCCAGGTCGGTGCCCATGTTCTTCTCCCCGACGAACTGGTTGTCGGGGTAGGCGATGTTGGCGACGTGCTTGACGTCGAGCCCGATGCCCTCCGTCTCGACCGCCTGGGCGGCGGCAGGGGCGACGGCGAGCAGCAGCGCGGTGCTGGCCAGGAGCGTGCGGATCCGCATGGAGGCCAGAACGCGGCGCGCCCGCCGAATCTTGCGGCGATTGGTCCGGCGACGACCGGTCCGTGGTCAGCGGAGGTCGTTGACCCAGGTGGTCGGTTGCCGGCCGGCCACGGGGTCGCGCCGCTCCGGGTCGTAGACGAAGTCGGGGTGCTTGAGGATCTCCGGGCCCACCTTCGGCGTCTGCCCGGGGCCGTAGTGCCGGCCGTCGGCCGGCCAGTCGTAGCCCTCCAGCTCGTCGGTGTGGAGGCCGAGGATCTCGCCCGTCTGCGCGCGGTGCTCGAGGATCGCCTCGAGGCCGTAGCGCTGGACCGGGCAGACCTTCATGCAGACCGCGCAGCCGGAGACCTGCACGACCACCGGCAGGCAACGGGCCGAGTTGAGCTTGGCCTTCTCCACGCCGCGGTAGGGCCTGCGGCTCTTGGGGATGGCGCCGACGGGGCAGTTGCGCACGCACGCCTGGCACTCGTCGCAGACCTTGTGCAGCCCGTAGTCGACCGGCTCGTCGTGGACCAGCGGCGCCTCGGTGGTGATGAGGACCAGCCGGACGCGTGAGCCCGCCTCGGGCGTGAGCAGCTGGCCGTTGATGCCGAGCTGGCCCAGGCCGGCCGCCACGGCGTACTTGATCATGATCCCGTCGCCCGCGAGGCCCTGGGGCGCGGTCGCGTAGCCGCGCCGCTTGAGCCAGTCGGCCAGGGCGGCGGAGCGGTTGAGGCCCTCGACGTAGCCCTGGAACGCGCCCAGCTCGGCGGGGTTGCTCGGCGCGGTCTGGGTCAGCTCCCAGTCCTGCTCCTGGACGCAGACGATGACGTTGGGCAGCTGCTCGGCGTCGCTGACGGCGAACGAGTACAGCGGGTCGTTGGCGGTGATGCCGATCCGGCTCATGCCCAGACGGCGGGCCTCGGCCTTCAACTCGGCGGTGAGCGTCGCGGGGTCGTCGGGGACGGTGGGGGCGGGGGCGGTCGCCCGCGACGCGACCGTCCGCAGCCTGTGGATGGCGCCCGCCAACCGGGGGACGATCGGCCGGACGTAGTCGGCGCCGTGGGCGACCATGAACTCCGCGGCCTCGTGGTGCAACGTGAAGAACTCGTGCAGCGGTCGCTCACGGGCGACGCGCTGCTCCTCGTCGTGGTCGATGCGCTCGCCCGGGACGTCGCGCAGATCCTCGGGGATCTCGGTCGTCCAGTCCGGCCACGGCTCCGGTGGGGCCGGCGGGTTGCTGCGGTCCGGAAGGAAGCGCAGGTTCGCCAGCATCGGCATCGTGTAGCGGCGCTGCAGCGCGCGTCGCCACAATCCCATCTCCCGAAGCAGGTCCATGACGTGCGGGAGACTACCTTGACACCTGTCACTTTTCACGACGATCTGCTCATCGCCGTCCCCAACGTCTCCGAGGGACGCGACGCCGCGGTGCTCGCGCGGCTCGGAGATGCCTTCCGCGCTGCCGGGGCGCGGGTGCTCGACGTCCACAGCGACCCCGACCACGACCGCAGCGTGTTCACCCTCGCGGGCGCACCCGGGACGGTCGCCCCGGCGCTGGCGGCGGGTGTCGCCGCCGCGCGCGACGCGGGCGTGGACGTCTTCGCCAACGAGGGCGTCCATCCGCACGTCGGCGCGGTCGACGTGGCGCCGGTCGTGCACCTCGACGAGGCCCGCCGCGGCGCCGCGTGCGCCGAGGCGCTGGTGGCCGCGCAGCTCATCGGGGAGCTGGGCGTCCCGGTGCTGCTCTACGGGCAGCTGGCGGCCGGCCGGACGCGGGCGGAGGTCCGCCGTGGCGGCGCCAGCGTGCTGGAGCAGCGGCTGGCAGCCGGGGAGCTGCGGCCCGAGTTCGGGCCCGCCCGGATGCATCCGCAGCTGGGCGCGACGCTGGTCGGCGCGCGGCCGCCGCTCATCGCGTTCAACCTCGAGCTCGCACCGCCCGCGACGTTGGACGATGCCCGGCGGATCGCGGCGCTGATCCGCGAGGGCGGGGCCGAGGGGCTGCCGGGGCTGAAGGCCATCGGCCTGGAGCTCGCCCACCGCGCCGGCGTCGCGCAGGTCTCCATGAACGTGGAGGACCACCTGGCGGTCCCGCTGGCCCGGGTCGTCGCCGCGGTCGCCCGCCATGCGGAGGTGGCCGAGGCCGAAGTGGTCGGCCTGCCACCGGAGGCCGCCTTCGACGGCTACCCGGCCGCGCTGGCGACGCGCAACCGCAGGACCCTCGAGTCGGCGCTCGCATGATCTGACCGCGGGACCGGCCTGCGCCCTCGCCACCGGCCCTGGCTGCGTGTCGCGCTGCTGGGAGGGCTCCGGCCCCCCTAGACTGAAGGCCCCATGGCCCAGACCAAGCGCAAGCGCCAGACCAAGCATCGCGGCAACGCCGCCGGGATGATCGAGGCGCGCGGGCGGACCGGGCGCAAGCCCACCGCGTCGGAGCGCAAGGCCGACCCCAAGACGCTGGCCCGCGAGGAGCGCCTGGAGCGTCTGAACAAGCCGCCGTCCTGGCGCAGCGCGATCAACAAGGCGGCGTTCGCGACCGTGTTCTTCGCGGCCGCCCTGATCCTGCTGTTCAAGGAGCCGGCGGGAGTCGTCGCGGGCATGGCGGCCTTCGTGTTCCTCATGTACGTCCCGCTCGGCTACTACACCGACCAGTGGATGTACAACCGGCGCATGCGCAACGAAGCTGCGGGCAAGAAGAAGTGACGATGCAGGTCCGCATGCTCACCGTCGGCCCCGTGGCCGAGAACTGCTTCATCTTCTGGGACGACGAGACCAAGCAGGCGATCGTCGTCGACCCGGGCGACGACGCGCCGGTCCTGCTCGGCCAGATCGAGGAGGAGGGCCTGGCCGTCCAGGCGATCCTCCTGACCCACACGCACTTCGACCACGTCGGCGCGGTCGCGCCGGTGGCCAGGGCCACGGGCGCGCCGGTCTACTGCCCGGTGCTCGAGAAGCAGGTCCTGCAGGACATCATGGCCTACGTGCCCTGGCCCGGCTTCGGCCCGTTCGAGTCCTGGGACCCGGAGCACACCGTCCAGGGCGGCGAGCTGCTGCAGCTGGCGGGCTTCGACATCGAGGTCGTCTTCACGCCCGGCCACAGCCCGGGGCACGTGACCTACGTCATCCCCAGTGCCGGCGCGATGTTCTCCGGCGACGTGCTGTTCCAGAGCTCGATCGGCCGCACCGACCTGCCCGGCGGCGACCATCAGGTGCTGCTGCAGTCGATCGCCACGCTGCTGGGCAGCTACCCCGACGACACGCAGGTCTTCCCGGGCCACATGGGCGTCACGACGCTCGGCGCCGAGCGCGCCACCAACCCGTTCCTCGCCTCGCTGCAGGCCTGATGGCGCAGCGACCGCAGGCGCCGCGCGGCACGTTCGACGTGCTGCCTGAGCAGGCCGCCCAACGGCTGGCCGTGGAGCAGGCTGCGCGCCGGATCCTGGAGGGCGCGGGCTACCGGCGCATCGAGACGCCGATGTTCGAGCAGACCGACCTGTTCAGCCGCGGCGTCGGCACGAGCACGGACATCGTCCAGAAGGAGATGTTCACCTTCGAGACCGACGACCGGCCGCACTCGCTGCGCCCGGAGGGCACCGCCGCCGTCGCGCGCTCGTTCATCGAGCACGGCATGCACAAGCTGCCGCAGCCGGTGAAGCTCTGGTACCTCGGCCCGTTCTTCCGCAAGGAGAAGCCGCAGGCCGGGCGCTTCCGCCAGTTCTTCCAGATCGGCTGCGAGGCGATCGGGTCCGACGATCCTGCCGTCGACGCCGAGACGATCCTGCTGCTGCACACGCTGCTCGACGAACTCGGCGTCCGTGACGTGCAGCTGCGGGTCGGCTCGCTGGGGACGCCGCACACCCGCGCCGTCTACCGCGACAAGCTCGTCTCCTACCTGCGTGCGCACGAGGACCGGCTGTCGGAGGAGGTCCGGGGACGGATCGATCTCAACCCGCTCCGCGCGTTCGACTCCGACCACCCGGGCACCCGTGAGGTCATGGCCGACGCGCCGCTGCTGATGGACGAACTGGACGCCGACGACGCCGAGCACTTCGCCGCCGTCCGCGGCTACCTCGCCGCGGCGGAGGTGGACCACGTCCTCGATCCGACGCTGGTGCGGGGGCTGGACTACTACGCGCGCACGGTCTTCGAGTTCACCAGCGGCGCCCTGGGCGCCCAGTCCGCGGTGGGCGGCGGTGGTCGCTACGACGGGCTGATGGAGATCCTCGGCGGGCCGGCGACGCCGGCCGTCGGCTGGGCCGCGGGCATCGAGCGGATCCTGCTGGGCGCCGAGCCGCGCCCGCAGCCGCATGCCGTATGCGACCTGTACGTCGCCATCGCCGAGGGCGGCAGCCGCACGGCCGCGTTCGAGCTGGCCGCGACCGCACGCCGCGCCGGCCTGAACGCCGAGCTGGAGCTCGCCGGCCGCGGCATGAAGGGCCAGATGAAGCATGCGTCGCGCATCGGCGCGCGCAACGTCGCCATCGTCGGCGGTGACGGCATCGAGCTGAAGGACATGGAAAGCGGCGAGCAGGAGCCGGTGGCCGACGTGGCCGCCGCCGTCGCCCGAACGATCCGAGGAAGACACCCCGCATGAAGCAGGCACCCCGCGACAACGCCTACCGCGACACCTGGTGCGGTGCGCTGCGCAAGGAGCACGTCGGCGCCAACGCGCGCGTCAG
This sequence comes from uncultured Conexibacter sp., assembly GCA_964443695.1. Taxonomy (GTDB): domain Bacteria; phylum Actinomycetota; class Thermoleophilia; order Solirubrobacterales; family Solirubrobacteraceae; genus Paraconexibacter. The sequence goes on along the minus strand of CAYUDT010000159.1, from coordinate 5,080 downwards.
CGGCTGGGTCGACGGCCGCCGCGACCACGGCGGCCTGATCTTCATCGACCTCCGCGACCGCTCCGGCCTGGTCCAGCTCGTCTTCCACCCCGATACCTCCGGTGAGGCGTTCGCGATGGCCGAGCGCCTGCGCTCCGAGCACGTCGTCTCCGCCTACGGCGACGTGAAGGCCCGCGAGGAGGGCAACGTCAACCCCAACCTCGCCACCGGCGAGGTCGAGATCTGGGTCACCGACATGCAGGTGCTGGCGGAGTCGGAGACCCCGCCGTTCCCGATCGCCGACAACGTCGAGGTCGACGAGACGCTGCGGCTGACCCACCGCGCGCTGGACCTGCGCCGCGCGCCGATGCAGGCGACGATGGAGCTGCGCCACCGCATCGTCAAGGTCATGCGCGACGTCCTCGACGAGCGCGACTTCCTGGAGATCGAGACGCCGATCCTCACGCGCTCCACGCCCGAGGGCGCGCGCGACTTCCTCGTGCCCTCGCGCCTGCAGCCCGGCTCCTGGTACGCGCTGCCGCAGTCGCCGCAGCTGTTCAAGCAGCTGCTGATGATCGGCGGCTACGAGCGCTACTTCCAGATCGCGCGCTGCTTCCGCGACGAGGACCTGCGCGGCTTCCGCCAACCCGAGTTCACGCAGCTGGACATCGAGATGGCGTTCGTCGAGGAGGAGGACGTCATCGAGATGATGGAGGCCGTGATGACCGCGGTCTTCGCGTCCGCGGACTTCCCGACCGCACCGGCGCCGTGGCCGCGGATGCCCTACGCGGAGGCGATGCTGAAGTACGGCTCCGACAAGCCGGACCTGCGCTTCGGCTGCGAGATCGCCGACGTCTCCGACCTCGTCGCCTCCAGCGAGTTCAAGGTGTTCTCGGGCACGGTCGCCAACGGCGGCGTCGTCCGCGCGTTCAACGCGGGCGCCCACGAGCAGTCGCGTGCGCAGCTGGACTCGCTCAACGAGGTGGTGCAGCGCTTCGGCGCGAAGGCGACCGCGCCGATCTACCTCGGCGAGGACGGGCTGTTCAGCGGCAACCTCGCCAAGTTCTTCACGGAGGACACGCAGAAGGCGGTCGCCGAGCGGCTGTCCGCCGGCCCGGGCGACCTGCTCCTGTTCGTCGCCGACACGCCCCGCATCGTCCCCGACGCGATCGGTGCGCTGCGCCTGGAGATCGGGGAGCGCTTCGGCCTGATCGACGCGTCCAGGCACGAGGTGCTCTGGATCGTCGACGCGCCGATGTTCGAGCCGACCGACAACGGCTTCACCGCGCTGCACCATCCCTTCACCGCGCCGCAGGGCGACTTCGCCGACCCGGCCGCGATGAACTCGCGCGCCTACGACCTGGTCCTCGACGGCGTGGAGATCGGCGGTGGCTCGATCCGTATCCACACCGACGAGATCCAGCAGCAGGTCTTCAAGGCCATCGGCTTCTCCGAGGAGGAGGCCGAGGCCCGCTTCGGCTTCCTGCTGGAGGCGCTGCGCTACGGCGCGCCGCCGCACGGCGGCATCGCCATGGGCATCGACCGGATCGTCGCCATCCTGGCCGGCCGCGAGTCGATCCGCGACGTCATCGCCTTCCCCAAGACCGCCTCGGGCGGTGACCCGCTGACCGGCGCCCCGGCGCCCGTCGACGAGCAGCAGCTGCGCGAGCTGGCGGTCATGTCGCTGAAGCCGAAGGATCCTCCGGCGTCCGCCTGACGCAAGCTTCTCCGGGTATGCGCGTTTGGTGAACTCGATGCGCATCCGCAGCGGAGTCCTTGCCGCCGTCGTCCTGCTGGCCGTCCCGGGTGGGACGGCCGTCGCCGCGAACGGTCCCCGGGTCGTGTCGGCCTCGGGCGTTCCCGCCCGGGTCGACGCCGGCGCGCGCCTGACGCTCACGGCGTACATCCGCACGACCGGCCGCAAGGCCGGGCCGGCCGACCTCACGGTGTCCCTGCAGCGGACCGGCTCGTCGCAGCGGACCCGCATCGGCTCGGCGCACCTCAGGCGCGCGACGCGGTCGCGAAAGGGCACCCGCGTGCGCGCGCGGCTGGCGTTCCCGGCCCGCAGGCGGAGCACGTCCTACACGCTGGTGGCCTGCGTGCGGCGCGGTCGCGGGCACAAGGCGCAGTGCCGGACGCTGCGCAGGCTCACCCTCGTGGCCCGGGCCTCGACGGCGCCGATCGCGCCGACGGCCCCGCCCGGCACCACCCCGACCCCGGCCACCACGCCCCCGACCGCTCCCGTCGACGAGGGCCTGCCGGCTCGCAAGGTCTGCCCGGTCACCCCGGCCAGCGGTGGCGACTGCCTGTTCCCGACCCTGGGCAACGGCGGCTACGACGTGCAGCACTACGACATCACCGCGACCTACACGCCGGTGATGCACACGATCTCCTCGGTGGCGACCGTGACGGCCGTCGCGAGCTCGGCGCTGGCGAGCTTCAGCCTCGACTACGAGGGCCCGACGGTCTCCGCGGTCACCGTCGGTGGCCAGGCCGCGACGTTCAAGGCTCAAGCCGCCAAGCTCACGGTGACCCCGGCGGCCCCGATCGCGTCGGGGGCGACCTTCACCACCGTCGTCACCTACGCGGGCGCGCCGACGACCATCACCGACCCCGACGGCTCACCCGACGGCTTTCAGATGACCCCCGACGGCGCCTGGGTGGCCTCCGAGCCGATGGGCTCGCACGGGTGGTTCCCCAACAACGACGTGCCGGCCGACAAGGCGACCTTCGACATCACGATGACCGTCCCGGCGACGCACGAGGTCATCGGCAACGGCGAGCTCATCAGCGACGAGACCTCCGGGTTGGACCGCACGTTCCACTGGCGCCAGTCCGAGCCGATGAGCACCTACCTGGCCACCGCCACGGTCGGGCTGTTCACCGTCACCCAGACTCCGGCGGCGGACGGCGTCCCCAAGCTGTACGACGCGGTCGACCCGTCGCTGGCGGCGGCCAACGCCGCGCTGGCCGGCACCTCCGACGAGCCGGCGATCCTCCAGCACCTGCAGGAGTTCTACGGGCCCTACCCGTTCTCCATCGCGGGCAGCATCGTCGACTCCTCCGGTGCGGGCTATGCCCTGGAGACGCAGACCAAGCCGATCTACGACACCGCGGCCACGCATTCCACCGTGGTCCACGAGCTGACCCACCAGTGGTTCGGCGACAGCGTCGGCCCGGCGGCGTGGAACGAGATCTGGCTCAACGAGGGCTTTGCGACCTTCAGCGAGTGGCTGTACACCGAGAAGATCGAGGCAGGGGAGACCGCGCAGTCGCAGTACGACAGCGTGATGGCGCCCGCGGCGAGCGATGCGTTCTGGAAGATCCCGCCCGCCGATCCGCCGACCGGTGCGGACATCTTCAGCTCCTCGGTCTACAACCGCGGGGCGGCCTGCCTGCAGGCGCTGCGGAGGATCATCGGCGACGACACCATGCTCGCCCTGCTGAAGAAGTGGGCGGCCGACCACCGCCATGGCGTCGTCACCACGCCGGAATTCGCGGCGCTGGCGGAGTCGGTCAGCGGCTATGAGCTGACCGCGTTCTTCAAGGACTGGCTCTACGACGCGGACAAGCCCACGACCGTCACTGCGGCCAAGAAGCCCGCCTGACCCTCAAGCGTCCGGCTGAAATGCCGATCTGGAGAGGGTGGAACAGCTTTCGCTGCCCTACCGGATCGGGCTTGCAGGGATCCTGGTGTTCGCGCTGGCGTGGTTTGCCGTGCTGAGGCCCAAGTCCGCCACCGACGATGGCGGGGGCGCGCCCCTGCCCGCGCCCACGCCGGCTGCTGCGGCCTCGTCGGCCGGCGCCGCTCCGGGCACCAAGGGCCTGCAGACCGCGATCGACAAGGCCAAGGGAGCGGTGGCCACCGCCAACGGGGCGGCCGCCACGGAGGCTGCGACCGGTCAGGCCACGGCGGTCACCACCAACGCCGCGGCCACACCTGCCGCCACCACGGCAGCGGCCACGCCGGCGACCGCGACCTCCGTCGGCCGGCCGGCAGCGACCGCACCCGACGCGGACCCCAGCAGGGTGATCCTCGCCGACGTGGCGGCGGGCAAGACCGCCGTCGTCCTCTTCTCCTCCCGCCAGGGCGCCGACGACCGCCACGTCCGCTCCTCTCTGCATCGGCTCGACCGGCACCGCGGCAAGGTCGCGATCCGCTCCGCGTCGATCGACGACGTGGCCAAGTACTCGGCGATCACCAAGGGCGTCTCGATCGTCCAGGCCCCGACGCTGCTGGTGATCGGCAAGGACCTGAAGGCCCGGGCCATCGTCGGCTACACCGACACGCCGGAGATCCAGCAGCTCGTCAACGACATCGGCGGCTTCCACAAGCCGTCCCGCTGATTTAGCACCAAGCCACAAACATCGGCGCAGCGCGCTGCGCCAATCCGTCAGAATTCATATGGAATGGCGGTCTAGCCTCAAGGCATGACCGCTCTCCAGCGACGGATCAACCTGGCCGCCGTCGTCATCCCCTTCATCGGCTTCCTCGGCGCCTGCGCGCTGCTGTGGAACAGCGTCGTGGGGTGGACCGACCTGGCCATCATGCTCGCGCTCTACCTGCCTGCGGGCTTCGGCATCACGATCGGCTACCACCGGATGCTGACCCACCAGGCCTTCCAGACGTCCAAGCCGCTGCGCTACCTCTTCGCGATCATGGGCTCCACCGCCGTCCAGGGTCCCGTCATCGAGTGGGTGGCCGACCACCGCAAGCACCACGCCCACACCGATGAGGAGGGCGACCCGCACTCCCCGCACACCCACGCCGGCGAAGGCTGGAAGGGCGCGTTCGAGGGGCTCTGGCACGCCCACGTCGGCTGGCTGTGGACCGAGCAGGGTGCCGCGTCCAAGCGCAAGTACGCCCCGGACCTCATGGAGGACGCCGGCATGCGCTGGATCAACCGCAAGTTCCTGTGGTGGGTGCTGCTGCCGCTGGCCCTCGCGTTCGGCCTGGGCTACGCGCTGACCGGTGAGCTGAAGGGCGCGCTGACGGCGCTGCTCTGGGGCGGCTTCGTGCGCATCTTCTTCCTGCACCACGTCACCTGGTCGATCAACTCGATCTGCCACTTCTTCGGCACGCGCCGCTTCGAGACCGACG
>CAYUDT010000158.1:0-10297 GCA_964443695.1 uncultured Conexibacter sp. | reverse complement strand
GGAGCCGGTCGCGGCCGAACCTGAGCCCGCGCCCGCGCCGCCGGCCGCTGACGACGAGCCGGTCGACGTCGTCGCCCTCGCCGCGCAGCTGGAGGCCGAGTCCGCCGCGGCGAGCGAGCCCGCCGCGCCGGCCGAACCCGCGGGCCTGTTCGCATCCACCGAGCAGGCGCCGGCGCCATCGTCGGCCGCCGGCTCCGGGGACAGCGACGCCGCGCGCCTCGTCGCGCTGGACATGGCGCTCAACGGCCAGAGCCGCGAGGAGATCGACGCCTACCTGGAGGCCAACTACGACCTCCCGGACCGCGCCGCGCTGCTCGACGACGTCTTCGAGTCCCTCGGGGGCTGACGGCCCCTGCGCCAGCGCGCGTTCCTGTTGGCGGTGGCGCTCGGATGCGCCGCCGCACCTGCCTCGGCCCCGGCGGCGCCCACGCCGCCGGCCTCGTTCTTCGGCGTCATGGCCGACGGGCCGCTGACGGGACCCTCCGCCGACCTCGACGGGGAGACCGCGAAGATGAAGGCGACGGGCATCGCCTCGGTTCGCGTCGCCCTCTACTGGTCCGACGCGCAGCCCACGCCCGGCGCCCTGGAGCTCGGGCCGACGGACGCGCTGGTCCTCGCGGCGGCCCGGCAGGGTCTCACGGTCATGCCGGTCGTGCTGCGCGCGCCCGCGTGGGCCCGGCGCCAGGCCGACGACCTGGCCTCTCCGCCGAGGTCCAACGCCGACTACGCGGCGTTCCTGAAGCAGCTGGTCGCCCGCTACGGGCCGGCCGGCTCGCTGTGGGCCGCCAACCCGGGGGTCCGCAAGGTCCCCGTCCGCACCTGGCAGCTGTGGAACGAGCCGGACATCCCCAAGTACTGGGCGCCCGCCGCGTCCAAGAACGCGTGGGCGACACCGTACGTGGCGCTGGCCCGGGCCGGTCGTGCGGCGCTGAAGCTCGCCGACCCCGGGTCGACGGCCGTCTGCGCGGGGCTGACCAACCAGTCGTGGATCGACCTGCGCAAGGTCTACGCGGCCCACGGGCGCGGCGCCTGCGACGTGATGGCCATCCACCCGTTCAGCGCGAAGATCTCCAACGTCGTCAAGCTCGTCCGGCTGGCCCGGCTGGAGATGAGGAAGGCCGGCGACGCGCAGCGCAGGCTCCTGCTCAGCGAGGTGTCGTGGACGTCGGCCAAGGGCTACGCCAAGCTCAACTACGGCTGGGAGTCGACCGAGGGCGGTCAGGCCGACCGCATCCGCCTGGCGTTGAAGGCGCTGGCCGCGATCCGCGTCTCGGCCCGGCTGACCGGCATGTACTGGTACACGTGGCTGTCGCCGGCCCCGGGAACGTCGCTGGCGTCCTTCGACTACGCCGGCCTGCGCAAGCTCGACCGCGCGGGGCAGGCCGTGGACAAGCCCGCGCTGGCAGCGTTCCGCGAGACGGTCGCCGCGCTGCGCCGCTAACCGCCGCCGCGGAGCCGATGGTCGAGCTCGTCGAGGTCGTCGGTGGCCGCAACGGCCTGCCAGCCACGGGCGGTGAGCTCCAGCCAGGCGCCGCCCTCGTGGAGCAGCAGGTGGGCCCGGCCGTCGGCATCCCGGCGGGTGGCCAGGCGTGCGTCGTTGAGCGGCCAGGGGGCCGGCTGGCGGCGCAGGCGCTGCACGGCGCGGAGGACCTCCGCGTGGGGGACCCCGCGGCTCAGGAGGTTGCGGACGCGGCTGGCCTCGGCGACGTCCTCCATGGCGTAGAGCCGCGGTTCTGTCGCGTTGGCGCTACTGCGGATGTACCCGCGACGGGCCCACTGGCCGATCGTCGTCCCGGACACGCCGACGAGCTCACCCACCTCACTTGCAGGGAGTTTTCCGTGTCCCGGGGGAACGTCTGTTCGGGTGCCTATCATGGGCTTGCAGATGCCGTCGAGTAGCAAGATCGTCGTCTCCGGGGCGCGGGAGCACAACCTCAAGAACGTGTCGCTGGAGATCCCTCGCGATGCGCTCACCGTGATCACGGGTCTTTCGGGGTCGGGGAAGTCATCCCTGGCCTTCGACACGATCTACGCGGAGGGCCAGCGACGGTACGTCGAGTCGCTTTCGGCGTACGCGCGCCAGTTCCTGGGCCAGATGGACAAGCCCGACGTGGACTCCATCGAGGGTCTCTCGCCGGCGATCTCCATCGACCAGAAGACGACGTCCCGCAACCCGCGGTCGACCGTCGGCACGGTCACCGAGATCTACGACTACCTGCGCCTGCTCTGGTCGCGGGTCGGTCACCCGCACTGCCACAACTGCGGCACGCCGATCGCCGGGCAGTCCGCCGAGCAGATCATCGACCAGGTCATGGAGCTGCCGGAGTCCACGCGCTTCATGGTCATGGCGCCGGTCGTGCGTGGTCGCAAGGGTGAGTACGGGCGGATGCTCGAGGGCCTGCGCGGCGACGGCTTCGCCCGCGCCAAGGTCGACGGGACCCTGCGGATGCTCGAGGAGGAGATCGTCCTCGACAAGAAGTTCAAGCACGACATCTCGGTGGTCGTCGACCGGCTGGTGATGCGCGACGACCTGCGCAAGCGCCTGGCGGACTCGATCGAGACCGCGGTGCGCCTGGCGGACGGCATCGTCGAGATCGAGATCGTGCCGCGCGAATCCGACGAGCAGCCGCGCGTGCTGACCTTCTCGGAGAAGTTCGCGTGCCTGAACTGCGGCTCCTCGATGCCGGAGCTGGAGCCGCGGATCTTCTCGTTCAACTCGCCACACGGCGCGTGCGAGCGCTGCACGGGGCTCGGGTCGATGATGGAGATCGACCCGGACCTGATCGTGCCCGACGGGTCGCTGTCGATCAACGACGGGGCGATCGCGCCGTGGGCGGTGTCGTCCTCGCAGTACTACGACCAGATGGCCGAGGCCATCGCCCGGAAGTACCGCATCGATCTCGACACGCCGTGGTCGGAGCTGTCGGCCGAGGCGCAGTCGCTGTTCATGTACGGCCTCGATGGCGACCGCGTCGAGGTGACCTACACCAACCGGCACGGGCGCAAGCGCTCCTACATGGCCCGCTTCGAGGGGGTGCTCGTCAACCTCGAGCGGCGCTATCGCGAGACCGACTCCGACGGCATGCGCGAGAAGATCGAGGAGTTCATGGCGATGGTGCCGTGCCCGGCGTGCAAGGGCTCGCGCCTGCGGCCGGAGTCGCGCTCGGTGCTGGTCGGTGGCACGGCGATCCACGAGTTCTGCGCGCTCAGCGTGCGGCGGGCGCTGAACTGGCTGGACGAGGTCTCCCTGACGGAGACCGAGCAGCACATCGCCCGGCTGATCGTCCGGGAGATCCGCGAGCGCCTGCAGTTCCTGGAGAACGTCGGCATCGGCTACCTCTCGATGGAGCGCGCTGCGGCGACGCTGTCCGGCGGGGAGGCGCAGCGGATCCGGCTGGCGACCCAGATCGGCTCGGCGCTGGTCGGCGTGCTGTACGTCCTCGACGAGCCGTCCATCGGCCTGCACCAGCGCGACAACACCAAGCTCATCACGACGCTGGAGCGCCTGCGCGACCTCGGCAACACCGTGCTGGTCGTCGAGCACGACGAGCAGACGATGCGCGCGGCCGACCACGTGGTCGACATCGGGCCGGGCGCCGGGGAGCACGGCGGCCGGGTCGTGGCCGCGGGCACCGCGGCGCAGATCGCGCGCAACAAGAAGTCGCTGACCGGCCAGTTCCTGGCGGGCACCCGCGTCGTCGACGTGCCGGCCGTGCGGCGCAAGCCCTCCGGCCACGTGGAGATCCGCGGCGCCCGGCAGAACAACCTGCAGTCCGTCGACGTGCGCGTGCCGCTGGGCGTGATGACGTGCGTGACGGGCGTGTCGGGCTCGGGCAAGTCGACGCTGGTCAACGAGGTCCTCTTCAAGTCGGTCGCCAACAAGCTGCACCGCGCGCGGACACGGCCGGGCGCCCACACGGCGGTCCTCGGCCTGGACCAGCTCGACAAGATCATCGCCGTCGACCAGTCACCCATCGGCCGGACCCCGCGGTCCAATCCGGCCACCTACACGGGCCTGTTCGACGTCATCCGTGACATCTACTCCAAGACGCAGGAGGCGCGGGCCCGCGGCTACAAGCCGGGCCGCTTCTCGTTCAACGTCAAGGGCGGTCGCTGCGAGGTCTGCCGCGGTGACGGCCAGATCAAGATCGAGATGCACTTCCTGCCGGACGTCTACGTCCCCTGCGAGCAGTGCCACGGCAAGCGGTACAACAAGGAGACCCTGGACGTGAAGTTCAAGGGCAAGTCCATCGCGGACGTGCTGGACATGCCCGTCGAGGAGGCTGTCGGGTTCTTCGAGAACATCCCGAAGATCCGGCGGCGTCTGGAGACGCTCAACGACGTCGGGCTCGGCTACATCCGCCTGGGTCAGCCGGCGACGACGCTGTCGGGCGGCGAGGCGCAGCGGGTGAAGCTCGCGACCGAGCTGTCGAAGGTCGCCACGGGCCGCACGCTGTACATCCTCGACGAGCCGACCACGGGCCTGCACTTCGCCGACGTGCAGCGGCTGCTGGACGTCCTGCACCGGCTGACCGACGCGGGCAACTCGGTGGTCGTCATCGAGCACAACCTCGACGTCATCAAGACCGCCGACCGCGTCATCGACATGGGTCCCGAAGGTGGGGAGGAGGGCGGGACGGTCGTCGCCCAGGGCACGCCCGAGGAGGTCGCAGCGGTGGCCGGCTCACACACCGGCTCGTTCCTGGCCGAGCTGGTCACCCCGGCGGCAATCACGGCGCCGAAGCCGAAGCGCACCCGCGCGAAGAAGGTCGCGGCCGCCGCGTAGCCACCGTCGCCGCGCCGGACTTGCGCTCGCGACGGGGGTGGCCCGGGTCCGTCACGGGGACCCGTGGGGCCCGCCCCGTCGCGACAGGGGGGACGCGCGACGGGACGGGGCTCACCCAACTCGCGACGGCGGGGGAATGCTTCGCGAGTTGCGGCGTGTGCCCGGGCGGCGCCGAAGCGCTGCGCCGCGGGCGCACGGATGGGAAGGTCAGCGGGGGATGGTGCCGTCGTCGCTCCCGGGGCCGCTGACGCTGCCGGGGGAGCCGGAGGGATCGTCGTCGGTGGCACCACCCGACGAGCCTGAGCCACTGGTGGAGCCACCGCCGCCCGAGCCGTCGCCACCCGAGGACTTCACGCCCTCCGAGGCCGAGCCGCCGCCCGACCCGGAGCCGCTGCCGCCGGATGAGCCACTGCCGGTGGAGAGCTTGCCCGTCGACTTGCCGGAGCCGCCGCCGGACTTGCCCGGCCCGTCGCTGCCGCCGGAGGACGAGCCGTGGTGGCTGGAGCCGCTCCGGTGCCCGCCGGAGCCCTTGTCCGTGTCCTTGTCCTTGCCCTTGCTCGCGGAGCTGTTCTTATGGCTGCTGCCGGAGCCGCCGTGACGACCCTCGCCGCCGGACGTGCCGCCCTTGCCCGAGGCGGACGAGCCGTTGCTGCCGTGCCCGGACGCTGAGGAGTTCGAGTCGCCGTCGGACGAGCCGCCGCCGGACCCACCCGAGGACCCGGACAGACCCGACGAGCCCGAGGCAGAGCCGCTGGGGCCGTTGCCACCCTTGCCCCGGGCGTCGTCGTCGCCCCGCTTGGTGTCGCCGGTCGTGCCCCGGCCGCCGGAGGTGCCACGTGCGACGTGGTCCTCGACGGTCAGGGTCGACGGCGTGGCCGCGGCCCGTGCGGTGGGCGCGGCGGCCGCAGGAGCGACAGGTGAGATGGGCTCCTGGGCGGAAGTGGTGACCGCGGCCGGCCGGTCGGGAGCACGGTCGTGGTGGCGCAGCTCGTGCGTGCCGACGACGCCGCCGCCGACGGCCAGCGAGGCCGCCGCCACCGTCGCGCCGAGCTTCACGACGAGCGCCCCGCTGCCCGCGGCCGCGGCACCGCCACCGGCGGCGGCCGCACCGCCCACCGCGGCGCCACCGGCGGCTGCGCCGGCACCCGCGACCCCTGAGGCGGCCAGCGCAGCGAGCGGGGAGGGGGTGATCGCGGTCACGGCCGCGCGCAGGGTGCCGCGGGCGCGCAGGAGGTGCTGCCGCGCCGCGCCCGGGGTGACACCCAGGAGGCCGGCGATCTCGTCGTGCGAACGGCCCTCGAGGGCCTGCATCACGATGGCGTCGCGCTGGGCGGGCGGAAGGGCCGCGATCGCGGCGAAGGCGGCGGCGAGGCGCTCGCGGTCGGCGGGCGTCGCGCCGTCGACGGCGGCGACGCTCGCGGCGTCCTCGAGAGGGGAGGTGGGGCGGTCGCGACGGAGCATGTTCAAAGCGGCGTTGTGGGCGATCCGATAGAGCCAGGCCCGGAGCTGGATGCCGTCCGTGGACTTCATGAGCGCGGTGTGCGCGTTGACGAAGGCCTGCTGGACGGCGTCCTCTGCACGCGCCGGTCCGACGAGGCGGGTGCAATAGCGGTTGAGCTCTCCCTCATAGCGGCGGACGATCGCCGCGAACGCGTCCTCGTGCCCGTCGCGGGTGAGCGCGATCAGCCGTTCGTCGCTCTGCGTACGCAGGAACGAGGCACCAGCGGTGCGGAGCGGCTGAGTGAGAACACGAGGTTGCACGTGCGGGGGCTCAACGCAAGGGTACGCCCAGCCCATCCCGGCTGGGCGTCACCCTCGCACGGGCAGCTAGGACGTCTGGACCTCCACCCGCTTCCAGACGCGGCCCTTGCTGCCGCCGCGGCGGAACTCCGCCTTGCGGACCTTGGCGCCGGCCTTCAGGGCATCGGCGGTGCACTTCGACACGGTGGCCGTGGGATGGTCGTCCTCGCCCTTGGCCTTGTCGTCGCCGCTGTGCTTGCCGTTGTCGTCGCCGGTCTCGGGCGCCTTGCCGTGATCGTCGTCGGACCTGCCGTGCTCGCGGCCGGTCTCGGACGCGTTGTTGTCGTCGTCGCCGCGGCTGCGCGTCGTCGCCGTCGGAGCGGCGGTGGTGGTGGTCGTGGTCGTCGTCGGCGCCGGGGCAGCGGTGCGACAACGGATCTTGGTCGCGTCGACGACCTTCGCGGCCACGGTCTTGCCGTTGGCCTTCTTGAGCGTCAGGACGCCGTCCGTGAAGGACTCGACGGTGGCGTTGCGGACGCTGACCTTGCGGTCGTCGCCCCGCCCATCATGGGCCATGGCGACTGCGGGGAGCGCGCCGGCGGCCAGGGCGGCCGCCGCAATGCTGATGCGCTTGATCGAGGTGGTCATGTGGATGAGACACACGGTGCTGGAAAACATCACAGAATTTTTCGAGAGGGCCACACGCGGACCGCCGCGCGCCTCACGCGCGCGTCGGCGCATCCCCAGAAATGGGGACCCAGGGTCCGGAACCTGGACGAATGACCAGTTCACGTTTTTGCGCCGGTGGCCGATGCTCCGGGTGTCTCCACGAAGGCCACTGCGGAACCGAGAGGTCCTGCGGAACCGGCTGTCGGGGTGGAGTTCCACGCCTGTTTCGCTCTCGGGGTGGGAGCGACGCAGACACACCCGGGCCTTCCCTGAGTCCCGGAGGTGGCAACACGTTGCGTGGGTCCGTGCAGCAGCCCGTGAGCTGCGCGGGCCCCGCGACGGTGTCCGGCCGGTCGGTCGCGGGCATAAGCTCGCCCGATGCAGCTCTCCCACGCCCAGGAGTGGTGGCGCAAGCGGCGCTGGTACGAACGCGGTCGGCGTCCGCTCAACCGCGCGCGCCTGAACTGGGAGCTGGCCTCCCGCCAGGCCTACGCCCGCGGCCCGCTGCACGGCAACGTGCTCGAGATGCTGCAGGACGGGCGCCTGACGGTCGGCCCACAGGCGTTCTTCGAACCCGGTGTGTGGCTGACCGGCGGGCCGGACGCGCAGATCCGCATCGGGGGTGGCACGTTCCTCAACCTCAACGTGCAGGTGGCCGCCGTGGACCTCGTGGAGATCGGCGAGCACTGCATGTTCGCCAACGGCTGCTTCATCACCGACGGCAACCACCGCTTCAGCGACCCGGAGCTGCCGGTGCCGTGGCAGGGCTTCACCTCGAAGGGGCCGACGCGGGTCGGCGACAACGTCTGGTGCGGCGCCAACGTCGTCATCACCAGCGGGGTGAGCATCGGCGAGCGCTGCGTGATCGGCTCCAACTCGGTCGTGACGACCGACATCCCGGCGTTCTCGATCGCTGCCGGCGCGCCCGCGAAGGTCGTCAAGCAGGTGGTCTACGACGACGAGGGCTGACGTCGCGCCCGCCGCAAGGACGAGCCGCCGGGCCCTCGGCGCTACTTCTTCAGCATCATCGTGATGCCGTAGACCACCAGGCCGATGGTCCCGGCGCCGCCCAGGAGCGCCAGGACGCCGTAGGCGAACGACGCGCCGCCACGGCGCGTGCGGCTCATGTCCAGTGAACGCGACGCACCAAGCACCGCGAGCGCGTAGACGAAGATCACGGCGAGGCCGGCGACGGCGGCGGTCCAGACCGCCTGCCACAGCGCGTCGACGTCGACGATGGTCGCGAGAACGCCCATCACGCGGCCGCCGCGACGTTCTGGCGCCGGCGCACGAACACGACGCTCAGCGCGCACAACAGCGCGATCGAGACGACGACCGGCCCGACGGACCCGGTGCCGAACGCCCGCTGCACGCCGAACACGAGGCCGCCGATCGCCGCGGCGGCGGGCAGCGTCAGGACCCAGGCGATGACGATGTTGCCGGCGACGCCCCAGCGAACCGCCGACAGGCGCTTGGCCGCGCCGGCGCCCATGATGCCGCCGGAGATCACGTGGGTCGTGGAGAGCGGAAAGCCCGCGTGCGAGGCGGCGAGGATCACCGCAGCACCTGACGACTGGGCGCTGAAGCCCTGGGCCGGGTCCATCTTGATGATCTTCGAGCCCATCGTGTTGATGATCCGCCAGCCGCCGACGTAGGTCCCCAGCGCGATCGCCGAAGCCGCGCTGACCACGACCCAGTCGGGCACCGACACGTGGTCGGGATCGATGTTGCCGTGGGCCACGAGCGCCAGCACAATCACGCCCATCGTCTTCTGGGCGTCGTTGGTGCCGTGCGACAGCGCGAGCACGCCGCCGGAGAGCAGCTGCCCGAAGCGGAAGCCGCGGGTCACCGGCCCGGGGCGCGAGCGCCCGACGATGCGGTAGGTCATGAGGATGCCCACGCCGGCCACCATGAACGCCAGCACGGGCGCGATCAGCGCCGGGATGATGACCTTGCCGAGCAGGCCCGCGCCCAGCACCGCGTCAGGCCCGGAGGCGACGAACGCCGCGCCGACCAGCCCGCCGATGAGCGCGTGCGAGGAGGAGGAGGGCAGGCCGAACCACCAGGTCACGATGTTCCAGACGATCGCGCCGACGAGCCCGGCGAAGACGATCTGCAGCGTGATGGCCTTGGGGTCGACGACGCCCTTGGCGACCGCCGCGGCGACCTCCAGCGACAGGAACGCGCCGACGAAGTTGAGGATCGCGGCCATCGTGACGGCCAGCCGGGGCGGTAGCGCCCTCGTGGAGATCGACGTCGCGACGACGTTGGCGGTGTCGTGGAAGCCGTTGGTGAAGTCGAAGCCCAGCGCGGTCGCGACGACCACGTACAGGAGCAGGTCGGAGTCCATCAGGCGTTCTTGATGACGATGGCTTCGAGCGTGTTGGCCACACGCTCGGTCGCGTCGATCGCGTCCTCGAGGCGCTCGAAGATGTCCTTCCAGCGGATCACGACCATGGGGTCGATGCCGTTGTCGAACAGCGACGCGATCGCCTCGCGCACGATGCGGTCGCCGTCGTTCTCCAGGCGGTTGACCTCCACGGTGTAGTGGCTCATGTCCCCGAACCCGTGCAGGCGCGGCATCGCGTCCGACAGCGCCTGCGTGGCCTGGAGCAGCACGTGGGACAGGCGCTGGGCCTGCTCCATGGGCGCCTCGATCTTGTAGAGGATCAGGTAGTCGGCGACCTCCTCGGTGAAGTCGACGACGTCGTCGAGGGCCGAGGCCAGCTCGAGGATGTCCTCGCGATCGATCGGCGTGACGAACGTGTTGTTCAGCCGCTTGATCACGTCGTGCGTGATGCGGTCGCCCTCCTGCTCGCAGACGAGGATGTCGCGACCGAGCTCCTGCGCGCTCTCGGGAAACACCCGGAGCATGCGATCGAGCAGGTCGGCGGCACGCACGGCGTTGCCGGCGGCCTCCTCGAAGAGATCGAAGAACTCACGGTCCTTGGGGGCGAAGACCTGGGACAGGCGGGCCATAGGGCGCGAGAGTAGCGAGTTAAAGGCATGTGAAACGGTCCGGTCGTCCGACGCGCCGCGCCGGATGGCGGTACGTTGGGGTCTTCGTGAGCACGACCGCCGACACCGTCACTGTCAGCGGCG
>CAYUDT010000157.1:0-10399 GCA_964443695.1 uncultured Conexibacter sp. | reverse complement strand
CGCTGAGCGCGACGCCGCAGGAGTCCAAGCAGGCGCCGTTCGCCCCGCTGGTGCCCGGCTTCGTGGCCGTCGAGGCGACCGCCGAGGCGCTGGCGGGCGCCGTCGACGAGCACACCGCCGCGGTGATCCTCGAGCCGATCCAGGGCGAGTCCGGCGTCTACGACCTCGGGCCGGAGGTGCTGCGCGCGGCCCGCGAGGCCTGCGACCGGGTCGGCGCGGCGCTGATCTTCGACGAGATCCAGTGCGGCCTGGGCCGTTCCGGTGACATGTGGGGCTGGCAGGACTCGGGCGTGCGCCCCGACGCGTTCACCGTCGCCAAGGCCCTGGCCGGTGGCCTGCCGATCGGGGCGCTGATCTGCGGTCCGTCGATGGCCGAGGTCTACGAGCCCGGTGACCACGGCTCGACCTTCGCCGGCGGGCCGGTGCAGTGCGCCGCCGGCCTGGCCGTGCTGGACATCCTCGACGACGCGCTGCTGGCGTCGGTGACGGAGCAGGGCGAGGTGCTCCACGCGCGCCTGGCCGAGCTGCCGGGCGTCGCCGAGGTCCGCGGCCGCGGTCTCATGCAGGCCGTCGAGCTGCCCGGCGTCGACTGCCTCGGCCTCGTCGGCCGGGCCCTGCAGGAGCAACGCCTGGTGCTCAACGCCACCGGCCCGACGACGCTGCGGATCCTCCCGCCGCTGATCATCGAGCCCGCGCTGCTGTCCGAGGCGCTGGACCGCCTCGCGGCGCTCCTGTCCTAGACGTCCGCGTGGTCGGGCCAGGGCAGCGGGAAGAGGCTGCGGAAGGGCCGGGCCTCGTCGATGACGCGGGCGACGGACGGCCGCTGCATCAGCGCCCGGTGGTAGCGCGTCAGCTCGGGCAGGGCGGCGGTGTCCCAGGGGTGGACGATCCACGCGTAGTGCAGCGCCGGCGCCGCCGCGCAGTCGGCCAGCGTGAAGCGGTCGCCGGCCGTCCAGGCCCGGCCGGTGAGCTGCTGCTCCAGCGTGGCGTAGGCGGTGTCGAGCAGGCTCCGGGCCTCGCGCACGCCGGCCGGGTCCTCCTCGCCGGGCGCCCGTAGCGCGTCGCCGACGACCTTCTGCATCGGGACGGCGACGTAGTGGTCGTGGAAGCGGTCCCAGATGCGGGCCTGCAGCGCCTGCGCGCGATCGGCCGGGATGAGCCTGCCGTCGTCGATGTGCTCGACGATCGTGCTCGACTCCGGGACGATGAGGGCCCCGTCCTGCAGCACGGGGATCTTGGCGGGCGGCCAGATCGCGGCCAGCTCGGCGCGGTCGTCGGCCTGCCACCGCTCGAAGGGCAGGTCCAGCTCGTAGAGCGCGATCAGCGGCTTCCAGCAGAACGCGGCGAAGGGGTGCTCGTGAAGGATCATGCCCGGTGGTCGGAGCCGACCGCGGGTTCTCGACATCCCGTCGGCGACTCGCAGCCGCGCGGTCTGCACGGCGGGACGCGCCGGGCCGGCGAGCCGTCGACCGGGCGCGCCACCGGCCGCAGACGGAAACCGCCCACGGTGTCGCGAGCGGCGACACCGTGGGGGCGGGTGCACTGCTAGTGGCCGACGCGGAGCCGGCCGTTCTGCACGATGAGCTGGCGGTTGCCGCCCGCGTCGGAGACCTGGACGGAGATCGCGACCGCGACGCTGCGCAGCTGCTTGATCTTGTCCAGCTTCTCCCGGGACAGCTGGCTGATCGCGTAGCCGACCTTGCCCTCTGACAGCTGGTACTCGAACGTCGCGAAGGTCACCCGCCGCTTGGCCCGCGTGCCGCGGGTCGCGGGGTTGATCTTGTTGAGCGTCCGCAGCTTCACCGTTCCGGCGCAGGAGCGCCCGGTCTTCTTGGAGCAGAAGATCTGCAGGCGCAGCTGCCCGGTCCGGCGGCCACGGGTGGCGACGGTCACCGTGGATGCCTTGATCCGCAGCAGCCCCTTGGTCTCACCGTTCTTGATGATCGTCGTCGTCCCGGTGGACGAGCCGCTCACACCGGCCGGCCCGGCCGGTCCGCGTGCTCCGGGGGCACCGGTCGCTCCGGTGGCGCCCGTCGCGCCCGTCGCGCCTGTGGCACCCGTCGCGCCCTGCGGCCCTGCCGGGCCCTGGGCACCGGCCGGTCCGGTGGGGCCGGGCGCGCCGGCAGGTCCGGCCGGGCCACCCGGGCCCGCCGGGCCGGCGGGCCCGGGTCCGGAGGTCTTGGCGGTGGTGAACTGCACGATGCCGCCGCGGTTGGTCGTCGTCCCGTCGGTGGCCACCAGCTCGACGCTGTAGGCCGTGTCCGGCGTCAGGCCGCTGATCGGCTCGCCGAGCGGCTGCTGCGGCTGACCGGCCGGCAGCGCGCGGTCGGGCGTGCTGGTCGGCGTCGCGCCGGTGTCGGCGGCCTTGCGGTACTCGTAGTGGTAGACGACGGGCCCGCCGTTGGGATCGATCCGGCCGTTGAGCTGGGCCGTGGTGTCGGAGATCGCGTTGGCGGGGAGCGTCTGCGGCAGCGGGCCGTTGGGCGTGCCGTCGACGACGGTCAGCTTCACGTTGTCGTAGGAGGCCGAGGTCTGCCCGACCGCCGCCTGCAACGTGCCGCTGAACTGCGTGGTGATGCGCAGGGCGTAGGAGCGGCCGCCGATGAGGCTGCCCGACGGGATCGTCGCGGTCTGGTGCTGCCAGGTGTCGTCGTCCTTGGTCAGGACCGTCTGGACGAGGGTGCGCGTGACATGGGTCGTCAGGTCCTCGATGACCACGGTCTCGGTGGCGGTGCCGCCGACGTCGAGCAGCGCCTGGACCTCGGCCTTGCGGTCGATGCCGAACGTCGCGGTCGTCGGGGCGCCCGCGAGCGTGAACGGCTGGGACTGGAACGTCCCGGTGCCGGTGACCAGGCCGAGCGCCAGCGCGGCGGCCGTGAAGTCGGTGCGGATCGCGCCGGGCGGGTTGCCACCCGCGCCGTCGTAGCTGTTGGTGACGCTGCAGAGCGTCGTCGGCAACACGATCAGCGTGCAGCTGTGCTCGGTGTCGGCAAAGCCGTTCGTGTCGCTGGCGAACGTGGCGCCGCCGGCGACGGGGTAGGTCGTGTCCGCACCTGCGGCGGACGGGACAAGCAGCATGACGAGCATGGCCACAGCCAGCCCGCCGACGCGTCGACGTCGGGTCATCGCGCATTCCTCCCTTGGGTAGATCTCACCGCGGCTCCTGCCTCGACCGCGCTCCCTCCGACTACCCGGAGTTGGCGCACGCGAACCCGGGCGACGGCGTCCCGCGGCGAACTCGTAGGCTTCACCGCGATGAGCACCCAGCAGCGCACCGAGAACACCCGTACCGCGTCCTACCTCGCCGAGAAGGGCGAGGTGTCCAAGGTCCTGCTGCTCTACTCGGGCGGCCTGGACACGAGCGTGATGCTCAAGTGGATCCAGGACGAGTACGAGGCCGAGGTCGTCGCCTGCACCATCAACCTGGGGCAGCCGGGCGAGGACTACGACGTCGTCAAGGGCAAGGCGCTGCAGCTCGGCGCCG
This sequence comes from uncultured Conexibacter sp., assembly GCA_964443695.1. Lineage (GTDB taxonomy): Bacteria > Actinomycetota > Thermoleophilia > Solirubrobacterales > Solirubrobacteraceae > Paraconexibacter. The sequence goes on along the minus strand of CAYUDT010000157.1, from coordinate 6,915 downwards.
TCGCCGCCGAGGTCATCGACGCCCGCGAGGAGTTCGCCGAGGAGTATGTCCTGCCGGCCATCAAGGCCAACGCGATCTACGGCCTGGCCTACCCGCTGTTCACCGCGCTCGGCCGCCCGCTGCTGGCCAAGATCGCCGTCGAGCAGGCCCGCAAGCACGGCTGCGACACGATCGCCCACGGGTGCACGGGCAAGGGCAACGACCAGGTCCGCATCGAGGCCACCGTCGCGACGCTGGCGCCTGAGCTGAAGGTCATCGCCCCGGTCCGCGGCTGGCAGATGGGCCGCGAGGAGGAGATCGCCTACGCACGCGCCAACGGCATCCCCGTCAAGGGCGGTGTCGAGCAGACGCCCTACTCGATCGACGACAACATCTGGGGCCGCTCCTCGGAGGGCAAGTGGATCGAGGACCTGATGCACGCCCCTGACGACGACGTCTTCCAGCTGGTCACCCGTCCCGAGCTGGCGCCCGACGAGCCGGAGACCGTGACCATCGGCTTCGAGGAGGGCCGCCCGGTCACGTTCAACGGCGAGCGCCTGGGCCTCGTCGACCTGCTCACCGCCGCCCAGGACATGGGCATCAAGCACGGCTGCGGCATCGTCGACCACATCGAGGACCGCATCGTCGGCCTCAAGGTCCGCGACATCTACGAGGTGCCGGCGGCGACGTTGATCCTCCAGGCACACGCCGAGCTCGAGCGCCTGGTCTGCACGATCCACCAGAACCAGTTCAAGGGCGAGCTGGACCGCAAGTGGGCCTACCTGGTCTACGCCGGGCTGTGGTGGGAGCCGCTGCGCAGCGACCTCGACGCCTACATGGAGTCGGTCAACAAGCAGGTCACGGGCGAGATCGGGCTGAAGCTCTACAAGGGCAGCTGCCGCGTCGTGACGCGCCAGTCACCCAACGCCGTCTACGACGCCGCGCTGGCGACGTTCGAGACGTCCGGCGGCCTGTTCAGCCAGCAGGCCTCGCCCGGCTTCATCGAGCTGTGGTCGCTGCAGTCGCGACTGGCGCATCAGCTGCGCGAGCGCAACGCCTCCGGCGGCGCCTGAGCCGGCGGGGCCACCTCCACCAGCCTGCCGATCGCGGCGGCCAGGCCGAGCCATCCCGAGAAGGGGAGGTCCAGGCCCTGGTCGTCGCTGACGCGCCCGGAGATGGGGTCGGAGTCGATCTCGACCTCGAGCGTGCACACGCGCGTTGGGGACATGGCAAGGATGCTGACCGGGCCATGGGCGATGCTCATGGGGGTGCCCCCCTCATCTTTGCGATCAAGGCAGAACGGCCCGGCGTTCGCGCGACTTTCGCTTGCGCGTCGAGGCGCTTTCGGCTTGCCCATCGAGCCGGTTCGTCTGGGGCGGCGCCTAACGTGTCCGTCGGAGTGCCGCCTCGTCCGAACCCCCGTCCGAACTGCCGCAAATTGCGCGTCTCCCTACCGCAACCTGCCCAAAGCTTCCCTAGGTTTGTGAGCGGTGCAACAGGTGTCGCCTGACGATCGCTCAGACACCGGCGACGAGACGGTCGTCGACTCCCAGGTCCTCGCGGAGAGGCGGGCCCGGAGGGGCGAGGCGGGGGAGACCCTGCGCGACCGGGCCACCGCTGCCGAGAAGGCGGCCGTCTCCCTGGAGCGCCGGCTGGCCGACACCGAGGCCCGCCTGTCGCACGCCCAGGAGGAGCGCACGCGCCTGGCCACACGGCTGGAGCGGGTGGAGAAGGACCTGACCGCCGCGCGCCAGCGCGAGTTCGCCGAGCAGCGCGCCCGCGTCGAGGCCGAGGGCGAGGCGGGATCGACCCGTCGCGAGACGCAGCGCGAGATCGCCCGCCTGCGCAGCGCGCTGGAGTCCGCGCAGTCGCGTGCCGCGCAACTGGAGGCCGACGTCGAGCCGTTGCGCGAGGAGCTCCGTGAGGCGCGCCTGGCCGCCACGGAGGGGCGCGAGGCCGCGCTGGCCGACGATGCCGACATCGCGCGCCTGGAGGGTGAGCTTGCCGCCGCCCGCGCCGAGCTGCAGCTGCGCCTGCAGGACATCACGCGCGCCGAGATCTCCACCGCCGGGCGCCAGGGCGACTTCAGCGAGCGCCACGACGACCTCGTCGCCCGCGCCGAGGGCCTGGAGCGTCTGGCCGCCGAGCTCGAGGCCGAGCTGCAGACCGAGTCGGACCTGCGGCTGGCCGCCGAGCGCTCCCTGCACCAGGAGCGTTCGCGGGCCCAGGCGGAGATCACGCTGCTGCAGCACGAGCTCGATCGCCGGGCCGACGTCTCCGCGCAGGTCGGCGCCCAGGTCGCGGCGCTCCGCGGCGAGCTGGACACGCTCCGCGACGCCGCGTCCGACGACGCCGACCGCTCGGCCGGTGTGCAGGCGCGGCTGGTCGAGGCCGCCGCCGCCGAGGAGCGGCTGCGCGACGCGCTGGCCCGCTCCGAAGCCGCGCGCGCCGCGTCGGACGTGCGCGCCGACGACGCGCTGACCCGCCTGTCCGCCCGTGAGGCCGAGCTGGCCGAGGCCCGCACGTCCGCCGAGCACGCCCAGGCGCACCTGCGCTTGGCGCAGGAGGAGGCCGACAAGGCGGTCCGCGGCCTGGCCGACGCCGAGGGACGCCTGGCGACCCTCCGCGCCGCCGCCGACACGCTGCGCAACGAGCTGGACTCCGAGCGCGCCGCCCGCAGGAGCCGCGAGGCCGAGCTCGAGGCGCAGATCGTCGAGGAGCGCGAGGCGTTCGCGATGGTCATCGGCGAGGAGCGCGCGACGTTCCGCGCCGAGCTGGAGCAGCACCGCGCCGCGTTCGCCGCGCAGGTCGAGGCCGTCGAGCGCGGTCTCGCCGGGCTGCGCGGAACCGCCGGCATCGCCGTCGCGCAGGCGCGGGAGGACGCGCAGGCCGAGAAGTCGCTGCGCCAGAGGGCCGAGGCCGACCTCGAGGCGTCCGAGCGCGCGCGCGAGGCCGCCGAGCGCGTGGCGGGGCTGGCGCAGGCCGAGCACCGCGAGACGCTCACCAGGCTGGAGGCCGAGCAGGCCGCGTGTGACGCCCGCACCCACGAACTGGAGAAGGAACGCGACGCCGCGCTGGGCGAGCGCGAGCACATCGAGGCGCAGCTGCGCGCCGCCAAAGATGCGCTGGCCGCCGCGCAGGCCCTGGCCGTCGAGGAGCGGATGCGGCTGGAGGCCGCGCAGCGTGAGCGCGCGGCCGCCGACGCCGCGGCCTCGGTCGCGGATGCGGCCGCCACCGAGGCCCGCAACCGCGCGGAGGCGATGGAGGCGAAGGCGTCCGCCGATCTCGCGGCTGCCCACGCCGCGGCCGAGCAGGGCATCGCCGAGGCACGTGCCGCTGCGGACCGCAGCGCCGCCGAGGCGCGGGCGCTCGCCGAGCAGGGCGTCGCCGAGGCGCGGGAGGCCGTCGCCGCCCGCCAGGCCGCCGAGGCCGAGCTGGAGTCCGCCCGCGCTGAGGCCGCCGCGGCGGTCGCGGCGCTCGCGTCGGCCGAGGCGCTGACCGCGCAGGCCACGTCCACCGTCGCCGAGCAGCGTGCACGCGCCGAGGAGGCCGAGGCCGCGCGCGACGCCGCGGCCGCCGAGCTCGAGCGGCGTGAGGCGCTGGAGGCCGATGTCCAGCGCGCCGTCACGGCGCTGCGCAATGAGCTGGAGGCGTTGCGCGGCGAGCAGGACGGCCAGCGTGAGCGCGAGGCCGAGCTGGAGAAGCTCGTCAGCGACCTCGTCGGCACGGCCGACTCCCTGCGCGAGGGCTTCGCACGTGAGCTGAACGCAGCCGCCGTCGAACGCGAGGCCGCGGTGTCGGCCGAGCGGGAGGCGTTCCGGACGGAGCTCGCCAAGATGGAGGAGCGCGTCGGCCTGCTGCGCCAGGAGCTGTCGGCGGCCGCCGCCTCGCTGAGCGAGCAACTGGAGGCCGAAGCGCGGGCCCGCGCCGTCGCCGAGCAGGCGCTGGCCATCGAGCGCGCCCGGCTGGCCGATGTCGAGGCGGAGGCGCGCGCATCGCTGGACGCCCACGTCGCCGGCGAGTCGGCCGCGCTGGAGCGCGTCACCGAGCTCGAGGCGGCGCTCCAGGCGCACCTGGCCCGGGAGGACGCGGCGCTGGCGCGCGTGGCCGAGCTCGAGGCCGAGCTGGCCGCACCGGCCCGCACGACGATCCCGGCCCCGGACCATCCGGCGCTGTCGGAGAAACCGGCGCCCGCGGACGACGCATCCGACGTCATCGCCTCGCTCGGCGCTGCCGCGCAGCGGTTGCGCGGCAGCGATGCGTCCACGCCATCGCGCGCGCAGACCGGTGAGGACGACGCGGCCGACCACGGCCGGCAGCCGGCCGGAGGCGGCGACACGACCGCAGCGGAGCCGCAGGCCGCCGCCGCGGACCCGGAGCGACCGGCCGACGGGCCCGAGGGCCTCACCGGTGCGCCGGCCGACGGGCCCGTGGCCGATCGGCCCGACCCGACCGCCGAGTCGGCCCTGGCGGCCTGGGGCGCGAAGAACGCGTCCGAGGGCCCGGTTGCCGATCCCGAGCCCACGGGCGAGCTGCCGCCGCCGGTCGCCGAGCGCGGGCTGCTGCCCAGCAGGCAGGAGGAGACCGAGCTGCCCGCGGCCTACGCACCGGGCGACCGGCGCGGGGTCAAGGACTGGCTGACGCCGGCGCTCATCGAGCTGGCCGGGCGTGACGAGGCCGCCGCGGCGCGCGTCGTCCTGGCCGGTGCACCGGTGCTGGCCGCCCGCGCGCGCAAGCCCGCGACCTTCGTGCTCGCGCTGGGCGGTCACGGCACCCACCGCGTCTCGCTGACCCGTGACCGCCAGGCGATCGTCGAGGCGATCCTGCCCGGCGAGGCGGGCGCGCCGGAGTTCTCGATCACGGGCGCGCCGCGCGCCGTCGCCGTCCTGGCCGGTGGTGCGGCGGGCAAGCAGCTGCCGGAGGCCGAGGTCCAGGGCCGCAAGCGCCGGGCCCGCCGCCTGCTGAAGGTGCTGTCACAGCCCGTCGGCCTCGGCGAGCTGGGTGCCGCAGGTTCGCCGCTGGAGTTGCGGGACGCCCTGCAGCTGCTCGCGCTGGCCGTGCCCGCCGAGCAGGTCGGCGAGCTGACCGGCACCGTCGCGTTCGCCGCCGGCATCCCGCCGCTGCCCGCGCTGCGGGTGGCCGACGGCGGGCTGAGCGTCGTGGAGATCACCGGTCCGCAGGCGGACGCGGTGGTCCATCCGAACCTCGCCGGATGGCTCCCGGTCCTGGCCGGCGAGGCGCCCGTGAAGGTCTCCGGCGACGCCGAGATCGCCGGGCGTGTGCTGTCGCTGCTGCGCGCCGTCCAGCGCTGAAAGACGTTTTCCCGCTGTTTGCGGGGACTCGCCGGGCGGCATCCGACCCGCCGCCTATCCTCGGTCGCCCACCACGATCCCCGGCATCAATTGAGCTCCTCTTCCTGCGCCCACCTGCACGTCCACTCCGAGTACTCGCTGCTGGACGGCGCCTGCAAGATCGAGGCGCTGGCCAAGCGCGCGGCGGAGTTCGGCCAGCCTGCCCTGGGCCTGACGGACCACGGCGTCATGAACGGCGCCGTCGAGCACTACAAGGCGTGCCAGAAGGCCGGCATCAAGCCGATCATCGGCTGCGAGGTCTACTACGTCGACGACCACGCCTTCCGCCCCGAGCCGGGCTCCGGGCAGAAGGTCGAGCGCAACCACCTGACGCTGCTGGCGGCCAGCAACGAGGGCTACCAGAACCTCATCAAGCTCTCGTCGCTGGGCTACCTCGAGGGCCTCGTGCGCGGCAAGCCCGCCGTCGACATGGGGCAACTGCAGGAGCACTCGTCCGGCGTGATCGCGCTGACGGGGTGCCTGGCGTCGCGCTTCTGCCAGCGGATCGTCGGCAGCCGGGAGGACGAGGCGCGCGCCTACGCGGACGACCTCGTGAACGCGTTCGGCCGCGACAACGTCTACTTCGAGGTCCAGAAGAACGGCATCGGCGACCAGGAGATCGCCAACGCGGGCATCGTGAAGATCGCGCGCGAGATGGGTGGCAAGCTCGTCGGCACCGGTGACGTGCACTACCTCCGCAAGGAGGACTACCACCACCACACGGCCCTGCTGTGCGTGCAGACCAAGTCGACGCTGGCCCAGCCGAAGATGACCTTCGACACCAACGAGTTCTATTTGAAGAGCTCCGAGGAGATGGCGGCAGCGTTCGCCGAGTGGCCGGAGGCGCTGCCGCACACGGTTGAGATCGCCGAGCGCGCCGCGGTGGAGATCCCGCTCGGCGGGCAGCTCATCCCGCGCTTCCTGCCCGAGGGGCAGGACGAGCGGCAGTACCTGCGCGACAAGGTCTTCGCCGGTGCGGCCGAGCGCTACGGCATGCCGCTGCCCGGCGAGGCCGTCGAGCGCCTGGAGATGGAGCTCGGCGTCATCGACCGCATGGGCTTCAACGCCTACTTCCTCATCGTCTGGGACTTCGTGAAGTGGGCCAAGGACAACGGCGTGGCCGTCGGTCCGGGCCGTGGTTCGGCGGCCGGCAGCGCGGTGGCCTACACGCTGCAGATCACCGACCTCGACCCGCTCGAGCACGACCTGCTCTTCGAGCGCTTCCTCAACCCCGAGCGCGTGTCGATGCCCGACATCGACATCGACTTCTCGGTCCGCGGGCGCGAGAAGGTGATGGCCTACGTCGTCGAGAAGTACGGGCGCGAGTCGGTCGCGCAGATCATCACCTTCGGCAAGATGTTCCCGCGCGCGGCCACGCGCGACGCCTCTCGCGTCCTGGGCCACGACTACGGCACGGGTGACCGCCTGGCCAAGCTCATCCCGGACCCCGAGCAGGGCCGCGCCCCGTCCTTCGACGACTGCCTGGCCGAGGGCGAGCCGCTGCGCGCCGCCTACGACTCCGACCCGACCGCCAAGCAGATCGTCGACGTCGCCCGCGGCCTCGAGGGCATCGTCCGCAACAACT
>CAYUDT010000156.1:0-10409 GCA_964443695.1 uncultured Conexibacter sp. | reverse complement strand
GGGCCTTCGACAACGCCGTCCTGTGGGCGACCTTCCACGCGGTCGGGGTCACGCCCCCGCTGACGGTGATCCTGATGGGCTATCTCATCGGCCAGATGGGCGGGCTGCTGCCCATACCCGGCGGGGTCGGCGGCATCGACGGCGGACTGCTCGGGACGCTCGTCGTCTACGGCGCCCCGGCCAGCGCGACGGCGGCGGCCGTCCTGCTCTACCGCGTGATCCTGTTCTGGCTCCCGCTCGTCGGCGGCGCGATCGCGTTCGCCTCGCTGCGCCGCGCGATCGACCACCCCGGGCGTCCGGATCTCTGCAGAGATCCTTCCTAGGGTTTTCCCCACCCCACTCGGGGGTCGACGCCAAAGACGCCGCGCGTCGGCCGGTGCAGGCTGCGATGCATGCACTCCACCCGCTTCTCCCGCGCTGTCGAAGGGGTCGCTGCCGCGGCCCGCCGGCGGCCCCGGACCACCATCGCCCTGTGGCTCGCGTTCGTCGTCGCGTGCCTCATGTCGGGCTCGTTCGCCGCGACGCAGATGCTCGAGGGCGCCGACGCCGAGGTCGGCCCTACCGCCAAGGCCGAGCATGCGCTCGAGGACGCCGGGCTGACGACCGCGCCGACCGAGACGGTCCTCGTCACCGGCAAGGGCGCCGCCGACCTCGCCGCCCGCCTGAAGCGCGCCGATGGGGTTGCATCCGTCGCCTCCCAGCAGGTCAAGGGCGCGACGCTCGTCACCGCGACGCTCCGCGGCACGGTCGACGACGACCGTGCCGAGGACCGCGTCGACGCCGTCCGGCGGGCGGTCGCCGCCACGCACAGGGCCCACCCGGGCAGCGATTTCCAGCAGACCGGTGCCGGGAGCTTCGACCAGGCGATCGGCGACGTCGTCGCCGACGACCTCGGCAAGGCCGAGATGATCTCTGTGCCGATCACGCTGATCGTCCTGCTGCTGGCCTTCGGCGCGTTCGTCGCGGCCTCGGTGCCGCTGTTGCTCGGCCTCACCTCCGTCGCCGCCGCGATCGGCGCGGGCGGCCTCGTCAGCCAGCTCGCTCCCGCCAGCGAGTCGGCGTCCTCGCTGGTCGTGCTGATCGGCCTGGCCGTCGGCGTGGACTACTCGCTCTTCTACATCCGGCGTGAGCGCGAGGAGCGCCGCAAGGGCCTCTCGGCCGACGCCGCGCTGGCCGCGGCCTCCGCCGGTGTCGCCCGCGCGATCGTCGTGTCCGGCCTGACCGTCGTCGTCGCCATCTCCGGCCTGCTGCTCACAGGCATGCCGATGTTCGCCTCGATGGCGCTGAACACGATGCTCGTCGTCGTCATCGCCGTGCTCGGCTCGCTGACGGTGCTGCCCGCGACGCTGCAGCTGCTGGGCGACAGGATCGGCAAGGGCCGCATCCCGCTGGTCGGGCGCCTGGCCCTGCGGCAGCCGCGCTTCTGGCCGGCGTTCGCGCGCGGTGTGACCCGCCATCCGGTCGTGGCGCTGGGTACGGCCGCCGTGATCCTCGGCGCGCTGATCGTCCCGGCGACGACGTTGAGGACGCACGAGTCGAGCATCGAGGGCCTGCCCCAGTCGCTGCCGGTCGTCCAGGCGCAGCGCGACATCGAGCGCATCGCCGGCCGCACGCCCGACCCGGCCGTCCTGGTCGTCCGCGGCGAAGGGCTCGAGCAGGCCGACCTGGCCAGGTACGGCCGGGCCGTCACCAGGACGATCGGTGCCGACGGCCCGGTCGACGTCCGGATCAGCCAGGACCGCCGCACGGCGGCCGTCGAGATCCCGATGCCGGCCGGGGACGACGACACGACCGTCCACATGCTGCGCCGTGAGGTGCTGCCGCAGGCGGCCGCGCAGGTGCCCGGTGCGCACGACGCGCTGCTGGGCGGTGAGGACGCCGGCTCGCTGGACTTCACCGACCGGCTGCAGACGGCCACGCCGATCGTCGTCGGCCTGGTCCTGCTGCTGGCGTTCTTCCTGCTGCTCGCGACGTTCCGCAGCGCCCGCCTCGCGGCGGCCGTGGTCGGGCTGAACCTCGCCTCGGTCGGTGCCGCCTATGGCGTCCTGGCAGCTGTCTTCCAGCACGACTGGGCGACCGGCCTCCTGGACTTCACGAACACGGGCACCGTGATCGACTGGGTCCCGCTGTTCAGCTTCGTGATCCTGTTCGGGCTGTCCATGGACTACACGATCATCGTGCTCGAGCGGGTCCGGGAAGCGCAGTCGCGCGGGCTGTCGATCCGCGATGCCGCGGCCGACGGCGTGGCCGCGACCGCCGGCGCCGTCACCAGCGCGGCCGCCGTCATGATCGCCGTGTTCGCGATCTTCGGGATGCTGCGCCTGCCGGAGATGAAGCAGCTCGGCGTCGGCCTCGCCGCCGCGGTCCTGATCGACGCGACGGTCGTCCGGGCCCTCGCGCTGCCGGCCGTCGTCACGCTGGTCGGCGGCGGGCGCCGCAGCCCCCGCCGCCGTCAGGCGGGCGCCAGCGCCGCGTATCCCGCTGCGCACGCGACCGCGGGCCCGCCGAGGCCGTAGCGATCCACCAGCGCCTGGGCCTCGTCCAGATGGGCCCGGGCGCTGGCGATCTCCCCCTGGGAGACCAGCCAGGCGCCTCGGTCGGCGAGGGTGCGGGCCAACGGCCCGACCGAGCCGACGGCACGGTCCAACCGCTCCGCCGTCGCGAAGTGCGCGGCGGCGTCGGCGTCCCGGCCCAGCATCGCGGCGAGCTTGCCGCAGCCGCGGGCGACCGAGCCGAAGTTGGACACGCCGGCGAACGCGACGACGTCGCTCCACCCCTCGATCCGCGTGAGGATCGCCCGGGCGGCGGCCCGGTCGTCCAGGCGGGCGGCGCTCTCGGCCCACAGCACCGCCGTCGTGGCGGCGAGCGTGTCGAGGTCGATGGGGACGCCGACCGCCACGCCCTCCGCCAGCGCCGTGCGGGCCTCGTCCTCCCGCCCGGACTCCGCCAGGCAGAGCGGCAGCACGGCGCGGACCGCCGACAGCACGTCCGCGCTGCCGGCGACGAACATGGAGAAGAGATCGGCGAGCTCCGCCAGGCGGCCCGTGTCCCAGCGCCACGGCACGAGCTGTCCGCCGACCAGGATGACGGGCGCGTCCGGCGCGATGGGCGCCGCGGCCTCCGCCGCGGCCGAGGCGACCCGCTCGGCCTGCTCGTAGTCCCCGGCGTGGGCGAGGAGGAAGGCCTCGGTCGTGCCGGCGATGTAGCGGCCGATCGCGCTGCCCGCGCGCTTGGCCAGCTCGACCTGGCGGCGGCAGTGCCGGATGCCCTCGTCGCCGTCACCGTGCTCCAGGCAGGCGCGCATCCGCTCCGCGGACGCCCGCAGCTGCCAGATCGGCTCGCCCAGGATGTCGGTCAGGTCCAGCAACTCGGCGGTCACCGCCAGCCGGTCGTCCACCGTGGCGGGCTCGGCCGTGGTGAGGCAGCGGCGGTACAGGACCTCGATGCGCACCATCGGGTCGCCGGCCAGCGCGGACTCCTGTAGTGCGACACCCGCGGCCGCCAGGCGCGCCTCGCGGTCGCCGAACAGCTCGCTGCCCAGCGTCGCCTGCAGCCGGGCGCGCGTGGCGTGGTCGTCCGCCGGTGTGACGGCCAGCGCCGCACGCAGCGCGGCGACGCGCTCCTCGTCGACCCCGGCGAAGCTCGCGTGCAGCCCGCGCGTGTTGGTGAGCGCGGCCCGGATGAGCAGATCGTCCAGCCCCTCCCGGCGGGCGATCGCGCAGGCCTCGAGCAGGTGCTCGCGGAACGTGCCGACGCCGCTGCGCCGCTCGGCGTCCCCGAGGTCGATCAGGGCCGTGGCGATGTCGCGGGGGTCCGGGTCGATCGCCGCCTGCGCCAGGTGCAGCGCCCACTCGAACCAGTTGGCAGCCTCCTCCGGAGCGAGCATCGCGAGGGCCTCGGCACCGGCCGCACGGGCGGCGACCAGCGACTGGGAGCGGTCACGCTCACCGGCCAGGCGCCAGTGCTGCGCGATCTCCGCCTGGCGCGCGGGCGAACTGGCGTGACCGGTCAGGATCTCCGCGGCCCGGCGGTGGAGGATCACCTGACGGGCTGCGCTGACCGCGTCCTCGAGGACCCGCTGGAAGAGCGCGTGCGTGAAGACGTAGTGGCCCGGCCGTCCGGGCGTCTCGGTGACCAGGCCGGCCGACACGGCGCCCTCCAGGATGACGGCGACGTCGGCCTCGTCCTCCTCGACGAGCAGCGCGAGCAGGTCGAGGTCGAAGCTGCGTCCGTAGATCGCGGCCGCGCCGAGCAGCGGGGCGACGCGGTCGCCGAGCTTGGCCACGCGCTGGGCGATGACGTCGCGCACGGTGCCCGCACCCGCAACGCCCGGCCCGCGGACGGTGCCGCCATCACGGACGTGCCGGGCGAGCTCGATGGTGAACAGCGGGTTGCCGTCGGTCTCCTCGGTCAGCGTGCCCGCCAGCGGCGAGGCCGTCGCCGCCTCGCCGACGATCTCGGCGACGAGCTCGACCACGTCCGCGGCCTCCAGCCCGCCGACGCCCAGGCGGGAGATCTCCTCGAGGCGCATGAGGTCACCGACCATCCGCGTGTACGCCTCGCCCTGATCGGCAGGGGCGTCCCGCTCGGTGGCCAGGATCAGCAGCGGGCCGTCGACGCCGTCGACGAGCTGGCGCAGCAGGACGAGGCTCCAGTGGTCCGCCCAGGTGACGTCGTCGAGCAGCACCATGATCGGCTGCCGCTGGGCCATCGCGTTGAGCAGGTCCACGCATGCGTCGGTGAGCCGCTGCCGGTCGCTCTCGTCGTCGCCCACCCTCCACGCCGGCAGGCCCTCGACGCGATGCCCGAGCTTGGGGACCACGCGCGCCAGCTCGCCGCCGTGGCGCTGGACGTGCTCACGCAGGACGCCGGGCTCGGCCTGGGTGACGAGCTGGTCGAAGATGCGGGTCCACGGCCGCAGCGGCGCCGGCATGTCCGCGTCGCAGCGCCCCGACACGACCAGCGCGCCGTCGCGGGCGCAGCGCAGCGCCTGCTCGACGGCCAGGCGGGTCTTGCCCGCCCCCGGCTCACCGCTGAGGACCACCACGCGCTGCTGTCCCGACAGCGCGACGGCCCAGCTGCGGCCGAGCGTGTCCAGCTCGGCCCGGCGCCCGACGAAGGCGGGTCCGGAGAGCGCGCGGACCAATGTCGCGGGCAACCCGGGCATCTCCTCGTCGACGCCCTCCTTCCAGGCCACCGTCACCGCGGCGGTACCGCCCGTCAGGCCCTTCAGCTCCAGGATCTCCGGCGGGCCAAAGCGCCAGGCCTCGGGGGCGCCCGCCAGCGCCTGCACCACGACGGTGGCGAAGATCTCCGCAGCGCCGGCGCGATCGCACAGGCGCGCGGCCTCGACCACCGGCAGGCCGTAGAGGTCGCCGTCCTCGCCGATGACGTCGCCGCCGCTGATGCCGATGCGGATGAGGACAGGTTCGTCCTCGCGGCTGTTGCGCCGCTGGGCCGACCGCTGGATGGTCTCGGCGCAGCGCACGGCATCGGAGGCGCTGTCGAACATCGCCATCACGCCGTCGCCGGTGGACTTGATCTCCTGCCCGCCGTGCGCGTTCAGCGCGTTGCGCAGCAGCGCGAAGTGCTGACGGCGGATGCGCTCGATCCCCTCTCCCAACCGCGATGCGGTCTCGGTCGAGGCGACCCAGTCGGTGAACATGACGATGGTGGTGCGGCGTCCCCTGAGTGCCACTACCCGACATTCTTGCCTGAGACTCGGCCCGCCGCTAGCGTCCCACCTCACTTTGAGGGTAAGCCCTACGCGGGGAGGGGTCAGTGGCGAAGGTGAAGGTCGCCGTGCTCGGCGGGGGCGTCGGCGGGTGCGTGGCGGCGATGCGGCTCACGGCCACCCAGGAGCTGCGCGACCGTTACGAGGTGACCGTCTACCAGCCGGGCTTCCGGCTCGGCGGCAAGGGCGCCAGTGGTCGCAACGCCGACGAGGCCAACCGCATCGAGGAGCACGGGCTGCACATGTGGTTCGGCTTCTACGACAACGCGTTCCGCGAGATGCGCCAGGCGTACGTCGAGCTCGACCGCGACCCGCAGACCCATCCGCTGGCGACGCTCGACGACGCCTTCCACGGCTCCGACACCGTCGTCGTCTACGACACCGAGGGCAAGGACGAGCACTGGCGCGGGATGCCCGTGAAGTTCCCGGTCAACGACACGCCGGACAGGCCGGGCGGCCCCACCCCGTACGTCGGCGACGGCGCGACGCTGCCCACGTTCTGGCAGATCCTCGGCCTGGTCAACGACGTCCTCGTCACGCAGTGGGCCGAGCAGGCCAAGAAGTACCCCGGCCTGGCGATGCCCTACATGAAGCTGCCGCTGAGCCCGGCGGACATGTGGCTCGTGCCGGTGCTGACGAGCATGGACCTCGGCTTCAAGCTTCTCGGCACGATCATCGACGCGGCCGAGGCCGGCCAACCGCTGCCGATCGCGGTCCCTAAGCAACTGAAGCCGGAGGCCGCCGCGGCCGCGGTGTTGCGCGGCCTGCGCGACATGATCTGGTCGGTCGTCAAGGACAAGCACGCCGACGACGCCCACCTGCGGCTCATCTTCACCTGCACCGACATCGCCGCGGCGACCGTGGCGGGCTTTGCCCAGGACGAGGTCCTCGACAAGGGCTTTGAGGTCCTCAACCAGTACGAGCTGACCGAATGGCTCGTCGCCAACGGCGTTCTGGAGGTCACCTCCGGCACGACTCCGGCCGAACGCTCGCCGGCCCTACGGGCGATCTACGACCTGGTCTTCGCCTACGAGGACGGCGACATCGACCGGCCCAACGCCGCAGCGGGGACGGCGCTCAACGACGTCGTGCGGCTGCTGTTCACCTACCGCCAGCACATCGGCTACAAGATGCAGGCCGGCATGGGCGACGCTGTCTTCGGCCCGTTCTATGAGGTGCTGGCCAACATCCGCAAGGTGAAGTTCCGGTTCTTCCACGCTGCGACCGGCTTCGGCGTCTCCAGCACCGGCAGCGGCCCGCCCGTCGTGGACAGCATCCAGATGGTCGAGCAGGTCCAACTGGCCAACAACGCCAAGAAGTACAACCCGCTGGTCACCGTGGAGAAGCTGAAGTGCTGGCCGGCGGAGCCCAGGTGGAACAAGCTGGTCGCAGGCGCCCAGCTGAAGGCCTCGGGCATCGACTTCGAGTACGAGGTCAACCCGCTCAACACCACCCCCAAGACGCTGAAGCGCGGAGTGGACTTCGACGAGGTCGTCCTCGCCGTCTCCCCCGGCCGGCTGGTCCAGTACTTCCCCGATGACGCGCCGGGCATCGCCGACGAACTCGTCAAGCACAGCAAGCAGTTCGCGACCGCCATGAAGCACGTCGGCCTGGTCCGCACGCAGGCGCTGCAGATGTGGTTCACCAAGGACACGGCGGCGCTCGGCTACCCGCACGGCGCCGACTCCGTCGCGGGGACGTTCACCGAGCCGATGGACACCTACTGCGACATGACCCACCTCATCCCGCGCGAGTCCTGGCCGGCCGGCACGGTGAGGTCGATCGCGTACTTCTGCGGGGTGCTCGACCATCGCGCCGAGACCCACGACCAGGCGACCGCACGGGTGCGGCTCACGCTCGACAGCTTCACCGAGGACCACCTCGACGGCATCTACCCGAACGTGGCGACGCAGACCGGCGGCGGCAAGAAGGTCGACTGGTCGGTGTTCGCGACCTCGCCCAAGCACAAGGCGCTCGGCGCCAAGCAGAAGCTGTCGACGCAGTACTGGCGGGCCAACACCCACGGCACGGAGCTGTACGTGCTCTCCAAGGCCGGCTCGATCGAGCACCGCCTCCGCAGCGACGACACCGGCTTCGCCAACCTCGTCGCCGCCGGGGACTGGACCAGGAACGGCGTCGACGGCGGCTGCGTCGAGGCCGCGGCCATCTCGGCGGTCTACGCCGCCAACGCGATCGTCAAGCGCCACCTCAAGCCGGGCGAGGCGCTGCCCGACCCACCCACCAACGCCACGAACGACTGGCTCAACAAGAAGGCCTGGTACTGAGATGACGCTCCCCGACTACGTCGAGTTCGGTGGCAGCGCCGACAGCCCCGCCCCGTTCCTGACGACCGGCGGTCACCTGCGCGCGTTCCCGCTGAAGGCCAGCGCCAGCAAGCTCGACGCGATCGTCAGGAAGACGCTCAACGAGCCGGCGGGCGGCGCGGTCGAGTACCGCGCGCTCGGCAACACCGTGATCCTGATGCTCGGCGGGTTCGACGCCGTCAGCTGCACGCTTCCCCCGTTCGACACCTGGGGCACGGTCCGCGAGATCGTCGCGTCGTTCTTCGTCCCGGTCGTCTCCGGCGAGCTCGGGCCCGGCGGCAAGTTCGTGGCCACCGGGTTCGGCCTCACCGGGCCCTACGTCATCGTCGACAACCCGATGTCGTTGGTCGGCGGCCGCGACGTCTACGGCTACGCCAAGACGCAGGGCCGTTTCACCCCGCCCGGCGCGATGGGCGACGTCAACAACGTCAAGGTCTACGGCGGCAACTTCAACACGGGCGCCGAGGCCGCCTGGCTGGACTTCATGGACGTCGAGGCGCTGACGCCCGCCGTGCCGCCGAACCCGCTGGAGAAGATGGTCGACGGTCTGGCGCTGATGATGCACGTCATGCCCGGTCTCGCGCAGGAGCTCATGGACGACAAGGACATCCCGAAGTTCACGTCGCTGTTTCCGTGGGACGACTACATCGACCTGGCCGGCTCGTTGTTGAAGAGCATGGCCAACAACGAGGGCAGCCAGGTCTTCCTCAAGCAGTTCCGCGACGGCAAGGACGGCACCAAGGCCTGCTACCAGGCCGTCGTCGAGGGGCCGGTGAAGGTGACCAAGCTGGAGGTCACGCCCACCAACCGACAGTGGAAGGTGACCATCCACCACCTCGACAGCCACCCCATCACCAAGGAGCTGGGCATCAAGCCCAACCAGACGGTCGACGGCGTGCTGGAGATCGAGACCGACTTCGTCGTCCAGCCCGCCGTCGTGAAGGGGCCCTAGCCCAGCGTCGTGGTGTCCGGCCCCTTGCGCTCGCGCGCGGACTCGTAGGCGTCGATCATCTCCGACTGCAGCAGCGTGAGGCTGATGTCGTCGAGGCCGTCGAGCAGGCGGCGCTTGATCTCCGGGTCGATGTCGAAGTCGAACTCGTCGACCTTCTGGTTCTCGAGGTCGACGGTCACCTCGTCACGGGTGACGAGCTGGTCGCAGATCTCCTTGGGCAACTCGATCGGCAGCAGGCCGTTCTTCGTGCAGTTGTTGCGGAAGATGTCGGCGAAGCGGGGGCTGATCAGCGCCTTGAACCCGTAGTCGTCGATGGCCCACGGGGCGTGCTCACGGGAGGAGCCGCAGCCGAAGTTCTCGCCGGCGATGAGGATCGGGTTCTTGGGCAGGTCGTAGCCGTTGGCGCGCCACTCGTGGAAGAGGAACTCGCCATAGCCGGTCCGCTCGACGCGCTTCATGTAGCGCGCGGGGATGATCTGATCGGTGTCGACGTCATCCTGGTCGATGAACGTCACGCCGCCCTTGATGGTGCTGACGGGCTCCATTAGTTCCACTCCCGGATGTCGACGAAGTGCCCCTCGATGGCGGCCGCGGCGGCCATCTGCGGCGAGACGAGGTGGCTGCGGGCCCCGCGGCCCTGGCGACCCTCGAAGTTGCGGTTCGAGGTGCTGGCCACGCGCTCACCGGGCGCGGCGACGTCGGGGTTCATGCCCAGGCACATCGAGCAGCCCGCGACACGCCAGTCGAAGCCGGCGTCGATGAAGACCTTGTCCAGGCCCTCAGCCTCGGCCTGCGCCTTCACCTGCTGGCTGCCGGGGACGACCATCGCGATGACGCCCTCGGCGACCTTCTTGCCCTGGATCATCGAGGCGGCATCGCGCAGGTCGGCGATGCGGCTGTTGGTGCAGCTGCCGATGAACACGCGGTCGAGCTTGATCTCGGTCATCGGCGTGCCGGCCTTCAGGCCCATGTACTCCAGGGCGCGCTCGTCGCCGGCGTCCTGCGGCTCGGGGACGGTGCTGGTGACCTGGGTGACCATCGCCGGCGTCGTGCCCCAGGTGACCTGCGGGCTGATCGTGGACAGGTCGACGGTGATCTCGCGGTCGAACGTCGCACCCTCGTCGGTGAAGAGGTCCTTCCAGCTCTCGTCGACCTCGACGCCGCGCTCGCGCAGGTAGGCGAACGTCGTCTCGTCGGGGGCGATCATGCCCGCGCGGCCGCCGCCCTCGATGGTCATGTTGCAGATCGTCATGCGGCCCTCCATCGAGAGCTTCTCGATGGCCGGGCCGGCGAACTCGACGACGTGCGCACCGGCGCCGTCGACGCCCATCTGGCCGATCGTGCCGAGGATGAGGTCCTTGGCGGTGACGCCCGGGCCCAGCTCGCCGACGTAGTTGAT
>CAYUDT010000155.1:0-10618 GCA_964443695.1 uncultured Conexibacter sp. | reverse complement strand
CGTCAGCGTCGTGAACGTGATCTTCTGCTTGATGAGCACGTAGACCGCGTCGTCGCCGAAGCGGTCATGGAACCGGGCCGATGCCTGGTAGGCATCGCTGTTGCGGGAGACCAGGGTGTCCGTGGCCGTCGTCGGCTCCAGCGTGGACGCGGCGAACGCCCCGCCGGCGACGGCGAGGAGGGAGACGATGAGACCGACGGCGACGGAGCGGCGAGCAGCCAACCCCATCGCGGCTCCGAGGACCCGCGAGAGCACGGCGGAACCCTATGCGGTCAGCGGTCCGAGCGCGCCAGTGCCTGGCGGGCCACGGCCTCGGCGGCGGCCATGCGCTTCGCCTTGGCCCGCGCCTTGCGGGCCAACGCTCCGCCGGACGCGGACACCTGCGGGTAGCGCGAGGTCTTGCCGTTGAGCGTGAAGTCCTTCTGGAGCTTGCACGGCGGCGCGATCGTGGAGGACACCGCGGTGCCCAGCACGCTGGTCAGCTGCTTGCCCAGCGATGCCGGCAGCGCGGCCAGCAGCTGGTCGGTGGCGCCGCCCAGCGACGGCAGCGCGCCGTTCTTGCACTGCCGGTCCTCGTAGACCTCCAGGCCGTCCTTGAGGTTGTCGGCGAAGCCCGGCATCGGGTACGGGTTCGGCCGGTTGGTGGGCAGGCGCGCAGGGTACGCGGCGAGGTTCTCGGCGTTGAGCGGGTTCGTCGTGCGCAGGTAGTGGACCTTGGTGTTCACGTCGCCACCCGGCGGGATGTTCGACGCCTGCGTCGCGGCGACGGTGTTCGCGAAGAACGAGCCGAGCTCACGCTTGTAGAGGCCCACGTAGGACAGGATCGGGTTGAGCTGCCGCAGCACCGGGTCGAACTGGGCCAGCAGCGGGTGCAGCTCGTCGAGGAACTTCTCGGTCGCCGGCAGGCCCTTCTTGGAGGCTGTGATCAGCGGGTCGAGGTCGCGGAACAGCGCCTTGAGGTCCGGGGCCAGCTCCTCGAGGTCCTGCAGCGTCGGCGAGAGCTGACGCGCGGCGGGACGCAGCTGGTTGACGAGCGGGTTGGTCTTCTTGGAGAAGACGCTGAGGCGCTTGGTCGTCGCGGTCGCCTCGCGCTCGAACGTCGGCAGCGCGATGAACGCCTCCGACAGCTCCCTGTTGCGGCGGGCGGTCGTGTCGAAGACCTGCTCGGAGTTGGAGATCAGCGAGCGCAGCTGGCCCTGACGCTCGGAGAGCGCGTCGAAGACGACGCCGGTGTTGCGGACCAGGCGGCGCACAGGAGCGGACTGCTCGTTGAGGATCCGCAGGATGACGTTGGTGTCCTCGGCGAAGCCCGACAGGTTGCCGAGCGCGTCGTTGAGGTCGCGGCCGCGGCCGTCGAGGCCGACTGCGAGCTGCTGCATCCAGCGGTCGAACGCCTTGCGGGTGGGTTCGTCGAACGTCCGGAAGATCTCGTCGAGCTCGACGGTCGGCGACACCTGGGACGCCTTCAGCGTGCCGTTGTCGGGGACCCAACCGGCCTTCTGGCCGTCGCCGGGCGTCAGCTCGACGTAGGTCTCGCCCAGCAGCGTCTTCTGGCGCAGGATCGCCTTGGCGTTCTTGGCCAGCGGCGCGTGGTCGTGCTCGAGCTCGATGACGACCTGCGAGCGGCCGTTGGTCTTGTCGGGCTCGATCGTCTTGACCTTGCCGACCGACACGCCGCTGATGCGGACGTCGGCCTCCTTGGCCAGCTGCGTCGCCTCGCCGAAGGACGTCGTGAAGCGGTAGCTCTCGGCCTTCAGCGGCGTCGGGCCACCGAAGGCGACCCACAGGAACAGCAGCAGGCCGAAGCAGGACAGCGCGAAGCCGACCATGACGAGGATCCGACCGAGTCCGGGCGCCTGCTTCTGCATCAGCGAGCTGCCTCCTGCGTGGTCTTCTTCTGCTCGACGATCGGCTTGGGCGCGTCGGGCGACAGCGGCGAGAGGCCACCGCGCGAGGTCGCGGCCGCTGCGACCGAGCGGGTCGAGCGCGTCGAGGGCGGATTGGTGCCGGTGCCGGCCTGCGAGGTCTTCGGGCACACGTCGCTGGCGCGCGGGGCGTCGAGCAGCTTGATGAGCAGGCCGAGCTGGTCGTTGACCTTGGAGAGCTGGTCCAGCGTCTCCAGGGCCGAGCAGGACAGCACGAGCAGGCCGCGGCGGACCGGGCCGTGGGCGTCCTGCGTGGCGAACAGCGTGGCGCCGATGCGGTTGGCCCAGGCCGTCCAGAACAGGTAGCTCTCGTTGCCGTCGTTGGGCTTGTCGTAGGTCAGCTCGTTGAGCGCGTAGTTGAGGATCTGCAGCGAGTCGACGAGCGCCGGGGTGATCCGTGCGAGGTCGCGGGCCGCGGGCCGCAGCAGCTTGACCGTCGGCCGCGCATCGCGGGCGAACGGGCGCAGCTGGTCGCGGATGATCGGCGTGGTCGTCTTCAGGAACGGCCGGGTCTGGCGCTGGGCGCCGGCCAGCGCCCGGGCGCCGGGCCGGAGGGCCTGCAGCGTCGGGCCGAGCGACTTGCCGAGCGTGTCGGCCTTGTCGAGGCCCTTGCGCGTGGCGGTCAGCGTCGACGGCAGCTCCTGCAGGGTCTCGCGGACCTTCGCGTCCTGGTCGGCGAACGCCTGGAAGACGGCGTTGGACGAGTCGACGAGCTGCGCAAGCTGCTTGTCCTTGCCCGCGAGGGCCTGGGACAGCGCCGAGAAGTTGTGGACCGTGCGCGCGATGTTCGCGTGGCGCTCGGAGAGCAGCTTGGTGATCTTGTCGACGTCGCGCGCGGTCGGGGAGAAGCGCTTGAACGTCGCCGCCAGCTGCTCGTGCTGGCCCTTCAGGCCCTCCCCCGCGCCGCCGATCAGCAGCTGCAGGTAGTCACGGGTGTCACCGTCGAGCCCAGCGAGGACCTCGTCGAGGTTGACGGTCTGCAGCGTCTGGGAGACCGGGATCTCACCGGAGCCGTCGTCGGGCAGCGGCTTCTTGGTCTTCGAGCCCGGCTCCAGCTGCAGGATCATGTCGTTGAGGCCGGTCTTCGGCCGCACGAGGATCGTGGCGTCGGGGTAGATCGGCGTGTACTTGCGCCGGATCTTCATCGTCACGACCGCGCGGCCGTTGACGAGCTCGACCTTGGAGATCTCGCCGACCGGCACGCCCGCGATGTTCACGGTCTGCCCCTGGCCGGGCGTGATCGACTGCGCGCTGGGCAGCTCGGCCTTGTAGTCGACGAAGTCGCTGCCGAGGCCCGGGAACCACTTCGGCAGGTAGAAGCGCTGGTTGCTGAGGATGTACCCGCCGACGCCGAGCGCGATGACGCAGAGCGCCACGACCGCCGCGAAGTCCTTCCAGTGCTTGCGGATCGCCGTCTTCATCGGCCGGCCCCCCGGTACGGGTTCAGGCGGGAGACGATCTGCGCGGTCAGCGAGTCATCCGCGGCGCGACGGGTGGTGCGCGAGGACGACGAGGACTTCGCGGCGCGCGAGGAGGACGAGGTCCGGCCCGGAGCGCCCTCGACGCGCAGACCGCGGCCACCGCCGTCGGGCGGGCCCGTCTTGGCGCCGTTGAGGTCCGGGATCGGGTTGTCCTTGCAGGGCACGCTGTCGACGTAGGGCGGGCGCTTGCCCGGGTACGCCGGGCGGGTGCCCATCGGCTTGGCGGACGTGTTGCCGTAGAGCGTGTCGCCCAGGGCGCCGCCGACCTTGCCGGTCGACACCGTCTGGTCGCCACCGCCGGGCTGGAAGCGGACGTAGAGGCCGTTGCCGTCGAAGTTCTGGGACTCACCGGCCAGGCCGACCATCGTGTACCAGAACTCCTTGTAGTTCTCGGTGCCGGTCGACAGGCCGCCCTCGTCGATCTTGATGTCGCCCGTCGGCAGAATCACCTTCGACACGCACTGGGCGACGAGGTCGGCCTGCGGGAACACGGTGAGCGAGCCGTCGACGACCTTCGAGAGGTTCGCGGTGGTCGGGCGCAGGTCGTTGACCAGCCCGCGCAGCTCGTTCTGGCTGAGCAGCTTGTTGGCCTGTGCCAGCCACGGGAACGCGGCCTTGATCGTGGCGGGCGTCTCGCGCACGCCGGGCAGGATCTCGCGGGCGAAGGCGCGGGTCGGCGGGAACGCGGTGTTGAGCGAGGCCAGCGCGCGGTTGGCCGACTGCAGCGTCGGTCCGAGCTCGCGGATCGTCACCTGCAGGTTGGACTTCTCCGACGCGAAGGCGCCAACGGTCCGGTTGAAGTTGGTGATCAGCGACTGCAGCTGGCCCTCGTTGCGGTCCAGCGCAGTGGTGACCTTGCCGAGGCCGGCGATGAGCTGGGAGAGGTCGTGCGTCTCGGTGCCCAGCGTCGCGTCGTTGACGATCGACAGGTGCTTGAGCGCGTCGCCACCGCGCTTGATCGAATCGTTGAGCGCCTCGGCCGCCGTCTTGCCCCGCACCAGCGGGTCCTGATCGGCGTCCTGGGCGGCCGTCGGCTTGTCGGTCAGCGCGCGGCCGAACTCGTCGAGGACGGTCTTCAGCGACTCGCGCGTGTCCTGCTGGAAGGTGCCGAGGACCTGGTCGAACTGCACCGGCGCCGACGTCTGCGTCATCGGGATCGTGTCGTTGTCGCCGATGGTCGGCGCTTGCGGCGTGCCCGGCTTCAGGTCGACGAAGAAGTTGCCCTCGAGGAAGATGCGCGGGCGCACCTTCAGCGTGGCGTCCTTGTGGATCGGCAGGCCCTTGTCCTGGATCTCCATCGTGACGATGGCGGCGTTGCTGCCGTCCTGGCGCTCGATCTTCTTGACCTTGCCGACGTTGACGCCCGCGATGCGCACGGGCGAGTTGGGCCGGATGGAGTTGGCGTTCTCGAAGACCGCCTGCACGCGGAAGCCGTGCGTGAACGGCACGTGCTTGCTGAACCCGAAGTACGTCCCGATCGCGACGACGAGCAGCACGAGCGCGCCGACGGTGACCGGGTTGGCACCGGTCCGGTCCTTGCGCAGCACGCGTGTCGGCTCCTTGGCCATCAGCGCGTGTCCTTCTGGATCGAGGTGACGTCGTGGCCGGTGCCCTGGTTGCCGGGCACGTTGCCGATGACGGTCTTGCCCGCCTCGAAGGTCTCGTTGGCCGCCTCGCACTCCTGGGTCTGGCCCGGGGACGCCGTGTTGGGGTAGGCGTTGGAGTGCAGGTGGTTGTCGGCGGTCGGGCCGTCGGCCGGGGCCGACGACGGGGCGCCCTCGTTGTTGGGGCCCTGCGGCGTGGCGATGATGATGAAGCGCTGGCCGGTGCCGTTGCTGTCGCCGACGGACAGCAGCGAGGCGACGTTGCGGAACCAGAGGGTGATGTAGTTGCAGACCGTCTGGACCGGCTTGAGGTGCGCGATCGTCGGGTTGGCGATCTTGGCCGTGTTCGTCAGGTCGTTGACGCCCAGCGCGACGAGCGGATCAACCGCGAAGCGCTGCAGCGCCTCGAACGTCGGTTCCAGCCGCTTGTTCAGCGCGACCGACCGCTTCAGGACCGGCGTGCCGATCGACAGCGCGCTGGACAGCGTCGGCGCGGCGGTGCGCAGCGCGCGGACGCCCGGGCGCAGCTCGGCGAAGAGCTTCGTGGAGTTGTCCAGGAACGGCCGTTGCTTGGGGAACTCCTGGATGCCCGCGTCGAGCGCCGCCGGACCGCCGGTGATCGAGTCCTGGATGTAGGGGCGGGCGACGTCGGCCAGCGACGCGAACGTCGTGTCGAGGTCGACGAACAGCTTGGCCTGCTGCTGGGCGACGGGCGCGACCTCGCCGGCGCTGCGACCGAGCGCGACGAACAGACGGTCCAGACGGGTGCGCGGGTCAGCCAGGTTCCTCATGACCGGCACGAGGTTGCGCAGCAGCGGGTTGAGGTCCTCCAGCGCGAGGTTGATGTCCACGCCGCGCCCGCTGAGCGCATCGCCGAACTCACGCAGGTTGGTCCGCGAGGCCTCGCGGGTCGGCTCGTCGAAGGTGCTGAGGAACTCGTCGAACTCGACCGGCTTGGGCGTGGCGTTGGCCAGCGGGATCGTGTCGCCGTCGGGGAAGCCCTTGGTCTCCGTGCCGCGGGTCAGCTCGACGTACTTCAGGCCGAGCGCGCTGCGCGGGCGGACGATCACGGTCGAGTCGATGGGCAGCGGCTTGACCGCGGTCTCGAGCTTCAGGGTGAGGACCGCGGTGACCTTGCCGTCGGAGTGGTTCAGCGGCTCGATCTGGTCGACCACGCCGACCCGGGCGCCACCGATGCGGACCTCGTTGCCACGGACCAGGTTGGCCGCGCTGGGCACCTCGGTCTTCAGCTCGTAGGTCGGCACGAACGGCAGACCGGAGTTGGCGTTGTACGCCAGGAACACCGCGACGACCAGGACGAGGACGGTCGCGGCGCCGATGAGCACCGGGTTGGCAGCGATCGACGCCGTGTTCTTGGGCCGCGGGTTCACTGTCCCGGCCCGCCCAGGAGGTAGTCGAGGAGGCCCTGCACCGCGTTGGTCTGCTCCGGCGTGGCGACGGTCGGCGCGGGGCGGTTGGCGACGGGCTCACCTTCGGTGGCCGGCGAACCGGGCAGCACCGTCGGCAGCGACAGCACCGGCTCCTCGTCGGTGGTGTCCTTCTTGGTGACCTTGTCGTCGTCCCTGCCCTTGATGTCCTTGGGCGACATGCCGCGCAGGACGGCGTCGGCCGCCGCGAGCTGCGGGTCACGCCCGGGAGCGTCGAGAGCGGCGCGGGCGGTGCTGCGGGTGCCGGCCTTCACGAACTTCGCCGAGCACGCCGGATCCGCCGTGGTCGCGTAGGTCGAGCAGAGGTTCACGACCAGCTGCGCGCGCAGGTAGTGGCCGTACGCATCGAAGCCGTTGACGGCGGCCACTTGGTAGAAGATGTAGTCCATCAGCCGCTCGACGCCGCCAGTGTCCTTGATGGACTTCAGCGTGTCGCGGAGGTTGGTGGTCAGCGGCTTGGCCTGCGAGGCGAATTCCTTCAGGTCGCTGACGATCGGCTCGGCCTTCTTCAGTGCCTCGC
Source organism: uncultured Conexibacter sp. (assembly GCA_964443695.1). Lineage (GTDB taxonomy): Bacteria > Actinomycetota > Thermoleophilia > Solirubrobacterales > Solirubrobacteraceae > Paraconexibacter. The sequence goes on along the minus strand of CAYUDT010000155.1, from coordinate 3,640 downwards.
GGCCCGGGACGGTCGCCTCGCCGAGCGACTTGATCGACGGGGTGCTGGCCGCGGCGAACGGGCCGAGCTGCTGGATCAGGCGGTTGATGCTCGGCGCCTGCGCGCCGAGGTCGTTGAGCACCGGCGTGGCCTGGTCGGACAGCGCGCCGAGCTTGGCCATCGTCGGACGCAGCTGGCGCAGGAACTCCGGCAGCTTCTGCAGGTTCTCCTCGAAGGCGTCGCGCTTCTCCGCGGTGGCCTCGTTGACCGTGTTGGCCTGCTCGATGAAGTCGGCGACCTTCGCGCGGTCACGCGCCAGCGGCTGCATGATCGTGTCGCTGTCGGTGGCGAGCTTGGCCAGCACCGTGTTCTGCTTGGCCAGGATCTCCAGGACGCGGTCGGTCTCCTTCAGGCCCGGGTCCGCGTTGCGGATGACGTCGCGCAGGTCCTCCCCGCGGCCGGCCAGCCCGGCACCGAACTCGTTGAGCAGGATCGACAGCCGCTGCCGGTAGGGCAGGCGCAGGATGTTGTTGACGAGGTCGATGTCGACCGGGCGCGCCGTCTGGCTGACCGGCAGCAGGTACTGCCCCGCGCCAGGCTTGCCGTCGGGGATCTTCTGCAACGACTGCTGCTCGTTGGAACCCGCCTCGGTGGGCGTGCACTCGACGAACTTCTCGCCGATCAGCGACTGCGGCCGGATCGTGCAGGTGGCGTTGGACTTCCAGTTGTCGAAGCCCGGCTTGGTGATGTCGAGGACGACGTAGGCCTTCTGGTCCTCGGTGACGCCGATGCTGTCGATGCTGCCGACCTTGACGCCGGCGATCTTGACGTCCTCGCCCTTGATGACCGAGAAGGCGTTGCGGAAGATCGCCCGGACCTTGTAGTGCTCGGAGGAGTCGCCGGCGCCCTGGCCCATGACCAGGAACGTCGCAGCAGCGATGAGGACGGCGCAGGCGGAGAGGACGCGCTTCATGGGTGCTGGAGGCGGCCCCCGCCCGCGGTTGCAGTGCCAGCAGTGGTCGTGTCCGCCGAACGCGGGCCCCGAGTTCCCATCACGGGCCCTCCACCGTCTGGGTCGGATCACAGTCGAGCTTGCCGTCGCTGTCGCGGTAGGGCGCCGACTTGTCGGTCGGGTTCTGGCTGGCGGTGCCCGGGCAACGGCGGAACTGGCCGTAGGTCAGGCCCTGCAGGCGGTTGCCCGGGGCGAGCGTGCCCGTGTTGTTGGCGATCGAGAAGAGGTTGAAGATCGGCTGGATGCGCGCGAAGTGGCCGTTGGCGTCGTAGTTGGACGTGCCGACGCCGAAGTCCTTGAACCAGCCGACGAGCTCCGGCGCGTACGGGCGGATGAAGCTCAGCACCGGCAGTGACTTCTTCAGCGACTCGATGCTGTTGGCGATGGACGGCCGGGCGACCCGCTCCAGGCGCGGGGCCTTGCGCAGCAGGTCGGTGAGGTCGTTGCCGGCTCCGGTCTTCCTCACGAGCTGACGGAGGTCGGCGATCGTGGGGCGGGCCTGCTTGACCAGCGGGCGCAGCTGCGCGAGGAAGGGCGCGAGGTCCTTGGTGGCCGGCAGCGACGCGTCGGTGAGCTTGTCGAGGTCGTCGAGCGTCGCGCGCAGGTTCACGAACGTCGTGTTGGCGCGGCGCAAGGTGCCGGGCAGGAGGCCGAGCGCCTCCTCGAAGGAGCGGTTCTCGGCGGCGATGGCGCCTGCGGTCTCGTTGGCGTTGGAGACCAGGTTGCTCAGGTCGTCGCGGCGGGCGGCGATGGCCGTGACCACGCGCGAGGAGCTGGAGATGAAGTCCTTGAACGTCGTCTGGTCGCGGACGAGCTCGTTGACCAGGCGCGCGGTCGTCGACAGCGCCGGGCTGAAGTACTTGGCGCCCTTGTTGGCCTCCTTGCCGACGCCGTCGTACTGCGTGGCCGAGCCCTGGATGACCTGCTGCAGCGCCTTGCGCGTCTTCGGGTCGACCGTGTCGAACAGCTGGTCGAGGTCGACCGGCGTCTGCGTGGCCTCGGTGCCCAGCAGCGCGCCGTCCTCGAGCTTGGGGTTGGACTGCGGGCCGGGCGTGAGCGCGATGTAGCGGTTGGCGATGCCGGAGAGGGACGTCGCGCGGATCACGCCCTTCGTGCCCTTGTGCAGCGGGGCGAAGCCGTCTTCGACCGCGATCTCGATGTCGGCCTGGTTGTTGCGCGTCAGCTTGATCTCCTTGATCGAGCCGATCCGGCGGCCGCCGACCTGGACGTCGTCGTCCTTGACCAGCTGGCCGGCCGTCTGGAAACGCAGGTGGTAGGTGTGCTCCTTGCTGCCACCCAGCAGCATCACGCCGACCACGATGACGGCGATCGCCAAGGCACCCGCGGCGACTCCGCGGGCGATGGTCACTGAGGCCCTCCGGGCGTCAGGCTATGTGGGGCAGGTGAGTGGGACACGCTGGGGGAACGCGTTAGGCGCTGGCATCATCCCTGATGCCACGTTGATCGGAAGTTAAGCGGGACTTTATGTGGCGCGCCGGACCAACTCCGGCGACGGCCTACTCCATACCGAGCGGGCCCTGGGACTCGCCGGAGAGGAACTGACGGACGAAGGCGTTGTCGCTGTTGAACAGCTCCTCCGCCGGACCGGACTCCACGATGCGCCCCTTCCACAGCACCGAGATGTGCTCGGCGACGCGGCGGGCGGTCATGATGTCGTGGGTGATCAGGGTGAAGGCGGGCATGTGCTCGACCTTGCCCTCCCGCTCGGTCATGAGGTCCTCATGGATCTCCTGGATCAGCTCACCCAGCAGCGCGGTGCGCACCGGGTCCAGGCCACTGTCGGGCTCGTCGAAGAGGACGATGTCCGGATCCAGGACGAGGGCGCGGGCAAAGCCGGCGCGCTTTCTCATCCCACCGGACAACTCGTTGGGGTACTTGTCCTCCGCGTTGCCCAATCCGACCTCCGCCAGGCGACGGCGGACCAGCGCGAGGACCTCGTCCTCGCCCTTGTCGGTGTGCTGGCGCAGCGGGAAGGCGACGTTGTCGAGCAGGTTCATCGAGCCGAACAGCGCACCGTCCTGGAACAGGACGCCGAACTTCTTGCGCATCTCAAAGAGATCCTCATCGCGCATGTTCGGCACGCTCTCGCCGTGGACGAGGATGTCGCCCTCATCCGGATACAGCAGGCCGACCATGTGCTTGATGCACACGCTCTTCCCGGTACCCGACGGGCCCAGGATCATCGAGATCTTGCCCTCCGGCAGCCCCATGTTCAGGCCGCGGAGGATCTTGTTGCGCCCGAACGCCTTGTGGACGTCGATGAACTCGACGGCCTCGGGCATGCCGGTCGGGCGCTGCAGGCCCGTGTGCCACTGGTACTCGTCGTCGTCGCCGGCGGGGACCTCACGCACGACGGACGCGCGCGGCGCGGCCGCGGGCTCGCGGACGGCGGTCGGCTCCTCGGCGACCGGGGCGGGAGCCGGGGTCGGCTCCGGAGCGGGCGACTCGGCGGCAGCAGCAGGGGCATCCGCCCCGGTGTCGGCCCCGAAGTCGTCGTCGGGCAGCCAGGACTCGGGCTCGTTGCCCCGGTCCGGCTCGTCGTCCTTGCCCCTACGCGGGATGAGCGGCATGCATCAACCTCCGATGGGTGCGCGCGGGTTGGCGCCCCAGAAGAGCTGGGTGCCGAGC
>CAYUDT010000154.1:0-10639 GCA_964443695.1 uncultured Conexibacter sp. | reverse complement strand
GAGCGGCTCGAAGCCGAGCGCCCCGAAGCCGAACGCGCCGAGGCCGAACGCGCCGAGGCCGAACGCGCCGAGGCCGAACGCGCCGAGGCCGAGCGACTCGAAGCCGAGCGCGCCGAGGCCGAGCGACTCGAGGCCGAACGCCTTGAAGCGGAGCGCCGTGAGGCCGACCGTCTGGGTCAGGAGCTCGCCGAGGCCGAGCGGCGGGCCGCTGAGGAGGCCGAGCTCCGCCACGCCGAGCCCGCACCCTGGGACGACCAGGAGCACGACGACAACGACGTCGACCCATTCCTGCTCGGCCCGGACCACGACGACCACGACACCGGCCACGTCGACCACGGGACGCTGGAGGGAGCGCCGCTCGACGCTGCGCCCGCGCACTATCCGTCCGGGCTGCCGCGCACGCGCCGCCGCCCGCACCTGCCGCACCTGGCTGCGGACGACCACGGGCCGGTCTTCAACCTCATCCTGCCGGGTGCGGCGATCGTCGTCGCCGTGATCATCATCCTGGCGATCGCAGGCGTCTTCGGCGGCAACGACCCGGCACCGGACGTGCCCGGCGCGGTCGTTCAGTTGCTGCTGGCCGGCTGACCGTCGACCCAGGCGTCCTGCGTCGGGTCGTAGTGGCGCATCACCCGCGCGGGGTTTCCCGCCACGACGCAGTTGGGCGGCACATCGCGGGTCACCACCGCACCGGCGGCCACCAGCGTGCGCGCGCCGACGGTCACGCCGGCCAGCACCATCGCACCCGTGCCGAGGAAGACGCCGTCCTCGATGTGGACCGGCCGAGCCGGCGCCCAGGCCTGGTCGCGGACGGGCACGCCGTGCCGGTCGGGCTGCGGTCCGGAGTCAGCGATCACGAGCCGGTCGGAACCCATGACGTCGTCCCCGATCGTCACCTCGCCGAGCGCGAGGATCGTGAGGTCGCGGCCGAGGTAGGTACGCGAGCCGATCGCCAGCCGCCCGGACGGCCCGAGCACGATGCTCGCGTGCGACAGGATGAACGTCTGCTCGCCGATGGACACCCGGTCGGCGCCCTCGACGTGCAGTGGCGAATGCACGATCGACGACGTCCCGTAGGCGGCAAAGCGCTCCGGGCGGACATGCTGTCGCACTTCCCGGGAAAAGCGCCACCGTTGCAGGGATTCCTTAACACCCACGACGGCATCCTCTCAGGCCCGGCTCACGCGCGGTCGTTCACCCATCGAAGTTTCCAATCCGCCGGGGAAGGGGTAGACTTGTGCGACAAGGGGACTCAACAGGCCCACGGGCGCGCAGTCACACGGGACTGCAGGTTGAGTTGAGCGCAGTCTTACAGGGGAAGAGCGCAGGGATGAAGCCGACGGCCAGGCAGTTGCTCGTTGCATTCGTAGCATTGGTGGTCGGCGCGGTGCCGGCGATCGCACTCGCACAGGCTCCCTTCCGGGACTACGGCGACGCTGCAGGTGACCAGTACGGGACCACCACCACGACGACGTCGACCACGACGACGACGACCGGATCGACGACGACCACCACGTCGACGACGACGAGCCCTGCCGTCGAGGGCGCGGGCGTCGGCCCGACGGCCACCCCCGTCCCCGGCCAGCAACCCGTCTCGACCAGCGGCTCCGGCGGCGACGGCACCGGTATCGCGGACAACGACGCCGGCGGCAACGCCCCGGACTCCGACGGTGGCGGCACCAGCCCGGCTGCCGACGCCGGAGCCAGCGCCCCGGCCACGGCCGGCGGTGGCGGCAACGGCGCGGGCGCAGGAGCAGGTGCCGGCGCCTACGCCTGGATCGCCCTGTCTCCCCCGCGCTACGAGGTCTTCAAGCACGTCCGCGACACGCTCGGCAACCCGGCCTACCTGGCCCAGATGTACGAGCCGGTCAACCTGGACACGGTCAAGGCGCTCACCGACGGGACGCAGTGGGAGGGCGCCGCGGGTGACGAGACCAAGCTTGCCGACTTCGCCAACGCGCTCGGCCGCTCGATCGTCGACGGTGGCGACCTGGCGCGGCGCGACCTGCCCCAGCTCGCCGGCATCGTGCAGAGCGAGCAGATCAAGCCCGTCGCCGGCATCGTCTTCACGCACGTCGACGTGAAGCTGCCCAAGGACCAGGACACCGTCCGCGACGTCCTCATCAAGAACATGATCGCGGGCATGCGCCGCGTGAAGATCCCGACGGTCAAGAAGGGCGAGAAGCTCGTCGTCCCGCTGGCCGGCGTGGAGAACACCGACACCAAGCCGACGACCATCCGCTTCTTCAAGCGGCTGAAGGTCTCCACCGTCGACGACATGGACCGGGTGGACGGCCGCACCTCGCTGACGCGCATCATGGGCGGCGTCAAGGGCCACTTCGGCATCAAGAAGACGGCCACCGACGGCCCGCTCGCGCCGAAGGCCCAGGGTGCGCGCCCGCTGCTGTTCCGCCCGTCGGGCGCCTACGAGCCCGGGGACCTGATCCGCAAGGGCGATGGCGGCGTGCCCGGTGGCGACACCAACGTGGCCCTGCTCATGCTGCTCGGCCTGGTCTCGAGCTTCGCGCTGCTGGCCGTTGCCGAGCGCCGCACCCGGGGCCTGCGGCGCCGGCGCCGTACCGCCGCGTAGGGCAGCACCCCTGGCGCACCCGAACGTGCGAATTCCCACGGAGATCCGTGGGGATTCGTCTGCTCGGTGCTCTAGCCGGCGCTCTGGCGGGCGGCCCGGTCGGCCCGGACCTGCTCGACGAACGCGGCGTGCAGCCGGGAGTCGCCTGTGATCTCCGGATGGAAGGAGACGACGGTGATCGCCCCCTGCCGCGCGGCGATCGGGTGGCCGTCGACCTCCGCGAGGATCTCGACGTCCTCCCCGGCCTCGGCGATCCACGGCGCGCGGATGAAGATCGCGTGGATCTCGCCCTCCACGCCCGGAAGCTGCACCGGCGCCTCGAACGAGCGGACCTGACGGCCGAACGCGTTGCGCTCGGCGCGGATGTCGACGATGCCCAGGTGCTCGCGATCGAGCATGATCAGCCCCGCGCAGGTGCCGAGCATCGGGCGGCCCGTCGCCGCGAACGCGCGCAGCGGGTCCCCCAGGCCCTCACGGGCGATGCCCAGCGTCATCGTCGTGGACTCGCCGCCCGGCAGGACCAGCGCGTCGAGCCCCTCGAGACCCGCGGGCGTGCGGACCTCCCGGACCTCGGCGCCCAGGAGCTCCAGCATCGTGCGGTGCTTGGCGAAGTCGCCCTGCAGGGCGAGCACGCCGATCAGCGGACGTTGCGGGTGGGTTGGCGGGACCGCGTTCACCAACCGCGGCCGGCGAGCAGCTGCTCGGTCGGCAGCGAGCGCGTCTCCAGGCTGAACATCGCGTCGCCCAGGCCCTCGGAGGCCTTCGCGATGCGGTCCGGGTCCTGGAAGTGCGTCGTCGCCTCGACCACGGCGGCCGCGCGCGGCGCCGGGTCCTCGGACTTGAAGATGCCCGAGCCGACGAAGACGGCCTCGGCGCCGAGCTGCATCATCAGCGCGGCGTCGGCCGGCGTGGCGATGCCGCCGGCGCTGAACAGCGGGACCGGCAGCTTGCCGGCCTCGGCCACGCCGCGGACGATGTCCAGCGGCGACTGCAGCTCCTTGGCGGCGGTGGCCAGCTCGGCGTCGTCCAGCAGGGTCAGACGGCGGATGTCGCCCCGGATCTGGCGCATGTGGCGGACGGCCTCGACGATGTCGCCGGTGCCGGCCTCGCCCTTGGAGCGGATCATCGCCGCACCCTCGCCGATGCGGCGCAGCGCCTCGCCGAGGTTGGTGGCGCCGCACACGAACGGCACCTTGAAGGGCCACTTGTCGATGTGGTGCGCCTCGTCGGCCGGGGTCAGGACCTCCGACTCGTCGATGTAGTCGACCTCGAGGGACTCCAGCACCTGGGCCTCGACGAAGTGGCCGATGCGGGCCTTGGCCATCACGGGGATGGTCACGGCCTCCTGGATGCCCTTGATCATGGCCGGATCGCTCATCCGGGCCACCCCGCCGTCGCGGCGGATGTCCGCGGGCACCCGCTCCAGCGCCATGACGGCCACGGCGCCGGCAGCCTCGGCGATCTTCGCCTGCTCGGCGTCGACCACGTCCATGATGACCCCGCCCTTGAGGTTCTCGGCCAGGCCGGTCTTGGACAGGAAGGTCGCTTCGTCACGCATGTTGTGACGAAGTGTAGGAAAGGCGCGCCTGACGGAACGGCGCGCCTCCTCGTGCTATTTCAGACGAAACGCCTTGATCCGGTCGGCGTACTGCTCCGCGTCCCGGGCGTAGACCCCGTAAGCAAGGGCCTGGATGATCGACAGCAGCGCCGTGTGCGAGCGCACGTAGGCCGGTGAGTTGCTCGAGTAGTACAGGCGGATCGTCGCGAGCTTGGCGACCTCGGACAGCGTCGCGTCGGTGACGGCGATCGTCCGGGCCTTGCGGTGGCGCGCCAGCTTCATCGCCCGGACGACGAGCGGATGCGGACGGCCGGCCGACAGGCCGATGACCAGCGTGTTCTCATCGATCCGCGACAGCCGGCTCAGCGCCTCCTGCGACGGGGACGCGACGATCTCGGCCCGGAGGTCGAGCAGCATCAGCAGGTGACGCAGGTAGGACGCGAAGAACGCCATCTGGTCGGTGCCGCAGATCAGGATCTTGTCGGCGGACGCGATGGCGTCCACGGTCGCGTCGACGTCGGAGCGGCTGACCTTGCGCGCCGTCTCCTCGACGTTGACGTAGTCGGAGGCGATCGCCGTCTCGAACTCGTTCTGGTCGAGGCTGAACAGCGGCTCGGCGCTCGGCTTGGTGCCGGTCGCCACCGCGTTGGCACGGCGGTACTCCTCCCGCGCTGACTGCTGCAGCTCGGGGAAGCCCTCGAACCCGAGCGCCTGGCTGAAGCGCACGACCGTCGAGCTGGAGGTGTTGGCGCGGCGCGCCAGCTCCTCGGCCGTCTGGAAGGCGACCTCATCGAGGTGGTCGACGATGTACTGCGCCACGTCCTTCTGGGAGCGCGAGAACTCGTCGAACCGAGCCTGGATGTACTCGGAGAGTGACTGGTGCCCGTGCGCCTCGTGAGGCGGGGCCTGGATCGTCGAAGCGGACCTCTTCATCGGCGAAGGGGTTTTCGACTCCGCCCCCGCCGTTCCTTCACATGAGTTGTCCGCTCAACAGCGTGCGGGGTGCCGTCTCGGTGTTCTTCTGGACGTCGCAGAAGGGCTTGGCGATGCCGAATGCCCACGCCGCTGCCGACCGCCGCTGATGCCGGCGTTGCCGACGACGGCGACCGCCCGGGTTCACACCTCCAGGGTTCTGAGGTCACCTCCAGGGAGATCGTGCTCAGTCGTCGTCGCCCTCTTCGTCGGCGTCGCCGTAGACGTCCTCGTCGTCGAGAAGCTCCTCGACGTCGGAGGCGTCCTGGGTGATCTTCGCGGTGCCGTGCTCGTCGCCGTGCGAGGCGTGCTCGATCAGCTCGGCCTCGGCCAGCTCGAAGCCCTCGGACTCGCCGCCGCCGGCCTCCCTGACGGCGTCGAAGGCGGGATCGCGATCGTCGTCATAGCTCATGCACGGAGCCTACCCCGCGCATGAGCACCTACTCCGTGAACAGCCGGTCAGGCCGCGGTCAGGGTCTCGGCCGGCGTGTCACCGGACGTCGCCGTGGAGTGGCGGTCGACCCATTCGACGATCGTGTCGACGCACAGCTTGGTGTCGTCCCACATCGGCACGTGGCCGGTCCGCGGGAGGATCCGGTACTCGGCGCCGGGGATGCCGCGGCGCAGCGCCCAGGAGCAGGACTCCTTGGGCAGGATGCGATCGTTCTCGGCCCAGGCCAGCAGCGTCGGCGCGGAGACCTTGTCGAGGTCGACGAGGTGCGCGGTGTTGTCGTCGAGGATGCGCAGGACGTCGTCGACCACCGTGCAGCCCAGGGAGCCGAGGGCCAGCTGCATGGCATCGTCGGGCGCGACGAGCTCGCCGTGGCGCATGACGTCGCGCAGGGCGAGCTTGCGGGTCCGCGGCCGCTGGACCAGCGTCGGAATGCGCTTGGCGCTCGCGCGGGTCAGTCCGACCTGGCGCTTGAAGAACTTGGAGATCCGGGCGGCCTCCGGGCCGTCCGGCGACCAACCGCCACCGGGGCTGATGGCGACGACGCTGCGGGCGCGGCCGCGCTTGGCCAGCTGGATCGCCAGGGCACCGCCCATCGAGTTGCCGACGAAGTGCGCGGTGTCGATGCCGAGCTCGTCGAGATGTTTCTCCAGCGAGTCGGTCGAGCCCTCCATGTTCATCGGCGTGGCCGGGTCCCACGCGGGGCCGCCGTCGTGGCCGGCCAGCGTCGGCGCGATGACCTCATAACGAGGGACGAGGTCGGCCAGGAGCGGCTTCCAGCAGTGCCAGGTGGCGGTGAACCCGTGCAGCAGGACGACGGGCTCACCTTCGCCGGCGCGGTACAGCGCCTTGGAGATCTCGGGCATCGGGGAATCGTACGGTACTTCGCCGTACCGCGAGTCAGACTCGGGCGATCGCGGCCACCGCGCGATGCAGCGGGCCCGACCGGGCGAACACCAGCGTCTTCAGCGCGACGTAGCGGGTGATTGTGGCGCAGATGCTGGCAGCGATCAGCACGGCGAGCTCGACCCCGCGCGACGCGTTGGGGTCGACCTTGTCGAGGACGCTGAGCGCCCCGCTGGTCAGGCCGAGCGTCAGGATGAACACGCCGGCGCCGAGCAGGTGCTGGCGGACGAGGCCCTCGCGCCCCTTGAGGTCGAACGTGAAGCGGCGGTTGGCCTGGGTGTTCGCGACCGCGGTCAGCGCCAGGCCGGCCGCGTTGGCTCCGGCCGCGCCCAGCGGGCCGCGCAGCATCAGGTAGAGCAGCGCGTACGCCAGCGTCGAGCAGATGCCGATGGCGGCGAACCGCGCCGGCCTGGCGGACGCGAGGAGGCGCACGATGCCCTTCAGGTCCTCGACCGCGGTGTCGACGATGTCCACCCGGCTGTCGGGGTCGTCGGTCCAGTCGACGGGCACCTCGTGGATGCGCAGCCCGTCGCGCTGGGCGAGGACGAGCAGCTCGGTGTCGAAGAACCAGGCCTCGTCCTTGATCTGCGGCATGAGCCGTTGGGCGACGTCGCCACGGACGGCCTTGAAGCCGCACTGGGCATCGGAGAACCTCGCTCCCAGCGAGTAGCGCAGCAGGCGGTTGTAGGTGCGCGAGATGAACTCCCGCTTGGGCCCGCGGGTGACGCGGCTGCTGCGGGACAGGCGGGTGCCGATCGCGACGTCGCTGTGGCCGGAGATCAGCGGCGCGATCAGCGGCAGCAGCGCGTTGAGGTCCGTGCTCAGATCGACGTCCATGTAGGCGACGACGTGCGCGTCGCTGGCGCTCCAGGCGGCGCGCAGCGCGCGCCCGCGGCCCTTGAGCGGCAGGTCGAGGAGCGTCACCCCGTCGAGGTCCTCCTGCAGCGCGCGGGCAACGGCCGCGGTGTGGTCGGTCGAGGCGTTGTTGGCGATGATGATCCGCCAGGCGTAGGGCAGCTGGGCGGCGAGGAACTCGTGCAGCCGGCGGATCGAGTCGGTCAGGGCCGCCTGCTCGTTGTGGACGGGCACCACGATGTCCACGCGGAACGCCGCGGGACGGCTGGAGGGCGCCGACGGAAGCGTCGCCGGCCGATCGGGGAGAAGCGTGGAGGAGGACATGTCCGGAGGGTCGATCCCGTCCGCGAGAACCGCCTCCGGCAGCGCTGAGCGCTTCCTGAGAGCGGCGGGACGGCTGCGAGCGGCCGTCTCCAGAACGCGTGTGCACTGGTTGGGCAGGGAGCCCAATGCGTGCACGCAGCCGACGGCGGGCGCGCCGGCCCCCGACCCCGTGTGCAGTGGTTGGGCAGGGAGCCCAACCACTGCACGCGGTTGGTTTCAGGTCGCCGCTGCGATGGCGTCGGCGTGGCCCTTGGCGTCGTAGAGGACGGTGCCGTCGCCGAGGGTGATCGCCTTGGCGTGGGCCTTGACGATCGCCATGATCGAGTCGCTGCCGGTGCGGCCGTCGTTGCGCCCCATGCCACTGGAGTCGGCGAGGACGTAGCGGATGCGGCCGTTACGGATGGCCTCGGCCAGCCAGATCGCGCTGACCTCGCTCTCGCGACCGGAGAAGCCGCCGAGCGCGACGACGTTGCCGCCGGAGTTGATCAGCGAGCTCGCCGCCGCGGACTGGCTGGACACGGCGACCGTGCCGTTGCCGTTGGCCTTGGCGTAGGCCAGCGCGGCGGTGAGCCCGGAGGTGGTGCCGCCGAACATGCCGCCACCGCCCGCGCCCGCGCCAGGGCCGCCGCTGGGCGGTCCGCCGAAGCTGCCGGTCGTCCCCGTGCCCGTGCCGCTCTGCTGGGTCGTCCCCGGAGGCGGTCCGCCGAAGCCGCCGCGCATGCCGCCGCCCGCGCCGGGCCCGCGGCCGCCGCCGGGACCCCCGAAGCCGCCGCCGGCGTCGGCAGGCCCGCCGGCCGGGAACGTTGAGGACGTCGCGTGGCCGAGCGTCTGCGCCGACCAGGTCGCCGGCGCGACGAGCAGCAATCCGACCACGGCGGCGAGGACGCCATTGCGGACCCGACCCGCACCGGTGACCGCCAGGGCCGGCGCGCCGACGACGCCGACCGCGACCAGCACACCCGCAAGCCAGGACAGCGAATCGGGGTTGTCCCCCAGGATCCGCGTCTGCGCCCAGGCCCCGGCCAGCACCGCGGCCGGGGCGGCGACGCGGGCGACCGCGCCGCCGCGGGCGAACTCGGCCACGCCGGCACCGACCAGCAGCGCGGTGAACGGCGCCAGTTCGGACACGTAGTACGGATGGAAGATGCCCTTCGCGGCGCTGAAGGCCACCGCGATGGTGGCGAAGCAGCCACCGACGGCGACCAGCCAGCCGGTGCGCTCGTCGGCACGTCGCAGGCGCGAGGCGACGAGTGCGGCGAGGCCACCGACGACCGCGAACCCGAGCAGCCAGCCGCCCTGGCCACCGAGGGCCTGGTTGAGCAGGCGCAGCGGGCCGGTGTCACCACCGAAGACCCCACCACCGCCGAAGCCACCGTTGGCCGCCGGTCCCCCGGCCTGGCCGTCCAGGCGGCCGACGCCGTTGTAGCCCCAGATCAGCGACCAGATCGAGTTGTCGGAGGTGCCCGAGACCCACGGGCGCGATCCTCCCGGCGTCAGCCACACGAGCACCGGCCAGGCCAGGCCGACGACGGCCATCGCCGCACCGCCCGCCGCCAACTGGCGCACGGACCTCCAGAGGCCCGTCGGCGCCACGTACAGGTACGCAGCGGCGAGCGCCGGGACGACCAGCATCGCGGCCATCATCTTCGTCTCGAAGCCCAGGCCCACGCAGACGCCGGCCCAGACCAGCCGGTTCGTGCGGCCGTCCTCCAGCGCGCGGACCAGGCACCACAGCGCGCCGACGAGACACAGCACGAGCAGCGCGTCGGGGTTGTTGTGCCGCGAGATCGCAACCTCGATCGGGGTCAGCGCAAGCGTCAGCCCGGCGACGGTGCCGCCCACCCGCCCGAAGCGGCGGCGGCCGATGTCGTACACCAGCCCGACCGACGCGACGCCCATCAGCGCCTGCGGCACGAGGATGCTCCACGACGAGAAGCCGAAGACCCGTGCCGACAGCGCCTGCACCCACAGAGCCAGCGGTGGCTTGTCCACCGTCATCACGCCGGCCCGGTCGAAGGAGTTGTAGAGGAACGCGTGCCAGCTGCTGCTCATCGAGCGGACCGCCGCCGCGTAGTAGTCGTTGGCCCAGCCGTTGGTGCTGAGCGACCAGAGGTTCAGGACGGCGGCGAGGACAAGCAGGCCCACGAGCTCGGGCCGCGGCGCCGGCAGCGCGCGCAGGCGCTGCAGCGGGGTCGTGCGCGGGCCGTCGAGCGCAGGCGCAGGAGTGGCGGAGATCGACATGCCCACAGCTTCGGCCCGCCGCCTTGGTGGCGTGCGGGCCGTGCCTGGGAGGTCCCTGGGAGCCGCGGTCAGCCGACCGGGGCGGGCGCGTCGGCCTCGGCCTTGAGGCCGGCCGGCGCGGGCAGCAGCACGGTGAAGACGGCCCCGCCGTCGGGGGCGTTGGCCGCGGAGACGGTGCCGCCGTGGGCGCGGACGATGCCGTCGACGATCGCCAGTCCCAGCCCGGCGCCGGCCTTGCCGCGCTCGCGTCCGCCCTCGGCGCGCCAGAAGCGGCCGAACAACGTCGACGGGTCCTCGGTGGGCAGCCCCGGGCCGTGGTCGCGGACGGTCAGCTCGACGGCGCCGTCGCTCGTCTCGCGGGCACCGACCTCGACGGGGGTGCCTGCGGGGGTGTGGACCAGGGCGTTGCGGACGAGGTTGGCCAGCACCTGGCGCAGCTGGTCGCGGTCGCCGAGGACCAGGATGTCCTCGTCCCCGGTGGCGGTCACCTCGCGGTCCGGTGCCATGGCGCGCGCGTCGGCAACCGCGTCGTCGGCGAGGGCGGCGACGTCGACCGGTTCGGCGACCTTCGCGCGGACCTCGTCGAGGCGGGCGAGCGTCAGCAGGTCCTCGACGAGGACGCCCATGCGCTGGGCCTCGTCCTCGATGCGCTTCATCGAGCGCTCGACCTCCTCCGGGTCACGCGCCGCGCCGATGCGGAACAGCTCGGCGTAGCCGCGGATCGAGGCCAGCGGCGTGCGCA
>CAYUDT010000153.1:0-10683 GCA_964443695.1 uncultured Conexibacter sp. | reverse complement strand
GTCATGATCCGCATCGAGACGACCACGTACGGGGAGTCGGTGACCTGCACGCCGAGCACCGACTTGTCCGAGCCCATGGGCCCCATGGAGAACGGCACCACGTACATCGTGCGACCGCGCATGGCACCGGTGAACAGCGCGTTCAGGGTCGCGCGCATCTCCTGCGGGTCGCGCCAGTTGTTGGTCGGGCCCGCGTCCCGCTGCCTGGCCGAGCAGATGAAGGTGCGGTCCTCCACGCGCGCGACATCCGATGGGTCGGAGAACGCCAGGTAGCTGTTCGGCCGCTTCGCGTCGGAGAGCCTGCGGAACGTGCCGTTGGCGACGAGCAACTGACAGAGACCGTCGTACTCCTCGGGCGATCCGTCACACCAGTGCACGGCGTCCGGCTGGGCGAGGGCCTCGAGATCGGAGACCCACTCTATGAGTCGCTGGTGCGACGTAGGGGCGGCAGCGCGGCTGGTCGTGGTCATCGGCGTCGTTCTCCTTGAGCTTCTGGACAAGTGCCTAAATCTTACAAAGTTCTAAGAAAATAAGGCGCTTTCATTGTGGGGGTCAGGCCGCCGCGCCGCCGGCACTGCGTGGGCGAGCCTAGATAAAGTCTTAAAAGGATTGAAGATACGAAGGCGACTGCCGAACGCTGTGGCATGTCGACCCTTGCCGGTGCCCCCGTCATCCACGTCGATCCGCGCACGCAGCCGCTGATCGACTACACAGGTCTCACCCAGGACCACCTCGATCGCCTGCGAGCAGTGGCCGGGGAGGTGAGCGATCTGGGCGAGTCCATCGCAGATGCCTTCTACGCCCACGTCAATCGCAGCGCCGAGTTGCGCGGCATCATCGATCGCAACTCGACCGTGGCGCGGTTGCGGGGAACGCTCATCCGCTACGTGGGGACGCTGTGGTCGGGCGTCTACGACGACGACACCATCCGTGAGCGGATCACGATCGGGCAGGTCCATGACCGCATCGGGCTCCCGCTCGGCGCGTACTTCGGGGCGTTCCTGCAGATCGACCGCCTCGTCGTGGACCGGCTCACGGAGCGACTGGCGCATGACCATGTCGAGTTGACCGCGGCGATCGTGGCCTGGAGGACCGTGACCCAGACCGACATGACCATCGTCGCGCAGAGCTTCCTGGACGCGCGGGACGCCCGGCTGTCGGCGATGCTCGAGTCGCTGAGCGCCGCCAGCCAGGAGGTTGCCGCGCAGACCAGCGCGGCCAAGGAGTCGGTCGCGGCGTGTGTGGCCGCCGCGGACGCCGGGACGGCCAGCGTCGACGACGCGTGGTCCCGCGTCGAGGCGATGCACGAGGCCATCGCCGGCGTGGACGCGCGGACGACCGAGCTGAGCGCCCAGTTGCGGGAGATCGACGGCATCGTCGATGCGATCCGCTCGATCTCCGACCAGACCAAGCTGCTGTCGCTCAACGCGCGCATCGAGGCCGCGCGCGCCGGCGACCACGGGCTCGGGTTCGCGGTGGTGGCCCAGGAGGTCGGGACGCTGGCCCAGCGCACGGCTGAGAGCCTCCATGCGATCAGCGAGCACAACGCGACCTCGGCCGGCACGCTGCGTCAGGTGCGCGAGGCGATTGCCGTCGCGACGGCCGAGGTGGCGGGCGTGCAGCAGTCCACCACCGGCGCGCGCGACGGATTCCGGATCGCCCAGGAAGCCGTCGGGGAGGTTGCCGGCATGGTGGTCGAGATCGAGGGCGGGATGGAGTCGATCGTCAACCAGGCAGCCCAGGATGCGGGCCTGCAGGGCGCCTGAGGTTGGGGTCAGGTCCTGCTGCGGCGCCGCGTGGTCGTCGCCCTGCGCGCCGCGCCTGCCTCGTTGTGCAGGTCGCCCAGCAGGCCCTGGGTCTCTTCCAGCCGCCCGGCGAGGAAGCGGCGCGTGACCTCGAGGAGATCGAACATGAGCGGGTCGCGGACGCGGTAGTAGACGCTCGTGCCGTCGCGACGGCTGGCGAGGATGCCCTGCCTGCGCATTGCCGTCAGGTGCTGGGACGTCCCGCCGGAGTCGAGCCCGAGCGCAACCTGCAGGTCTCCCACGGTGCGTTCGCCGTCGCGCAGGAGTTCGAGCACCCGCACGCGCGCGGGGTGCCCCAGCAGCCGGAACAGCTCTGCCTTCAGATGGTAGATCGGCTCATCGTCCGGAGCCTTCCGGTGGGCCATGGGCCCAGCGTACCAGTCAACAGTTTCGATTCTTATGAAATCCCAAGATCGCTGCGAGGGCGCTCGGCCTTGGACGGGAGGGGCACGTCGGCTGACCCCTTGTGCCAGATCGCCGCCGCCTCGACGCGGTTGGCCGCGCCGAGCTTGCGGAGGATGCGCTGCACGTGGGACTTCACCGTCTCCTCGGTGATGAACAGCCGGGCGGCGATCTGCCCGTTGGTGGCACCGGTGCCGATCAGCTCGAGGACCTCGAGCTCGCGGTGGGAGAGCTGGGCGGCCAGGCCGGTGTCGACCTCAGGAACCAGGGCGGCGGCGGCGCGGGAGGCGCCCATCCCGTCGGTGCTGCCCGTGACCAGCTCGACCTCGGCGTCGAGGTACTCGGCGACGACGGCGTCGGTCCGCTGGAGGAGCTGCCGGAGCTCCTGCCCCTGCGCGCGCAGCCGGTCGGTCAGACGCGCGCGCTCGACGGCGTAGCCGAACCCTTCGGCGAACGACCACAGCGAGTCGCGGTCGAAGTCGTCGACGCGGCGCGGCTTGAGGCGATGGTCGGCGTGGATGAAGCCGATGACGCGGCCCTCGGGCATGATCGGGGCCGCGACATAGGAGCGGGTGTCGTAGGCGTCGGCGAGCTCGGCGAAGACGCGGGGGTTGCCCACCACCTGCTGGATGGCCACCGGCCGCCGGCGTCGCACCATCTCGGCCTCGATGACGCGGCTGGCCAGCTCGGCGGGGTGCTCGCGGCTGAAGGCGAGCAGGCGCGCGGCCGCATCGGGATCGCCCTGCACGTGGAAGGACTCGGCGAGCAGCTGCTTGCCGCGTACCTGGTAGAGCACGGCGCGATCGAAGCCGCACGCCTCGCACGCCGACCGGGGCGCGGCCGCGATCATCGCCTCGGCGCTGGGCATCTGCCGCAGCCGGGCCAGCTCGGCATGGACACGCGAGAGCACGCTGATGCGGTCGCCGACCTGCGCGTCGGCGGCGCGGTCCCGCCGCTGGTGCAGCTCGCTCAGCGCATCGAAGGCGGCCCGCAGCTCGGCGGATCCACGCGCGATGAGCGCGGCGATCCGCTCCTCCAGGTCGGCCAGCTCGTCGTCGAGCGCCGCGCGCAGCGAGGCCGACGGGCTCGCGGCCGCGTCGTCGGGCCACGGCGGGAGCTCTCCGGCGAGAAGCGTGTCGGGCATCGGACGACCATACGCCGCTCAGGACGGCGGACGGTCCTCCGCGGGCGAGCGCGTGTGCCTCACGTCACCGCGTGCCGGGCGACGATCGCCGCGCTGTCGATGCCGGCGGGCAGGCAGCCCAGCGTTCCCCCGGCGTCGTCCAGTCGCGCGGCGCAATAGGTGTCGGCGATGAACGCGGGCGCGTGCCGCAGCAGCAGCGAGGCCTGCAGGCAGCGCGCCATGCGGCCGGTGACGTCACGCGCGCGGGCCTCGTCGGTCTCACCGTCCAGGATCGCCCGCAACTGGGCCACCGAGGCATCCAGGCGCCGGTTGGCTCCAGCGCTGAGCGCGAGCTCATCGAAGAACGCGGCGACCGAGTCCGGCTCGCGTTGCATCGCGCGCAGCACGTCCAGCGCCTGCACGTTGCCCGAGCCCTCCCAGACCGACATCAGCGGGGCCTCGCGGTAGGTGCGCGGCAGCCGGGACTCCTCGATGTAGCCATAGCCGCCCTGGCACTCCAGCGCCTCGGCGGCGTGCATCGGGGCGCGCTTGCAGACCCAGAACTTCAGCACCGGCGCGGCGAGCCGCCGGAACAGCGCCGCCTGCGCATCGCCGGCCGCTGCCTCGCCGGTGGCGCGCGCCAGCCGCAGCGCCGACCAGGTCGCGGCCTCGGTCTCCAGGGCGAGGTCGGCGAGGACCGCGGTCATCGCCGGCTGGTCGGCCAGGCGCCGGCCGAACACCTGCCGGTGGGTGGCCCAGTGGATCGCCTCGATCGTGCCGGTGCGCATCACGGCGGTCGAACCGAGGACGCAGTCCTGCCGCGTGCCGCCGATCATCGCCATGATCGCCCGGACGCCGCGGCCGGGCTCGCCGACGAGTTGCGCCAGCGCGCCGTCGAACCGCACCTCGGCGGTCGGGTTGGAGCGGTTGCCGAGCTTGTCCTTGAGCCGGTCGATGGTCCAGCCGTTCGGGCCGCCGTCGTCCAGCCGGCGGGGGATGAGCAGGCAGCTGACGCCCTCGGTGGTCTGGGCGAGCACGAACATCGCGTCGGAGTGGACGGCCGAGACGAACCACTTCTCGCCGGTCACGCGGTACCAGCCGTCGCCTGCCGCGGGGTCGGGTTCTGCGACCGTCGAGTTCGTGCGGACGTCCGAGCCGCCCTGCTTCTCGGTGAGCGCCATGCCGATCAGCGCGCCCTGCTTGTCGGCGCGGGCGACCGATCGGGGGTCGTACACGCCCGACGTCACGAGGGGCTCCCAGCGCTCGGCGACGTCAGGCGTCAGGCGCAACGCGGGGACGCACGCGTAGGTCATCGCCAGCGGACACGTCGAGCCGGCCTCGACCTGCGCGACGCCGATGAACTTCGCGGCCCGCGCCACCTGCGCCGTCGGCTGGTCGGCCTGTGCCCACACCGATCCGGACGCCCCGTGCTCGACGGCCAGGCGCATGACGTGATCCCACGCGGGGACGAACTGGATCTCGTCGGTCCGCGCACCGGAGCGGTCGTAGGGCACGTGCACGGGCGCCCGCTCGTTGGCGGCGAACCCGGACTCCAGCCCGTCCGCCGACCCGAGCGCGCGGCCCAGTGCCGAGCACTCCTCGACGCGATCACCCGCGCCGAACGCGTGCAGGGCCTCCACGAGTGCCGGGTCGTCGCCGATGACGTCGAAGTCCTGCAATCGCGGCGGGGTGTTGGACGTCGCCCGGTTGGAGGCGATGGCGGCCGGCTGGGCGGTGGTGCTCATGGAGGCCATCCAAACGGCTCGTGGGAGCCGGCGGAAGGGCGTGGACGGCAGGTTCACTCCAACGGGGGAACAGGTCCACTCCGACTGATGACGCCAGGGCCCTGAGCGCGATCTACGGTTGCCACATGACAACCGCGCAAGCCATCAACGGGCACGCTCCCGAGGCGATCGAGACCGACTACCTCGTCCTCGGGGCCGGTGCGATGAGCATGGGCTTCGTCGACATCGTCCTCGCCGAGGACCCGACCGTGCAGATCGTCATCGTCGACCGCCACGCAAACCCCGGGGGGCACTGGAACGACGCCTACCCGTTCGTCCGGCTGCACCAGCCGGCCGCGTTCTATGGCCTGAGCACCATCGAGCTCGGGCGGGGCGGCGACGACCTCAGCTCCGGCGCGGAGCTCGTCGCCTACTACCGGCACGCGATGGACCGCTTCCTGCACACCGGCCGGGTCCGCTTCCTGCCGATGAGCGAGTACCAGGGCGACGGGCGGATCGTCTCGACCGTCGACCGCGACCGCGTCATCACCGTCACCGCCCGTCGCCGGATCGTCGACGGCACCTACAACCAGGTGAAGGTGCCCTCGACCACTCCTCCCAAGTACACCGTCGATCCCGACGTCGACCTCATCCCGCCCAACGCGCTGGTGAACGTGCGCCGGCCCGCGGATCGCTACGTGATCATCGGCGCCGGCAAGACCGCGATCGACGCGGTGCTGTTCCTGCTGGACAACGGCGTGGTCCCCGACCGCATCCAGTGGATCATGCCCAACGACGCGTGGTTGCTGGATCGGGGCCGCATGCAGCCCGACATCGTGCTCGAGACCGTCGTGGCGATGGTCCAGAGCATCGCCGACCAGGCTGCGGTCGAGGACGCCTTCCTCCAGCTCGAACGTCAGGGCATCGTCTTCCGCCTCGACCCGCAGCGCACACCGATCCGCTGGCGTTGCGCCACCGTCAACCGCAGGGAGCTCGCCGCGCTGCGCCGCGTGGAGGACATCGTGCGCCTGGGGCGCGTGCACCACGTCGGCAGCGATGCGATCCGGTTGGAGCACGGGGAGGTCAGCGTCGACGGCGACACGCTGTTCGTCGACTGCTCGGCCAACGGGCTGGCCAAGATCGATCCGCTGCCCGTCTTCTCGCCGGGCCGCGTCACGCTGCAGCCGGTCTTCATGTGCCAGCAGACCTTCAGCGCGGCGATCATCGCCCACCTCGAGCTGCTCGACCTCGACGACGAGCGGCGCAACCGGACCTGCGCTCCGGTGCCGCACCCCGAGTTGCTGCACGACCTCGCCCGGACGCTGGTGGTCACCGCGGAGAACATGCTCAGGTGCCACCGCCACATGCCCTTCTGGCTGCGGCGCAACCGCCTGTACTTCGGCCATCACGCGCCGCCGCATCACCTGCTCCTGCACTCCGGCAGGCTCGTGTTCATCACGCGCCGGGCCGCCGCCTCGCTGCGCAGGATGCCGGCCCCGGCCGGCGAGCCCACGCTGTCCGTGGTCGGCGCGTAGCCGGACTCCTTCGGGCCACGGTCCCTCCGCTGACAGGATGCAGGAGATGAACGCTGGATTCGACTGCGACGTCGCGATCGTCGGGAGTGGCTTCGGCGGCGCGGTGAGCGCGCTGCGCCTGGCGGAGAAGGGGTACGACGTCGTCGTACTGGAGCAGGGGCGTCGCCTGGCCCCGGAGGACCTGTTGCGCGCGCGCAAGGACCTGCGTGCCCACATCTGGGAGCCCGACCTGGGGCTGGACGGCTTCTTCTGGCAGCGCATGTTCCGCGACGTCGGGATCATCGGTGCGTCCGGCGTCGGCGGCGGCTCCATCGTCTGGGGAGCCGTGCTCCTCACGCCCGCCGAGCAGGTCTTCGCCGACCCGGCCTGGGGCGACGGCGAGGTGGACTGGCAATCGGCGCTGGCGCCGCACTACGACGAGGCCGCGCGCATGCTCGGGCGCACGGTCAACCCGTTCACCGGCCCGATGGACGAGCACCTGCGGGCGGCGGCCGTCGCGGTCGGCGGGGAGGACAACTTCGGCCCGGTGCCGGTCGCGATCTACTTCGGCGACGAGGGCAGGACCGCGCCCGATCCGTTCTTCGGTGGTGAGGGACCGTCCCGGACGGGCTGCCGCCTGTGCGGCGGTTGTCTGACCGGCTGCCCCTACGGGTCCAAGAACACGCTCGACCAGAACTACCTGCACCTCGCCGAGCGCCGCGGCGCGGAGATCCGCACCGACCATCGCGTCACGGCGATCGCGCCGCTGGCCGGAGGTGGCTACGAGGTGCGCGCGCGACAGGCGCGACGCCGCGGAGCCCCGCACCCGCCGCTGCGGGCGCGGCGCGTCGTGCTCGCCGCCGGCGTCCTCGGCACGCTGGAGCTGTTGTTCCGCTGCCGTGATGAGCTGGGCACCCTGCCGCACGTCTCACCGCGGCTCGGCCACCGGGTGCGCACCAACTCCGAGGCGGTGACCCTAATCCTCGACGCCGACCGGCAGACCGACCTCTCGCGAGGGCCGTCGATCTCGACCGACTTCCACCCCGACGCCCGCACGCACATCACCCAGAACCGCTACATCGGTGGGGGCAAGCTGTTGCGCTGGCAGGTCGGCCCGCTCGTGGACGGCGAGCGTCCGGGCGCGCGGTCCGTCGCGACGCTGCGCGCCATCCTGCGCGCACCGGTGCGACACGTGCGGACGGTGACGGCCCGCAACTTCGAGCGGCGGCTGACGGCGCTCACCGTCATGCAGGACCTCGACAACGAGCTGTCCTTCGTCTTCGGTCGCTCACCCGTCCGCCCTTGGAAGCGCGTCCTGCGGTCGCGGGCGGTGCCCGGCCGTGAGGCGCCCAGCTTCCTGCCGGTTGCCAACGACGCGGCGCGGGCCTTTGCCGCGTCCTCGGGAGGCACGCCGCTGAACCTGCTGGCCGAGAGCGCCGGGGGCCGGTCGGTGACGGCGCACATCCTCGGTGGCGCGGTCATCGGCGCGAGCGCCGCCGACGGCGTCGTCGACGCGCGCCACGAGGTGCACGGCCACCCTGGGCTCTACGTGGCCGACGCGGCGGCCATCCCGGTCAACCTCGGGGTCAACCCCAGCCTCACGATCACCGCGCTGGCCGAGCGCTTCGCCGCGCAGTGGCCCGAGCGGCAGGCGGCCGTGGACCCGCAGCCGTCCCAGGAGTTGGAGCTGCCGGCGACGCTGGCGGGGCTGCGGCGCCTGTGGGGGTCGCTGCCCGCGCCGCACCCCGGATCGTTGCTGGGGACGCGCCGGGCGGCCTTCGTCGGTCCGGTTGCCCTCCGCCGCGTCGCCCCGCCGGGACTCGGGTTGCTCGGGCTGCCGCGGTGGCTGGGCAAGCGCTTCGAGGCCGCCCCGGACGGCCTGCAGGGCGTCAACCTCCTGCGCGAGGGGGACGGCGTCCGCGAGCACCTCGCCATGCACGCCGCGCCCGGGCCGTCGGTCCTGGACGGCGAGCCGGCGCTCATCGTCACCTATGCCGACGACGCGCCGCTTCCGTGGCGGCACATCCGCGACGAGTTCCGCGACACCGGCGACGGCACGCTGCTGGGCATGACGGTCCTCGACGTCCCCGGGGCGCGGCGGATCGGGACGCCGTTCGTGCTGCGGCGGCCGGACCACGAACGCACCTGATCCAGGGTGCGCGGACCGGCCGGCCGGTCACACCGGTCGCACCGGCGGGGGCTCCCAAGTGCCGTCCAACACCTCGGGCTTCGGGTGGTAGAGCCGCGCGCAGAGGTTGAACGGCCCTCGGGGCGCGGGGAGCCAGTTGGACGTCCCAGTCCCCGGCCGCCCGTGCTGGATCAGGATGCTCAGGGAGCCGTCATCGCCGAACTGCAGCGCGTCACGGTCACCGATCGCGAACCGGTCGAGCTCGTTGGCGACCTGGAATCCCTCCTCGTCGTAGAGCGTCAGCGACCAGAAGGCGTTCACGGGTGGCACCTCGTGCTCTTCCATGTGCCAGACGTACTGCTTCGCGCCGGTGAACGGCTCTCCGTCGGCGTCGACGTAGACGATCGGGTAGATCGCGTCCTCGGGGAGGTTGGCCCCGAGCCCGATCAACTCCACGCAGGCACGCCGGAGGTAGTCGGTGCCGTAGTTGCCCATGCCGGCCGCCGCGATGCGCCATCCGTTGACCTGGGTGCCGAGCTTGGTCTGCCGGTCGCTGATCCTCGCCTGCGCGACGGGCACCGCCTGGGTCAGCGCCGCCTGGACGACCGGGTCGGCCCCCGTCAGGTCGAAGGGGCGGCCGGCATGGAACCCGATGCGCGCCAGCCGGTCGAGCATCGGGTAGTCCTGGAAGTGCGGCGGGTGCTCCTGCAACACGTCCGCCGCGGTCCCGAAGAAGCGCGCGGCGTCCATCGAGAACACCTGGCGCAGTGGCGGCGTCTCGGCGTCCACGGACGGGTCGACGTGTCCCCGGACGGCGGGAGGATCCGCGCCCAGCGCGGACAGCGGCCTGACCGTCAGCCCGGCCTGGAAGGCGTGCACCCGCTCGTAGGTGGTGGGGCTGGCCTGCGCGCGTCCGACGATCCACACCGTTGGCGTCGGCGCGTCGTAGCGCCGGATGCGCTCGGGCAGGGTGCCGGACCAGCCTGGGCCGACGATCGCAAACTCGCCGGCGTCGTTGCCGGTCGTGCGGGTACCCCGGCAGGCGAACACCTCGCCCCACATGTCGTACATGGGCAGCAGGTAGTACGTCTCGCCGGCCGCCGGCACGCTGACGATTCGCGGCTCGTCGTGGAGGTCCAGCCAGGCCGTGGAGTACAGCGTGTCGAAGTTCGGTCGCACGACGTCCTTGAACTCGGCCCGAGGGAACACCGGCGCATGGACGAACGCGTCCGTCGGGCCGCGCATCGGAAGGTCTCCCGGCCGCTCCACGTTGGTGACCTGCCTCCGCGTCATCTCCATCAGCAGGAGCGGATACAGGAACGTGTAGCCCTCGACGGCGATCTCGAGCGCGGTCGCCTGGTCGACCGACTGCTGGGTGAAGGTTGCGGTGCTCACCGTGTTCTCCTTGGGCCGAGTGCCAGCTCCGGCCCGCGCAATGCGGGTCGCTTGGAGCGTAGGCGCGACCCACCGGCGCCGCATCACCCGAATCGGGTGATCTCGAGGTGTGCGCAGAGCGTCTGCGCCGCTAGGGTTCGCGACCCATGGTGAATCTGATTCATCTTCGTGTCGGCGAGACGCGGCGTCCATGAACATCGACTGGTCCGAGGAGGAGCTGGCCTTCCGCGAGGAGGTGCGCGCGTTCCTCGAGGAGAACCTGACCCCGGAGTTGCGGCGCGCCGGGCAGCGGATGACCAGCGTGTACGCCGACCATGAGGCGAGCATGGAGTGGCAGCGCATCCTCCATGCGCGCGGCTGGGCGGCACCGGCCTGGCCGGTCGAGTACGGCGGCTGTGACTGGAGCCTGGCGCAGCACTACATCTTCAACCGCGAGTCGCGGCTGGCCGGTGCGCCGCCGCTGTCGCCCATGGGCATCGGCATGGTCGCGCACGCGCTCGTCGCGTTCGGCACCACCGAGCAGAAGGACCACTTCCTCCCGGCGATCCTGTCCGGCGAGGTGTTCTTCTGCCAGGGCTACTCCGAGCCGGAG
>CAYUDT010000152.1:0-10770 GCA_964443695.1 uncultured Conexibacter sp. | reverse complement strand
GGACGTCGGCGCGCGTCTTGGGGCGGTCGAGCTTGGCGAGCTTGACGAACAGCGCGAGGTCGGTGGAGCGCGTCTGCTTGAACATGAACTCGCGCAGCGGCTCCTGGCCGCGCTCGAGCGCCTGCGTCTGCGTGATCTTGTGATCGATCAGCGGCTGGACGGCGTTGTCCTTGACCTGGTTGAACGTCGGCGCCATCACGAAGATGGTCAGGAACAGCGCGATGCCGACGAGCACCTGGTTCGGCGGGGCCGATGGGGTGCCCAGGCCGGTGCGGATGAAGCCGAGGACGACGATGATCCGCGTGAAGCCGGTGACGCAGAACAGCAGCGCCGGCACCAGCGTGATCGCGCCGATCAGGAGGAGGAGCTGGACCGAGTCGCCGTTCATCGGTGCCGGAGGCGGCTCGTGCGCCGGTCGGAGGACGCGGGGCGGCCGGGCCGCCGGAGGTGGGTGCCGTGCTTGGTCATCGTGCCGTGGCGTTCCTGATCCGGGCGATGAGCCCACCGGACGGCAGGGCGATGCCGCCCGGTGCTCGAGGCTCGTCCTCGCCCGGGTCGTCCGGCGCCAGCAGGCCCACTGCGCGCGCTTCGGCCTCGGTGTAGGTCTTGATGGGGGTCACGCCCTGCTCGGCGACGCCGACGAGCACGAGCTCGCGGCCGGCGCGGATGAGGTGCAGGGAGCGGTTGGGCGCGAGCGCGATGGTGGCCTCGGACTGCAGGCCGAAGCCGGCGTCCGACGCGCCCTTGGCGGCGCGCACCTGCTTGAGCACCCAGGCGACGCCGTAGATGACGCCGATGACGACCGCGAGGCCGACGATCGTCCGCACGAGCGAGGACGAGCCACTGGCGGTGGCCTGGAGGTGCCGCGGGGTGTCCGCGGGCAGGTTCAGGGGCGTGTTCTCGCCGCTCGCAGCAGCGAGGAAGAAGGAAGTAATCAACGGATCAGTGAGCGGGTCGGGAGGGACGACGGGTGCTCTTCCCAGATGGTCGGCCGGGACGTGGTGAACTTGAGGCGGCCGGTCAGCCGAGCCGCTCGCGCAGGGCCTGCAGCGCGGGCGCGGGCCGCCGACCGGCGGCCGCGATCCACTCGTCGAGCATCATCCGCGTCTGCGGCCCGACCTTGGTGAAGTGGCGGCGCGTGTACTCCTCGACGTCGAACGGCGCGAGGCGGCCGACGACGCTGAGGACCGCGCGGGCCGCGGCGGCGCGGGGCCCGCGGCGCCGGCCGGCCTCCACGCAGGCCTGCGCGGCCAGGGCCCGGAGCTGCCGGTCGCGGCGCAGCGCGGCGAACGACCAGCCCGCGGTCTCGAGCGCGGCGATGAACGGGATCGACTGCGTGGCGATCCAGACCCCCACGGGTCCGGCAGCGGGCGACGCCTGCGCGGGGATGCCGCACGCGCTCAGCTCGCGGGCGACCTCCTGGGCCCGGGCGCCGCCGACCAGCCGGCGCGACAGCGGCGGGTACCAGACCGCCACCCCCGGTAGCGGCAGCTCCCGGCGCAGCGGGCCGGCGTAGGCGATCACCGACGGCAGGACGAACACCGCGCGGTCGGCACCGGCCGCGCGCTCGACCGCGTCCCGGTCCCCGGACGCCTGCCCGATCGACACGATCGGCACGCCGGCAAGCGTGGCGCAGAGCTCGGGCAGCCACGGCTCGCGCAGCGCGTCGGAGGCGACGGCCAGCAGCACGAACGCGTAGTCGCCGGGCTCGGCCGCGGTCAGGACCCGGTCCGGCACGAACGGCTGGGCCAGCGGCGCGCGCCCGGTGCGCAGCCGCCAGACGCTGACGCCCGCCGACAGCTGGTCCACCCGGCCGGGGCGGACCAGCACGTCGACCGGTCCCCGTCGCGCCAGCGCCGCGCCGAACGCCTGCCCGAGCGCACCGGCGCCACCGACGATCAGGACAGGGCGTTCACGCACACCGCTTGTATACGCGAGTGAACGTGGAGGTGTAGCCGGACCGGAAGCGCACGCTGACGCGGACGGTGGTCTGCTTGCGGGTGAAGCGGCCGAGCTTCACCCGCGACGGCACCCGCGTGACCTCGACGCGCTTGAGACCGCTCATCGAGAACCTCACGCGCTGGACCTTGCCCTTGGTCCGGGAGTTGTGCAGCGCGACCGAGACGGAGCGGCGGCAGCCGCTGCCGGGCAGGGGCGCGACCTCCAGGGCGGGCAGCAACCGCACGGTGTATGTGCGGGCGAACACGGGCGACACGAGCCCCGCGCGGTCGGTCGCGACGGCCGTGACGGTGTGCCGGCCGAGCGCCCGCGACCAGCCCGAAACCTCGCAGGTGGCGATGCCCGAGGTGGCGTCGGCCGCGACGCAGCCGAGCGTGGCGGGCAGCCCCTCGTTGTAGAAGGCCGACCGCGTGGGCAGCCCGGTGACGGCCGGGGTCAGCGGTGGGCGCGAGTCGCGGCGCACGGTGAGCGGGACGGCCGTGGTCCCGCCGATGCTGGACGCCGTGCAGGTCAGCGTCAGCGGTCCCTCGGCCAGGTCGCGGACGCTGCCGCAGCCGTCGCGCGACAGCAGCGGCGACCCGGCGTCGGCCACGTTCCAGACCACCGTGAGCTCGCTGACGTACCAGCCGTTGCGGCCGTCCGGCACGGACGGCGCCAGCACCGGCACCACCGTCGGCGGCGTGACGTCCAGCGCCTGTCCCACCGCGCGGTCGGCGAAGACGAAGCCGGCGCCACACGCGTCGGCCCCCTCCGAGCAGACCTGCGTGTTGACCGGGCTGGTCAGCAGCGCCCGGAGCGCCGCCGGCGACAGCCCCGGGCGCGCGCCCAGCACGAGCGCCGCGACGCCGGCCGCGGACGGCGCAGCCGCGGACGTGCCGCTGAAGGTGGGCTGGAAGGTGTCGCCGGGGACGTTGTTGGCGATCCGGTCCGCGCCGGCCAGCGTCGGCTTGGCGCGCACGTCGGGGACGTCGAGGGGCGCACCGCCCTTGTCGCGCAGCCGCGTCAGCGGGCCGCGGGAGGTGAACGAGCGCACCGTGTCCAGCCCAGGATCGTCGGACGCGACGGCGCCGACGGTGAACGCACCCGCCGCACCCGCCGCGTCGGGGTTGATCGTCGGGGACGACGTCGGGTGCTCGGCGATGCTCCAGCCCCCGGCGCTGTCCAGCCGCGCGATGTACTTCAGCAGCGGGGTCCCGTCCCCCGAGACGCGCCGGATCCGCACGGCCACCGGCACCGCCGCGCCGGTCTTGTTCAGGTAGGCCGCCGGCTCGTAGGGCAGCGACGCCGAGGTGGTGCCCTGCGTCAGCACCGACCCGCCGGTGGTGGGCAGCGGCGACCCGTCCGGGGCCACGAGCTCGACGTCGAGGTTCGTGGTCGCGCCGCCCCACGGCTCGTTCCACTGCAGCGCCACCTTCAGGGTGTCGCCGTCGGGCACGGAGCGGATCGTCTGGATCGTGTCGACGCCCGGGCCGGGGTCGAAGTCGACCAGTCCGGCGCCGTCGATCTGCGGCGTGGCCGCCTCCCACGACTGCCGGGCGCGGTTGCCCGCCGAGGCGAAGTAGGCGACCCCGCGGGCGGCGACCTCGTCGACGGCCCGGGCGATCACGCCGTCTTGGAAGAAGGGCTCGGACATGTAGAAGATGTCGTCGACGATGACGTTGGCCCCCGCATCGGCCAGCGCGCGGATCGCCGCGGCCTTGCCCGCCGCACCGCCGACGGTGCCGGTCGCGAACAGCAGCGTCGCGCCCGGCGCGATGTCGTAGACGAGCTCTGCCATCGCGCGACCCTCGTCGCGCACGTCGGCCGACGTGTCCTCCGACAGCACCTGCACCCCCGCGGCGGGCAGGTCGCCCACGGCCTTGGAGGCGTTGATGCCCCCGCCCTTCTGGTTGACGGAGTCGGAGATGATCCCGACCTTCACGCCGGTGCCGTCGGACGCGCCCGCCAGCGCGCGGGCGGCAGGGCCGCGGTGGGCCGCGTCCCCCTCACCGCCGGTGCTGTCCAGCCCGAAGTCGGCGACCGCGTGGACCTCGCGCACACCCCGGGCCGCCCCCAGCGACAGCAGCGAGGCGACCGCGATGCGGCCGCTGACCAGGCGCACCGGGCCGTCGTCGGACCGGGCCAGCACGTGCAGCCCGGCATCCCGCAGCGCCGGCAGCGCGGCGGCCGTCGGGCCGGACACCATCACGTCGACGGGGACGCTGCCCGCCTGTCCGTGCCAGACCGCCTGGCGCAGCGCGCGGTCCAGCCGGTCCCGGGGCGCGGCCGCCGCGGACGCGGCGAGGCTCAGGGACAGCAGCAGGACCAGCACGGGCAGGCGGCGAACCACCTGCCCCATCCTGACGACTGCACCCCTGCGCTGCGAACCTGAACCGGCGGGACCGTGTGAGCGTCCTCCGCCGCCGCCGGAGCCGGCCCTAGGCCGCCTCACCCAACGCGGGCAGCTCCTGCTCGCCGCCGGCGGGCAGCGCGGCCCCCGCGGCCGGCACGGCCGGCTCGGCGCCGACCACCTCGGTGATGCGCAGGCCGAACTGCTCGTCGATCACGACGACCTCGCCGCGGGCGATGCGGCGCCCGTTGACCAGCAGGTCGACGGGCTGATCGGCCAGGCGGTCCAGCGTGACGACGCTGCCCGGACCCAGGGCCAGCGTCTCCCCGAGCGTCATCCGCGTCCGGCCGACCTCGACGGTCAGCTCCACGGAGACGTCGGTCAGCCGCGCCAGGTCGGGATCGTCGGCGGCGCCGACCACCGGCGGCACGCCGGGGCTGTCGTCCACCACGTCACCGCTGTCGAAGGCGGGGAGGTCGAGCTCGTCGTTCATGGCTACTGCACCGCCACATCGGTCAGGAGCACGTCGTCGATCTTGACGTCGGACTCGTGGAGGATCCGCTTCTTGATCCGCTCGGTGATCTTCTTGCGGCCCTTCTTGGTCACCAGCTGCTTGACGGAGCTGTTGGTGATCGTGTCGGTGACGATCGAGCGGATGACCGCCTCCTGGGGCAGCACGCCGTAGCCCTCGGGCGGGGCGGTCGGCGCCTCGTGACCACCGGCGGCGGGCGCGGCCGCGTAGCCCTCCTTCAGGACCAGCGCGACGCCGAGCTTGGCGAACTTGCCGCCGTCCATGTTCACCAGGAAGTCCTTGGGCAGCACGTAGACCTCGCCGGCCACCTTGTGGTGCTCCTTCACGGGCGGCTTGGCCAGCGCGAACTTGTAGACGCCGCCGACCAGGACGAGGACCAGCGGGATGATGATCTTGATGTTCTTCATGGGGATGGGATCGACGGGGACCCGCCTGCGGCCGCCCCGATGGTTGATGGTTGACGAAGGGCCATGAGCGGCCTACGACGCCCCGAGGCGGGGAAGGAGGATCTCCACGCGCCGGTTGACCTGCCGGCCGGCGGGGGAGTCGTTGGACGTGACGGGGTCGAGCGCGGCGCGGCCCGCAGCCGTGAGGCGCTGGGCGGCCACGCCGTCGGACGCGAGCGTGCGGACCACCGCAGACGCGCGCGCCGCCGACAGCTCCCAGTTGGTCGGGAACTGCGCGGAGTGGATCGGGACGTTGTCGGTGTGGCCGGCCACCTCGACGGAGTGGTGGCCCTCGGCGTGCAGCACCGCCCCGAGCTTGGCCAGCAGCGACAGCGACGTGGGCTTGACGACGGCGCTGCCGGAGTCGAAGAGCAGCTTGTCGGTCAGCAGGCGGATGTGCAGGCCGTCCTTGGACACGACGGTCCGGACCTGCCCGCTGAGGCCGTGCTGGCGGGCGTACTCGTCGATCTTCTTCTTGACGTTGTTGAACTGCTTGTCCTCGGCGCGGCGGCGGCCCGCGGAGGAGCCCGGGTTGCTCGTCTTGATCGGGTCCGAGAGCGTGTTCAGCGGCGGCGCGAGCGCGCGCTGGGAGTCGGCAGGCCCGCCGGCCTCCTTGATGCCCTGGCCGCCGGGCAGGACGCGACCGGAGAAGGCGTCCTTCAGCGACCGCTGCAGCGACTCGTACTTGGACTTGTTCACCGAGGAGATCGAGAACAGGACCATGAACAGCGCCATGAGCAGCGTGATCATGTCGGCGTAGGTCAGCAGCCACCGCTCGTCGGGGTGGCCGTCCTCGTGACCGTGCTTCTTCTTGCGGCGACGCGCCCCGGCAGCCATGGCAGCGCCCTATGCCGCGACCGGCTCGGCGACAGGAGCGGCCGCGCCGCCGGACTTCTCGCCCGCCGCGGCAGCGCGCTGCGCCGGCGGGACGAAGGACAGGAGCTTCTCCTGGACGATGCGCGGGTTGTCGCCGGCCTGGATCGCGAGGATGCCCTCAAGCTGCAGCGTGCGCGCCTGGACCTCCTCCTCGCTCATCGCCTGCAGGCGGTTGGCGACCGGGAGGAAGACGACGTTGGCCGCGCCGACGCCGAACAGCGTGGCGATGAACGCGCCGGAGATGGCCGGGCCGAGCGTCTCGGGCTGGGCGAGGTTGCCGAGCACGTGGATGAGGCCCATGACGGTGCCGAGCACGCCCATGGTCGGGGCGAAGCCGCCGGCCTTCTCGAAGACCTGCCAGCCGGACTTGTGGCGGGCGTGCATCGCCTCGGTGTCGGACTCCAGGATCTCGGCGAGGAGATCCGGGTCGGTGCCGTCGACGACGAGCTGCATGCCCTTGCGGGTGAAGTCGTCCTCGATGCCGCCGATCTCGGCCTCCAGCGCCAGCAGGCCGTCCTTGCGGGCCCGCTCGGCGAAGCCGACGAGCTCGGCGACGAGGGCGCCGGGGTTGGCCGGCTCGGCGGAGAGCACCCGCTTGTAGAGGCTGGGGATGAGCTTCGCGCGCTCCATCCCCACCGCGGCGAGCGTCGCCCCGAAGGTCGAAGGGAAGATGATGATGATCGCCGGGATGTTCAGAAGGGCAGCGGGGCTGGTCCCTTCCATGACGGCGCCACCCAAGATGGCGCCGATCGCGACGGCGATCCCGATTCCGGTAGCAGCTTTCATGGCTCACCACCGTCGTCGGCATCTTCCTCCGGTTCTGAACTGCCTAACCCAGCGCCTTCGCGACGGCTGACAGGACACGGTCGGGCTGGAAGGGCTTCACGACGAAGTCCTTGGCGCCGAGCTTGATCGACTCGAGGACCTTGGACTCCTGACCCAGGGCCGAGCACATGATGATCTTGGCCCCCGGGTCGATCGCGATGATCTCCTTCAGGGCGGCCAGGCCGTCCTTCTCGGGCATCGTGATGTCGAGCGTCATCAGGTCGGGACGCAGCTCCTGGAAGCGGCTGATCGCTTCCTCTCCGTTGCCGGCTTCTCCGACGATCTCGTGGCCGCCGCCCGTGAGGGCGTCGGTCACCATCTTGCGCATGAATGCTGCGTCATCGACGACGAGGACACGGGCCATTCAGACCACCACTTTCTGCTGTGTAGTAACAAGGGATTCGATGCGGACGGACAGCTGCCCGTCCTCACCCACCAACAACCGACCGGTCGCGAAGCGCATGCCGTCGGCATACAGGTCAATCGGCTCGTCGAGCTCGCGATCCAGTTCGACGACACTTCCGCCGGGCAGCGCGACCGCGCGACCCGACGCCATCCGCGTGCGACCGAGCTCGGCCCACACGCGCACGTTCACCATCCGCAGCGACTCGCTCATCGGCGCGGATTCGTAGTTCTCGGTCAGCTCGTCGTAGGCCCGCGTCATGCGCATGACGAACGCGTGCGGGATGAGCTGGACCAGCAGGCAGGGCGCGCCGCAGAGCATGAACTCGACGGTGCAGGAGTGGCCGGCGTGCTCGACGTCGGCGTGCAGCTCCTCCGCGCTGGAGACGATCTTGACCTGCGGCGGTGCGATCTCGACCTCCTCGTCGAGCACCTCCGACGTCGCGATCGCAGCCGCGGACATCATCTGGTTCATCGCCTCGCCGACCGCGGACAGCTCGATCTCGCCGAGCTCCCCGCCGGTCTCCACGGACTCCGGGTCCATGCCCATCATGGCAGCCGCCAGGCGCCGCGCGCCCTCGATGCCGATCGCCATGACGTTGCCGCCGGTGACGCCGTCGGTGAACGACACGTCGGCCATGACGGCGGGCAGCGACGCGGCCACCCACGGGTCATCACCTGGGGAGACGACGTCGACGCGGCCGGGCTGGACCGCTCCGGGCGCGAAGGTCTCGAGGACGCCCTTGATGGCGTCGGCGGTCGCCGCCGCCAGGCGCAGCAGAGCCTGATCGGAGGTCATTCGGCCACCACCGCCGGTCCGAGGATCTGCACCGCGCGGTGGCGGTCGTGGCGCCCGGCGCGGGCGCGGTGGACCGGCGTGCGGTCGGCGTAGACGACGACCTCGTCCCCGACGCTGCCGTTCAGCTCGATGGTGTCGCCCGGGCGCAGCGCGCAGAGGTCGTGCAGCGTGAGGACCGCGTCGGCGACCTCGGCCCGCAGCGTGATCTCCACGCGCTCCAGGCCGTCGCGCACCGCGGCGGAGGAGACGGTGTCACGGTGGACGACCTCCTCGTCGCGCTGGCTGAACGCGGCGGCGGCCGGGGCGATCGCGGCGTAGGGGATCAGCAGCGCGCACGTCGAGGAGACGTTGTGCAGCCGTGCCTCCATCGTGAGCGCGATCGTGGGCTCCGAGCCGGCGGCGACCTGGACGCGCTCGCCCAGCGCGGTGACGTCGGTGAGGTTCAGCGTGATCTCGGCCTGGTCGAACCAGATGCCCGAGAGCGTCTCGATGAACGTCTTGACCAGCCGCCGCACGAGCAGCAGGTCGATGTCGGTGAGCTCGCGGTCCTTGACCTTGTCGGTCGGGTCCCCGCCCGTCAGGCCCTCGACGGCGGCGACCAGCAACGGCAGCTCGGTGCTCCACAGGACGCGGCCCTCGTGGGGCGCGGTCTCGGCGGTGCAGTGGACCGACGCGGCCGGCAGCAGCTTGAAGGCGTTGCTCCAGGTCAGCTGCTGGACGTCGATGACCTCGAACTCGATCGGCAGGCGGTGCTCGGCCATGACGCGCTGGGACGCCGTGCCGCAGAAGACGTCGAGCAGGCGGCGCAGGCGGCGCTCCTGGTCGGCGCTGAACTTCGTCGGGCGCGTGAAGTCGACCGTCCGCAGCCAGCGCGTGCGCTTGCCGCTCCGGGGAGCGGACGCGTCGCGCACGTCCTGCATGGGCAGGTTGCCCTCGCTCGCACGGGCGAAGAGGGCATCGATCTCGTCGGGTGAGAGGAAGTCGTTCACGCGGCCAGTGCGACGCCCACGGCGCCGATCAGCGTTTCGTTCTGGCCCGCTGCCTCGCGGCAGGTGACCGAGAACCCGTCCAGGACGACCTTCATCGAGCGGCCCTTGGAGCCGCCCGTCGCCGTGGCCCGCACGTTGATCCGCGCGGCCTTCAATTGATCGGTCACGGCGATCGTGTTCCGACCCCCGATGTCACGGCCAGAACCGGATCCGAACGCGAACATCTGCGCGCCGCCGACGAGCACGGCCTCGAAGCGGTGCTTGGCGCCGCCCAGCGCGATCACGGCGGCGATCAGCTCGGGCACCGCCAGGTCGGCGTACTTGCCCGGCTGGGTCGCACCGGCACCCGGCGACTCCGGCAGCATGATGTGGGCCAGCCCGGCGACACCGGCGCGACGGTCGAGCAACCCCAGGCCGATGCACGAGCCCAGGCCGATGCAGGACAGGACGTCCTCGCCCTTGTCGCTGACGACCCACTCGCCCATGCGCGCCATGTGCTCCATCAGGCCAGCCCGATGCGTCCGAGGAGCTCCTCGATCTTGCCCTCGGCCGGCAGCAGCAGGAAGCTCAGCGAGCACGGCTGCCCCTCGACGGTCAGGCGCGAGTCGAGCACGAGCGCGACCTCGACGTCCTCCCCGCGGGCCAGCAGGACGGTGGAGAGGATCGCGCCGAGCATGTCGACGACGACCTCCGGCGGGGCGGGCTCCATGTCCATGCCGCACATCTGCGCGAGCACGTTGATGTAGCTCGTGCCCAGGATGTTGCCGATCTCCTGCAGCGCGCTGCGGCCGTGCTCGTCGTCGGGCGTGACGCCGAAGACGCCGGTCAGGGTCCGCGCGTCCTCCTCGGGCACGAGCAGGACGACAGCGGCCTCGAACTCGCCGACGATCGGCACGAGGATGCCGTAGCGCGGGTCGTCCGGGTCGCCGGAGACGGCGATGGCCTCGGCCAGCGGCAGCGCCGCGGCCATCGGCACCGAGATGTCGACCGGGTAGCCGAGCATGGTGCCCAGCGCTGCGGCCGCCTGGGCGGATCCGATGTTGGCCAGCTCGCGCAGGCCGTCGAGTTGGAGGTCGGTGAAGGTCATGACGGGTACCGGAGTCGGCTGGTTGACGTTGATGCCGGCACGGCCTGCCGTGTCCGACGGAGGTGGGTCCCGGTGTTCATTTACGCTGCCTCGGCGATGTCGAGATGGCTGCCGGCGGCGCTGCCGATGAGGGCGTCGCAGTCGGCAAGGAGGACGATGTCGCCGTTGGGCAGCACGGCGGCGCCGCTCAGCGCGGTGCCGTCGCCGACCTCGGGCGGGAGCGGACGGGTGACCAGCTCGCGCTGACCCACCAGGCCGCTGACGGCCAGGGCGACCGTCTTCTCACCGGCGCGGACGAGGACGAGGTGCGTGTCCTCCATGTCCTCGTGGGACAGCCGGCCGTGGCCGAACGCGTCACGGGCGCGCCGGATCGGGATCGCGTGGTCGTCGAGCACCAGCATCCGCCGGCCGGCCGCGCTGCGGACGGTCTGGTCGGAGAGGCGCATCGTGCGCTCCACGCGGTTGAGCGGAATGCCGTACGGGCGCCCGTCGGACTCGACGAGCAGCGCGCTCATGATCGCGAGCG
>CAYUDT010000151.1:0-10850 GCA_964443695.1 uncultured Conexibacter sp. | reverse complement strand
TTGAGCGGCGCGACCTCGCTGGGCTTGAGCACCACCGTGCAGCCCGCCGCCAGCGCATAGGCGGCCTTCGCCGCGATCTGGTGCAGCGGGAAGTTCCACGGCGTGATGGCCGCGACGACGCCCGCCGGCTCGGTGACGATCTCCGCCGCACCGACCCGCTCGGCGGGCGCATCCAGCGCGCGCGCCTCGGCCGCCGCCTGACGGAACACCGCAGCGGGCAGCCCGACCTGCAGCTCGCCCGCGTAGGCGATCGGCGTCCCGACCTCGCGCGCGATGAGCGTGGCCAGCTCGTCGCGGGCCGCGTCCAGCCGGTCGGCCACGTCCTCCAGCAGCGCCGCACGCTGCGCGCACGCCACCGCCGCCCACTCCGGCCCCGCGGCCCACGCCGCCCGCACGGCCGCGTCGACCCCGTCGGCCCCGACGGCACCGACGCGGTCGATGACCTCCTCGGTGCTCGGGTCCTCGACCGCGATCACGTTCATGCGCTGAACCGCACCGGCAGCCGCTTGATGCCGCGCACGAAGTTGGACCGCAGCCGGTCCGGCGGGCCGAGCACCTCGATCCGGATCCGCCGCTCGCGGATGCGCTGCAGCAGGATCTCCGTCTCCAGCCGCGCCAGGTGCGAGCCCAGGCAGAAGTGGCTGCCCCAGCCGAACGCGACGTGCTTGTTGGGGTTGCGCCGCGGGTCGAAGCGGTCGGCGTCCGCGAAGACCCGCGGGTCGCGGTTGGCCGAGGCGAACCACATCACGACCTTCTCCCCGGCCTCCACGGTCACGCCATGCCGCTCGAACGGCGCGGACGTCGTGCGGCGCATGCAGTAGATCGGCGAGCTCCAGCGCAGCAGCTCCTCGACGAGGACGGGGATCGGGGCGTCGATCGCGCCCGGGTTCTCCGGCAGCGCCAACGTCGCCCACGACACGAGGTTCCGCGTCGTGTCGTTGCCGGCGAACATGAGCAGCAAGTAGTAGGGCAGCAGCTCGTCGAGCTCCAGCGGCGCGCCGCCCGGCCTGGCTGCGACCAGCGCGCTGATGAGGTCGTCCTGCGGATGCCGGCGCCGCTCCTCGGTCAGCGCCGAGAAGTACGCGAACAGGTCGTGGCGGATGTCGTCCAACTGCTGGGGGTCGGTCACGAACTCCGGGTCCTCGGCGGCGCCGAACACGTTGACCCACCGCACGACCCGGTCCAGATCGCCGGTCGGGACGCCCAGCCAGGTGCCGAACACCTGCAGCGGCAGCTGCTCGGAGACGAGCGCGACCATGTCGCCCTCAACCTGCTCCAGCGCCCGGTCGAGCAGGGTGTCGACGACGGCGTGCGCGCGGTCGAGCTGGTGGTCCTCGGTGCCCTTGCGGCTGAAGCGGTCCACCAGGATGCGGCGCAGCTCGCGGTGGCGCGGTGCGTCCATGTTGTGCATCGACGGCTTGCCCTTGCCCTCGGCGCGCCGGTCCTGGATCTGCGTGCCCCCCGCACTGGAGAACAGCTCGGCGTCACCGCAGGCCCACTTGATGTCGTCGTACCGGGTCAGCGACCAGAACCCGGGCCCGTCCGGCTCGGCGTTGAAGTGCAGGGGCGCCGTGTCGCGCAGGTGGGCGAACAGCTCGTGGTCGCGGCCGGCGACGAAGGCGTCGAGGTCCATCAGGTCGACATCGGTGGTGGGCACGTCAGGCACCGTCCCGCGGTGGGGCCACCCGGGCAATCTCGCCCGGCGACAACCCGCGCGGCCCCATGCTCCCGTCGGGATATAGCCGTGGGACGCCGGCGCACCGACGATGCAGGACGTGTATCCCGCCACCCATGCCGTCACCCGCCCGGACCACCCCGCGCTGGTGATGACCGACGGCCCGCAGCTGACCTACGCCGAGCTGGACCGCACCTCCACGCAACTGGCCCGGGTGCTCCGCGACAACGGCGCGCGGCCCGGCGACACGCTGGCGATCGTCATGGAGAACCGGGTCGAGTGGGCGACGGCGATCTGGGCCGGCATGCGGACCGGCATGTTCGTCGCGCCCCTGAACTCACACCTGAAGGCGCAGGAGCTGGCCTACATCCTCGGCGACTGCGAGCCCGTCGCCGTGGTGACCTCGGCCGCCCGCGAGGAGGAGGTCCGGACCGCGCTGGACGACGCCGGCACCGGGACGGGCGTCTTCGTCGCCGAGCAGCTGGCGACAGCGCTGAACGCGGTCGACGCGGCGCCGCTGGAGCACGAGCGGCTGGGTGCCCGCATGCTCTACAGCAGCGGTACGACCGGCCGGCCGAAGGGCATCCGCCAGCCGCTGAAGGACCTCCACCCGGCCGACGCACCGCCCCGCCTGGGCGGGCTCATGGACCGGCTGGGCATCAGCCCCGACACCGTCCTGCTGTCCCCGGCGCCCAACTACCACGCCGCGCCGTTCACGTTCCTGCTGGTGGTGCAGAACCTCGGCGGGACGGTGGTCTCGCTGCCGCGCTTCGACGCCGAGCACCTGCTGGCCGCGATCGACGCGCACCGGGTCACGCACGTCCAGGTCGTCCCCACGATGCTGTCGCGGCTGCTGAGGCTGCCCGCCGCCACGCGCGCCCGGTACGACCTGGGCAGCCTGGAGGTCCTCGTCACCTCCGGTGCGCCGTGCAGCCGCGAGCTGAAGGCGGCGGCCATGGACTGGCTCGGCCCGGTCGTCCACGAGTACTACGGCGCGTCGGAGGGCTACGGGCAGACCCACGTCTCCCCGGCCGAGGCGCTGCAGCGTCCGGGCACGGTCGGCCGGGCGCTGAAGGGCACGATCCACGTCACCGATGCCGCGGGCCACGAGCTCGGCCACGGGGAGGTCGGCCGGATCTGGTTCGCGGGCACCGACCCGGTCACCTACCACCGCGACGACGAGAAGTCCCGGCGAGCCCGCAACGACAGGGGGTGGTCGACGGTCGGCGACCTCGGCCATGTCGACGCCGACGGCTACCTGTACCTGGCCGGCCGCGAGTCGCACACGATCATCAGCGGCGGGGTCAACGTCTACCCCGCCGAGATCGAGGAGCTGCTGACGACCCACCCGCAGGTCACCGACGTCGCGGTCATCGGCATCCCCGACGAGGATCTCGGCGAGGCCGTGCATGCGGTGGTGCAGGCCGGGCCCGGCGCCGACACGGTCACGCTCGCCGACGAGCTCACCGCACTGTGCCGCGCGCACCTCGCCGGCTTCAAGCGCCCGCGGAGCTTCGACTTCGTCGAGGCGCTGCCCCGCACCCCGACCGGCAAGCTGCGCAAGGACGAGGTCCGGCGGCCCTACTGGTCCGCCGTGCCCAGCGGGCCCGCGTGAGCGCCGGGCCGGGGGCGGTCAGCGCTCGACACGCTCGCACCGGGCCAGCGTCGCCGCCAGGCCGTGCAACGTGACCGGCTTGGGGACGAAGTCGTCCATGCCGGCGTCGAAGGCGACCCGGCGGTCCTCGTCGAGGACGCTCGCGGTCAGCGCGACCAGCCGCGGGCGCTGACCGTCGGGCCAGCGGGCGCGCACCTCGCGCGCGGCGGCCAGGCCGTCGAGGACCGGCATGTGCATGTCCATCAGGACGACGTCGTAGGCCCGGCGGTCGACGGCGTCCAGCGCCTCGCGCCCGTCGGCCACGGTGTCGACCTGATAGCCGAGCCGGCCCATCATCCGCTGGGCGACGAGCTGGTTGATCGGGTGGTCGTCGGCGACGAGGATGCGCAGCGGGTGCCGTTCGGCGAAGCCGTCGAGCATCGTGTCGTGCTCGTCGCCGGTCGCGTCCACCGGTGCCGCTGCGGGCAGCGCGATCGCAAAGCCGAACACCGAGCCGGCCCCGGGTGCGCTCTCGACGGTGATGCGCCCGCCCATCGCCCCGACGAGCCGCTGGGCGATCGACAGCCCCAGGCCCGTGCCGCCGTACCGGCGCGTCGTGGACGCGTCGGCCTGGGCGAACGCCTCGAACAGCCCGTCCTGCTCCTGGGGCGTCATCCCGATGCCGGTGTCGCGCACCGCGAAGGCCAGGCCCACCTCGCCGCCGGGCGTGATCGAGACGTCCAGGTCGACGCTGCCGCCCTCCGGCGTGAACTTCACCGCGTTGGACAACAGGTTCAGCAGCACCTGCCGCAGGCGGCCGACGTCGCCGGCCACCCAGCACTCCTCCGGCGGGGTCTGCGAGGTGCGGATGGTGACCCGCCCGCGCCGGGCGCTGTCGCCGACCAGGTCGACGGCCGAGCGCACGCAGGCGCCGACCTCGAAGGGGCCGGTCTCCAGTTCGACCTTGCCGGCCTCCAGCTTGGAGAAGTCCAGGACCTGGTTGATGACGTGCAGCAGGTGCTCGCCGCTGCTGCGGATGACGTTCGCCGGCTCGCGCTGCTCCTCGGTCAGCGGCGTCTCCAGCAGCACGCTGCTCATCCCGATCACCGCGTTCATCGGGGTGCGGATCTCGTGCGACATCGACGCCAGGAACGCGGCCTTCGCGCGGGTGCCGGCCTCCGCGTCGGCGCGGGCGCGGGCCAGCACGACGGTCTGCCGGGCCAGCACGAAGAACCCGAGCGTCAGCAGCAGGCCCGCCGCCAGGACGTACCACGGCGCCAGCCGGTCGCGCAGCGGGACGAACCCGTCCGGCGCGACGTAGCGGACCAGCCACGCGCGTCCGGGCAGCGAGACGGTGCTCGTGCGGGTGTAGGCCGCGCCCCCGGTGTCCCGGAGCGGCAGCGGGGCCCGGGTCGTCGGCACCACGCCGTCGGTGGACGCGATGAGCGTGCGGGTCTCGGCGTCCTGCATCGCAAAGCGCAGCGGTGACGCGGTCGCGCCGCTGCGCAGGCCGGCGACGAAGTCCTGCGAGATGAACGCCGCGCTGACCCACCCGCGCCGCCCCGAGAGGTCCCGTACCGGCAGGAAGGCGATGAAGCTCGTCGAGCGGTCGTCGCTGCCGGTCAGCAGCAGCGGCGAGGTGAGGATCGCCTGGTTCTCGCCGCGGGCGCGCAGCATCGCGGTGCGGCGCGCCGGCTCGCGCATGACGTCGGTCCCCAGCGCCTTGCGGTTGGCCGTCGTCGGGGGCGCGATGTAGAGCAGCGGCGCGTGCAGCGGCGCGGAGCCCTGCGCGTTGACCGGCACCTGCAGCTTCAGACCGTCGCGCACCTTCTCGGCCAGCTCGGCGTCGGTGAGCTGGGGGAAGTAGCTCAGCGACTTGAAGCCCGGGTAGCGCTCACGCAGCCGCAACGTCTCGACGTAGCGGGTCCAGTCCGTGTAGGTCACCTCGTCGGAGGCGCCGAAGAGCCCCGCGCACCCGCGCAGCACCTGGACGTAGGCCCGCATCCGCTCGCCCAGCGCGTTGTCCAGGCGCCGGACCTCGTAGTCGAAGCGCGTGCGCTGGCGGCTGTCGACCTGGTGGTGGGCCAGCAGCGCGCCCGCGAACGTGGCGACGAGCAGCACCACCACGCCCGTCCATCGCACCATCGCTCCCCGCCCGGTCCCCACGAACCGAGGATACGGTCAGGCCGCCCCGTCTGGCTCACCGCGCCGCTCACGGTCGACGTGGATCTGCGGTCCGGCGCCGCGTAAGGTCAGGGTGTGCGCTCGGCATCGTTCCTGGTCCTCACAGCAGTCGGTGCGGCCCTCATCGGCTGCGGAGGCAGCTCGGGGTCCAAGACCGCCGGCTCTGACGCCGGCCCGGCCGGCTCCGCCGCGGCGACCGCGAAGGCGGCACCCCCGCCCGCGCCGGTGAAGGTGTCGATCTCACCCCGGCACGGCGGCGCCGACCCCCGGCCGGACCGGGGCATCACCATCCGGGCGACCGGTGGTGAGCTGACGAGCGTCAGCGTCCGCCACGGCAACGAGACGGTCGCCGGCACGTTCAACGACGACAAGACGGTCTGGCGCACGCGCTGGGCGCTCGGCGTCTCGCGCAGGTACACGATCGTCGCGACCGCCACCGGCCCGTCGGGGCAGACGGCCACGAACCGCCGCACGATCCGCACGCTGACCCCGGCCCAGACCTTCGGGCCGCGGACGATCATGGCCGACCACGGCACCTACGGCGTGGGCATGCCGCTGATCTTCTACTTCGACGGGCCGGTCAAGAACCGCAAGGGCGTCGAGCGCGCGCTGGAGCTGAAGACCTCGCGCCCGGTCGTCGGCTCCTGGTACTGGGACGACACGTGCGGCATCGTCCCCACCTGCCTGTACTTCCGGCCCAAGCACTACTGGAAGCCCCACACCACGGTCCGCTTCACCGCGCACGTCAACGGCGTGCGGTTCGGGCCGGGGGTGTTCGGCA
The DNA here is from genome assembly GCA_964443695.1 of uncultured Conexibacter sp. Classification (GTDB taxonomy): domain Bacteria; phylum Actinomycetota; class Thermoleophilia; order Solirubrobacterales; family Solirubrobacteraceae; genus Paraconexibacter. The sequence continues at coordinate 4,616 of CAYUDT010000151.1, read as the reverse complement.
ACCACGACCTCTCCGGCACCATCGAGATCGGCCGCCGGCTGGAGGTCATCGCCAGCACCACCAAGCACTCCATGAAGGTCTTCAAGGACCACAAGCTGTTCGCCCGTTGGCCGATCAGCACCGGCAAGCCCGGGGACGACACCCCCAACGGCACCTATCTCTCGATCGAGAAGGGCAACCCGGTCGTGATGAAGGGCGAGGACTACGAGCTCACGGTCCCGCACTCGGTGCGCATCACGTGGAGCGGCATCTACCTGCACGCCGCGCCCTGGTCGGTCGGCGCGCAGGGGTCCAGCAACGTCTCGCACGGCTGCATCAACATGTCGCCGGAGCACGCGGCGATCTACTACGACATGTCGATCCCCGGCGACCCCGTCACGATCAAGGGCAGCTCGCGCGCCGGCGTCTTCGACAACGGCTGGACGATGTGGTTCAAGACGTGGAAGCAGTGGAAGCGCGGCAGCGCGCTGCACCAGTACGTCAGCGCCGGCCCGCGCGGCAGCTCGTTCGTCAGCTAGTGCCACGCGCCCGGGTGGGCTGACCCCGCGGCGGGGCGACGACGCGGAACGTGAACGTCCGGGCCGGCCCGGCGCCCGCGGTGTTGCGCGCCCGGACCTGGAAGCGGTGCCGGCCGCGCTTCACGTCGAGCCTGACCGTCCGGCCGCAGCGCTTGAACGTCGCGCGGCCGAGGCGGCACTCCAGCGTCGCGGCGGCGTCGCTGGCGGCGAGCGTGAAGACGACGCGCGTCCTCGTGCGGCGGGTGCGGGTGACGCGCGCCGGGTGGCGGTCGATCCTCGCGGTCGGGCGCGCAGCGGTGGTCACCGGGTCCGGACCGACCCGGCAGGTGTTGACGGCCGGTGTCCGCCCCGCGAACCGCGCGGTGAGGAAGGCGACGGCGCCGGCCTCGCCCTGGGCGACCTCGGTGAAGTGCTCGCCGAACTCCTCGACGGACTGCACCGTCACGCCGGCCCGGCAGAAGCGCTCGATCAACTGGCGGTTGGGGCCGATCGGCGCCAGCTCGTCGCCCGTGGCGTGGTAGTCGTAGACCGGCGCGGCGGGGACGCCGGGGTAGGTCAGCGGGCTGGCGCGGCGGAAGACCTCGGTGAACGGCGCGCGGTCCAGGACGGTCGGGTCGCTGAGGCCGTCGGCGGCGCGGAACATCGGGTGCTTGATCGCGGCGTCGGCGATGCAGTCGTCCTGGCTCTGGGCGACGGCGGCCTGGCCGAAGGCGTTGAGGTGGTCGGTCAGGTGGTACTCGGGGTAGGCGCGATCCAGCCCGATCAGGCCGATCACGATCGCGCCGCCGAACACCGAGCCGTCGAAGGCCTGCAGCCCACCGCGGATGCTCGCGTTGTTGCCGCCCAGGGCCACGCCCGCGAGCGTCAGCTCCGGCGCGTAGGACGGCTGCAGCTGCGCCGCGGTGCTGGAGGCGATGGCTCCGCCGGAGTAGCCCCACAGCCCGACCGGCGCGTCGGCCGCGATGCCCGCGGGCCTGAAAGCCCGCGCGGCGCGGACAGCGTCGAGCACGCCGCGCGCCTGCCCGTCGGCACCGAGCCAGGCGGAGTCCGGGCCCTGGTAGTCGGGGACCACGACCGTCCAGCCCCGCTCCACGGCGGAGGCCACGGTGTGGGCGTCCGGCGTCGTGTTGGTCGGCGCCGTCAGCCCTTGCGTCAGCACCCATGAGGGCGCGCACTTCAGCCCCACCCCGTCCTCGGGCATCTGGTAGCTCAGCACCGGCCGCGGGCCGGGCCCGGACCACGCGGTCCGCGGCACGAGCACCGTCGCGATGTACGCCGTCGCCCGGCCGGTCGTGTCCTCAGACCGGAAGCGGATCTGCCAGGCCTTCGCGTCGATCGGCCATGAGAATTGCGTCGCGGTCACCTCGCGCGCGTCGATCACCTCGCCGTTGGCCCGCTGCTCGACGCCGGCCGGGACACCGTAGAACGGGTCGTCCTCCGGCGCGGCGGCCAGTGCCGCAGCAGGGCAGAGCAACGCGGCACACAGGGCGACCCAGCAAGTGGTAAGGCGCATGACCAGATGAGCCTACCACCCACTTCCGCGGCGGTCGAGCGGGCTCAGAAGAGCATCGGCGCGATCACCGCGAAGCCGATCGCGACGATCAGGACGCAGGCCACGGCGATCAGCGCCGGGGCCAGCGTCGCCCGGGCCGAGCGACTGAGGTCGATCTCCGGCACCTCGCGGTGCAGGCGGTCGACCTCGGCCGTCTGCCGCTGCGGGCGCCACAGCTCGTCGGTGTGCCAGCGGCAGCGCAGCGCGGGCTCGGCTCCGGGCAGCGTCACGCGGTAGTCGGCGATCCGGGTGCAGCGCGGCTTGCCGCAGCGCGGCTCGTCGTCCATCAGTTGGCCAGGAAGCCGCCGTCGACGGGCAGCACGGCGCCGGAGATGTAGGACGCTCCCGGGCCGGACAGGAACACCGCGGCGGCGGCCAGCTCGTGGCCCTCGCCGAGGCGGCCCATCGGCGTGTGGGCCGCCATCTGCGCGAGGTACTCCTCGCCGGTGGCGGCGGTCATCTCGGTGAGGAAGTAGCCGGGCGCCAGCGCGTTGACGCGGATGCCCTTGCGGCCGGTCCACTGCAGCGCGAGGTCGCGCGTCAGGCCGATGACCCCGGCCTTGCTCGCGGCGTACGCGGCCTGTGGCTTGCCCGCGGTCGTCAGGCCGATGATGCTCGCGATGTTGAGGATGCTCGACCCCGGCTGCATGACGCGCGCGCAGACCTGCGCCATGTGGAAGCTGCCGTTGAGGTTGATGTCCACGACGCGCGCGAAGTCGGCGGGGTCCTCGCGGGTCGCCGGGACCGCGGTGGCCACGCCCGCGTTGTTGATGAGCACGTCGACCGCGCCGAACTGGTCGATCGCCGCGTCGGCAACGGCCTGGCAGTCCGCAGGCGCGGCGACGTCCGCACGCACCGCGATGACCTCCGCGCCGAGCTGCTGCACGCGAGCGCGCGTGCCCTCCAGCTGCTCGACCCGCCGCGCGCACAGCACGAGGCGGCACCCCTCCTGCGCGAACGCCTCGGCAAAGGCGACGCCCAGCCCCGAGGAAGCACCGGTGATGACGACGACGCTGCCCGGGTTCATGCCCGGGGTTCTACTCCATCCCCCGCGGTGAGCCGCTGCCGGCGGCGCTTGACGGCGTACATCGCCGCGTCGGCCTCGGCCAGCAGCGTCGCCGCCGTGGAGGCCCCGAGGGGCGTGAGGCCGATGCTCGCGCTGACGTCGGCGCCGTCGGGCGCGGCCAGCGCGACGGTGAGCTTCGCGACCGTCGCCCGCGCGCCCTCCTCGTCGGTGTCGGGCAGGATCACCGCGAACTCGTCGCCGCCGAGTCGCCCGACGAGGTCGGTGCCGCGCAGCTGCTCGCGCAGGACGTTGGCCACCTCGCACAGGACGCGGTCGCCCGCGGCGTGGCCGTGGCGGTCGTTGATGGCCTTGAAGCCGTCGAGGTCGAGCAGCAGCAGCTGCCCGGTGGCGCCGACGCGCCGGGCGCGGGCGGCCTCGCGCTCCAGGTCGAGGATGAAGCGACGGCGCGAGAGCAGCCCGGTGAGCTCGTCCCGATCGGCCAGCTCGCGCAGCTGGCGCTCCAGCTCGCGGCGGTCGGTGATGTCGATGGCCTGCGTGACGAGCAGCAGCTGCCCGTCGGAGGCGGGCACGGCGACCGAGGCGATACGCGCCCAGACGTGGCCGCCACCGTGGTGCAGCAACCGCAACTCGGCGACCTCGGGCTTCCCGGCGATCGCCGCGTCGATGAGCTGCAGCCGTATGGGGATGTCGTCGGGATGGCAGACCAGCGCGCCCTTGCCGCCGCAGACCTGCTCCGCGGTGAGCCCCACCATCTCGGCGAAGGCCGGGTTGACCTTGATCAGCTCGGTGCTGCGGTCGGGCAGCAGCCGGCTGATGACCTTGCCGACAGGGGCGTGGTCGAACGCCGCCGCGAACAGCTCCTGTGCGGCCTGGCGCTCCCGCTCGGCGGTCCGGCGCTCGGTGATGTCGACCGAGACGCCGCCCACGCCCAGGACGTTGCCGTCGCTGTCGCGCACCGGGAACTTCTGCAGCAGCCATTCGCGCTGCACGCCGAGTCCGGCGTGGTCGACGGTCACCTCGAACATCCGCGGCTCGTCGGCCCTGAGCACCTCGCGGTCCTCGGCGCGGAACGCGGCCGCGACCTCCGCGGCGTGAGAGGCTTCCAGCGGCTGCCCGATGAGCTCGTCCGCCGGGACGCCGAGCACGTCGGCCAGATGCTCGTTGACCGTCACCCAGCAGCCGTCCAGGTCGCGCAGGAACACCACGGCGGGCACGTGATCGAGGATCGCGCGCAGGCGACCCTCCGTCTCGGCCAGGCGGCGGCGCGCTTCGGTGAGTTCGGCGTTCTCGGACACGGGTTGCAGGGCAGAACAGGCCTTATCGCCGTCATCGGCCGTTGCCCGAGAACTCTGTAGGTCAGCCACGGACACATTCGCCGTGGCCGGGCGGCTCCGCCGCGAACCGCGGCGAGATACGGGTGGTGGGAATGGGTGTCGCGGAGCGTCCCCCATTCCCCCCCCCCCCGTGGTGTGTCAGCGGCGGGGGGACGCCTTCAGCGCGGGGGGCAGGATCGTGCGCG
>CAYUDT010000150.1:0-11160 GCA_964443695.1 uncultured Conexibacter sp. | reverse complement strand
GCTACGACACCGAGATCGGGCCGGCGGTCTTCCGCCACCAGGACCACATCGACCGGCTCTACAAGAGCGCGTCGCTGTACTACATGCCGATCCCGTTCGAGCCGGAGCAGATCCGCCAGGACACCCTCGAGCTCATCGGGCGCAACAAGTTCCGGGCCTGTTACATCCGGCCGCTGGTCTACCGCGGCTACGGCACGATGGGCCTGTTCCCGCTCGACGCGACGGTCGATGTCTCGATCGCCACGTGGGAGTGGGGCGCCTACCTCGGCGAGGAGGGCAAGCGCAACGGCGTCCGCGGCAAGGTGTCCTCGTGGCGCCGCATCAGCGCGCAGTCGCTGATGCCGCACGCCAAGGCCGGCGGGCAGTACCTCAACTCGATCCTCGCGAAGATCGAGGCGCACAAGGCCGGTTATGAGGAGGCGATCCTCCTCGACGAGCTCGGCCGTGTCTGCGAAGGCTCGGGCGAGAACCTGTTCGTCGTCCGCGACGGCGTGATCTACACCCCGCCGCAGACCGCGGGCATCCTCGACGGCATCAACCGCAAGTCGATCATCACGATCGCGCGCGACCTCGGCTTCGAGGTCGTCGAGCGCGACCTGGCCCGCGCCGAGCTGTACCTGGCCGACGAGCTGTTCTGCACCGGCACCGCGGCCGAGCTCACGCCGATCCGCGAGGTCGACGACCACCCGATCGGCGCCGGCGAGCCGGGCGAGATCACGCGGGCGATCCAGAAGACGTTCGACGACGCCCTGTACGGGCGCGACCCGCGCTACCGCGACTGGCTCGACCCGGTCCCGGCCCACCATTACGCGACCGCTGAAGTGCAATGACCCAGGGGCCCGCCTTCCGCTGCACGGCAGGTCGCCGGCGGGACGAACGCCCCGGAGCCGCTTCAGGCACCCTCTCCTCGTGAGCTGCGGTCGGCGAATTCCGGGGCGGTGCTGAGACGGAACCCCGTCTTGCGCGCCGCTGCCCGATTTCGCCGATCACTTCACGACAGGAACCTTCTGAGATGACCACCGAGCTGTATGACGCCACCCTCCGCGACGGGATGCAGGGTGAGGGCATGGCCCTCACCGCCGAGGAGAAGGTGCGCGTCGCGCACGCCCTCGACCGCCTCGGCGTCGACCTGATCGAGGCCGGCTTTCCGGCGTCCAACCCCAAGGAGCTCGAGGTCTTCGCGATGCTCGAGCGCGAGACGTTCGAGCACGCCCAGATCGCGGCCTTCGGGATGACCCGCCGCAAGGGCGTCCTCGCCGAGGACGACGAGGGCCTGCAGACCCTGGCGACCTGCTTCGCGCCGGTCTGCACGATCGTGGGCAAGACCTGGTCGCTGCACCTCGAGAAGGTCGTGCGCGTCGACCGCGCCGAGAACCTCGACATGATCTCCTCGTCGGTGGCCTTCCTGGCGTCCGTCGGCAAGCGGGTCCTCTACGACGCCGAGCACTTCTTCGACGCCTTCCGCGACGACCGCGAGTACGCGCTGGCCTGCGTGCGCGCCGCGGCCGACGCCGGCGCCGAGCGGATCGTGCTGTGCGACACCAACGGGTCCTCGTTGCCCTCGCAGATCAGCGAGGCGGTCACCGCCGTGGTCGCCGCGCTGGGCGGTTCGCCCGTGAAGGTCGGCATCCACTGCCACGACGACCTCGGCTGCGGCGTGGCCAACTCGCTGGCCGCCGTCGCCGCCGGCGCCACGCAGGTGCAGGGCACGATGAACGGCATCGGCGAGCGCACCGGCAACGCCAACCTCGTGACCCTCATCGGGGCGCTGCAGACCGCGCTGGGCCAGGAGGTCGTCTCGCCCCAGCAGCTGGCGCTCCTGACGGAGACCGCGCACTTCGTCGACGAGCTGCTCAACCGCTCCTCCGACCCGCAGGCGCCGTTCGTCGGCCGCAACGCGTTCGCCCACAAGGGCGGGCTGCACGTGGCCGGCATCCGCGCCGACGCCTCGACCTTCGAGCACATGGAGCCGTCGCTGGTCGGCAACGGGCGCAAGCTCGTCGTCAGCGAGCTCGCCGGGCGCCACACCGCGACCGAGCGCGCCGAGGCCGTCGGGCTGACCATGTCCGCAGAGGCTGCCGCGCGCGTCATCGACCGCGTCAAGGAGCTCGAGCACGAGGGGTTCCAGTTCGAGGCGGCCGACGGTTCCTTCGAGCTGCTGCTGCGCAAGGAGACGGGCGACTACGAGCCGTTGTTCCGCCTGGAGTCCTGGCGCTGCATCGTCGAGCAGCGGGCCGACGGCAAGGTCGAGACCGAGGCGACGATCAAGATCTGGGTCGACGGCGACCGCTACGTCCGCACCGCGGAGGGCAACGGCCCCGTCAACGCCCTGGACGCGGCGCTGCGCTCGGCGCTGACCGACGTGCACCCGCATCTCGCCGACATCGAGCTGTCCAACTACAAGGTGCGGATCCTCGACGAGCACCATGGCACCGGCGCGACCACGCGCGTGCTGCTGGAGACGACCGACAGCACCCGGACGTGGGGCACGATCGGCGTCGCCGAGAACGTCATCGCGGCCTCCTGGCAGGCGCTGGTCGACTCGCTGGAGTACGCCGAGCAGCCCAAACCCTCGCCAGGCGGCTCGGGCTCGGACGGGAGCGCTCGGCTGGCGGCTCGCCTCCCCGGCGCTGAGCGATCGGATGTCTGACCTGCCCGTGATCCCGATGGCCCGGCCGGTCATCGGGGATGCCGAGATCGACGCGGTCGTCGAGGTCCTGCGGTCCGGCGTGCTGTCGCTCGGGCCCACCGGGCCGGCCTTCGAGCGGGCGTTCGCCTCCTACCTGGGCGTCGACCATGCGGTGGCCGTGTCGTCCGGCACCGTCGGCCTGCACCTGTCGCTGCGGGCCGCCGGGGTCACGGACGGCGACGAGGTCATCACGTCGCCGTTCTCGTTCGTCGCCTCGTCCAACGTCGTCGTCTACGAGCGCGCGCGGCCCGTGTTCGTCGACATCGATCCCGTGACGTGGAACATCACGCCCGACGCCGCGGCGGCCGCCGTGACCGACCGGACGTCGTGCCTGCTTCCGGTCCACATCTTCGGCTACCCGGCCGACACGCCCGGCTTCGAGGGTCTCGGCCTTCCGATCGTCGAGGACGCCTGCGAGGCGCTCGGCGCCTTCCACGCCGACGGGACCGCCGTCGGCGCCCGCGGCCATGCCGCGGTCTTCGGCTTCTACCCCAACAAGCAGATGACGACGGGGGAGGGCGGCATGATCACCGTCGGCTCCTCCGAGACCGCGGTCAAGCTCGAGTCGGAGCGCAACCAGGGCCGTGCGCCCAACATGGACTGGCTCGACCACGATCGCCTGGGCTTCAACTACCGCCTCTCGGACGTGCTCGCGGCGATCGGGCTGGCGCAGGTCGGACGGCTCGACGAGATGCTCGCCTCCCGGGCGCAGATCGCCGGGTGGTACCGCCAGGCGCTGACGCCGCTGGTGTCCGAGCTGGGGCTGGGCCTGCCGTGTGAGGACCTCGACGGCAACCGCCGCGGCTGGTTCGTCTTCGTCGTGCAGGTGCCCCGCGGCCACGATCGCGACACGGTCATCAGCGGTCTCCGTGCGCGTGGTGTCTCCGCGAAGCCCTACCTCCCGGCCATCCACCTGATGTCCTACTACCGCGAGACGTTCGGCCACCGCGAGGGGGAGTTTCCCGTCTGCGAGGACATCGCGGCGCGATCGCTGGCCGTCCCGTTCTTCCCGGGGTTGCGCCAGGACGAGGTTGAGCGGGTGGCGGAGGCCTTGCGCTCCGTGCTCACGGGGACATAATCCCGTGCATGTCTCAGGGCACCAGGCCGCTCGGACGCGATGAGCTCTCGCGCCGCCGCGCGCGCCGTGTGGGCCTGATCGGCTTCTTCGTCGCCCTGGTCCTGCCGATCGTCCTCTTCGGGCGGGTCGTGAAGGTCATCGCCTCGTCGTTCCGCTTCGAGGTCTCCTACCTGGTGACCGGCTGGGCACCGTGGGTGCTCATGGCGCTGGGCCTGATGTGCGCGATCCCGATCGCCATCCACGACCTGCGCGACCGCAACCGCCGCTTCTACTCGGCGGGCACCGGGGCCTGGGCCGGCTGGGGCGTGACGCTCTACCTGCTCGGTTTCGGCCTGGCCACGCAGGTCTCGCAGATCACCGACAGCATCAGCTCTGGCTGAGTTCGCGGCCGCTTCGCGAAAAGTCTGCGGCACGCGCCGGTCGCCGGTCAGCGCGGTCGTACGGTCGCCGGCATGAACCTCAATCGCGTCCTCCTCACCGGCAACCTCACGGCTGATCCGGAATTCCATCCCGCCGAGAACGGCACCTCGGCCTGGTGTCGCCTGCGCGTCGCCGTCAACGGCCGGCGCAAGGACGGGGACGTGTGGGTGGAGAAGCCGAACTACTTCAGCGCCACCGCATTCGGCCGGCAGGCGGAGGTCTGCGGCGAGCACCTGCGCAAGGGACGGGCCGTGGCGATCGACGGCCGCCTGGACTGGCACCAGTGGACGGCAGAGGGCGACGTCAAGCGCTCGGCGGTCTCGATCGTGATCGACAGCATCCAGTTCATCGGGCCGCGGCCGGCCGACGCCGGCCGCGCGGACCTCGCCGAGGCCGCGGCGGAGGCGGCGCCGTCGGCCATCGAGCCGCCGCCGGAGCCGGTGCCCGCGGGGGTCGGCGCGGAGACGACGCCCCACGAGGAGATCCCCTTCTAGGGCGTCGCGTCTAGAGTGCGGCGTCGCATGAGCCGCTTCTCCGAGCCGCAGGATCCCGCCTTCCAGGCCCTGAACACGTCGCTGGGTTTCGACCAGCGGCTGTGGCCGCACGACATCGCCCAGTCCCGTGCGCACGCGACGATGCTCGCGGCGCAGGGCATCATCGGCGAGGACGACCGCGACGCCATCCTGGCTGGTCTCGACGCGGTGGAGCGCGAGCTCGCCGACGGCGTCTTCCCGTTCCTGCCTGACGACGAGGACATCCACATGGCCGTGGAGCGGCGGCTGACGGAGATCACCGGCCCGTCCGGCGGCAAGCTCCACACGGCCCGCTCGCGCAACGACCAGGTCGCCACCGACGTGTCGCTGTTCTGCCGGGCGACCGCGGAGACGCTCATCGGGCAGGTCGAGGCGCTGATGGCGTCGCTCATCGCCGTGGCGGAAGCGCACATCGACTGGCCGATGCCGGGCTACACGCACCTGCAGCGCGCGCAGCCGGTCTACCTCGGCCATCACCTGCTGGCCTACGTCTGGATGCTCGAGCGCGACCGCGCGCGCCTGCGCTTCGCGGCGGAGCAGACCGCGCGTCTGCCGCTCGGCGCCGGGGCGCTGGCCGGGGTCAACTTCGACACCGACCGCGGCATGGTCGCCGAGGCCCTGGGCTTCGCCGAGGTCGCACCCAACTCCATCGACGCCGTCTCCAACCGCGACTTCGTCCTGGACCTCCTCAACGCCTGCGCCACATGCTCGACGCACCTGTCGCGCCTCGGGGCGGAGATCGTGCTGTGGTCCTCGGAGGAGTTCGGCTTCATGGTCCTCAGCGACGCCTGGTCCTCGGGCTCGTCGATCATGCCCCAGAAGAAGAACCCCGACGCCGCCGAGCTGCTGCGGGCCAAGGCGCCCCGGGTCGTCGGCCACCTCGCCGCGCTCCACGGCGTGATGCACGCGCTGCCGCTGACCTACAACAAGGACATGCAGGAGGACAAGGAGCACCTCTTCGACGCGGTCGACACGTTGTCGTTGTCGCTCGTCGCGGCGAAGGGCATGCTCGACGGCGCGGTCTTCCGGTCCGATCGCCTGGCGGCGGCGGCGTCGGACGAGCTCATCGCGGCCACGGACATCGCCGACCACCTCGTCAAGCGCGGCGTGCCGTTCCGCCAGTGCCACGGCATCGTCGCGGGGCTGGTGCGGGACGCGGTCGACAGCGGGCGCAAGCTCAGCGACTTCAGCGTCGAGGAGCTCAAGGCCCACTCCGAGCACCTCGACTCCGACGTCTACGAGATCCTCGAGCAGAGCTCGTGGCTGGAGTCCAAGGCGTCGCAGGGCGGCACCGCGCTGGCGCGCGTGCGCGAGCAGCTGGAACTGGCCCGCACCCTGCTGGCGTGACCGAGCGACTGGGGCGCGACTTCTTCGACCGCCCGGTCCTGACGGTGGCGCAGGACCTGGTCGGCTGCGTGCTGCGCCACGGCGCGACCGCCGGCGTGATCGTCGAGACCGAGGCCTACCACCACACCGACGCCGCCTGTCACGCCCATGTCGGGGTGACCGAGCGGACCTCGATCCTCTGGGGACCGCCGGCCGTTGCCTACGTCTACCGCTCCTACGGCATCCACGCGCTGTTCAACGCGGTCTGCGAACCCGAGGGTGAGGGCACGGCGGTGCTCATCCGGGCGCTGGAGCCGCTGTCCGGTGTCGACCTCATGCACGAGCGGCGCCAGATCCCCCGCGACCTCGATCTCTGCAACGGTCCCGGCAAGCTCTCACAGGCCCTTGGCATCGAGCTGACCGAGCACGGCACGTCGCTCGTCGACGGGCCGATCGCCATCGAGGCGCGACGCGCTGATCCGGGTGAGCTCCTCGTCGGCACGCGCATCGGCATCACCAAGGCCGCCGAGCTTCCCTGGAGGTTCTGCGCGGCCAGCCGCTACGTCAGCCGGCCCTGGCCGCCCGGATTGCGCGAGCGGATCTAGCGCCCCGGGTCAGCAGCGCGTCGGCAGCACCGGGCGCCTCGCGGCGCCTGGCCGCCGGCGGTGCCGACCGGCCAGGACCTCCCAGTCCGGGCCTCGGCCGCCGCCGGCACGCCACGCAGCCACGATCCATCCGGCTCCTCCACGCGAGTGTCCGACGCGCGACGCTAGCGCCGACCGGTCGGGGCGGCTCCGCCGCTGTCCGGCGTCGCTCCGCCGGAGCCACCGTCACCGGTCTCACCGCCGCCGCCACCCTGGTTGGTGGGTGCGGCCGGGGTGGGCGTCGCCGGCGCGGGGTCCGGGTCGGGCGCCGGGGTGTTGCCCCCGCCACCTCCACCGGCGTTGCCGGCGCCGGTGTCGTTGCCACCGCCACCGGTGGCGCCGCCGTCACCGTCCTGCGCGGTGCCCCCCTCGGTCGGGACGTCGCCGGCGTCACCGCCGCCGGTGTCCGCCGGAACGGGCGTGGTGCCCGTGTCGTCGATCGAGCCGTCGTCGACGGGCAGCGACTCCTCGCCGTCCTGCTCGCCCTCGGTGCCGTTCGCGGCGGCGGCCTTCTCGCGGTAGGCGTCGAGGATCTCGTTGGCCGAGGCGACGAAGTCGTGCCAGATCAGCGCGGGGAACGTGCCGCCCTCGACGGGGCCGCCCTCGAAGTTCGTCTTCATCGGCACCAGGCTGTCCGGGTAGCCGACCCACACCGCGACGGTGAGCCGCTTGGTGAAGCCGACGAACCAGGCGTCGCCGTAGTTCTCGGTCGTGCCGGTCTTGCCGGCGACGAACTCGCCGACCTGGGCGCGCCTGCCCGTGCCCTGGCTGACGACGGTCGACATGACCTGCGCCGCCTCGTCCGCCAGGGGCTTGGAGAGGATGCGGCTGTAGTGCGGCTTGTTGCGGATGATCTTGCCGTTGTCCTCGACGTAGCGGATGCCGACGGGGCCCTGGTTGCGGGCGCCCAGCGAACCGCTCACGCGCAGGCCGCCCGTGGCGAACGTCTCGTAGGCATGCGCCATGTCCAGCGGCGTCACACCCTCCTTGAGGCCGCCGAGCGTCATCGCCATGTTGTGCGAGACGGGCGTGCGGATGCCCATCCGCTCGGCGAGCTTGGCGACCTTCTTGGTCCCGACCTTGATGCCGACGGTCGCGAAGACCGAGTTGTCCGACCACGTCAGCGCGTTGGCCAGCGTCCGCGACCCGGTGTAGGTGTTCTCGAAGTTGTTGACGACGAAGTACTCCGCGCACTTGCCGTTCTTCTTGCGCACCACGCAGAACTCGCGCTTGCGCGACGGCCACACCGAGCCGGGACCGTAGCCGGACTTCATCGCCTCGGCCAGGATGAACGGCTTGAAGGAGGAGCCCGGCTGACGCTGGCCCTGCGTCGCGAGGTTGAACGGCGCCTCCTTGAAGTCCCGCGTGCCCGACACCATCGCGCGCACCGCGCCGTTGCCGTTGTCGATCGCGACGAGCGCCGCGGTCGGGCCGTTGTTGCCGGGCGGCAGCCAGTTGCGGACCGCGTTCTCCGCCGCCGTCTGCATGTCGAGGTCGATCGTGGTGCGCACCCGCAGGCCGCCCTCGAACGCCTTCGTCGCGCCGTACTTGTCGACGAGTTGCTGGCGGATCCAGGAGACGAAGTAGGGGACCTTGACGTCCAGCGCCGGCGGCTGCACGTCCTGGCCGGCGGGCAGCGGCACCTCGAGCTGGTCGCGGTAGGTCGAGGCGTCGATGTACTTCTGCTCGTACATCTTGCGCAGCACGACGTTGCGGCGACGGCGCGCGGCGACCGGGTGCGCGACGGGGTCGTAGCCGCTGGGGTTCTGGACGATGCCGGCCAGCAGGGCCGACTCGGCCGGGCCGAGCTCCTGCGCGCACGGCCGCGACTGCTTGCCGCACCCCTGGTGGTTGACGTCCTTCTTGAAGTACGTCTCCGCGGCCGCCTCGATGCCGTAGGCGCCGTTGCCGAAGTAGATGGAGTTCAGGTACTCCTGGAGGATCTTCTTCTTGCCCCACTTGCGCGTGAGGTGGTAGGCCAGCGCAGCCTCACGCAGCTTCTGGAAGACGGTCCGCTTGTCCTGGGCCCGCAGCGCGTTCTTGACGAACTGCTGGGTGATGGTCGAGCCGCCCTGCCGCTGCCCCTGCTTGACGACGTCCTGGAAGAACGCTCGCGCGATGCCGCGGATGTCGACGCCGCTGTTGGTCTGGAAGCGCTCGTCCTCGACCGCGATGATCGCCGCGGTCATGTACGACGAGATCTTGTCGTACTTGACGTAGATGCGGTTCTGGTTGGACGCCAGGCGGCCGATGAACTTGCCCTGGCTGTCCTCGAGGATCGAGTTGCGCGGCGTCGGGCCGGTGTACTGCCTCTCGGTCTCCAGCGACGGAAGGTCGCTGGACACGGCCATCATCATCCCGAAGACCGTCGACACCGCGGCCAGCAGGCCCAGCGGGATCAGCAGGACGAGGAACCGGAGCTTCTTCAGGCGCGGCTTGTGCACGCGCGCCGATTCGGCGGTGGCGTCGTCGGGGACGAGGGAGATGTCGGGGCGTCTGCGCCTTCTCATGGGCATGGTGCGCTGCCGGTGGCTGCGCGTCCGCGCAGTGCGCGGATCACTCCCGGGGGTCCTCCACGGTGGCGGCAACCGACCGTTCCGGGGACGCTCAGACTACCATCGGCCCGGATGTCATCCGCCGCCGAGAGTGCCGCGTTCCTGGCCCGCAACGCCGTCGAGTCCGTCCCCTCGGGCGGCCTGGAGGCGCGGTTGGAGAAGGCTGCGGCCGAGGGCCGGCAGGTTCGCGCCAAGCTCGGCCTCGATCCGACGGCCCCCGACATCCACCTCGGCCACACCGTCGTCCTGCAGAAGCTCCGGGAGTTCCAGGACCTCGGACACAAGGTCGTGCTCATCGTCGGCGACTACACCGCGCGCGTGGGAGACCCGTCCGGGCGGTCGTCCACCCGCCCGGTGCTGTCCGGGTCCGAGATCGACGCCAACGCGGTCACCTACCAGGAGCAGGCGTTCAAGGTCCTGCGCGACGACCCGGAGCTGCTGGAGGTCCGCCGCAACGGTGAGTGGCTGGACATGCGGGCCGAGGACCTGTTCGCCCTGGCCCGGACGGCCACCGTCGCCCAGTTGCTGGAGCGCAACGACTTCGCCAAGCGGTTCCGCGAGCGCACGCCGATCTCGGTCCTCGAGCTGCTCTACCCGTTGATGCAGGGCTACGACAGCGTCGCCATCTCCTCCGACGTGGAGCTCGGTGGCACCGACCAGACCTTCAACCTCATGCTCGGGCGCGACGTCCAGCGCGCCTACGGGCAGCCGGAGCAGTGCGTCCTGACCATGCCGATCCTGCCCGGGACCGACGGCGTCGAGAAGATGTCCAAGTCGCTGGGCAACCACATCGGCGTGACCGAGCCGCCCGGGGACATGTACGGCAAGACGCTGTCCATCCCCGACGAGGTGATGGACCAGTGGTTCGCCCTGTTGGCCGTGGAGGACCCCGGCGGCGACGTCGGCCCGCGCGATCGCAAGCGCGCGCTCGCGCGCGGCATCGTCGCCCGCTTCCACTCCGCGGAGGCGGCGGCCGAGGCCGAGGCGCAGTTCGACGCGGTCTTCGTCAAGCACGAGGTGCCCGACGACATCCCCCTGCATCAGATCGCCGGAGATCCGGTCCACCTTCCCGCGGTCATCGCAGATGCGTTCGGCCGCTCGCGGTCGGAGGCCCGCAGGCTGATCACCTCCGGTGGCGTGAAGCTCGGCGGCGAGGTCTGCACGGATCTCGACGTGCCGCTGGAGCGCTGCGCCGGCGCGGTGCTGCAGGTGGGCAAGCGCGCGTTCGCCCGGTTGCAGGTGGCCTGAGACCCATGGCCATCCACTCGGGGATGCTGCGCATGAGCACCCCGGGGCACGGCGCGGTCGTGGACCTCACCGAGGGCGTGGCGTCGGTCGTCGGCCGGGCCGGCGTGGATGTCGCGGTCGCCACGGTCTTCGCGATCGGCGCGACCGTCGCGGTGACGACGATGGAGTACGAACCCGGTGGGGTGGAGGACCTCCAGACGCTCCTCGACCGGCTCATCCCGGTGGCCGGGTCCTACGCGCACAACGAGCTCAACGGGGACACCAACGCGTACGCGCACCTGCGTGCGGCGGTGATCGGGCCCTCCGAGTCGATCCCCGTGGCCGCCGGGAGGTTGCTCCTGGGGACCTGGCAGCACGTCGTCCTGCTGGACTTCGACGACCGTCCGCGGGAGCGCGTCGTGAGCGTCCACGTGGCGTCATAGGGCAAAACCCCCGATGAACACTGGCCCGCAAAAAAATTTTGGGGGTCGCAACGCACGATGGCGAAACGTGTGTATATATTTCCGCTCGTCGGGTCGAGCGGCACTCCGCTCGAGGCGCTAGACGCCTCAAGCCAGAGAGTGCTAACATGCTCGACCCTGGTTCTGAGCCTTGGCTCGGGGCCGCGTCTCTCAGAAGGAATCACCTTCCCGAGTCGGGCGCGACGGTCTTTGAAAACTCAACAGCA
>CAYUDT010000149.1:0-11180 GCA_964443695.1 uncultured Conexibacter sp. | reverse complement strand
CGGCCTGCCGTTCTGGTGGACGGAGTTCGGCTGGCAGACCAACCCGCCGGACCCGGTGCGCGGCGTCACGCCCGACAACCAGGCCCGCTGGCTGGCACAGGCGGAGAAGATCACGCGCGCCGACGCGCGCACGGTCGGGCTGACGCAGTTCCTGCTGCGCGACGACCCGCCGCGCGACGAGCCCGGCGCGACGCTGGAGCGCAGGTGGGGCACCTACCAGACCGGCCTGGAGGACACCGAGGGCAAGCCCAAGCCGGCCTACGACGCCTACCGCCTGCCGCTCGTCGCGACGCCGACCGCGCCCGGCAAGGTCTCGCTCTGGGGCTTCGTGCGCCCGTTCGACGGCGCGAAGTCGACCAACGTGCAGGTGCAGTTCGCGCCGTCCGGCTCGACCGACTTCCAAGCGGTCGGCGGCGCGCTGGCGATCGACCCGACCACCCGCCAGTTCAGCATGGACGTGACGCCGCCCAGCGCGGGCACCTACCGCTTCCAGTGGTCGCCACCGGCCCCGCCCGCCGTGCAGCCCACCGGGCTCGGCGCGCTGCTGGGTCAGAAGCCGGCCGAGCAGAAGGCCCAGGTCTTCACGTCAGTCACGGTGCCGGTCGCTTCGCGTTAGGGTCGGCTGCGTGGACGTCTCCAAGTTGCGCCGCGGCGAGGTCGTCGCCGTCATCGGCGGGCTGATCCTGGCGATCGGCCTGTTCATCAAGTGGTACGAGAGCGTCAGCCCGCTCGCGGAGATCGCCGGGGTCAAGGGCCGCGGCACCTACTCCGGCTGGGACACGCACACGCTCATGCGCTGGCTGTTGCTGCTCGCCGCGATCGCGCCGCTGATCCTCGCCTGGATCATCATCCGCGACCACGCGCTCTCGTGGCCGCGCGGTCAGTTGACCAGCGTCGTCGCGATCGCCGCGATCGGCCTGCTCTTCTACAACGGCATCGTCGACCGCCCGGGTGATCCGAGCTCGCAGATCGAGCTGGAGTGGGGCTGGTACGTCGCCTTCGCCGGTGCAGTTCTCATGCTGGTCGGCTCGGTCATGCGCCAGCAGGAGAGCGAGATCAAGCGCAAGCCGCCCGGCACCATCTAAGAAACAAAGACCACGGAGGTCCCTGAATTGTCCGACCAGAACCTGGCCCGCCCGGACCGGAACCTGGCCCTCGAGCTCGTCCGCACGACCGAGGCCGCCGCCCTGGCGGCCGCCCGGTTGATCGGCATGGGTGACAAGATCGCCGCCGACCAGGCGGCGGTCGATGCCATGCACATCGTGTTGGAGAGCGTGCAGATGCGCGGCACGGTCGTCATCGGCGAGGGCGAGAAGGACGAGGCTCCGATGCTCCACAACGGCGAGGTCGTCGGTGACGGCAGCGGCGAGGAGTTCGACATCGCCGTCGACCCGCTGGAGGGCACGACGCTCACCGCGAAGGGCATGCCGTCCGCGCTGTCGGTGATCGCGATGTCCCCGCGCGGGACGATGTTCGACCCCGGCCCGTGCGTGTACATGTCCAAGATGGCCGGCGGTGACGAGATCGCCGACCTGCTGGACCTCGACCGGCCGCTGGCCCAGACGCTCGGCCTCATCGCCGAGCGCAAGAAGGTCGACATCCGCGACGTCATGGTCGTCGTTCTCGACCGCGACCGCCACCAGGACGGCATCAAGGAGATCCGCGAGGCCGGCGCCCGCGTCCGGCTGATCACCGACGGCGACGTCTCCGGTGCGCTGCTGGCCGCGTCGCCCGAGACGCCGGTCGACCTCCTCTGGGGCGTTGGCGGCACGCCGGAGGGTGTCATCTCCGCCGCGGCCCTCAAGGCGTTCGGGGGCGGCCTGGTGGGCAAGATGTACCCGCGCAACGACGAGGAGCGCCAGGCCGCGATCGCGGCGGGCTACGACCTCGACAAGCAGCTGACCCAGGACGACCTGGTCAAGGGGGACGACACGTTCTTCTCCGCCACCGGGGTCACCGACGGCGACGTGCTGCAGGGCGTGCGCTACGTCGGCTCGCGCGCGGCCACCACGGAGTCGCTGGTCATGCGCTCCCGCTCCGGCACCGTCCGGCGCATCGGCGCGCGCCACAACCGCGAGAAGCTCCGCGCCTACAACGGCGGCCGCTACGGCTGAGCCGCATGCTCGCCTAGCGGCTCGCATGCGGACGGGGGTGCTCGCCTAGCGGCTCGCATGCGGACGGGGGTACTCGCCTAGCGATTCGTGCATCCCGATGACGACCGTGAACTGCATCGGGGTGTGCGGGCTAAAAGGAGCATGTACGCCCATGCGGCAGCGCCGCGGACGATGCGTCTGACCGACGCCGCGGCGATCGCCGCGGCGCGGGACGATCCGCAGGCCTTCACGGCCGTCTTCGACCGCCACTTCGTGGCGATCCACCGCTACCTCGCGTCCCGCGTCGGCGCCGCCCTTGCCGACGAGCTGGCCGCCGAGGTGTTCGAGCGCGCCTTCGACGCGCGGCGGAAGTACGACACGTCCTACGAGGACGCCCGGCCCTGGCTGTACGCGATCGCGACGAACCTCGTCCACCGCGCGCGACGGGCCGAAAGGCGGCGCCTGGCGGCCTACGCCCGGCTGGACCCGGGGGGCGGCGGCATCCCTCGGGGAGGACGCCACCGCCGATCGGCTCGACGCAGCCGCGCTCGCGCCCGCCGTCGCGGACGCCCTGCGGGGCCTGAAGGCTGCCGACCGTGACGCGCTGCTGCTCGTCGCCTGGGCCGACCTCACCTACGAGGAGACCGCCCGGGTGCTCGCCGTCCCGGTGGGCACCGTCCGCTCCCGCATCCATCGCGCACGGGGCATCCTGCGCGCCGCCCTGGAGGACCAGTCATGAACAGCGACGAGCTTGTTGAGATCCTCCGCGACCTGCGCGTGGAGGAGGATCCGTCCGCCGCGGCCCGCGTTGCCGCCGCCGACCGCCTGCAACGGCGGATCGACGGGGGCAGCCCCGGCCCGCGGCGGCCCGACCGCCGGCCCCTGCTGCTCGCCGGCCTGGCCGTGGCCGCGGCGGTCGGTGTCTTCATCATCGCCGCGCTCGGCGGGGACGACACCCGGTTGGCCCCCGCGTCCGCGACGGCCGCCGAGGCCCTGGACCAGGTCGCCGACGTGGCCGCCGACCGCGATGACCGCCTGCTGAAGCCTGGCGAGTACTGGTACGTGAAGGACCAAGAGCGCTACATGACCACGAGCGCCGTCGGCGACGACGTCAAGGATTCCTACTCCTACATCGAGCCGTCCGAGCGCGAGACGTGGACGGACGCCACAGGCAACGGCCGGTTCCGCTCGGCGTCGGTCGGCGGGCCCGAGTTCTTCGGCCCGCGCGACCGGGCCAACTACGAGAAGGCCGGGAGCCCGAAGGAGCCGGGGCGCAGCTTCGCGCAGCCGATGGACCGCACCGACGGCTTCTACGTCGGCAGCAAGCTGCTCAGCTACGAGCAGCTGCAGCACTTGCCGACCGACGGCCGGAAGCTGTACGCCTACCTGCTCGAGGCGGCCGGCGACGCCGGGCCGTCACCCGACGAGGAGGTCTTCACGATCATCGGCGACCTTCTGCGCTCCCAGCCGATCCCGCCCGCGGTCCGCGCCGGCCTCTACCGTGCCGCGGCGTACGTCAGGGGCATCCGGCTCGTCGGCCCGGTAAGGGACCAGCTCGGACGCGAGGGCGTGGGGGTGGAGATCGACTCGGCCGACATGCACCGTCGCCTGGTCTTCGACCCCGGCACCGCGCTGCTGCTGGCCGAGCAGGACGTCCTGGCCAAACGCGTCGCCTACCTCGACGCGGCCCCGGGCACCGTCATCGGCGGTCGCGTTGCCGTCCGCCAGGCCATCGTGCCCAGCGAGACGGCGCGTCCCTAGCGCTCGCTGGGCCTGGGCGTCGACGAGGGGCTGGGGACCTCGTCGATGTTCGGGGCCTCGAAGCGGCCGGTGACCGACTGGTCGAGGTCCCGCGTCACCAGGCGGCGCAGGAAGCCGTAGGTGACGATCACGTGGATGCGCGACTGGGTGTTCGTGTAGACGAACCGGCTCAGCCAGCGCGCGACGTTGGGGTAGAAGTTCAGGACCGAGACCTCGACGTTGATGCGCGACTTGCCCGGTTCGTTGGTGGGCAGGCGACGGACGTCGATCTCCAGCGCGCCGTCCCCGCCGCGGCCCCTGCTGGCGACGAGCAGGCCCTTGACGATGCGCCAGCGGACGATGCCGCGGTCGGTGTCCATCTCGTACTCGGGCGCGTCGAACGTCAGTAGCGGGATGAAGCCGAACGCCTTCACGAAGCGCTCGCGCTCGGTGTAGTGGACGCGGATGATGCCCAGCGTGCAGGTGCTCAGGAACGACCAGTAGGTCCGGGCCAACCGCTCGAGGTTGGCCGGGTCCCACAGCTCCTCCAGGGTGTCGCGGGGCATCACGATGTCGGCGGACTGCACGGAGCGGACGGCACCGTTCCCGTCGATGCGGGTGTCGTCGGTCGGGGTGTGGATGACCGCGCCGCCAACGGTGCGCGAGCCCTGCAACAGCCGTTTGACGCCCGCGAAGAACCCGGCGATGGCGGCGACGACGGCGGCGACGATCGCGATGAGGACACCCATCGGGCCCCATCATCGCGGATCGGCCGCCGGATCGGCGTCGTCGCGTCAGCAGAAGAGCGGCCCCGCGCCGGGAAGGCCTTTCGGTGAGCTATGGCGAAATGAGTGCCGTACCCATGACGAGCCTGATGGAGACGCTCAGCATCAAAGAGGTGGCCGACCAGACCGGGCTTCAAGCCGGCACGATCCGGCAGTGGGAGCAGCGCTACGGCTTTCCCGAGCCGCAACGCACCGAATCCGGCTACCGCAAGTACACGCCCGAGGACGTCGAGACGCTCCGACGCGTCGTCGCCTACCGCCACCGTGGCCTGTCCGTGCCCGCGGCGATCGAGCGCGCGGTGGAGACCGGCGGACGCGACGACCACCCGTCGATCTACGCGGCCGTCGCGTCGACCGACCATGGCGCTCGCCCGCAGGTGCTGCGCAAGTCCACGCTCGTCGCGCTCTCCCGTGCCATCGAGCACGAGGCGCTGGCCCAGGCCGCGTCCCCGCTGCTGTTCGGCGCCTTCCAGAAGGAGAAGTTCTTCCGGACCGTCGAGTTCCGCTGGCGCAAGCTCGCGGCGTTCGCCGACGCGTCGGCGGTCTTCGCGGACTTCCCGACGGAGGCACGTCCACGGGGCGGCCCGGCCGAGCTGCCGATCGGCTCGGCGGACAAGCTGGGCAACGAGTGGGCCGTGATCGTCGACGCCCCCGGCTACGCCGCCTGCCTGCTGGCCTGGGAGATCCCGGGCGAGTCCGGCGGCGACGAGGACGACATGTCCCGGCGCTTCGAGTCGATCTGGACCATCGACCCGCGCGCGACGCGCCGGGCCGCGCAGGTCGCCGCCCAGTTGGCGGGCCGCGTGGACGAGGCGCTGGGCGACCGCCTGACCAAGATGCTCGCCGAGCGCCCGCTGGCCTACGACGCGCCGTCGCCGATGCTGACCGCGCTGACCAACCGCACGATCAACTACGTCGAAGCCTCGACGCTCTGAGCCGCTGCGTCGCGCTTCGGGCGCGGCCGGCCCTCAGCCTTCGCCCCGCTCGGCGGCCAGGAGGGCCGCTATCGCCGCGTGGCCGGTCTCACCGCTGATCTCGCTCAGCACGTCGTCGCCGCGCAGGAGCTCGACGCTGACGACCTCCGTGCCGTCCGGGCTCGTCTCCCGGTGCACGGCGATCGTGTCGCCCGCCGAGGCCAGGTGCTCGAGCTGGTGCTGGAGCTCCTCGGCGACGTCGATGCCGTCCCAGCTGCGCGCGGCCGCCAGCGCGTCACGGCCGTCGCTGTCGCGCGCGTCGGGGTCGGCCCCGAACTGCAGCAGCAACTGCACGGTCGCCAGCGAGCCGCGGGTGATCGCGCGGTGCAGCGGCGTCCATCCGTCGGAGGCGAGGTTGGGGTCGGCGCCGGCCTCGAGCAGCAGGAGCGTGCTGGTGACGTGCCCCTTGCCGGTCGTCCACAGCAGCGGCGTCAGGCCGGGCCGGGGCTCCTCCTCGCCCGGGTCGAGGTCGTGCTCGGCGAGGTCGGCGTCCGCGCCGGCGGCGAGCAGCTCACGGATCACGTCGTCGTGACCCCAGCAGGCGGCGGCGCACAACGGCGTCCCGTCACCGAGGTCATGGCTCTCCTCGTCGGGGTCGGCACCGGCCGCGAGCAGGTCCGCGACGGCGTCGGCGTCTCCGTGCACGGCGGCGGTGTAGAGCGGGGTGGACTCTGGCACTGCTGCGGACCCTTTCAGATCACCAGCACGTCCACAGGGGAACCCGCCGCGATCGGCGTGTCGCCGGCCGGGATCCGGGCCAGCCCGGTGGCGGTGAGCAGGCTCGTGAGGACGTGCGAGCCCTGAGGGCCCGTCGGCGTCGCGGTGCCGTCCTGCAGGCGCACGCGGATCAGCTCCTCGCGGCCCTCCGTGGGGGTGACGTCGGTGGTCAGCGTCGCCCGGACGGTCGGCTGGGCCGGATCCAGGTGCTGCAGCCTGGCCAGCGCCGGGCGGGCGAAGAGCAGGAAGGTGACCACGGTCGAGACGGGGTTGCCGGGCAGGCCGAGGACGAGCGTGCCGTCCTTCGTACCGCACCAGGTCGGCTTGCCGGGACGCAGCGCGACACGCCAGAACGCCTCGTGGACGCCGTTGGCGGCGAGGGCCGGCTTGACGTGGTCGTGCGGGCCGACGGAGACGCCGCCGGTGATGAGGACGAGGTCGGCCGCGGCGAGCGCCTCGCCGATCAGCGCCTCGGTGGCCGGCCGGTCGTCGGGGGCGTGGGTGACGGAGACGACCTGCGCCCCGGCCTGCTGGGCCAGCGCGGCGAGCGTGATGCCGTTGGAGTCGTGGATCTGCCCGGGCTGCAGCGGCCGGCCGTGGGGGACGAGCTCGTCGCCGGTGGTGAGGACGGCGACCCGCGGCCGGCGCACGACGACCAGACGGTCGGCTCCGGCGTTGGCGGCGACGCCGAGCTCTGTGGCGCCGAGCACCGTGCCGGCGGTCAGCACCTCCTGATCCGCCGCGACGTCCTCGCCGGCCCGCCGGACGTTCTGGCCCTCGGTGGTCGCGGCCTCGACGGTCACCGTCCCGTCTGCGTGCTCGGTCGTCCGCTCGACCATCACGACCGCGGTCGCGCCCGCGGGCAGCGCCGCGCCGGTGCTGATCCGGATCGCGGTCGTGTCGGTCACCCCGCTGCCGGCCGGCGTCCCCGCCCGCGACTCGTCGCTGATCGTCAGGGTCCGCCCGGCCGCTCCGGCCACGATCGCGAACCCGTCCATCGCGCTGTTGTCGAACGGCGGCACCGCCGTCGCCGACCGCACCGGCTCCGCCAGCACCCGCCCGACCAGCTCTGGCGCCAGCGGCAGCTCCTCCGTCCCCAGCGGCTGCACCGCCTCGACGACGACCTGCCGCGCCTCATCCACACTCAGCACGTCCCCAACCTAGAGGTGCCAGGCACCTTGGGGATCGAAAGCCCGGCCAATCGCGCCCATCCGCGCTGAAGCCGACCGAGAGGTGCCCGGTCGCTCGAGGTGGTGACCACCGCGGATGCGATGCTTCGCACAGTGAGTGGTGCGCGGCCCGTGGCGGGACTTCCGGTGGTTGACCCGACGCAGCTCGCCAAGGCGTGGCTGGTCGAGCTGATCGCGGCGGCGCCGCTGGCAGCCGCATCGCGGGTGCCGGTGGCCGACCTGGCCCGCGAGGCTCCGGCGCTCTGCGCGCTGGTGCTGGCCGCGGTGGCCGACGACGACGCGCTGCAGGCGATCCGGGCGCCCGCGGTGCCGGGCGTGCCGGCGCCGGAGGCGGACGTCGCGGTCCTGGCCGCGCGGGCCGGCGCGCTTGCGGGCGCGGTGGACGCCGCAGGCACCGTCGCGGCGCTGGAGGCGCTGCGCACGGTTGTCACGCGGGCCCTGCGGCACGGCCTTGGCCCGCAGCCCGACGCCGACCATCTCGCCGACGCGACCGACCGCCTGGCCCACGTCATCCAGCAGGTCGTGACGGCGTCGCTCGTCGCGCTGGACGCGGCCCCAGCAGCGTCGGCTCCGGTCCCGGACATCGCCATCCAGGACACGCGCGACAGCTGGGCCGCCGCGATCTCGCGCGCGCTGGAGCGCCACGCCCGGGACGACACGCCCTTCGCGCTGCTCGCCGGCGAGGTCACCGACCGTGAGCGCTGGCTGCAGGCCGACCCCGCGCAACTCGACGCGGCGACGGACGCGCTGGAGGCCCGGCTGCCCACGCATGCGCGCGTCGTCGTGGACGAGCCGGGGCGCTGGTGGGTCGTGATCCCCGAGGCCGATGACCGCGCGGCGCGCGACATCGCCCACGACCTGGCCGACGCCGTCGAGGCGCAGACCCGGGTGGGCGCGGCGTTCGGCGTCGCGGTCTGCCCGCTGGACGGCGTCGACGCCGAGGCGCTGGTCAGCCATGCCGACGAGGCGCTGTTCAGCGCCCGCGCGGCGGGGCTGCCCGTCGCGTAGTCGTCGTCGGTCTAGGACGCGGCGGGACGCACGCGCACGGCGCCGAGCGTGACGACGCCCTCGTCCGTGAAGCCGAGCACGTCGGCGGCGGCCTTGGTCAGGTCCCACGACGCGCCCTCGCGGTAGGGACCGCGGTCGATCACCGGGACCTGGATGGTCCGGCCCTTGTAATAGAAGTCGACCATCGTCCCGCAGGGCAGCGACTTGTGCGCGACACCGAGCGTCCTCTTGGTCAGCTTCACGCCGCACGCAGTCTGCGAGGAGGTCGTCTTCGAGGGGCCGTACCAGGTGGCGACAGCCCGCTTGTAGACGGTGACGTTGCCCGTCGCCTGCGCCGCGGCCGCGGTGGCCTGGGCGGAGGCAGCCGACGCCAGCACCGCGCGTAGGCGGTGGCGGCCGATGTGGTCGGTGCGCCAGGTCGTCCTGAAGGCGCCGTCCTCGTCGGCCGTCGCGCTGGCGACGGTCGACCAGGTGCTGTCCTTCAGCAGGCGCTGGACGACGACGCCGTCGCCGGCGCGGGCCGCCTCGAGCGTGCCGCTGATGTTCAGCGTGCGGTTGAGCATCGCCGCGCTGCGCACGACGAGCTGGTCAGGGGTGGTGCCGTAGCCGAAGCCGCCGCCGGCAGGGGCGTCGTCGGCGGCCGCCGGAGCGGCGCAGGCCAGGCATGCCGCAAGCAGGGCAGCCACCTTGGCGAAGGGGAGAGAGCGCAGGTGCATTGAATTCTCGTCAACGGCCTACGGGGTGAGCTGACGGACTCGGGCCAACGAGCGGCCCTACACCTCAAGTGAGGCGATTCGCCCCGGCCGAACCTGGTGGTTCGGCAGTGGGTCCCCCGCTCTCCGTGCTGCGAGGGCACACGGAGACTCGGCGATTCAAACGGGGACCTTATACGTCTGGACGCGGTTATGGAACCCCGGGGACAAACATCTGTTCGCGGCCGCCGACGGACCGCGCGGCTGACGGGGTGTCAGAGCCGCGGCAACCGACCGAGGATGCCCTTGAGCGCCTTGCCGCCAAGATCGAGGACCTCGCCGGCCGCCTGCACGGCCGTGGCGACGAGCTCGGCCCCGGTGGGCGCCCGGTCACCCTCTTCCCGCTTGGGCGCGTCCGCTGCGGCCGCCGCGACCGCCTCGGGCTCCGGGTCTGCAGCTGCCGCGGGCGCCGCAACATCCGCCTCCGCAGCGGGTTCTGGGTCCACACGAGGTCTGGATGGGGCCGCCGCCGCGCGAGTCGTGCCCTTGGCCGCCTTGGCCCGCGCTGCCGCCCTCTTGGCGGAAGTGTGGGTGGGGCGGGTCCTGGGGAGGCCCGAGAGGACGTCGTCGCCGGATTGGGCGTCGTCGTTCATGGCCAAATCATGGCTCAAGCGCAGGCGGACCGTTGCCGATCTCGAATTCGACCCCAAGAACCTGAAACGAAGGCGCCTCGCGCGCGTAGTACAGGTGTAACGGGGGCACTCCGCCGGGCCGGTCGCGTTGACTGCACAAAGTGAAGCGACTACCCTCGGAACCTACGTTCGAGTCAATACGTTGGGCGAGATGACTGCCCAGTGAGGCTTGAATGGGCCCTCATAGAGAGCAACACATGCCGGCCGACACACCCCGCGGCCGGAAACCCGAGAACGGACACAGATGTCAGTAGTTGAATTGCAGGAACTCGAAGAGGTCAAGGGCCTGGTGAACCGCGGCACGCAGCTCGGCGTGCTCACGTTTGCCGAGATCGCCACGGCGGTCTCGGAGCTCGATCTCGACGAGGCTGACGTGGAGGAGCTCCACCGCTTCCTCGAGCAGTCCGAGATCGAGTTGGTCGAGGACATCGACCCGGCTACCGCAGCGTCCAAGGAGGTTGAGCGCGCGCCCGACAAGCGCGGCCGCCGCCAGAAGAAGACGACGCTTGACCTGCGGCCGGACATGACGACCGACTCGCTCCAGCTTTTCTTGAAGGACATCGGCAAGGTCCGCCTGCTCACCGCGCAGGAAGAGGTCGACCTCGCCAAGCGCATCGAGAAGGGCGACCTGGACGCCAAGCAGAAGATGGTGGAGTCCAACCTCCGCCTGGTCGTCTCGATCGCGAAGAACTACCGCAACCAGGGCCTGCCGTTCCTGGACCTGATCCAGGAGGGCACGCTCGGGCTCGTCCGCGCGGCCGAGAAGTTCGACTACCGCAAGGGCTTCAAGTTCTCGACGTACGCGACGTGGTGGATCCGCCAGGCGATCGCCCGCGCGCTGGCCGACAAGGCCCGCACCATCCGGATCCCGGTCCACGTCGTCGAGAAGCTCAACAAGATCGGCCGGGCCGAGCGCAAGCTCGTCACCGAGCTCGGCCGTGAGCCCACGGCGGACGAGATCGCCGAGGTCACCGGCATCGACCCCGAGGAGGTCGAGTCGATCAAGCGCTCCGCGCAGGCCCCGGTCTCCCTCGAGAAGCCGGTCGGCGACGAGGAGGAGTCGGAGTTCGGCCAGTTCATCGCCGACGAGCGTGCGGAGTCCCCGTACGAGCGCGCGGCGGAGATCCTGACCAAGGAGGCGCTGCGTGAGGCGTTGGAGAACCTCTCCTACCGCGAGCGCCGCGTCCTCGAGCTCCGCTACGGCCTCGGCGGCGAGCACCCCCGCACGCTCGACGAGGTCGGCCGCACGTTCAACGTGACGCGCGAGCGGATCCGCCAGATCGAGAACC
>CAYUDT010000148.1:0-11204 GCA_964443695.1 uncultured Conexibacter sp. | reverse complement strand
CCCGCCAGGTGCTGGCCAACGCGATCGCCGGCATCCAGCTGGCGATCACCCAGCCCCTGCGCATCGGGGACCTGGTCACGTTCGAGGACAACGTCGGGACGGTCGAGGACATCCGCCTGGCCTCGACGTGGCTGCGCACGCCGACCGACACGCGAATCGTCATCCCCAACGAACGGCTCGCAGCCGGCGTCCTGCGCAACGACTCGATCGTCACCGCGACGGTCGCCTTCGAGGTGTCGATCTGGCTGCCCGCCGAGCGCGACGCGGTGGCCGCCGTCGACGCGATTCGTGGGGACCTTGGAGACGAGATCACGGTGCGGATCGCCGAGACGACCGCCGAGGGAACGCGGCTGCTGCTGATCGGCGAACCGGTCCCCCCGGCCATCCGCGTCGGTCGGGAGGCGGACCTCCGCGAGCAGGGACTGCGGTCCATCGCGCGAAACCTCCGGTAGAATCTGCCTTTCACCTCATGTCCCGCCGCGAACGACAGCGTCGCCGTCGCCGCAGCCGGGGCGGACCTCTGCGGATCATCTTCCTGGCCTTCGGCGTGCTCGTGGCCGGGGCTGCGATCGGCGGCCTCAGCGCCGTCGGCTACGTGATCTCGATCGCCAAGTCCGGTCCCTCGCTGTCCGACCTGCGACCCAAGGACCAAGGGTCCAACTCGATCATCTACGCCCAGGATGGGACGCAGCTCGCGGTCATCCAGGCCGACAACCTGCGCCAGCCGATCAGCTCGCGGTTCATGCCGCGCACGATGCGCCAGGCGACCGTCGCGATCGAGGACAAGCGCTTCTACGAGCACGGCGGCGTGGACTTCGAGGGCGTGGTGCGCGCCGCGCTGAAGAACTTCCAGAGCCACGACACGGTCCAGGGCGGTTCGACCCTGACCATGCAGCTCATCAAGAACCTCTACACCGAGAACCGCAAGAAGGACTACAAGCGCAAGATCCGCGAGGCGAAGCTCGCCGAGGAGCTCGAGAACGCCCATCCCGGCAAGGAGGGCAAGGAGTGGATCCTCACCAAGTACCTCAACAACGTGCCCTACGGCACGGTCGGCGGACAGACCGCCTACGGGGTCCAGGCCGCCGCGCGCGTCTTCTTCAACAAGCGCGCCCGTGACCTGACGCTCGCGGAGTCCGCGCTGCTGGCCGGCCTGCCGCAGGCGCCGTCGCTCTACAACCCCTTCACCAACAAGGAGGCGGCGACCAAGCGGCGCAACGAGGTCCTCAAGGGGATGCTCGACTCCGGCTACATCACCGCCGCGCAGGAGGCCGAGGCCTCCGCCGCGCCGCTCGGCGTCAAGCACACCAAGTACTACCGCAACAAGCGCGAGGCCTACTTCGTCGACTACGTCTACAAGGAGCTCGTGCGCAAGTACGGCCTCGAGAAGGTCCGCCAGGGCGGGCTGCGCGTGCGGACCACGCTGGACATCGCCAAGCAGGAGGCCGCCCGCAACGCGATGCACAAGAACCTCTCGGCACCCGGGTCGCCCGCCTCGGCGATCGTGTCGATCGACCCGAAGACCGGCTGGATCCGCGCGATGGCGACGACCCAGACCTACGGCGAGTCGAAGTTCAACATCGCCGCCCAGGGCGAGCGCCAGCCCGGCTCGACGTTCAAGATCATCGTGCTGATGACGGCCCTGCGCCGCAACGTCGACATCAACAAGACGTACTACATGTCCAAGACCCTGAAGCTGAACTGGCACGGCTTCCAGATCGACGTCTCCAACTCCGACGGCGCCGCCTCCGGCCACGCCAAGTCGCTGTTCGACGCGGTGGTCTCCTCCGACAACACCGTCTTCCAGCAGCTCGACCTCGACATGGGCCCGGAGAACGTGACGCGCACCGCGCGCGACATGGGCATCACCGAGGCGACGCTGCAGTCCTACCCCGCCGAGGCGCTCGGCGGCATGAAGTACGGCGTCACGCCGCTGGAGATGGCGCGCGCCTACGTGACCGTCAACGACGGCGGCTACCGCAAGAAGCCAATCGCGATCACGTCGGTGAAGTTCCCCGACGGCCACGTCGACAAGTCGCTGGGCAAGACGCAGTCCAAGAAGGTGTTCACCGACGGGCAGACCTTCCAGGCCATCCAGGCGATGAAGGCCAACGCCCAGCGCGGCACCGGCACGCGCGCCAACCTCGGCTTCTGCCCGACGGCCGGCAAGACCGGCACGACCTCGTCGTTCAAGGACGCGTGGTTCAACGGCATGACGTCCAACCTCAACACCACGGTGTGGGTCGGCTATCCGAAGGCCAACATCCCGATGACCAGCGTGCCCGGCTGGGGCACGATGTTCGGCGGTGACGCCCCGGCGCAGATCTGGCACGACTTCATGTCCTCCGTCGTCAACCGGGGCACCTGCAAGGACTGGCCCCAGCCGAAGGAGAAGTTCCGTGGCGAGCCGTTCTTCGGTGAGTTCACGACCTCCGGCGGCGCCAGCTCCTCGGACTCATGTGAGCCCGACGACCTCGAGTGCCTGGCCAACCAGACCAAGCAGGACGACGCCACCAAGAAGGACGCCGAGAAGAACGCGGCGGCCGACGGCACGAAGACCGGCGACGGCGGGACGAAGTTCCCGCCCGGCCAGTACGAGTCCCCACCCGATACCAACAACGGCAACGGCGGCGGTGGCGGCAACGGCGGTGGTAACGGGAACGACCAGGGCGCGGTCGTGGACGACGGCGGTGGCGTCGTCGTGCCGCCCCAGCGCTAGTGCCGGCCTCGCCGGCATCGGAGGTCGTGCGCTGACGCTCACAACCTCCGGCGTTGCTGGTGCATCGCGGTGTCCGAGCAGACGCTGATCGCGGCGTTCGCGGAGCTCATGGCTCCGCGCTCGCCGCGGGTGGTGCGCTGGGTCGGTGACGACTGCGCGGTGGTCCGCGCCCGCGGCTTTGCGGTGACGTCCACCGACGGCATGGTCGACGGGGTCCACTTCCGCCTCGACCATCCCGGCGTGACCTGCGAGGACATCGGCCACCGCGCCCTGGCCGGCGCGCTGAGCGACCTCGCCGCGATGGGCGCCGACGCCGGCGAGGCCTACATCGTGATGGGCGCGCCCGCCGGGTTCGACGGCGCGCTGGGCATCGCCCGCGGCATGGAGGCGCTGGCCGCGCAGACGGGCACGACGATCTGCGGCGGCGACCTGACCCGCGCACCGACCCTGTTCCTCGCGGTGACCGTCGTCGGCTGGGTCGACGACGAGGCCGACGCGATCGGCCGCGACGGCGCGCGGCCGGGTGACGTCGTCGCGGTCAGCGGCACGCTGGGCGGCAGCGCCGGGGGCCTGGCCCTGCTGGACGGCCGGGCCGAGGGGGACCCCGCGCTGATCGCGCGCTACCTGCGCCCGGAGCCGCGCCTGGCGCTGGGCCGCGCGGCGGCGCAGGCGGGCGCCACCGCGATGATCGACATCTCCGACGGCATCGCCACCGACGCCGGCCACATCGCCACGCGCTCCGGCGTCCGGCTGGAGCTGGAGCTCGCGCGGCTACCGCAGCCGCAGGGGCTCGCGGCGGTGGCCGCGCAGCTGGACGTCGACGCGGCCGAGCTGGCGGCCACCGGTGGCGAGGACTACGAGCTGTGCGTCTGCCTGCCGTCAGCGGCTCTGGCCGAGGAGCTCGGCCTCACGGTCGTCGGCCGCGTCCGCGCGGGCGGGCCGGGCGTCAGTTGGACCGATGCCCGCCGTCCGCTGACCGGCTACCAGCACGAAGTCTGACCAGCAGTGCCGTGGCCACGTCCCCGGGGTCGGGGGCGTAGGCGCCGCGAGCGATCTGGGCGCGCAGTTCGGCAACGCGCTGCGTGGGGGTGGGGGTGGGGGTGGAGATCATGTACGCGCCGTCCGTGGGCGATGAAGTCCGCCCGACGCTGTCGGACGGCTTCTGGGTTCGGTCGGGGGACTTATCGTCCACTTGGCGGGCCCGCCTTGAGGCCGTTGGCCAGATGTCCGGCACCGGCCCCACCCAGGTCGCCGAACCGGCGCAGCACGGCGCCGGGCCTCTCCGAGACGAGGCGCGCGAACACCACGATCCGGTGGGACGCGCTGAACAGCGGATGGCAGGCGGAGAGGATCAGCCGCTCGCGCCCGACGTTCTTCAGCACCGACGTGTCGGTGGGGACGACGATCCTCCGTCCCTCGACCCGGTAGGTGAACGTCGCGTAGGGCATCGTCACGATCACCCGGTCGCCCGTCTTCAGCTCGTCGATGTGCCGGAAGGGCGCGAGGTAGGTGGTGCGGTGGCCGGCGATCGCGGACGTCCGCCCCTGTCCCGGGAAGGGCATGTCGTCGTACAGGCCCGGGCCCTTGCGCAGGTCCGCGGGCTGCGTGCCCTTGACGACGACGTAGGCCGCCCCGATCTTGGGGATCCGGATCCGGCCCACGGCCTCCCCGGCCTTCGCCTTCTTCTGCTGCTGGCGGGCCAGGAACGCGATGCGCCGCCGGTCCGACGCCAGCACCGACAGCGCCGCCCGCTCGGCGCGCGTCGGCGGCGTGGCCTCGAGCTTGGCCACGTCCCCCTTGAGGCGGTTCTGCGTCTTCTTGGTGAGGTAGGCGGTGATCGGCTCCTGCCAGACGACGGTGAGCACCGCGTCGACGAGCATCAGCGCCCCGGCCGAGATGAGCACGACCGACAGCGCCCGCAGCCAGCGGAAGCGCTTGGCGCGCGGCGTCTCGGGGCGCAGCGGCGCCCCGCGGTTCGTCCGCCGCACGGGAGTATCGGCGACCGTCTTGTCCATCGTTCGGGGACTACCTTCGCAGCGCGGAGTCCGTACCGCCAAGTGACCCCGGGCCGGCGTAGGACAGCGGCCCGCGCGAACTGACCTCGTCGGGCTTGATCTCCTCGTGGGTCTCGCGGCGCACGGCCACCAGCAGCGCAGCAAGGCCGCAGCCCACCGCGATGCTCGACCCCAGCCACGCCGTGGGCCCCACCGCGCCGCCGCCGATGCCCACCACGGTCAGCCAGAGCGCGAGCGGCACGGACGCACCGAGCTGCCCGGCGACCGCGACCGCGGCCACCAGCGGCAGGACGAAGCCGAGCGCCACGAGCAGGACCGAGACGATGCGCCCGATCCGCACCTCGGGTGCCACCGCGAACAGCCAGAGGTGCGCCGCGGGCCCGATGAGCACCGCGGCGAACGGGTTGAACACCCAGATGGCGACGGTGAGCAGCGACATCACGATCGCCACGCCGGCGGCGGGGCCACCGCCGACCGGAGGTTCGTCCGGAGGCGGGCCGGCGACGCGGATGGCCAGCGGCCGGATGACCAGGAAGCCCATCGCCAGCACGATGCCGAGCACCGCCAGCGCCGCGTAGGCCGCGCCGTCGAGGTCCACCGCGCTGGGCAGCAGCGCGGCCCCGGGCGCGGTCTCGATGAGGCCGAGCAGCGCGAGGATCACCGCGAAGCCCGCAGCCACCGCGAACGGCAGGCCCGTGGCCAGGACCCACGCCACCCAACGCCCGGCGTTGCCGCGCCGGCGGCGCGCCCGCGCGTAGCCGTCGAGGGTCGCGGCCCAGACCGGCAGCAGCAACGCCCCGCTGAACAGGCGGATCGCCCAGCCGGGGATGAGCTTGCGCTTGGTGACGACGTAGGCCTGCGGCCCGCCGCCGAGCGTCGGCCCGTTGTCCAGCGCGGTGATCGCGCGCAGCGCCGCGCGCCCGAAGACCTCCAGGCGCGCCCGCTCCTTGTCCGGGACCGCCGCGGCGATCGGCGTGTCGGCCTGAGGCCCCCGCTCGCCGCTGACGCTCAGCATCACCGCGGGCAGGCCGGCACGGCCGAAGACGCCCTGCTCGGTCGGTGCGATGCCCAGCGCCTGCCGGGTGAACTGCGCCAGGGCCCGCGGGCCACCCGGGTCCTGCCCGGTCTCGCCGCGCACCGCGGCCTCGACGGTGCGGCGCAGCTGCAGCGGCGCGAGGTCACCGCCGTCGACCCACGGCACGACCCAGGGCTTGCGGATCGTGGCGCCGGCGAGGTCGCCGAGGACGAGGACCGCGTCGACGTTGCCGCCAAGCTTGGACGCCGCCTCCACCGCACCGGCCAGCCCACCGCTGCCGCCCGTGGTGGAGATGAAGCTGATGGTGCGCCGGAAGCGCCCGTCGGCCGCGATCGACGCCAGCTCCAGCAGCGCCGCAGTCGCCGACAGCTCGGCCTTCGCCTCGTGCCCGGCCGCGTCGCGGTGGGCGACGACGACGATCTGCGGACCGGGCGACCCGGGCCGTGTCGCGACGATGTTCGTGAGGTCGGCGTCGCCGTCCAGCGTGCGGCCGCGGAACTCCTGGCGGTGGACGATGCTGTCGTTGCCGAACGTCCGCTTCAGGCGCGCCTCGACCTCGTCGGCGAGGGCGTCGTCCCCGGCGCTGCCGGCCGGGCGGTCGATCCAGCGGTCGTCCGTCGCGAGCTTGTCCAGCAGCGCGGAGGCGTTGGCGCGGAACGCGTCCGGCGGCACCGTCGTGTTGATCGGGCGGGGGCGGTCCTCGAGGCTGAACGCCACGACGAGGAGGGCCAGCAGGACGGGCAGCAGCGCCGCCCGGTAGATGCGCGGGTCCAACACTTGTGGCTCAGGTTATGGGGGCACCGGCCTACCATGTGCCACGGGTCTTTCACGCATGTCCGACCGTCCGCCACGGATCCTGCTCGCCGACGACGAGCAGTCCATCCAGCAACTCCTCTCGTTCCCGCTCCAGAAGGACGGCTACGAGGTCGTGCAGGCGTCCGACGGCCGGGAGGCGCTCGCGCGGTTCGCCGAGCAGCCCTTCGACCTGGTGGTCCTCGACGTGATGATGCCGCGGCTCGACGGCCTGGAGGTCTGCCGCCGGCTGCGGGAGCGCTCCAGCGTCCCGATCATCATGCTCACCGCCAAGACCGACGAGATCGACAAGGTCCTCGGCCTGGAGCTCGGGGCCGACGACTACATCACCAAGCCGTTCTCGATGCGGGAGTTCCGCTCGCGCGTGAAGGCGGCGCTGAGGCGGGCCGGCATGGCGCCGCACGTCGGGGACGACGCCGTCGACGACGGCGAGCCGCCCCTGGAGCGCCACGAGCTGCGCATGGACTTCGCCAAGCGCTCGGTGCGGGTGCGCGGCGAGGAGGTGCGCACCACCTACGTGGAGTTCGAGATCCTCGGCGCGCTGGCCCGGGCGCCCGGGCGGGTCTTCACGCGCGACAACCTGCTGACGCGGATCTGGGGCGACAGCGCCTACCGCGACCCGCGCACGATCGACGTCCACATCCGCCACCTGCGCGAGAAGGTGGAGGTCGATCCGAAGGACCCGGAGTACATCTTCACGGTGCGCGGCGTCGGCTACCGCTTCCGTGACACGGAGCGCTGAGGGGTGCCGCAGGCCGCACGCACGCCGCCCGTCCATCCGCTGCCGGCCGCGCTGCCGCAGGCGGGTCCCCGGTCCTGATCTTGTCGTCCGTCCGGACCCTGCGGCTCCGGCTGTCGTTGATCTTCAGCGCGATCGCGCTGGTCGCGATGGGCTTCGTCTACGTCCTGGTCGTGCCCGGCCTGAAGACGTCGCTGGTGGCCGACAAGCTCTCCGACCTCGACCGCGCGGCACGGACCTACTCCCCGCCGATCGAGCGAGCGGTCGGCACCGAGGTCGACGCCCGGGCGCTCGACCGGCTGGTCCGCAGCGCGGCCGACCAGTCCTCTGCCCGCGTGACGCTGTTCCGCGTCAACCACGGCACCGAGCTGCAGATCTACATCGCGTCGGACTCGTCCTCGGAGATCGAGATCAACGAGCTGCGCTTCGAGGTCGCGGCGGCGGCCGCCCGCGACGGCCGGCCGGTGGCGGGGACCGAGGTCACCGGCAACGGCCGCATCGGCGAGGCGGCCCGCCCGATCTTCTACCGGTCCGCCGACGGCAGGCGCGAGGTAGGCAGCGTCCTGGTCTACAGCGCACCGCTGCGCGACGCGCAGCGCTCCGTGGCGGTCGTGCGCCGCCGGGTCCTGGGGGCCACCGGCATCGCACTGGTGCTGGCGCTGCTGGCGGGTGCGGTCGTCGCCCGGCAGGTCTCCCGGCGCGTGCGCCGACTGGAGGAGGCGGCCACCCGCGTGGCCGACGGTGACTTCACCACGCGCTTCCCCGTCGACCGCGAGGACGAGTGGGGTCAGCTCGCCCGGACGCTGGACAACATGCGCCGCCAGCTGGCCGAGGTCGACAGCGCCCGCAAGCGCTTCATCGCGACCGCGTCGCACGAGCTGCGCACGCCGATCTTCTCCCTCGGCGGCTACCTGGAGCTGCTGCAGACCGAGGAGCTCGACGACGAGACGCGGGACCGCTTCATGACCCAGGTCCGCGAGCAGGTCGAGCGCCTGGGCCGGCTGGCGACCGAGCTGCTGGACCTGTCGCGGCTGGAGTCCGGGGAGCTGGAGCTGCGCGTCGAGGCGGTCGACCTGCGCGACCTCGCCCGTGACGTCGCCGCGGAGTTCGAGCCGCAGCTGCGCGAGCACGAGTCGCAGCTGGAGCTGCGCCTGCCGGCGGAGGCGGTGCGCGCGGTCTGCGACCCTGAACGGGTGGCACAGGTGCTGCGGATCCTGATCGACAACGCGTTGACGCACACGCCCCCGGGCACCGACGTCGTCGTGCTGTCCAGCCGCCGCGACGGCCGCGCCCGCATCGGCGTGGGCGACTTCGGGCCGGGCATCCCGCGCGCCATGCTGCCCCACATCTTCGAACCGTTCGTCACCACCGACGATGCGCAGGGCGCGGGCCTCGGCCTGGCCATCGCGCACGAGCTGGCCGAGCGGATGGACGGGGCGCTGGCGGTCGAGTCCGCCCCCGGCCGGACCACCTTCACCCTGGAGTTGCCCGCGTGAGACGCACTGCCGTCGTCATCCTCTGTGGAGTCCTCGTCGCCGGGTGCGGCAAGGGCTCCGACAACGACCCTGTCGTGCAGACGGTCACCACGACCGCGACGACGAAGGTCGAGGTGCTCAAGGCCCTGGAGAGCGACGGGGCGGCGCGGAGGTCCTCCTCGGGTGGCGGGTTCGACCCGCAGCGCATCTACGCGCGTGAGTCGCCGGGCGTGGTGACCATCGTCTCCACCGGACTGCGTGGCGGTGGCGGCAGCGGGGCCGGCCTGGGCTCCGGCTTCGTGGTCTCCGACAAGGGCGAGATCCTCACGAACGCCCACGTGGTCACCAGCGGTGAGGGCGCGAGCATCGCGCCGGCCGAGAAGGTCTACGTCCGCTTCAACGACGGCAACCAGGTCGAGGCGAAGATCCGCGGCTACGACCCGTTCTCCGACGTCGCCCTGGTGAAGGTCGATCCGACCGGGTTGACGCTGCGGCCGCTGCCGCTGGGCTCCACGCGTGACCTGCGCGTCGGCGCGCCCGTCGCGGCGATCGGCTCGCCGTTCGGCGAGGAGCAGTCGCTGTCGGTCGGCGTCGTGTCGGCGACGGACCGCTCCATCGACTCGCTCACCGGTTTCGCGACGACCGGCGCGATCCAGACCGACGCCGCGATCAACCACGGCAACTCCGGCGGCCCGCTGCTCGACGGCGACGGCAGGGTGCTGGGCATCAACTCGCAGATCCGCTCCGAGACGGGTGAGGGCAGCGGCGTCGGCTTCGCGATCCCGGTCGACGTCGTCCGGCGCGCGCTGCACCAGCTGCGCGTCGACGGCAAGGTCAAGTACGCCTACCTCGGCGTCTCCTCGCGGGCGCTCTACCCGCAGGTCGCCGACCGCTTCGGGCTCGGGGGCGACAAGGGCGTGTGGGTCCAGACCGTCGAGCCCGACGGACCGGCCGCGAAGGCCGGGGTCAAGGCCGCCGGCCCGTCCGTCGAGTTCCAGGAGCAGTCCTGGCGCACGGGCGGCGACGTGGTCGTGGGCGTCGACGACACGAAGGTCAGCGACGACGACGATCTGTCCCAGGCCCTGCTGCCGCACGTCCCCGGCGACACCGTGGTGCTGCACCTGCTGCGGGACGGCAAGCCGCTGGACGTGAAGGTGACGCTCGGTGAACGACCTTTGAACGATCCGGATCGCGGGTAGAGGCCCGGGTATCCTTCCCGACACCTTGCACGCCGAGTCCGCACCGCTGGTCCTCGTCTCCAACCGTGGGCCGGTCACGTTCCAGGACGACGGCACCGCGGTCCGCGGCACCGGTGGCCTGGTGACGGCGCTCACCGGCCTGGCCACGCACCGCGAGGTGACCTGGATCGCCTCGGCGATGTCGCCGATGGACGCGATCCGCGCCCGCGAGGCGGCGGGGCGCCCGTTCGTCGTGAAGTCCCCGTCGGGCAGCAGCGAGTACAAGGTCCGCTTCGTCGCGTCGGACCCGGAGGCCTACGACCGCTTCTACAACGTGGTCTCCAACCCGATGCTGTGGTTCATCCAGCACTACCTGTGGGACCTGTCCAACGCGCCGGACATCCGGCGCAACGAGGTGGAGGCCTTCGACTACGGGTACGCCGTGGTCAACCAGGACCTCGCGCGGGCGGTCGTCGAGGAGATCGACGGGGTCGAGAACCCGGTCGTCATGGTCCACGACTACCACCTGTACCTGCTGCCGGCGATGATCCGCGCGGCCCGACCGGACGTCTTCCTCGACCACTTCGTCCACATCCCCTGGACCCAGTCGGACTCCTGGCGGGTGCTGCCCTCGCGGATGCGCAACGACATCTACCACGGGTTGCTGGCCAACGACATCATCGGCTTCCACACCCGCTCCTACCGGCGCAACTTCCTGCAGTGCTGCTCAGACCTCATGGGGCTGGAGGTCGACATGGACGCCGGGATGGTCGTCGCGCCCGACGGACGCGAGGTGTGGGTGCGCTCCTACCCGCTGCCGATCGACGCGCAGGCCACCCGCCAGGTCGCGCGGTCGGCGCGGACCGCGGAGTTCGAGGCCGAGCTGCTGCGCCGCCGCCGCGACTTCCTGATCCTGCGCGTCGACCGCGCCGACCTCTCCAAGAACGTGCTGCGCGGCTTCTCCGCGTTCGATCTCTTCCTCGACCAGCATCCGGAGTTCCGCGAGCGCGTGACGTTCATCGCGCAGCTGATGCCGTCCCGGACCGACGTGCCCGAGTACGCGGAGTACCTCGAGAAGATCGAGGCGCTCGTCGCCGTCGTCAACCACCGCCACGGCACGCCGGACTGGATGCCGATCCAGCTCAAGCTCCGCGACGACCTCGAGGAGGCGATGGCCGCCTACAAGCACTACGACGTGCTGCTGGTCAACGCGATGTTCGACGGCATGA
>CAYUDT010000147.1:0-11386 GCA_964443695.1 uncultured Conexibacter sp. | reverse complement strand
GACCGTACTTCTCGGTCGCGGTCAGGCCGCGGTAGGACGTCAGGCGCATGATCTCCGCCTTGAGGTGGAACTCACCCAGGCGGTCGGCGACCATCGGATCTTCGAGCAGGCCACGCGACGCGGCCTCCGCGTAGACGCCGTCCAGCAACTGGCGGAAGCGGACGCCCAGGTAGAAGCCCAGGCCGGCGCGCTCGTTCATCAGCGTGGTCAGCGCGACGCGCCAGCCGTTGCCGACGCCGCCGAGGATGTTGGCCTCCGGCACCCGCGCCTCGTCGAGGAAGAGCTCGTTGAACTCCGCCTCGCCGGTGATCTGGACCAGCGGCGACACCGTCACGCCCGGCTGCTCCATGTCCATGATGAAGTAGGTCAGGCCCTTGTGCTTGGGCACGTCGAAGTCGGTGCGCGCGACCATCATGCACCACTTCGAGTACTGCGCCCCGGACGTCCAGACCTTCTGCCCGGTGAGCAGCCAGTCGCCGGTATCAGGGTCCTTGACGGCCCGGGTCTTCAACGACGCGAGGTCGCTGCCGGCCTCCGGCTCGGAGAAGCCCTGGCACCAGATCTCATCGCCGGTGACGATCGGCTGCAGGTAGCGCTCCTTCTGCGCGTCGTCACCCCAGAACATGATCGTCGGGCCCGCCAGCAGCAGGCCCAGGACGTTGGCCGGAAGCGGCATGCCCGCCTTGCCGAGCTCCTCCATGAAGATGGCCGACTGCGTCAGCGTCGCGCCGCGCCCGCCGTACTCCGAGGGCCAGTGCACCGCCGCCCAGCCGCCGTCGGCCAGCTTGCGCTGCCAGTTGCGGCGCCACGCGTAGTGGTCGTCCTCGTCGTCACCCTCGGGCATCGGCCCGGGGCCGTTGTTGGACAGCCACTCACGCAGCTCGTCCCGGAACGCGGCCTCGGCCGCGTTGAAGGTCAGGTCCATGTCTCCTCCGTAGTGACGAGGCGCACCGCGCAACCCACCGCGACGTCCTCGATGTCGATCGCCTTCTTGCCTGCCCGCACCTGCTCCGCCGCCAACACCCCGACGCCGACCGCCAACAGGCGGACCGCCGCGTCGGGCGGCACGGGCCGTCCGGACTTCAGGAAGCTCTCCGTGTAGCGCCGCACGAAGTGCGACGTCGCCCGGTCGCGCTCCTCCGCGACCGCGTGCGCCTCCAGCAGGTAGACCCGCGCGAAGCGGGGCTCCTCATCGAGCGTCTGCAGGTAAGCGCGGATGCCCAGCCGCAGCTCCTCGCGCCAGTCCTCGACGTCCTGCACCGCGCTGCGGACCCGGTCGGCCAGGACCTCCGTGCCCAGGCGGAAGGCGGCTGCGAAGCAGGCCTCCTTGGAGTCGAACAGCCCGTAGAACGTGCTGCGAGAGACCCGGGCCTTCCTGACGACGTCGGCGACGGTGGCCGGCTCGTAGCCCTTGTCCGCCACGACCTGGACCATCGCCTCGACGAGCTTGGCGCGCTGCGCCCTGTCGCTGAGGAGCGGTCCGACCTGGGGATGGTGGGCGACGAGCGAGTCGGCCATGCGAGCTGCGTACCCTAGAGGTACGCAGTCCGGTACCGCAAGGTACGGCCGTGCTCATCGGCGGCGCGAGGCGAGCACCGGGTGGTGGGATATGTGCCGTTGCCCGCCTCGCGCAGAGGAACACCCGGCGCCCCGGGGTCCCTCCTGCCGTTCTTCGCCCCCGGGAGGGTCAGATCTCGAAGCGGATCACGATGCGCCGGTTGGCGACGCGACCCGCGACCGTCTTGTTGCTCCTGATCGGCGACGCGTGGCCGCGGCCGGAGGAGCTCACCGGCTCGACGACGCCCGCCGCCTTCAGCCGGTCACACGCGGCCTTCGCCTGCGCGCGCGTGAGCTTGAGGTCGTTGACACCGCGGCTCGTGTACGCCACGCACTTGATCGCCTTGGCCCGCTTGATGACCGTCGCCGCGCCGTCGATGAGCTGCTTGGCCCTGGCCGACAGCGTCGTGGAACGCCCCCCGACGGGGATCGTGATCGAGCGCCGCGCCAGCAACCGGGTCTGCCCGGTCTCGGTCAGCGTCCCGATGGCCGAGGCCGCCGTGACGACCGTGTTGACACGCAGGCCCAGCTCGTTGCCCTTCAGGGCCTTGATGCCGGCGTCGGTCAGCTTGACGATGACCTTGACCGACTGCGAGGCCGGTGCCGGGTCGGTCATCCCGGAGGCGAGGACCGTGCCGCCGTTGAGCGCGCGCAGCTCCACCGTGCAGCGCGTGATCGCGGTGACGCCGCTGGCGCAGAACACCGGCGTCGAGTTGGCGACGATGAGCGGCACCTGGCCGTCGGTGTCCAGCGCGGAGACGTGGACGCCCTTCACCGTGGCCGCAAAGCGGAACGGGGCGTTGACGACCGTCGTCCCCTGCCCGGAGGCGGCACTCTGGGCCGGCGGCAGCGGCGGCTCGGACACGTCGGCCACCGGCAGCTCGACGGCGCCGATGTCCGCACCGTCACCGCCCGGCGTGTTCGGCACGCGTGTGTCGACCAGACGGGTCTGCCCGCGCTGGTCGGTGGGCATGCGCGCCTGCCCGCGGCCGGCGTCGATGACCGGGCTGGTGCTCGACGGCTTGTGCGTCAGGGTCGGGCCGCCGTTGTCGGCCAGCGCGCCGAGCTGCGGGTCGACGCCGACCTTGCTCGAGCCGTCCGGCACGTCGCTGACCGGCACGCCCGCCGGGTCCTCGACGAGGCTGAACGACAGCGAGAAGCCGCCGTCGACGGCGTCGGCCGCCCGCCCGAGGTCGCCACCGGTGTTGTCCGCGACGATCGTGCTGGTCAGCGGGACGGTCGTCGCGCGCTGGACGGGTTCCTCCCCGGACCTGTCGGTGAAGGTCCCCAGGTTGATGCCGCCGCCCGTCGTGGCGACGTTGCCGGCGATCGTCGAGTTGTCGAAGCCGATGGGGCTGCTCTCGAAGGGCGGGCCGTAGTCCTGGTAGCCGAAGGACACACCGCCGCCGACGTCGGCCGTGTTGCCGCTGATCGTGGTGTTGGTGATGTCGCCGGTGCCGAGCAGGTACGGCGAGAAGACGATGCCGCCGCCGACCCCGGGCCGGTCGGCCGCGGCCCGGCCGGCGTTGCGCCGCAACACGGGCGGGGAGTTCTCGACTCCGACGGCGTGGTTGCCGGAGATGGTCGAACGGTCGATGTTCAGCTCGCCGCCGGGGAAGATCGCCTCGACCGCCACGCCGCCGCCGTAGCCGGCCGTGTTGCCCGAGATGGTCGTGGTGTCGACCTCCGTGGACGCGCTGAAGTCCAGGCCGTACTTGCGCGTGCCGAACGCGATCGCTCCGCCGGATCCGTACGCCGTGTTGCCGGTGAACGACGACGCGGACACGGTCGTCTCCGTGCCGGTGCCCTCGACGCTCAGCGCACCCGCGCTGCCGAACTCCGAGGTGTTGCCCGTGAACTGCGAGCTGGTGACGTGCACCGGCGCGAAGGTGTGGATCGCTCCGCCGTCGTTGCGCGCGCTGTTGCCCGTCGCCACCACGTGGTCGACCGTCAGCCCGTTGAACGGCGCTGCATCGCTGCCCGCGTCCGCGCTGCTGCGCAACACGCTGGCGCGGTTGGTGCCGATGCTGACGGCACCGCCCTCGTCGCCGGCGGTGTTGCCGCTGAGCGTCACGTCGGTCAGCGACAGCGGTGATTCGGTGAAGATGGCCCCGCCGGAGCCGGACGCCCGGTTGTCGCTGAGCACGGCGTCGTGGATGTCGACGCGCTTGGCGCTGCCGACGACGTAGAGCGCCCCGCCGAGGCTGTCGCCGAGGCCCTTCGTCAGCGTCAGGCCCGAGAGCGTCAACGGCTCCGCGGCGGAGACGAACAGCAGCGACGTGTCGCGCGCGCCGTCGGAGTCGTTGTCGCCGCTGATCGCGAGCTTCTCGGCCCCGGGACCGGTGATCGCCAGGCCCGCGCCGTCGATGGACATCGTGGTGGCCAGGCGGATGGTGCCCGTGAGGCCGGCGGCGAAGGTGATGGCGTCGTCGCCGTCGGACGCGTTGGCCAGCGCGACCGCGTCACGCAGCGTGCAGGTGACGGCGCACTCGCCGTCCGACGCTCCAGGGTCGTCGACCGTGTCCACGACGAACGAGGCCGCCGATGCATTGGCGGCGAAGAGCAGACCGGCGCTGACGGCGCCGGTGGTGGCCACGCGCGCGGCCCGACGACGTGAGGCGGCGGCACGGCGCGCGTGGGCGCGCCGAAGGGAACGTTCGGACAAGGCGATCTCCTGTATGGAAGGACACCGCCCCCCGCTGGATGCGGCGCGCGCCAGCCTACGCCAGAAACGCGTCACCGCGTCGCAGACAGTGCGACCACGGACATCCGCGGTCGGGCGGTTGACGGACTACGCCTCGCGAAGGGCGTCCGGCAGATCCTTCTTGCCCGCAACACCCAGTTTTCCGTAGCTGTTGCGCAGGTGGTCCTCGATGGTCTTCACGGTCACGAACAGCGCCTGCGCGATCTCGCGGTTGGTCAGCCCCTCGGTGGCCAGCTCGCAGACGCGCCGCTCCGAGGGCGTCAGCGCCTCGATGCCCTTCAGCGCCGTGCGGCGCGGGCGGGCCCCGGACGCCAGCAGCTCCTCCCGCGCGCGGTTGGCCACGACGGTCGCGCCGCAGCGCGCAGCGATGTCCGCCGCCTCGCGCAGGGGGTCACGGGCGGCGGCACGGCGGCCGACGCGCCGGATGGCCGCACCCATCTCACACAGCGAGCGCGCGTACTCCAGCTCGGCCGGGGAGTCCTTGAGCACCTCGACGGACTCCGTGAGCAGCGCCAGCCCCTCCTCCCCGCCGACCACCACGCCGTGGGCGCGCAGGGCGATGCCGACGGCACGCTGGGCGCCTCCCTGCCGGGCCAGCGTGACCTCCTCGCTCGTCAGCTCCAGGGCCTCCTCACGGCGCCCAAGGTTGAGCAGCGCGATGGCGGCCATCGACCGCCACGGCGCCATCGCCGGGTTGACCTGGCCGTCGTTGAGCCGGTTGCGCCCCACGCGGCGGGCGTCGGCCAGGGCGCCCTCCCAGTTGCCCTGCAGCGCGCGCAGGCGGGCCCGCGCACCGAGCGGGTTGGTGTAGTGCGTGCCCGCAGGTTCCTCCTCCATCGTGCCCAGCAGGGCCGCGGACTCCTGCAGCTCGCCGCGCTCGATGAGGCAGTCCGACAGCAGCTGGATGCCCTGCGGGTAGATGAACTCCCAGCCGCTCAGCGTGGCCAACGACTGGCGGGCGTCGGCCTCGGCCTCCGCCAGGCGGCCGGCCCGGAGGCACGCCAGCGCGCGGTACTGCGAGGCCAGCGCGAAGCCGTGCACGTTGCCGCGCTCACGGGCGTCCTCGAGCATCCCCTCGGCGGCAGCGATGCCCTCGTCGATCGCGTCGGCCTGGATCAGGGTGATCACCGCGATGCAGTACGCGCCCTCGTAGACGCCGCGGTCCTCGGGTGGCGGGGCCAGCTCCAGCGCGCGGCGCGCCGCGGCCAGCGTCTGCTCGACGGGCGCGGCGGACGTGCCGAGCTCACGCGCGTGATTGGCCTCGATCAGCCAGGCCAGCCCCTGGTCGTCGCGGAAGGCCTCCAGTCGCTCCAGCCGCCGGACGACGTCGGCCCGCGCGTCGTGGGCCATGCGGCCGACCTCGACCGCCGCGACGTCCAGCCGCGCGGCGAGCTCCGGGTACAGCCGCTGGACGGCGGCCATCTCGGCGTCGGCGAGCTTGATCGCCTCCCGCCAGGAGCCGGCCAGGCCCATGGCGGTGACCAGCTCGCGCGCGACGGACGCGCGCAACGCCGGGTCCGCCTGCGCCTCCATCGCCTCGTGCAGCCGGTCGAGGTGGTTGTCGCGCAGCAGCCGGTGCTCGGCATGGGCCAGGGACAGCAGGACCACAGAGCGGTCCTCACGCGCGGGCGGCTCGGCCAGCGCCCGTTCCAGGTACGTGGCGGCGACCTCGACGGCGCCCTGCGC
Source organism: uncultured Conexibacter sp. (assembly GCA_964443695.1). Taxonomy (GTDB): domain Bacteria; phylum Actinomycetota; class Thermoleophilia; order Solirubrobacterales; family Solirubrobacteraceae; genus Paraconexibacter. The sequence goes on along the minus strand of CAYUDT010000147.1, from coordinate 5,439 downwards.
GAACGCCTGGTCGGCGGCCTCCTGCAGGTGGGCCACCAGCTCGCCGTCACCGGCGGGCTCCACCTCGAGGAGGTGCAGCGCGATGGTGGCGTCCTCCTCGCCCTGCTCCACGAGCATCCGCGCGGCACGGGCGTGGAGCGAGGAGCGCTCCGACGGCGTCATCTGCGCGCGGATGGCCGCGCGCACGATCGCGTGGACGAAGCTCAACGGCCGGCCGGTGCGGAACACCTCGGCCTCGGCCAGCGCGTCGGCGACCCGGGCCGCCTCGGCCGGCTCGATGTCCGCCAGCAGCGCGGCGCGGAGCAGGGGCGCGTCCTGCCCGAGCACCGCGACCGCCCGGGCCAGGCGGTGGGCGTCGGGGCCGATGCCGTCGAGGCGCAGCTGCACCGAGCGGGCGACGGTGCGCGGGCCGACCGCGGTGACGCGGTGGACATTGGCGGCGTCCGGCGCAACGCCCTCGTCGGCCAGCGCGCGCAACAGCTCGCGCAGGTAGAACGGGTTGCCGCCGGTGGCTTCGTGGACCGCCCGTGCGAACGCCTCGTCGGGCGAGCCCAGGCCGTTGGACACCAGCGTGCCGCCGCCGGTGACCGACAGCGGCGCGAGCTTGATCAGCGCCGTCTCGTCCGCCACCGCGATGCGTTCCAGCAGGTCGCGTGCCGGGCCGTGCTCGGCCGGGCGCGCGCCCAGGACCAGGAGCACCGGCAGGCCTTCGACGCGGCGCGACAGGTAGTGCAGGGCCCGCATCGTCGGCGCGTCGCACCAGTGCGCGTCGTCGACGAACAGCGCCAGCGGGCGCTCCTCGGCGAGGTTCGACGCCAGCCAGTAGAGGCCGTGGGCGACGGCGTCGGCGTCCGGGTAGTTGCCGTCCGCCCCACCGCCGACGGGGAACAGCGGCGCGGCCAGCGCAGCCGAGCCGGCCAGCAGCTCCTCGCGCTCGGCCTGGCCGACGGCGCGCAACGCGGGCTCGAACAGCTGGCGCGCGACGCCGAACGGGAAGGCGGCCTCCAGCTCGCCGCCGGCGCTGGTCAGCAGCCGCAGGCCGGCGCGCTCGGCCTGGCCGGCCAGCACGGCCAGGAAGGAGGACTTGCCGATGCCGGCCGCCGCCTCCACGACGATCAGCCCGCCGCGGCCGGCCGCGGCGTCCACGGCCATGGCCTGAGCGAGCGCGAGCTCCGCGTCGCGCTCGATCAGCCCGTGTTCCTCGTCGATGATCGCCTTGGTCGCCAACGTTGCCCGGTCGCGCTCAGGTGACCGTGCGCAGCTCCTTGGGGAGCGAGGAGACCACCTCGTGACCGCTCTCGGTGACGATCACCAGGTCCTCGATGCGCACGCCAACCGCCCCGGGAACGTACACCCCCGGCTCGACGGTGACGACCATCCCCGAGGTCAGCGCGTCGTTGCCCTGCTTGGACAGGCGTGGTCCTTCGTGGATCTCCAGGCCCACGCCGTGGCCCAGGCCGTGGCCGAAGTGCTCGGCGTGGCCGGCGGCGTCGATGATGTCGCGCGCGACCGCGTCGACCTCCTTGCCGGTCGGGCCGGGCTCCACCGCGGCCAGCGAGGCCTCCTGCGCGGCGAGGACGACGTCGTAGACCTCGGCGTCGCGCGGGTCCAGGTCGCCGGTCGCGAACGTGCGCGTGCAGTCGGAGGCGTAGCCGTCCTTCATCGCGCCCCAGTCGATCACGACGAGCGTGTCGGCCGGGATCGGGACGTCGCGGGGCTCGGCGTGGGGCAGCGCGCCGTGCGCGCCGGCGGCGATGATCGGCGGGAAGGAGCTGCCGTCGGCGCCCAGGCGACGCATCGTGTACTCGAGGTCCAGCGCGACCTCCTTCTCGGTGCGTCCCACCAGCCCGCGCGTGAGGACGTCCTCCAGCGCGTCGTCGGCGACCTTCGCCGCCGCGCGGATCTTGTCCAGCTCCTCGGGGTCCTTGCTGAAGCGCAGGCCCTCGATGAGACCGCCGGCCGGGACGAGCTCGATGTCCTCGCGCAGCAGGCCGCGCAGGCGCTGGTGCTCGAAGACCGACATCTTGCGGTCGTCGAAGCCGACCTTCAGGGCACCCTCGGCCGGCAGCTGCGCGACGGCGCGCTCCAGCAGGTCGGCGCCGATCTCGCGGCTGTAGGAGTCGTCGACCTCGGTCGCGGACTGCGACAGGTAGCGGAAGTCGGTGAGGAACGTGCGCTGCCCGGGCCCCAGCAGGACCGCGGCGTTGGAGCCGGTGAAGCCGACCAGCCAGCGGATGTTGACGAGGTCGGTGACGAGCAGCAGGTCCAGCTCGCGCTCGGCGAGCTGGGCGAGGACGCGGTCCGTGCGGGTCATGGGAGATGCTCCTTGAGGATGCGTAGGGCTTCGCGGTAGCCGTCGGGCCCCTGGCCGCTGACGGTCGCGATGCACAGGTCGGAGATGACGGACACGCGGCGGAACTCCTCGCGCGCGTGGACGTCGGAGAGGTGGACCTCGACGGCCGGCAGGCCGGTCAGCTCCAGGGCGTCACGGATCGCCCAGGAGTAGTGGGTCCAGGCGCCCGGGTTGAGGACGATGGCGTCGGCCATGCCCTCCAGCCCGTGGAGGTGCTCGACGAACTCGCCCTCGAAGTTGGTCTGGAAGAACCGCGGGCTCAGCCCGAGCTCGCCCGCAAACCCCTCGATGCGGCGCTCCAGCGCGTCGAAGTCCAATCCGCCGTAGTGCTCGGGGTTGCGCCGGCCGAGCTGGTCGAGGTTGACGCCGTGCATCACCTCGATGCGGTTGGACGAGCTCACCCCGCCGAGACTACTTCTTCGATGGCAGCTGCCAGCGCAGACGGTGCCACCTCGTGCCCGTGCTGGACGTCACCCGCGGCATCGACCAGCACGAACGGCGTGGTCTCGCCGACCCGCTTCTTGTCGCGCCGCGTGGCCGCGGCGACCTCGGCCGGGTCCACGCCGGCGACGGTCAGCGGCAGCCCCGCGTGCTCGAGCAGTCCGGCCACCTGGTCGCGCAGCGCGTCCTGGCCGGACAGGCGCAGCGCGGCGAGCAGGCCCAGGCCGACGGCCTCGCCGTGGCGCAGCCGGGCGTAGCCGGTGACGGTCTCGATGGCGTGCCCGACGGTGTGGCCGAGGTTGAGGACCTGGCGGCGGCCGCCGTCGCGCTCGTCGGCCGCGACGACGGTGAGCTTGGTGCGCGCGCACGCGAAGATCGTGTCCTGGTCGACCGCGCCGCCGCTGCCGATGTGCTCCCACAGCGGGCCACCCGCGATCAGCGCGGTCTTGACGACCTCGGCGTAGCCGGCCGCGAACTCCTCCGGCGGCAGCGTCCCCAGGGTGGTCGGGTCGACCAGCACGGCCGCCGGCTGGTGGTAGGCGCCCACGAAGTTCTTGGCCTCCGGCAGGTCGACGCCGGTCTTGCCGCCGTAGGCGCTGTCGACCTGGGCGACGAGCGTCGTCGGCACCTGCACCACCGGAATGCCCCGCTGATAGGTGGCCGCGACGAATCCCGCAAGGTCCCCCACCACACCGCCGCCGAGCGCGACGACGTGGTCGGCGCGCGTCGCGCCCTGGGCCACGAGGGCCCGCCACACGACCTCGGCCGTCTGCAGCGTCTTGGCCGACTCGCCCGGCGGGATCTCCGTCAGCGCGCTGATGTCGCCGAGGCGGCCCGCGTAGAGCTCACCGACGGTCTCGTCGGAGATCGCGAAGCGGCGGCCCGGGCCCGGCCAGGGCTGCACGCCGGACGCCAGCAGCCCGTCGCCGACGAGCACCGGGTAGGACCCCGACGACGACACGGCCCACAGCAGGCGGGTGCCGGCCGGGCGCGTGGCCAGCCGGTCGAGCTCCGGTGCGGCGGCCCGGACGCCCGCCTGGTCGATGCCCTCGACGAGGACCGCGTCGGCCAGCCGTGCGTACAGCGGCGCGCGCGCGGCGTGCCGGGCGCTGAACGCCTCGCGGTCGCGGGCCAGCGGGCGGCCGCGGCCGTGCGCGCGCTCCCAGGCGCGCCCCACCGAGATGTCGATGAGGACGACGGTGTGGTCGGCCAGCGCAGCCTGCACGTCGGGGTCCAGGACGCTGCCGCCGCCCAAGGAAAGGACGCCCTCGCCCCGCGCCAGCTCGGCCAGCACCAGCTCCCGCTCGGCGGCGCGGAACGCGGCCTCACCCTCGCGGTCGAAGTACTCCTCGATCGTGCAGCCGAAGATCGCCTCCAGCAGCCGGTCGGTGTCGCGGTGCTCGCGCCCTAGCACCTGGGCGACCTCGCGGGCGGCGGTGGTCTTGCCCGCCCCCATGAAGCCGATCAGGACGATCACGTCGTCGCAGCGTCGCGCGCCCGGTCCCAGCCGATCCGCTCGGTGTAGGCGTCGACCGCCGCCCGGACGTCATCGATGTGGTCGCCGCCGAACTTCGTGCGGTACGCATCGGCCAGGACGTAGGCCAGCATCGCCTCGCCGACGACGCCGGCGGCCGGGACGGTGCAGGAGTCGGTGCGCTCGCGCAGCGCCTGCGCGGGCTCGTGCGTCTCGATGTCCACCGACTGCAGCGGCTTGGTCAGCGTCGGCAGGGGCTTCATCGCGCCGCGGACGAGCACCGGGTCACCGGTGGTCATGCCGCCCTCCAGCCCGCCGGAGCGGTTGGTGTTGCGGTAGTAGCCGCCGTGGTCGGAGCCGTAGAAGATCTCGTCGTGCGCCTGCGAGCCCGGGCGCCCGGCGATGTCGAACGCGTCGCCGATCGTCGCGCCCTTGATGGCCTGGATGGAGCCGATGGCGCCCATGATGCGCCCGTCCAGCCGCTCCTCCCAGGACACGTGCGAGCCCAGCCCGGGGACGACGCCGAACGCGACGACCTCGAAGACGCCACCGATCGACTCGTTCTCCTTGCGCAGCACGTTGATGCGCTGGACCATCGCGCGCGACGCCTCGGGGTCCAGGCAGCGGACCGGGTCGTCGTCGACACCCTCGAAGTCCGACAGCGCCAGCGCCTCGGGCCTCGCGGGCGCGTGGACATCGGCGATCTGCACGACGTGCGAGCGGATCTCCACGCCGACCGCGCGGAGCAGCGCCTTGCACAGCGCACCGCCGGCCACCCGGGCCGCGGTCTCCCGGGCCGACGCGCGCTCGAGGATGTTGCGGACGTCGGTCTGCTTGTACTTCCAGGTGCCCACGAGGTCGGCGTGCCCGGGGCGCGGCAGGTGGACCTCCGGCACGTCGGCCTCCACCGGCCACGGGTTCATCCGCTCCTCCCAGTTCTGGAAGTCGCGGTTGTTGACCCACATCGAGACCGGGCCGCCGAGCGTGCGCCCGTGGCGGACACCCGCCGTGACGTCGGCCGCGTCTTTCTCGATCTTCATCCGCCCGCCGCGGCCGTGGCCGAGCTGCCGCCGGGCCATGTCGCCGTTGATCGCATCCCGCTCGAGGGTCAGCCCGGCGGGCAGGCCCTCGACGATGCAGGTGAGACCGGGGCCGTGGGACTCCCCGGCGG
>CAYUDT010000146.1:0-11404 GCA_964443695.1 uncultured Conexibacter sp. | reverse complement strand
ATGCCGTACGGGCGCCCGTCGGACTCGACGAGCAGCGCGCTCATGATCGCGAGCGTCAGCGGCAACTTGATCTCCGCGACGGTGCCCTCGCCCGTGGACGAGGTGACGTTGACCTCGCCGCCGAGGCGGCGGATCTTCTCGCGGACCGCGTCCATCCCGACGCCGCGGCCGGACAGGTCGCCGACCTGTTCGGCGGTGCTGAAGCCGGGGGCGAAGAGCAGCTCGACGGCGCCGGCGACGTCCAGGGCCGCCGCCTGCTCGCCGGTGATGAGCCCGCGCGAGAGAGCCTTCTCGGCGACCTTGCGCGGGTCGACGCCCTTGCCGTCGTCGCGGACGGAGATGACGATCGAGCCACCGGCGTGCCGGGCGGCGATGACCAGCGTGCCGGTCTCGTCCTTGCCGTTCTCGACGCGCTCCTCGGGCGTCTCCAGCCCGTGGTCCAGCGCGTTGCGGATGAGGTGCACCAGCGGGTCGCCGAGCGCGTCGACGACGGTGCGGTCCAGCTCGGTCTCCTGGCCGACGATCTGCAGGTCGACCTTCTTGCCGAGCTTGGAGCAGGTGTCGCGGACCAGGCGCGGGAAGCGCATGAAGACGGCCTCGACGGGGATCATGCGGATCTGCATGACCATCGCCTGCAGCTGGTGGCTGGAGCGCGTGAGGTCCTGCAGCGCCTGGGCCAGGCCCGGGATCTCGGCGCCGGCGGCCAGCTCCTCGACGTGGGTGCGCTGGACGACCAGCTCGCCCATCGAGTGCATCAGCGCGTCGAGGCGGTCGGCGTCGACGCGGACGGTCGCGCTGCCCTTGCCGCGGCGCTCCTCCGGCTGCTTGACCTGCTCGAGCTTGGCGGGGCGGCCACCCTCGGCGACCGGGGCGGTGGCGACCGGCGCGACGACCTCCGGCGGACCGGACACGGTGACGCTCTCGATGTCCTCGACGGACTCGATGGCGGCCTTGACGATGTCGGCCTCGACCGCGGTCGCGACGGTGACGCGGACCTCGCGGCCCTCGAACCCGTCGACGTCGTCCTCGGCGGGCACCGACGAGGTGACACGGCCGTGCTCGCCGGCGGCGGCCAGGACCATGAAGGCGCGGACGGCGGGCATGACGGCCTCGGCGCCCAGCGTCGCGACGAGCTCGACCAGGCGCTCGCCGTCCTCGAGGGCCACGATCGCGGCCCGCCCGCTGACGGGCGCATCGGTCTCGGCGCGCTGCTCCTCCGGCGTGTCCTCGGTGCGGATGAGGCCCTGCAGCTTGGCGATCAGCGGGTCCGGCTCGATCTGCTCCTCGCCCTCGGTGTCGATCGCGTCGACCGCGGCCTCGAGCGCGTCGAGGCAGGCCAGCACGACGTCGACCACCTCACGCTGCAGGCCGTCGGTGCGCGAGCGGAGCGTCTCGAAGACGTCCTCCATCTGGTGGGTCAGCCGGGCGATGCCGGCGAAGCCCATCGTCGCGCTCATGCCCTTGAGGCTGTGCGCGATGCGGAAGATCTCGTCGACGATCTCAGGATCGTCCGGCGCCTCCTCGAGGCGCACGACGGCGATGTTCAGCCCCTGCAGTGACTCGCGGCACTCCGCGAGGAACATCGGGAGGTACTCGGAGGTGTCCATGGATCAGGTGGTCTTCCGATAGGTGAACGGGTACGCGGGCTCCAGGCCCAGGGCGGCGGGCTGGGCGACACGCTCGGTGGAGCCGACCATGAAGTAGCCGCCGGGACGCACCGACTCGGCCAGGCGCGCGTGCAGCGCGTCCCGGACGTCGTCGGTGAAGTAGATGACCGTGTTGCGGCACAGCACGAGGTCGTACTTGCCGGGGCGCGCGGTCGTGCGCAGCAGGTCGCCCTGCTGGAAGTTCGTCACGCGGATGAGCTCCTGCTTGGCCTGCCAGCCGTGCTCGTCCTTGTCGAACCACTTCGTCAGCAGCGGCTTGGGCGCGTCACGCGCGTCCTCGTTGGTGAAGTGGCCGCGCTTGGCGCGGGCGACGACGCGCTTGTCGATGTCGGTGCCGTCGACGACGATCCGCGTCCCCGGCTGCGTCGCCTCGTGCGCGATCGCCGCCAGCGTGTACGCCTCGGCGCCGTAGGACGCGCCGGCGCTCCACGACGTGAAGGTGCGCTGGTCCTTGGTCAGCTCGGGGATGATGTCGCGCTGCAGCCGGGTCCACTGCTCGGGGTTGCGCCAGAGCTGGGAGACGTTGATCGTCACCCGGTCCAGGAACGCGTTGAGCTCGTCGTCCTGCTTGAGCAGCTTCAGGTACTCGACCAGGTCGCTCGTGCCGCGGCGCTCGGTGAACGTGCGGATGCGGCGCTCCATCTGGCCGCGCTTGTACTGGCCGAGGTCGATGCCGCAGAGGCGGCGAAAGCCCTCGCAGAAGGCCTCGTAGTCGTCCGTCTTGGCGTTGGCGGTGCTCGTGTACATGGCGCTAGGCCCAGGCTTCCTTGGCGATGGCTTCCGGCAGTTCGTGGAGGGGCAGGACGTCGTGGACGAGCTTGGCCTCGACCACCGCGCGGGGCATGCCGTAGACCGTGCAGGTCTCCTCGGCCTCGGCCAGCACGCGGCCGCCACGGGCGCGCACGGCCTTGGCGCCCTCCATGCCGTCCTTGCCCATCCCGGTGATGACGACGAGCAGCAGGCGCTCGCCGAAGAGCTTGGCGGCGTCCTCGATCGTGAGGTCCGCGCGGGGACGCAGCGCGCCGACCGGCGGCTCGTCGGAGAGCTTGACGCGGCGGTCGCCGGCGATCCGCAGGTGGCGGCCGCCCGGCGCGAGCAGGATCGTGTCGGGCTGCAACAACTCGCCGCCGCCGGCCTCCTTGACGGTCAGCTGCGACTGGCGGTCCAGGCGCTCGGCCAGGGACTTCGTGAAGCCCTCCGGCATGTGCTGGACGATCACGCCGCCGGCGCCCAGCGGGCTGGGCAGCGCGGGGATCAGCTCGGCCAGGGCGCGCGGCCCGCCGGTGCTGCTGGCGATGAGGACGACGCGACCGCTGCCGGTGCGGCGCGGCGTGATGCGCGGCGCGGCGGGCGACGCCGGCGTGGGCGTGGCCACGGCGGGACGCGCCGTCGTGGTGAAGCTCGTGCGGCGCAGGCCGCGCACGCCGGCCTTGGCGGCTGCGCGGACCTTCTCGCCGAGCGCGCTGGTGAAGGGCTCCAGGCCCTCGCCGATCGCGGGCTTCTCGACGAGGTCGAAGGCACCCTCGGCGAGCGCGTCGACCGCGCGGGCGCCGTGGGACGGGGAGAACGCGGACACGACCACCACCGGCACGGAGGCTCCGCTGCCCTTGAGCTCGCGCAGCACGGCCATGCCGTCCTTGCCGGGCATCGCCAGGTCGAGCGTCATGCAGTCCGGCTTGACCGTCTGCCAGAGCTTCAGCGCCTCGTCGCCGTTGGCGGCCTCGCCGACGACGTCGAAGCCCTGCTGCTTCAGGGACTGGCCGATGATGCGGCGCATGAACCCGGAGTCGTCGGCCACGAGGACGCGGCCGGCTCCGGAGGCGGTGGGGGTCGTGAGCGGCGCCACGGGATTACGCGGCGACGGCGGTCGGCAGCTCGCTGTCCGACGTGCTGACGTCGTCGGAGAGGTCCTCGTTGGTGGCGACGATCTGCTCCGGGCTCAGCAGGACGACCAGGCGGTCGTCGATCTTGGCGATGCCCTCGATCGCGACACCGGTGACCGCGCGGCCACCGTCGGCGTCGATCTGCTCCTCACCGACCGTGATGACCTCCTCGACGTCATCGACGACCACGCCGGCCAGCGACGAGGCGCCGTCGACCTCGGTCTCGACGATGACGATCTTCGCCTGCTCGGCCCGGTCCTTCTCCAGACCCAGGCGGGTGGCCAGGTCGAAGACGGGGATGATCTTGCCGCGGAGGGAGATCACGCCGCAGACGCTCGGATCGCTCGAGGCGACCGTGCGGGGCGCCGTGTAGCGGATGATCTCGTGGACGTAGGAGATGGGGAGCGCGTACTCCTCCTCGCCGAGCGAGAAGACGACAAGCTGGCCCGTGGTGTGATCGGTCATGTCCGCCCGGTGATCGGCAGACATGACCCGACCTTCAGTGCATCGCTCCTCAGCGGCCGCTCGCGGCGCGGCCGGCGGCCCGCGCGGCCCGCGCCCGGCGCAGCATCTCCCGGTCCATCCGGGCGAACTCGCGCTGCTGGGCGTCGCCGTCGACGGCCTCGGGTGCCCGGTCGGTCCCTGAGGCCTCCAGCTGCAACTGCCAGTCGCCGATCGTGCGGCCGGGCAGCTCCTTCTTGCCGATCGAGCGGGTCGCGATGACGGCGCTGGTCTGCGGGTCGAAGATGAACAGGGTCCGCCAGGCCTCCGACTCGAACTCGACGCCCTCGCCGGTGCGGCCCCGGGGGTCCTGGGCGCCCGGGCGCAGGGTCGCCCCCGGCAGGCCCTTCAGCACCGCGAACGCGGCGGCGCGGACGGCCGGCGGCGTCAGCGGGGACGACAGCACCTGGCCGGTCAGCGCGACGAGCGACAGGTCGGCGTCGTAGGGCAGCTCGTGCGCCTGGAGCTCGCGGCGCAGCGCCGCCGGGTCGGTGGGCAGCGCCTTCAGCTCCTCGACGCTGTAGCCCATCACGTCATAGCCCTTGTAGCGGTAGGCCTCGCCATCGGACGACAGCGGCGGCAACGGGCCGGCCTGGGCCGCATCGGCGCGGTCCTGATCGGTCGGGTAGGTCGCCTGATCGGGGTTGTCGTGGCTGCGGACCGTGCGCGAGCTGCCGTCCTGCGCCACCCAGAGCTCATTGTCGCTGGGGATGACGGTCGCGAAGCTGCCCTTCCGCCCGTCCGGCCGGGGGCGCAGGTGGGTGCTGTAGGTGAGGGTGTGGATGTAGACGTACGGGTCGGTCGCGGCGGGCGCGGCGGCGGCGGTCTGCTGCAGGCGCGTCAGCGCCTCGGCGGCGCTGGCCGGCGCGGGCGCGATCGGGTTGGTCGTCCTCGTCCCCGACGGCAGCGCTGCCAGCGTCACGGCCACTGCGGCCGTGGCGGTCACCAGGCCGCCGGCGACGAGCGCCCACCGTTGGCGTGTCGATCTGCTCGGGCCTGACGCGATCAGACCGACACGCTCTGTGGTGAGCAGGCGCTCCAGGCCGGCGTCCAGGCGGGCGGCGGCGTCGGCGTCGAGGGTCAGGTCGCGGACGGGGTCGGCGTCGCGGACAACGGTCAGCGGATCGGTCATCGGGTCGGCTCCAGGGTGGTCAGGGACAGGGCAGGGTCATGGGGCGCGAGCGTCGCCCGCAGGCGCTTGCGCGCCCGATGCAGGCGGACCCGCGCCGCGCTGGCCCGGATGCCGAGGACGGTGGCCACCTCGCTGCTGCTCAGGCCCTCCCAGGCGGCCAGCAGCAGGACCTCGCGATCCGGCAGCGGCAGCTGCCTGAGCGCGTCGGCCAGGTCGGCGCGGACGTGCACGAGGTCGGCGTGGTCGTCGCTGCTGGTGACGGCGTGCTGCGCGGCCTTCACCGCGAGCTGCGCCGCGCGGCCCGCACCCCGCCGGTGGTTGGCGAGGACCTTGCGCGCGACCCCGTACAACCAGGGCAGCGGCTCGGCCGGCACGTCGGCGCGGCGGCGCCAGGCGACGACGAACACCTCGGTCGTGAGGTCCTCGGCTGCGTGGTGGTCGGCGCGGCGCCGCAGGAAGCGCCAGACGTCGTCACGGTGGCGCTCGTACAGCGCGCGGAACGACGCGGCGTGATCGGTGGCGGATGGCATCTGCCCGGTACCTGTCCACCATGCTGACGGGTGTTACCCGCCGGGTGTCACGTCAGACGCGTGCGGCGAGCGCGTCGGCGAGGACCCCGCTGCGCCAGGCGCGGACGCTGGCGACGACCTCCTCGGCGGACTCGTTGACGATGAGGTTGGCCCCCGTCGTCAGCGCGATGTGCGTGTCCGGCTGCTCCTCGACGCTGACGATCAGGTCGGGATTCAGGTGGAAGGGCTCGGAGGTCCGGCCGAGGCGGTGCAACTCGATCATCTCCATCAATTGATCGGCTGCACCGCCACCGGCCTTGATGTGCCGACTGCGTCGGCATTGGAAGCACTTCGTACTTCCCCGCCCTTCGGGCGGGACGCGCGTGCGCGGCGAGGGCCCTCCACCCTCGCCGCGCGAGCGTCCGTGCCGACTGCGTCGGCAGTGGAAGTACTCGCCTGACGGCTCGTACTTCCCGGTCAGTCCTGAGGAGGAGCTACCTCTTCAGGTTGACCAGGTCTTGCATCATCTCGTCGGCCGTCGAGATGACACGGGAGTTGGCCTGGAAGCCGCGCTGGGCGGTGATCATCGTCGTGAACTCGGTCGCCAGATCGACGTTGGAGCTCTCCAGCGTGCCGCCGACGGTCATGCCGAAGGTGCCGCCCGGGGTGCCGACGATCTCGGCACCGGAGCTCGGGTCGATCTGCCAGCGGTTGCCGGAGGCACGGACGAGGCCGTTCTCGTTGGGGAACTTGGCCAGGGAGATGATGCCGGCGGTCGTGCGGGCGCCACCACCGGACGGGATGTAGGACACGGTGCCGTCACCGGCGACCGCGACGCTCGACGCGCCCGTCGGGATCTGGATGTAGTCGGTCGTGTTCGGGTTGCCCGCCGCCGCCTTGGCGTTCATGACGTAGTAGCCCTCGCTGGTGACCATGTAGCCCTGGTCGTTGCGGGTGAAGTTGCCCGCCCGGGTGTACTCCGGCGTGGCGGCCGCGGCCGGCGGGACGCCCTGGGCGACGCGGAAGAAGCCCTCACCGGAGATCGCGACGTCCATCGGGTTGCCGGTGTTCTGCAGGTTGCCGTCGGTGATCAGGTTGTCGATGCTCGACAGCGAGACGCCGAGGCCGACCTGCTGCGCGTTCTGGCCACCGCTGGTCGCACCCGACGCGGCACCGCCGCTGAAGTTCTGCGCGAGCTGGTCCTTGAACGTCGCCCGGCTGGCCTTGTAGCCGATCGTGTTGACGTTGGCCAGGTTGTTGGACGTGACGTCCAGCATCACCTGGTGGTTCTTCAGGCCGGAGATGGCCGAGTACATGCCGCGAATCATTGTGGGGCGCTCCTGTTACGCGATGACGGCGCTGTCGATGTTGGTGAAGACGTGGTCCTTCATGTGCTCGCGCCCGACGGCCGTGATGACCGTGCGGTTGGCGACCGAGACGACGAAGGCGTTCTGGTCGACGAGGACCACCGCGTCCCGCGCACCCTTGGCGGCGGCGCGCTGAACGCCGTCGTCAAGACGCTGGAGCGTCGAATGGTCGACCTCGATGCCCCTGCGCTGGAGGCGCTGGAGGGCGTGGTTGGAGAAGGTGACGCCCTGCGCGCGTGCGGCGAGGGTGTCGGCGAAGGACGTGGACGGCGTGCTCGTGGGCGTCGTCCGCTGCGGTGCCGTGGTGACCGGAGCGGGCCCGCTGACGCCGGGCGGTATCAGGGCCGGGTTGAAGGACATCTAGCTCACCCGGGTGATGAGCGACGGGTCGATGCCCTCGTCCTCACCCACCGTGATCGTCGGCCGCTCGCCGGCGATCTCGGCCCGCGTGACCTGGCCGGTCTTCGTCGTGCCGTCGGCGGTGATGTAGCTGACCGTCTTGCCGATGAGGCCGATGACGGCGTTGGCGTTCTGCGTCTCGGCCGCGGCCTTCGTCGTGTCGGCCACGCTGGTCATCTGCTCGACCATCGTCATGGAGCTCAGCTGCTGCATGTAGCTGCTGGAGTCCTGCGGCTGCATCGGGTCCTGGTGGGACAGGTTGGCGACAAGCAGCTTCATGAAGGTGTTGCTGTCGGCCTTCAGGCCTCCGCTGGTGCTGGAGGTGCTGGTGGTCTGGCCGGTGTTGCTGATCGGGGCGATGCTCATGCGTGCACGTCGACCAGGCCGCTGGCGGTGAGGGCCACGGTCGCCTCCTCGGGGATGTCGTCGATGTCGGTCGTGGCGCTGTCGCCGCGGCCGCTGTTGCCGTTGCCGTTGCCGTCGCGCTGGGCGTCGCCGCCGGCGCTCTGGGCCTGGCGGTTGCCGTTGTCGCTCAGCGAGACGTCCAGGCGCGCGACGTTGATGCCGCGGTCGGTGAGGTTCTCGCGCAGCTCGTTGCCCGCGGCCGTGACGGCACCGAGCGCCGCGGCGTCGTGGACCTTGATCGTCGCGACGACGCCGTCGGCGGTGGTGCGCAGGCGCACGTCCACCGCGCCGAGCTCGACCGGGTGCAACTGCAGGTGCGCGTGCGCGCTGCCGCCTCTGCTGCCCAGCTGCACGACGTCGTGGAGCTTCTCGATCGTCGCCCCGAGTTGCGCGGCGGGCACCACCTCGGGCCGGTGGATGGCGCTCGCGTGGTGCGCGACCGGTGTGGCCGGCGCAGCCGGTGCGGAGACGGGTGCGGCCGTGGCGGGAGGCGCCTGCGCGGGGCTGGGTGCGACGTCGGCCGTGCCCGCAGGCTGGGTCGGTGCCGGCGTCTGCGCCGGCGACTGGGCCTGGGCCTTGTCGCCCGCCGGGAGCTCCGGCAGCGCCGGCAGCTCGACCGTGGTCGCGGTCGCGGTCGCGGTCGCATCCGCAGCCCGGCCGGCCGCAACCGTGGGGTCAGGCCGGACATCCGGACCCTGCTGCGTCACGGAGTCGAACTTCTGCGCCAGGTCGGTCCCCGTGGTCGCGCCCACGGCAGCCGTGTCTGCTGCCGCGTTTGCCGGGACGTCGGCGATCTGGGCGATGACCGTGTCCTGGGCGGCCTCGTCGCCGGGGTGTCCGGAGGTCGGGCCTGACCCTGTCGTGTCCGGCACCGGCGCCGGGGCGGTCAGGGGGACCTGCGTGGGGACGGTCGTCAGCGCCGCGAGCGTGTCGAGGAGCTGGGTCGGGTCGACGGTCGGCGGGGCAGGGGTCTGGTCGTCCCCCGACGTGGCGTCGCCGTCCTTCTTCTGGCCTTCCGCAGTGGCGGTCCGGGCCTGGTCAAGTGCGTCTTCGAAGCCGGGCGTGCCGGGCGGCGGCTTGGTCGTGTCCTGCGCGGAGGCGGGCACGAGGTCGGCCGGCGCGGGCGGCGCCGCGGCGGGTGTCGAGGTGGTCACGTCACGCTCACTCCGCCATCTGTCGGGGACGAGGAGACGGCCGGCGTGGACGCGGTCATGCCCGCGTTGGCCAGGACGTTCTTCACGTAGTTCTGGGTCTCGGCGAACGGCGGGATGCCGCCGTACTTGGTCACGTTCCCGGGACCGGCGTTGTAGGCCGCCAGGGCCAGCGAGACGTTGCCGCCGAAGCGGTCGAGCTGCTGGCGCAGGTACTTGGCGCCGCCGTCCAGGGCCTGGACGGGATCGGTCGCGTCGGTGACGCCGAGGGACGCTGCGGTCTGGGGCATCAGCTGCGTGAGCCCGAGGGCGCCGACGCCGCTGCGGGCCCGGGGATCGAACCCCGACTCCTGCTTGACCAGACCGGCCAGCAGGTGGGGATCGATCCCGTACTTGGCCGCGGCCGCGTCGATCTCGGCTCCGTACGGTGTGCTGCCGCCGACGGATGAGGAGGCGGCGGGCGTCTGCGACGGGGCCGACGCCTGCGCCAGCATCCCGGCGAACGAGGTGGAGGGGTCCGTGGCCTGCGCGGCGGCCGGGGCCGGCGCCTGCATCGAGGCCATGAGCTGCTGGATCTGCGCGACGCGCGCGCCGATCGGCAGCTCGACGGAGGAGGTCAGGGTGAAGGTCATGCGGCGCGACCCCGGAGGTAGCCCCGCAGCGCCATCTCGTCGAGCTCGGCGCCCTCGCGGCGGTTGGCCTCGACCCGGAACGCGGCCTGCTGCTTGTCGCGCAGGCGGTCCAGGGCCTGACGGGCGCGGCCGGCGTCGGCGACCGCGGCGCGGCGCGCAGCGACCTCGTCGTCGGCGCGCACGAGGGCACCGGCGGCCTCGGCGCGCGTGCGCTCCAGACGCTCGGTCCAGGCCTGGTGGGCGACCATCGCCGCACCGGAGGCGACGATGCCCGCGTCCCGGCCCGCAGCGTGTGCGGCGGCCAGGCGCTCGTCGGCGGCCTGCAGGTTCGCCTCGCCACGGAGGCGCGCCGACAGCGACGCCGCCAGCTCCTCCTTGGCCCGGTCCTCGTGGTGCACGCGCAACTCGCGGACACGCTCGAGGCCGAAGACGAAACCCTTGCTCACAGGCGATGTGGTCGGCCGCTTCATGCTGCCGTTGACCCCAGTGGACGGCTGTCGGACGACAGCACCCCAGTCATGGGTACCGGCTTGCCGAGGTAGAACCCCTGGGCGAGCTTCACGCCCGCGCGACGCAGGAACTGCACCGTCTCCCGGTCCCCGGTGAACTCGGCGACGGTGTCCTTGGCCAACCCCTCGGCCACGCGCACGACGGCGTCGATGACGAGCTGATCGGTGAGGTTGTTGGTGCAGTTGGAGACGAACTCGCCGTCGATCTTCACGCAGTCGAACGGCAGGTGCTTGAGGTAGTAGAAGGAGCCGAAGCCGGCACCGAAGTCGTCCAGCGAGAGGCGGCAGCCGAGGTCGTGCAGGCCCTCCGCGAAGCGCCGGGCCAGCCCGACGTTGGTGACCGCGGCGGTCTCGGTGATCTCGAAGGTCAGGCGCTGCGGGTTGATCTTCGCGCCGCGCACGCGCTCGCTGATGAAGGTGATGAGATCCGGCTCGGACAGCGACTTGGCCGACAGGTTGACGCTGAAGCCGCCCACTCCCGGGTGCCCGGCGAGCATGTCGATGCCGCGCCCGATGACCCACCGGTCGATGGCCTGCACCAGGCCGAAGCGCTCGGCGACCGGCAGGAACGCCCCCGGCGGGATGATGTCCGAGCCCTCGCCGGTCATCCGCAGCAGCAGCTCGTGGGAGACGGTCTTCCCGCTGCGCAGGTCCACGATGGGCTGGCCGTGCAGGACGAAGCCATCGGTCTCCAGCGCGACCTGGATGCGGTCCAGCCAGCGCACGCGCGCGCGGATCGCGGGCTCGTCCTCCGCGTCGGGCGTGAGGACGCAGGCGCGGTCGCGGCCGGCCTCCTTGGCCTCGTACATCGCCAGGTCGGCGGAGGTCAGCAGCTCGTCGGCGGTCGCCTCGTCGCCGCTGACCAGCGCGACGCCGATCGACGCGGTGACCGGACGCAGGCGGGACTCGGCGCGGTCGCGGACGTGACCGCGGAGGTCGGCGACGAGCGACTCGGCCACGAGGCGGGCCTCGTCGGCCCCGACCTGCGGGAGCAGGACCGCGAACTCGTCACCGCCCAGGCGGGCCAGGACGTCGGACTCGCGCAGGCGCGTCTTGAGCGCCTCGGCGATGAGCACGATCAGGTCATCGCCGGCAGCGTGGCCCAGCGTGTCGTTGACGTACTTGAAGTGGTCGATGTCGATGAGCAGGACCGCGCCCGCGGCGCCGTAGCGGCGCGCCAGGGTGAGGTGGCGGTCGAGCTCCTGCTCGAAGCGGCGGCGGTTGAGCAGCCCGGTCAGCCCGTCGTGGT
>CAYUDT010000145.1:0-11702 GCA_964443695.1 uncultured Conexibacter sp. | reverse complement strand
GCTTGGTCATGTAGTCGTCGCCGCCGGTGGTCAGGCCGCGGAGCTTGTCCTCGGTGGCGTCGCGAGCGGTGAGGAAGATGATCGGGACGTTGCCGCGCTCGGCGCCCAGGCGCTGGGCGACCTCGAAGCCCTCCATGTCGGGCAGCATCACGTCGAGGACCATGACCTGCGGGCGGAAGCTCTCCACCGCGCTGAGCGCCTCGGCACCCGTCCCGGCGCTGGAGACGTCGAAGCCCTGGTAGCGCAGGGCCATCGAGATCACGTCGACGATGTTGGGCTCATCGTCCACGACGAGGACACGGCCGGCGGCGGTGGAGTCTGGGGCGCTGATGGACACATCATGAGTGTCGGCCCGGAGTGTGGGAAGTTCCTGAGAGAAGCCTGGGGCACCCGCCCGGTCGTCACGACCGGCACCTCACGGCAGGATGAGGTGGCTGTCGCCGAACTCGTGCCACAGGTAGCCGTGCTCGCGGGCGACGTCGTAGCTGCGCGCGAGCAGCTCGCGGCCGGCGATCGCCTCGAGCATGTCCAGGTGGGACGCCTCCGGCTCGTGCCAGCCGGTCAGCAGGCCATCGACGACCTGCGGCGGGTCGTCGCAGGTGACGACCCGGTCGGTCCAGCCCGCGCCGGGACCGACGACGCCGTTGGCCACCGTCGACTCCAGCGCGCGCACGACGGTCGTCCCGATCGCGATGACCTGCCCGCCCCAGGCCTTCGTCGCGTTGACCAGGCGGGCGGTCGCCTCAGGGACGTCGAAACGCTCCGGGTAGGGCGGTTCGTGGCGCTCCGGTGAGCTCACGCCCGTGTGCAGGGTGACCGGTGCGACGGCGATGCCGCCGGCGCAGAGCCGGGTGGTGAGCCGCGCCGTCAGCGGCCGGGCGGCGCTGGGCATCTCGGCGCTGCCCGGGTGCAGCGCGAAGGCGGTCTGGTAGGCCTCCAACGGGTAGGGCCGGGGGACGTAGCCGTAGCGGATCGGGCGGCCGTGGCGGCGCAGGTGCGTGGTCACGGAGTGCGGGCCGCTGAAGCGCGCCAGCCACAGCCGGGCGCTCGACGCGTACCGCGCGGTGAGCTCCAGCGCCGCCCCGTGCGGCAGCGTCAGGACGTCTGCCGGGCAGCCGTCGGCGTAGGGCTGCGCGCCGGACGGTGTGCGCAGCTCCACCACCCACCAGCGGTCCGGGTCGTGGTGCGGGGACGGCGTGGCGAAGTGCACCTCCACGGCTGCGCCGGCGGCCGTCGTGGCGGGCAGCGCCGCGGGCAGCGTGGCGCTGGTGTTGACGACCACAAGGTCGCCCGGGCAGAGCAGGTCGGGCAGGTCGGCGGCGTGGGCGTGGGTGATGCGCCCGTCGTGTCGTGACGCCACCAGCAGCCGGACCTCGTCGCGCCGCAGCCCGCGCTCCTCCGGTGGCGCCGTGGCCTCGCGGTGGGCCGTGCTCACCTGGTCGCCCCGATCGCGACGATGTCCTCCGCGCGGTAGCGGCCGGAGGGCGGCGCCGCGTCGAGCAGCGTGAGGATCGCGGGGACCGCGACGTCCTGCGGCCGTGGCCGGTCGCCGATGTCCTCCCCCGGGCACGCGTCCTGGTGCATCTGCGTGCGCATGTCACCGGGGTCGAGCGCGTAGATGTTCAGCGCCGGGTCCTCCGCGGCGTGCACGTTGGTCAGCTGGTCCAGCGCGGCCTTCGTCGCGCCGTAGCCGCCCCAGCCCGGGTACGCGCCGGTCGCGGCGTCGGAGCTCACGTTGATGAGCGTCGCCCCGTCAGGCATGTGCGGCAGGGCGAGCTGGATGAGCGCCAGGGGCGCGACGACGTTGACGGCGAACGCCGCGGTCAGCGCGTCGAGCGGGTAGTTCGCCACTGCCGGAAGGGGCGCCGCACCCAGCGTCCCGGCGCTGTTGACGACCAGGTCGATCGTCGGGCCCGCCGCCGCGACCAGCGCCTGCCGGTGCGCGCCGTCGGTCACGTCGCCGGCCAGCGCGATCACGCCCGCCAGCTCCTCCGTCGCCGCGGCCAACGACTTCCCGTCCCGCGCGTCGCACACGACCCGCCAGCCATCGGCGCTCAGCGCCTGCGTCAGTGCCAGTCCCAGCCCCCGGGAGCCCCCGGTCAGGATCGCGGTCCTCATGACCGGCATCGTGGGGCCCGACGGGTCCCACCCACCATCCCGCTTTGGTCCTAGGACCTTCAGGTGAGGCCGGCGCGGACGGCGAGGAGCGCGGCCTGGGTGCGGTCGGTGACGCCGAGCTTGGCGAGGACGTGGCCGACGTGGGTCTTGACGGTCTTCTCGGCGATGCCGAGCTCGTGGGCGATGCGCTTGTTGGCGTAGCCGCGGGCCAGCAGCGTGAGGACCTCACGCTCGCGGGCGGTGAGCGCGTCGGCGTCACGCGGCTCGCTGTCCGCGGGCGAGGAGAGCGCCGCGACGAGCCGGGCGGCGACGGCGGTGTCCAGCAACGTCTCCCCCGCGTGGGCGGTGTGGATCGCGCGGACGATCTCCGCGGGCGCGGCGTCCTTGAGCAGGTACCCCGCTGCGCCCGCCCGGATCGCGGGCAGCAGGCGGTCGTCATCGAGGAACGACGTCAGGACGATCACCCGGGCCGACGGCACCAGGCGGCGCACGTCGCGCATCGCCCCCACCCCGTCCAGACGTGGCATCACGAGGTCCATCAGGACGACATCAGGCTTCAGGGCCTCGGCCTCGCGGACCGCCGCCTCGCCGTCCGCGGCCTCCCCGACGACCGCGATGCCCTCCTGCAGGGACAGGTACGCCCGCAGGCCCTCGCGGACGACCGCGTGGTCGTCCACGATCAGCACGCGGATGTCAGCCACCGGGGACCTCGAGCGTCACCACGGTGCCCAGCCCGGGCTCGGAGTCGACCACGAACGTCGCGCCGAGGCGATCGGCGCGCGTCCGCATGGAGATGAGGCCCAGGCGGTCGGTCGACGCGCCGACATCGAAGCCGGCGCCGTCGTCGGCGACCTCCAGGCGCAGGACGCCGCCACGCTCCTCCAGCACGATCGCCACGCGCGCGGCATCAGCGTGGCGCAGCGCGTTGTGCAGGGCCTCCTGCGCGATCCGCAGGACCTCCGCGTCCGCATCGCCGACGCCGGCACCGGGGTCGGCGACCAGGTCGATCGAGACACCCGGGTGCAGCGGCCGCTGCACCTCCACGTGCTTGCGCAGCGCTCCCGCCAGCCCGTCGTGCTCCAGCTCGGGCGGGCGCAGCGACAGGATCAGCGCGCGCAGCTCCTCCAGCGCCTCCTTGGCGATGCCCTGCACCCGCGCCAGCTGCTCGCCGGCGGCGACGGCATCGCGCTCCAGCAACGTGCCGGCGGCCTCGGCCGACAGGACCAGCGAGAACAGCTTCTGGGAGACGACGTCATGCAGCTCCAGCGCCAGCCGGTTGCGCTCGCTGACCCGCGACAGCTCGGCCGACGTCTCCAGCAGCCGCGCGTTGGTGATCGCGATCGCGGCATGCGCGGCCAGCAGCGAGATCAGCTGCTCGTCGCCGTCGTCGAAGGCGTCGGCCCCGGCCTTGCCGGTGAGGTAGAACGCACCGAGCACCGCGCCGCCGTAGACGATCGGCACGCCGAGGAACGAGTGCATGTCCGGGTGCCCGTCGGGCCACCAGCCGCGAAAGCGCGGGTCGGCCTGGATGTCGGCCATGCGGAACGGCTCGACCTCGCCGACCACCGCGCCGAGCATGCCGTGCACGCGCGGCATCGGGCCCAGCGCGGCGATCTCCTCGGTGGTCATCCCGGCGACGAGGAACTTCGAAAACCCACCCTGGTCGTCGGGAACGCCGAGGGCGGCGTAGCGCGCGCCCGCCAGCTCACGGGCGCGCTCCACGAGTTGCTGCAGGACGTCGTCCACCGACCGTTGCGCCGCGACCGCCAGCACGGCATCGCTGACGGCCTGCAGGGCCGGATGGACGTCGGAGCTCACAGCATGTTGTTCTACCGGTTCACGGAGGACATGTCCGCGTAGCGGTCACCCGCCGCATCCGCGACGTCGGCCAGGGCCGCGCGGTCGTCCTCGGTGAGCGTCACGTCCAGCGCGCCGACGTTGTCCTCGAGGTAGGCGATGCGCTTGGTGCCGGGGATCGGGGCGACGTCCTCCCCCGCGCCGTGCACCCACGCCAGGGCGACCCGGGCCGCCGAGGTGCCGTGAGCCTCGGCGATCTGGTCGATGACCTCGACGATGCGGATGTTCGCCTCCAGGTTGTCGCCCGCAAAGCGCGGCTGGAAGCGGCGGAAGTCGCTCTCGTCGAGGTCGTCGACGGAGCGCAGCGCGCCGGTCAGGAAGCCGCGGCCCAGCGGTGAGTAGGGCACGAAGCCGATGCCCAGCTCGCGCAGCAGCGGCAGCAGCTCGGCCTCCGGCTCGCGCGACCAGATCGAGTACTCGGTCTGCAGCGCGCTGATCGGGTGCACGGCGTGCGCGCGGCGGATCGTGTCCGGAGCGGCCTCGCTGAGCCCGATGTACCTCACCTTGCCCTCGGCGACGAGCTCGGCCATCGCGCCGACCGTGTCCTCGATCGGCGTCGAGGGGTCGACGCGGTGCTGGTAGTAGAGGTCGATGTGGTCGACGCCGAGCCGCTGCAGCGAGGACTCGCAGGCCTGCTTGACGTACTCGGGCGACCCGTTGATGCCGCGCGCGGACGGGTCGTCGGGGTCGCGCTGGATGCCGAACTTCGTCGCGATGACGACGTCGTCGCGACGGCCGGCCAGCGCCTTGCCGACCAGCACCTCGTTGGTGTGCGGGCCGTACATGTCGGCGGTGTCGAAGAACGTCACGCCGAGGTCGATGGCGCGATGGATCGTCGCGATCGACTCGTCGTCGTCGCGCGGCCCGTAGAAGTCGGACATGCCCATGCACCCGAGGCCCTGACGGCTCACCGTCAGGCCCTGGTTGCCCAGCTTGATCTGCTGCATCAGGAGGAGACCTTCTCTCGGTAGATGTCGATCTTGATGTCGATGGCCTCGAGGTGCGCGCGGGTCTCGGCCAGCTGCCGGAGCACCGCCTCGCGGTGCGCCTCGAGCATCGCCAGACGCTCCTGCTCGTTGCCCTCCCCAGCGCGCACCAGCTCCGCGTAGGCGCGGATCTGCCGGATCGGCATGCCGGTGCTGCGCAGGCGGGTCAGCAGGATCAGCCAGTTGACGTCGCCGGGCGTGTAGCGCCGGTGCGTCGACGACGCGCGCTCGATGGGGTCGAGCATCAGCCCGGCGCGCTCGTAGTAGCGCAGCGTGTGCGCCGTGAGCCCGGTGGCTGCGGCGGCCTGGCTGATGGTCAGCGGTTCCTCGATGGTGGCCATCTCACGGCCGACGATAGGACTTCGAGCGCGCTCGAAGTCAAGCGCGTGTCAGGGCGCGGCGTGCCGGATGCGATCACGGGTCTCGGCCAGCGCCGTCGCCTCCCACGCGATGAGGCCGACGAGCAGCCCGGCGACGATCGCCAGCGACCCGAGCGCCGCGATGTGGGTGGCGACCGGGATCAGCCCGAGCAGCAGTGCGCAGACGAACAGGCGGCGCCCGTTCCAGGACCCGACGTTGCGGCGCTTGAACGCGCTCAGCGACAGCAGGTACAACGCCAGGCCGCCGCAGAGCGCCACCGCCGGGACGTCGTGGAGATGCTCCTCGACATGGGCCAGCGTCTTCTTCAGCCCGACCGCGAAGACGATGATGCCCGCGACCATCGGCAGGTGCAGGTAGGTGTAGGAGTCGCGCGCCATCCGCGCCTGGGCCGGACCCGTCAGGGCCTTGAAGCGCCGCTCGGCGACCAGGGCGACCACGTCGAAGTACGCCCACCACATCGCCCCGGCGGACGCCATGCCGAGCAGCGCGGCGAGGACGATCCTGCCGTCGAGCTCCAGCCCGCTGGCGCCGACGCCCAGCGCGACGATGGACTCGCCCAGCGCGATGATGATGATCAGCCCGTGGCGCTCGGCGAAGTGCGCGGGCTCCACGCGCCAGCCGTCGACACCGCGGACCGCCAGGCCGCCGAAGTCGATGGCCAGCGCGGCGACCCAGAAGGCGCCCTGCACGGTGTTGTCAGCGACGAGCCCGGCGGCGGCGATGCACAGCCCGGCGGGCAACGTCGTCGACGCCAGGCGCAGGACCACCCCGCGCAGCTGCGGGTCGTCGCGGGTGATGACGTAGTAGCAGCCGAGGTGCAGCAGGCGCACGGTCAGGTAGGCCAGCCCGAAGATGAGCGCGTCGTCGCCGAACGCCTCGGGGACGGCGAGCGACACGATCAGCAGCGCGCCCATCGCGCTGAGCAGGACGACGCGGACCGGGCCCTCATCGGAGTTGGCGCTGTTGGCCAGCCACGCGAAGCCGCCCCAGGCCCACCACAGGATCGCGAGGATCGCCAGGCCCTCGACGAGCCGCGTCCACGTCGGGTCGGCGCTGATGAAGCCGGTGACCTGGGTGATCGCGAAGACCAGCACCAGGTCGAAGAACAGCTCCAGCGCCGTGACCTCCTGCTCCCGCTCCACGTCCGGCAATCTAACCGCCGCGCTCCCGGAATCCGCCGGAACGCCCGATACTTTCCGAGCCCGTCATGGCTGACGCTCCGCACCCGTTCCGTCGTCCGGCGCCCCAGCGGGCGTTCCGTCCCTCCAGCCACCCGCGCCTGGAGGTGGTCTGCGGCTGCATGTTCAGCGGCAAGTCCGAGGAGCTCATCCGGCGGTTGACGCGTGCGGACATCGCCCGCCAGCGGGTCGTGGCCGTCAAGCCGGTCCTGGACGACCGCTACGACGTGACGTCGATCGCCTCCCACGCCGGCCGTCGCTGGCCCTGCGTCGCGGTGTCCTCGGCCGCGGAGATCCTCCGCGTCGCCCAGCAGCACGGCCCGGATGTGCTGGGCATCGAGGAGGCGCAGTTCTTCGACGACGCCCTGCCGGACGTCGCGCGCCGCCTGGTCGACGACGGCGTTCGCGTCATCTGCGCGGGCCTGGACCTCGACGCGCTGGGCCGCCCGTTCGGCCCGATGGCCGCGCTGACCTGCGAGGCCGAGGCCGTGACCAAGCTCCATGCGGTCTGCGTGGTGTGCGGCGCCGACGCGTCACGCTCGCAGCTGCTCATCGACGGCGAGCCCGTGGCCTGGCGCGACGGTCCGCTGATCAACGTCGGCGGCGCCGAGGCCTACGAGGCCCGCTGCCGCGGCTGCTTCGAGGTGCCGGACCGGCCCTCGGCCGTCTAGGCCGCGTCGGCGGGCAGCGCTGCCCGCTTGCGCGCGCCCAGCCAGCCGAGCAGCGTCCCGAACAGGCTGGTGATGACGATCAGCAGCGTCTCGGGCTCCGGCAGGTCCGCCTTCGGCGACGCGTCGACGAGCCCGTTGGTGATGAGGATCGACGAGCCGAAGAGCAGCCCGCCCAGGAGGCCGCGGAAGATGCCCTCCAGCGGGTGGTCGTGCTCCATGCCCGACAGGTAGCCGCCGGCGATGCCGAGGATGCTGAGCACGAGGTAGACCGGCTCGCTCCACCCCAGCGTGAGGCCGGTGACGACGCCGAAGATGACCGGGGCGACGATCGCCGCGACGACCTGCTCGGCCTCCGAGCGCGTGTGCAGCAGCGGCTGGGGCTTCATGCGTCCGATCCTCCCCCATCCAGTGGATCGAACGCCAGTCGCCGCCCGTAGTACGGGTCACCGACGCGCACCCAGTGCCCGGTCATCTGGTGCAGCGCGAACTGCTCGCCGTTTACCGTGACCGTGCGGCCGTCGGCAGAGACCTCCTCGACCTCGCCCGCCTCCTCGTGGCCGAGGTGGATGACGCGGACCTCCATGCCGATGTGCGGCACGACCCTCACGCCAGCGCCGCCTCCAGCGCCCGGGCGGCTGCGAGGACCAAGCCGTCCTGCCCGCGCCGCGCCGCCAGCTGGATGGACGCCGGCAGCCCGGCCTCCGCCGTGCCGCACGGCAGTGCCAGGGCGGGCATCCCCGTGGCGTTGAACGGGTAGGTCAGCCGGATCACGCCCGCCCGCAACTGCAGCTCGTCGATGCCGGCGGGCGGGGCCACGCCCGTCAGCGTCGGCGTGACGACCACGTCGACGTCGCCGAGGGCCTCGTCGAGCGCGTCGCAGTAGGACGCGCGCAGGCCGCGGGCGGTCTCGACCTCCGCGTCGGTGTAGTCGTACGCGCGGGCCAGCTTGTGGGCCATGTTCGGCCCGTAGTCGGCACGGTGCTGCGGCCACAGCTCGCGGTGCACCTCGGCCACCTCGCGGCTGAACAACGGCTGAAGGTCCGGCGGGAACGGCAGCTCGCGCACGGTGAGGCCCGGGAACCGCTCGGCCGCCCGCTGCACGGCGGCGGCGACACCGGCGTCCGCCTCTGCGACCCAGCTGACGCCGACTTTCAGGTCGGCCAGGCCGACCTCCGGCACCTCCACCGACGGCGCAAGGGCACGCAGCATCGCGATGCAGCCCGCGACGTCGCGGGCCATCGGGCCGGCGTGGTCGTAGGACGGCGCCAGCGCGAAGCAGCCGTCGATGGGCACCAGGCCGTGCGTCGGCTTGAAGCCCGTCGTGCCGCAGCACGCCGACGGGATCCGGATCGAGCCCCCGCTGTCGGTGCCCAGGGCCGCGTCGGCCAGGCCGGCGGCCAGCGCCGCCGCGCTGCCGCCGCTGGACCCGCCCGCGATACGGTCGGCGGCGAGGGGGTTCGGGACGCGCCCGTAGAACGGGTTGTCGGAGGTGATGCCCCACGCGAACTCGTGGAGGTTGGCCTTGCCGACGCTGCCGTAGCCGGCCCGCTCCAGCAGCGTCACCGCAGTGGCGCTGGTCGCCGGGACGTGGTCGGCGAAGATCTTCGAGCCGTAGGTCGTCCGGACGCCGGCCGTGTCGAAGAGGTCCTTCACCGCCAGGCGCACCGTGCCCGGCGGCGGGGTCGTCTCCGTGATCAGGATGCCGTGCACGGCCAGGACTATGCCGCCGCGAGCAACCTCGTGCGGAAGAGGTCCAGCACCTGGTCCAGCGCGTCGCGCGTCGGCTGGCCGGGCTCGTCGATGAGGTGCTCGGTGACCACGCTGTGCGGCGGCATCAACGGGTGCTTGGCCGCGTCCTTGTCGTCGATCTCGATGCCGATGAACGCATCGCCGAGCTGCTCGCGCAGGAAGTCGAAGCGCGCCTGGGGCACCATGCGGTCGCCCTTGAAGCGCAGCCCGATCACCTGCAGGCCCTGGGAGGCGCAGCGGTGCTTGACCTTGGCCAGGTCCTCCGGGCTGATGTCGATGTTGCGGGCCCGGCCCGGCGTCGCGGCCACCGGCATCGAGGGCTGCGACAGCACCGGGGCCAGCAGCCGGTCGTCGGTGGCCATCGCCAGCGCGTAGCCGCCGGTGAAGCACATGCCGATCGCGCCCACGCCGGGGCCGCCGCACTGCTCGTGCTCGTGGGCGGCCAGCGCGCGCAGCCAGGTCACCACGGGCGAGGTCTGGCCGGTCGACCACACCGTGAACTCGCGGCTGATGCAGGCGGGCACCATGACGCCGAGGCCGTGCCTGAGCGCCCCGAACCGGCCCTTGGCGACCACGTCGGTGCCGGGCGTGCCGAAGAGGTGGGGCATCACCGCGGTGCAGCCGAGCTCCACCACCCGCCGCGCGAACTTCGCGACGTTCGGCGTGATGCCGGGCATCTCGGCGATGACGATGACCGCCGGGCCGCTGCCCTGGCGGTAGATGTCGCGGGTCTCCCCGCCGTGGGTGAACGTCGTGCGCGTGAAGTCGCGGAGGTCGTCGTCGGCCATGGAACGCGACCGTACCTGGCGACACGGCTGAACGTCAGACGATGGCGCCCGCTGCTGCCGCAGCCAGGACGGCCAGCTCGTCGGCCCGTTCGTTGAGCGCCGTGCCGACGTGCCCCTTGACCCAGTGCCAGCGCACGGCTCCCAACCGCTGCGTCTCGGCCTCCAGGGCCTCCCAGATCTCCTTGTTCTTCACCGGGTCGCCACCGGCCGTCTTCCAGCCGCGCTTCTTCCAGCCGGCCATCCACGACGTCATGCCGTCGTGGAGGTAGCGGCTGTCGGTGACCACGCAGGCCGACGCCCCGTCCGGCAGGGACCGCAGCCCCTCCAGCGCAGCGGTCATCTCCATGATGTTGTTCGTCGTGTGGGGCAGCCCGCCGGACAGCTCGACCGGTGTGGCGTCCTCGCCCTCGAGGACCAGCGCCGCCCAGCCGCCCGGGCCCGGGTTGCCCTGGCACGCCCCGTCGGTCCAGATCAGGTACTCGCCGGGGCTGGCGGTCGGGAGCTCGCCGGCGAGCTTCTTGGGCTTGGCGCGGTACGGAGGCATGCGGCGCGCCACGGTAGCGCCGTCCGCGGATGTCAGGCGAAGGCGTTGACGCCCGTGAGCTCGGCCGAGACCTCCCACAACCGCGCGGCCGCGTCGCGGTCGGTCGCCCAGGTCTGGACGCCCGAGGCTGCCTCGGGGTCGGTCGCCGGCGCGGCGATGTCGCAGTCCTCGCAGTAGACGCCGCCCATGCCGTCGAGCTGCGGCGACGTGGCGCACCAGATCGAGGTCGCCGCGCCCTGCTCGGGCGTCTTGAAGAGGTCCATCCGCGGGTTGCCCTCCTCATCGAACCAGCCGGCCCGCTGCATCTCCTCCTGCGCCAGGTAGCGCTGCAGCGGCGTGAAGATGCCTCCCGGGTGCAGCGAGAAGGCGCGGACGCCGGACGTCTGACCAAGGTCGTCGAGCTGCAGCGCGAACAGCGCGTTGGCCGTCTTGGCCTGGCCGTAGGCGCCCCACTTGTTGTACTCGCCGCTCTCCCACATCAGGTCGTCGAAGCGGATCGGCGAGCGCCGGTGGCCGATCGAGGAGACCGACACGACGCGGGCACCTGCGGGCGCCTCGGCCAGCAGGGGCCACAGCCGGTTGGCCAGGGCGAAGTGCCCGAGGTGGTTCGTGGCGAACTGCGCCTCCCAGTTCTGCGCCCGCCCACCCCCGATGCGCGTCTCCGGGCAGGCCATGATCGCGGCGCTGTCGATGAGGATGTCGATGGGCCGGCCGTCGCTCAGCAGCCCGTCGGCGCAGGCGGCGACGCTGTCCAGCGAGCCCAGGTCCAGCTCGACGACCTCGGCGATGTCCCCCACCTGCTCCTGGGCCAGCTCCGGGCGACGGGCCGGCACGGTGACCGCCGCGCCGGCCGACACCAGCGCGCGCGTGGTCTCAATGCCGATGCCCGAGTACCCGCCGGTCACCACGGCGTGCCGGCCGCCGAGGTCCAGCCCCGCGATCACCTCCGCCGCCGTGCTGTCGCGGCCGAAGCCGGATCCGAGGGGTGCCTGCGGGGTCGTGGTCATGCATCCGACCCTAGGGGTTCGAGTGCGCTCGAGGTCAAGGGCGTGCCACCCGCGGGGCGGCAGACGGGGCCTACTCCATACCCTGTCGGGCGTGAACTGGACGATCGACATCCCGGTCGACTCGCTGCCGGAGCTGCCGCCACTGCCGCCGGCCCTCCGTGAGGCCCTCGACGACGCGCTCGCGCGCCCCGCCCAGCAGCAGCCCCAGTGGCCCGATGCCGCCTACGTCGCCTCCGTGCGCCACCTCCTGGAGACCGTGCCGCCGGTGACGGTGACCGCCGAGGTCGACCGCCTGCAGGAGCGCCTGGCCAGCGTCGCCCGCGGCGAGGCGTTCCTGATGCAGGGCGGCGACTGCGCCGAGACCTTCGTCGACAACACCGAGGAGCACCTGCGCGGCACGATCCGCACGCTGCTGCAGATGGC
>CAYUDT010000144.1:0-11796 GCA_964443695.1 uncultured Conexibacter sp. | reverse complement strand
GATCGTGCCGAGGATCATCGCGCCGGTCGCGCCGAGCGGGTGGCCCATGGCGATCGCGCCGCCGTTGACGTTGACCTTGTCCATGTCGGCGTCCAGGTCGCGGACGAGGCGCATGGCGACCGAGGCGAACGCCTCGTTGATCTCGATGAGGTCGAGGTCGTCCACGGTCAGGCCGGCCTTCTCCAGCGCCTTGCGGGACGCGGGGGCCGGGCCCGTGAGCATGATCGTCGGGTCGGCGCCGGACAGCGCGGTGGCGACGATGCGGCCCTTCGGCTTGAGGCCGTGGCGCTCGCCGGCCTTCTCGTTGCCGATGGCGACGAGGGCGGCGCCGTCCACGATGCCCGACGAGTTGCCGGCGTGGTGGACGTGGTTGATCTTCTCGATCCAGTGGTACTTCTGCAGCGCGACGGCGTCGAAGCCGCCCATCTCGCCGATCGTGGCGAAGGAGGGCTTCAGGCCCGAGAGGGACTCGACGGTCGTGCCGGGGCGGATGAACTCGTCCTTCTCCAGGACGACGTTGCCGTTGAGGTCCTTGACCGGGATGACGGAGTTGTCGAAGTAGCCGGCGGCCTGCGCGGCGGAGGCGCGCTCCTGGCTGCGGGCGGCGAACGCGTCGACGTCCTCGCGGTCCCAGCCCTCGACCGTGGCGATCAGGTCGGCGCCGATGCCCTGCGGGACGAAGCCGGTGTCGAAGTTGGTCTCGGGGTCCATGGCCCAGGCACCGCCGTCGGAGCCCATCGGGACCCGCGACATCGACTCCACGCCACCGGCGAAGACGAGGTCCTCCCAGCCGGAGGCGACCTTCTGGGCGGCGACGTTCACGGCCTCCAGGCCGGACGCGCAGAAGCGGTTGAGCTGGACGCCGGCGACGGTGTCCGGCAGGCCGGCCTTGATGCCGGCGGTCTTCGCGATGTCTCCGCCCTGATCGCCGATCGGGGAGACACAGCCCAGGACGACGTCGTCGACGCCGTTGGGATCAAGCTTGTCGTTGCGGACCAGCATCTCGTGGATGAGGCCGACAACGAGGTCGACGGGCTTGGTGGTGTGCAGCGAGCCGTTGCTCTTGCCCTTGCCACGCGGGGTGCGAATCGCGTCGTAGACGAACGCTTCGGTACTAGCCATCAGGAGAGGCTCCTCACTGGTCGAGTCCATGGTCCATCCGGGCGGTTTGTGCCCTGATGACCCGTCCGCCGGCGGCGACGGACCGTGGGATTGAATCAGTTTCAGCTTAGAAGGGGTGCGCCGGCGTCCTGCGCCGGGTACGCGACGCGCATGACCGACACCGCGACCCGTCGTCAGCTGCTGGCCGGCACGGCCGCCCTGGTGGGCGGCGGGGCGCTCGCGGCCCCGGCCCGCGGTGCCGTGCCGTCGGGATGGCAGAACGCCACGCCGGCCGTCGTGTCGGTCCTGGCGACCGCCGAGGCGCTGTCGGTCGTGCTGCACACGGTCGCCGTCGAGAAGGTGCCGCTGGACGCGCCCACGGCCCGCGAGCTGCAGGCGACAGCGGCGCACGACCTCCTGCACTACCGGCTGCTGACGTCCTCCGCGGTCGACGGCCGGGCCGCGACGAAGTCCTTCGCGATCCCCGACGAGTTCCTGTCCTCGCGCGAGGCGCTGCTCAGCGCCTCGGCCACCACCAAGCAGATCCTCATCAACGCCTATCTGCTGGCCACCACGGTCTTCGCGCGCGCGGGGACGATGAGCGGCTCACGCTACGCGCGCGTGGCCGCCGAGGTCGCGGCCGTGGAGTCCGTCGACCGCGCCCTCGCCTGGCAGGCGCTGGGCCGGCTCGGCAGCGACCGCGCCTACGCACGGTTCGGCGACTTCA
Organism: uncultured Conexibacter sp.; assembly: GCA_964443695.1. Lineage (GTDB taxonomy): Bacteria > Actinomycetota > Thermoleophilia > Solirubrobacterales > Solirubrobacteraceae > Paraconexibacter. The sequence goes on along the minus strand of CAYUDT010000144.1, from coordinate 9,968 downwards.
CCCACATCCTCGACGCCTTCGGGGCGCTGCGGACATTGGGGTACGGCATCGGCGAGCCGACGCAGAAGATCGCCACGACCTACGACTTCGACGCCGTGGCCCAGCGCGTGCCCGACGTCGAGGGGATGAACACGCTCAAGGCCAGCTGACGGCGCCCGCAGCTCAGCCACGGGCCCGCAGCGCGCTCGGTGGCCGGCCCGTCCAGCGCTTGAAGGCGTGCGTGAAGGCGGTGGCGTCCGCGTAGCCGAGGCGGTGCGCGGTCTCCCCGACGGTGAGGCCCACCGTCTGCAGCAGCTCGGTGGCCAGCGCGGTCGCGACCTCCTCCCGCAGCTGGCGGTAGCTCGTGTCCTCCGCGGCGAGGTGACGGCGCAGCGTGCGGACGTCGAGGTGCAGCTCGTCGGCAAGCTCCTGCAGGGCCGGCATCCGGTCCGGGCGCTCGAGCAGACGCGCGCGCACGCGCGAGGCGACGCCGGAGCGCGCGCGGACCTCCAGCAGCCGCTCGCAGGCCTGCTCGACGGCCTGCCGGGTGGTCGGGTCGGCCTGCGGCATCGGCAGGTGCAGCAGCCGCGTCTCCGCGATGATCGTGGCGCCCGCGCTGACCCGCAGCACGTCCATGACCTCGGGCCCGAGGATCTCGGGGAGGACCGTCGCCACGGCGGTGACGTCACGCTCGGTCAGGAACGTGCGGACGTCGGCGGGGATCTCGTCGGCGTGAAGGGTGATGCGGGTCTCGCGGGGGCCGATCTCGAGCTCAGGGCGGATGAACGCCGAGCTCAGCTGCGCGTAGCGCAGGCCGGTCTGCAGCGCGGCCAGCATCGTCGGGCTGGTGATGACGACGAAGCCCCAGATCCCGAGGGTGGTCAGGCGGTGGCGGCGGCCGGCGTCGGCGCCGAGACCGGGCGGGTCGCCGGTGAGCGTGACGAGGTTGCGGGCCAGCTGCAGCTCCTGCCCGGCCTCGACGACCGTGTCGGGGTCCGCCAGCCCGGCCACGGTCAGGCCGGTGCCGCTGAGCAGGTCCGCGTCGGCGTGGCCGCGCTCGCGGCCGACCTCGAGCAGGATCGCCGAGCCGGTGGGGTCGCGGGCGAAGTCCCAGGACGCGGTCACGTGCTCCACATCATGTCCGAAACGATCAGGTGGTCGTCCGCTCCGGTCATTCAGGGCGGTCCGGTGCGGTGGGAGGGTGGCGGCATGGAGATCTCTGGTTCGGCGGTCCTGGTGACCGGCGGGGCGCGTGGCATCGGCGCGGCGGTCGCGGCGCGGCTGCGGCGGGAGGGTGCACGGGTCGTCACCGGCGACCTCGACGGCGGCGACGTCCGGCTCGACGTGGCCTCGGCGGCCGACTGGGCGCTGGTCGTCGAGGAGCACGGCCCGTTCGACGTGCTGGTCAACAACGCGGGCCTCATGCCCGTGGGGCGCTTCACCGAGGAGGACGAGGAGAAGATGCGCCGGCAGATCGAGGTGAACCTCGTCGGCGTGATTCACGGTTGCAAGGCGGTGCTGCCCGGGATGCTCCGCAGCGACCGGGGCGTGATCGTCAACATCGCCTCGCAGGCCGGCAAGGCCGGCTTCAGCGGGGTGGTCACCTACAGCGCGACGAAGTTCGCTGTGGTGGGGTTGACGCAGGCGCTGCGCGACGAGCTGCGCCACTCGGGGGTCGGCGTGTCGTGCGTGCTGCCGGGCGTCGTCGACACCGAGCTCTCGGCGGGACTGCCCTCGACGCCGATCGCCCCGCGGGTCGCTCCGGACCTCGTCGCCGCCGCGGTGGCCGACGCGGTGCGGCGGCCCGGCCGCGAGCACTGGGTGCCGCGGCGCGGGCAGCTGGCGCTGCCGCTGGCCAACGTCCTGCCCGCGGCGGCGCGCGAGCAGGGGCTGCGCCTGTTCGGGCTCGGTGACCCGATGCTCGACGCCGCCGCTTCCGGTGAGCGCGACGCCTACGAGGCGCGGATCGCCCGGTCGGAGGTCCAGGCGTGAGGCGCGTGGTCATCACCGGCGGAGCCGCGGGCATCGGCCTGGCGCTGGCGCGGGAGCTGACGTCGCGAGGCGGGCGCTGCGCGCTGCTGGACCTCGACGGTGACGCCGCCGGGGCGCGCGCTGCGGAGCTCGGCGGGGTGGGCGTCGGGGTGGACGTGACCGACCTCGAGGCGCTGGAGGCCGCGTGCGACGAGGCCGCCACGGCGCTGGGCGGCATCGACGTGCTGGTGGCCAACGCGGGCGTCGGCCCGGTCTCGACGACGGTCATCGCCGGCGACCGCGAGCATCAGCGCCACGTGCTCGACGTGAACCTCCACGGGGTCTGGCACACGCTCTGGGCGGGCGGGCCGCACGTCGTCGCGCGTCGCGGCCACATCGCGATCGTGTCCAGCGTCGCGGCGTTCGTCCCCTCGCCGGCCTGGGCCGCCTACGGCGCCTCGAAGGCCGCCGTCGAGGCGCTGTCCCGCGCCGCGCGCATCGAGCTGGCACCGGCCGGAGTCAGCGTCGGCGTGGCCCACTTCGGCCTGGTCGACACGGCGCTGGTCCGGACGTTCTCGGCCGATCCGCTCACCGCCCGGCTGGAGGCGCTGGTCCCCGGGCCGTTGCGCGGACGGTCGACCCCGGAGGCGGCGGCTCGCGCGCTCGCGCACGACATCGAGCATCGTCGCGCCCGCACGATCTTCCCGCGCACCTACCTCCCGGCCTATGCGCTGCGCGGTGTCCTGGGCCCGGTGGGCGACGCCGTCCTGTCCCGCCTGCCGCCGGTCCGGACGCTGATGGGCGAGGTCCGCGACAGGGACTCCCTTCGCGCAGATGAGAAGGTGACGGCGTGAGCGTGCAGGCAGCGATCGCGCGACGGCTGGTCGGGGCGCTGTCGGCGCCCCTGACCCGGTCGACGTCCTACGCGGTGCAACGGCGGGCCATGGCGGCGAGCACCGCGCTGCTGGGCATGCAGCTGCGCGCGCTGACCCGGCCGGCGACGCTGGGCGGCGTCGAGGGCGAGTGGGTGGGCCGTGACGGCGCACCGGGCCGGGCGCTGCTGTACCTGCACGGCGGCGGGTACGTGATCGGGTCCCCCGGGACGCACCGACCGCTGGTGGCCCGGCTGGCCGAGCGCCTGCACGCGCAGGCCTTCACCCCCGACTACCGCCTGGCCCCCGAGCACCCGGCGCCCGCGGCGCTGGACGACGCGCTCGCGGCCTACCGCGCGCTGCGCGCCGACCACGAGACCGTCATCGTGGCGGGCGACTCGGCCGGCGGTGGCCTGACGCTGGCGCTCGCGCTGCTGCTGCGCGACAACGGCGAGCAGCAGCCCGACGCGCTGGGCCTGATCTGCCCCTGGCTGGACCTCAGCCCCGAGGCCGCGCTGCACCGCCACGACAGCGGGCGCGAGCCGCTGCTCACCGCCGAGGCGCTGGAGCGCTGGGCCGGCGAGTACGCGCACGGCATCGGCCGCGACGACCCGCGCGTCTCGCCGTTGCGGGCGGAGGACCTCAGCGGCCTGCCGCCGATCGTCCTGCAGTCGGCGGGCGACGACCTGCTGCTCGCCGACGCCGAGCGGCTGGACGCGAAGCTGCCCGGCATCATCCACCAGCGCCATCCCGGGTTGTGGCACGTCTTCCACGCGCTGCTCGGCGTGGTGCCGGAGGCCGACGCCGCGGTCGACCAGCTGGCCACCGCGCTGCTGCGGGCCCTCGGCGCGCGGCCGCGGCCGCCGCGCGTGGCGATCATCGGCGCGGGCATGTCGGGCCTCTGCATGGCCGCGACGCTGCAGCGCGCCGGCCACAGCGACTTCGTCATCCACGAGAAGGCCGAGGAGGTCGGCGGCACCTGGCGCGAGAACACCTACCCCGGGCTCAGCTGCGACGTCCCCGCCCACTACTACTCCTACACCTTCGCGCCCAACCCGGGCTGGCGCAGCTCCTTCGCCCCCGGGGCGGAGATCCAGCGCTACTTCGTGGGGACGGCGACCAAGCTCGGCCTGCGCCCGCGGATCCGCTTCGGCAGCGAGGTCACCGAGGCCCGCTGGGACGGCAGCCGCTGGCAGCTGCAGACCACGACCGGCCCGGACGCCGCCGACGTCCTGATCACCGCGACGGGCGTGCTGCACCACCCGCGCACGCCGGACATCCCCGGCCTGGACCGCTTCGGCGGCGACGCGTTCCACTCGGCCCGTTGGGACCACACCGTCGCGCTGACCGGCCGGAAGGTCGCCGTCATCGGCACCGGGTCGACCGGTGCGCAGATCGTCGGCGCGCTCGGCGGCCGGGCGGGCAGCCTGAAGCTGTTCCAGCGCACGGCCCAGTGGGTCGCGCCGGTTCCGAACATCGCCTACCCGGCGCCGTTGCGCGGGCTGTTGCACGTCGCGCCGCCGCTGACCCGCCTGGCCTACCGCGTCAACGAGCGCGCGCTGGCCGGGCTGCTGTCGCCGGCGGTCCTGCGCGACGGCTGGCAGCGCGCGCTGATGTCCGGCCTCTGCCGTGCCCACCTGCGCCTGGCCGTCCGTGACCCGGAGCTGCGCGCGCGGCTGACGCCGGCGGACGAGCCGATGTGCAAGCGCCTGGTGATGTCGACGCGCTTCTACCCGGCGCTGCAGCGGCCCGGCGTCGAGCTCGTCACCGAGGGCATCGACCACGTCGACGCGACCGGCATCGTCACCCGGGACGGCGTCCACCACGAGGTCGACACGATCGTCCTGGCCACGGGCTTCGACCCGAGGGCCTTCATGCGCCCGATGAACATCGTGGGGGAGGACGGCCTGACGCTCGACGAGGCCTGGGGTGAGCGGCCCCACGGCTACCGCAGCGTCGCGCTGCCCGGCTTTCCCAACCTCTTCACGCTGATGGGGCCGCACAGCCCGTTCGGCAACCACTCGCTCATCGCGGTGGCCGAGGTGCAGTGCGCCTACGCGCTGCGCTGGATCCAGCGGATCGCCGAGGGCGAGATCACCCACGCCGCACCGACGCCGGAGGCGACACGCAGGTTCAACGAGGACATGCGCGACGCGCTGCCGGGCACGATCTGGGCCAGCGGCTGCGACAGCTGGTACCTCGACGCCGACGGCATCCCCGCGCTGTGGCCCTGGAGCCCGGCCCACCACCGGCGGCTGCTCGCCGAGCCGCAGGACGCGGACTTCGCGATCTGCAGGAGCCGGCCGAGCGCGTCCGTGGCCTGAGGCGGCGGCTGCTCAGCCGCGGAACAGGGTGCGGGTGTCGGGGCCCTGGTGCTCCTCGGCCAGGGCGGTGATGGCGTCGACCGTCAGGCGCAGCTCGCGCACGTAGGGGCCGGCGGCCGCACCCATCCGCGGCGCCTCGCGCTCGAAGGCCAGCGCCAGCTCGCGGTAGTAGACGCGGGTGGCCAGTCCCTGCCCCTGGCCGAAGCGCTTCCACAGCGCGTCGCCCAGCGTCCGGTAGTCGGTGAGGATCGAGCGCGCGTTGTGCAGTTTGTCCGCGAGGGACACGCGCAGGGCGGCGGGTGACTTCGTGCGCATCGCGTCGACGTAGGCGCTCTTGCGCTGATACCAGCCGGGCTTGGTGCCGCTGCCGTCGTCGATGGTGTCGCTGTTGGCCAGGACTATTGCCGCGACCTTCTCGCCGAAGTCCCGCGCGATCTCCTCCAGCGCCGTCTGCCCGCCACCGTCCTCGACGACGTCATGCAGCAGCGCGCCGATCGCCTCGTCCTCGTCGCCGTGCATCTCCAGCGCCAGCGACGCCACCGCCAACAGGTGCGCGACGTAGGGGATCGGCGTGTCCTTGCGCAGCTGCCGGGCGTGATGGCGCGTGGCGTAGTGCAGCGCCGTGTCGAAGCGCTCCGTCAGGAACGGCGTGTCGGTGAAGAACTCGGGCAATGCATCCACCCTAGCCCCGGACCGCGCGTGCACTCATTGGGCTCCCTGCCCAACCAGTGCACGCAGGGTCCTTCGGGCGCCCGGGCCGCGGGGGGCCCGCAGCGAACCTGTACGGTGGCGTTCAGCCGATGCCGCTGTTGCCCAACGTGTCTGAGGTCTGGCGCCGCAACCATCCGTGGGCGGCGATCTACTCGTTCTCGATCGACCACCCGGCCCTCTCGGTGCCCAACGCCCGCGTGCTGTTCGGCACCGACCTGCGGCTGCTCTACGAGGCGGCGGAGGCGATCGGCGAGCTGCCGCCCGGGTCGTCGGTGCTCGACGTGCCGTGCGGCGGCGGCGTCGCGCTGCGCGGGGTCCGGCCCGGGCAGGACCTCCGCTACGTCGCCGCCGACATCGCGCCGGCGATGCTCGACCGCACCGAGCGCTTCGCCGAGGCGCACGAGGTGGAGGACGTCGAGTACTGCCAGGCCGACGTCGCGGACCTGCCGTTCGCCGACGGCGAGTTCGACATGTGCGTCTCCTTCACCGGCCTGCACTGCTTTCCCGACCCGCGCGCCGCGCTGCTGGAGATCGGGCGTGTCGTGCGGCCCGGCGGGCGGCTGTCGGCGTCGTGGTTCCGCGTCGACGCGGGCCTCCGCTACCTGGGGATGATCGCCGTCGGGCGGATGGCCGGGTTGATGGGGCCGTCGGCCACGGTGGACGACGTCGAGCGGTGGACGACCGAGGCGGGCTTCACCGACATCGACGTGCAGGTGTCGGGCGCGCTGGCCTACCTCACGGCGCGGCGCGCGTGACCTCGTAGCTCCTGGCGTCGGGCTCGAGGAAGCGGGCAAGCTCCTCGGCCTCGTGGTCGAGCTCGGGCAGCTTCGCGGCGAGCCTGGCGAACGGCTGCAGCGTCAGCGTCGCCCGGGTCCGCGTCGCCTTGAAGGTCCACAGCCCGGCCACGACGCCGTCGAGGAGGAAGGTCGCCTGCACGCGCAGGTTCTTCGTGACGATCTGCGCCCGGAACGCGTCGGGGACGACGCGGCTGCGGTCGTCGTGGGCCAGGACGAGCTGGTCGAACTCCGGCAGCAGCCGCGGCGGGGCGGGCGTCTCGGCGTCGGGTATCGGCAGGCCGGGCAGGTCGTACAAGGTGCGCCCGCGCTGGTCCTCGTAGGTGACCAGGTCAGCGACGGCCTCCACGGCCGCCCGCATGCCCGTGAGTCCGCTCCACTTCTGGAAGTCGGCCACCGACGCCGGGCCGAAGGCGAGCAGGTAGCTGCGGATCAGCGCCTCCGCCCCGCCCGCGCCCACCTCCTCGCCGAGCCAGCCGTCCGCCGGCGTGAACCGCGCGTCCCGGGGAAAGCCCCAGCGGTCGTCGCCGGGCACCATCGCCAGCGGCAGCACCATCCGGGTCGCGTAGCCCAGCGCGCGGTCGTCGACACCGGGGAAGCGCGCCTGCAGCGCGGCGCGGATCTCGTTGAAGGTCAGCGGGCCGTCCGCCAGCAGCTCACGCGCGGCCGCCACGGTGGCGTCGAGGTCCAGGCCCTCGTCGCGTCCGCGCAGGGCCGACAGCGCGCCGCGCAGCACGGGGTCCAGGGGGCCGCGCCAGGAGAGGTAGTCGGCGGTGCACACCGTGTGCAGCGTCGCCCGCATCAGCGGCGCGCGGATGGCCCGACGATCGGCCAGGGCCGCGTTCAGCTGGGCCGGGTCGTAGCCGCGCAACCGCGACCACAGCGCGACGTGCGGCGGCCGCGGCTCCTGCGCCTGCAGGCCTCCGAGCCCGCCGAGGACGGGGCCGAGATCGCTGCCGGAGCCGTCGCCGGCGCGCGCGAGCAGGAGCTGCCGCGCCAGCGTCGCGCGGTTGAGCTGTCCGTTGGAGAGCACGGTCGGGGCGATCTGACCAACCTAACCGTCGGGTGGCCGACGATCGCTGTGTGAGCGCGGTCACACAGGCGTGATGTCGGCCGGGTAGCGGGGTCATCTAGGGAGAGCGGCTACGACCTCGCCGCTTCGCCGTACCCGCACTTGACCTCACCACCGAGGAGGACGCCTTGCGCCTGGAGATCGTGATCCCCGCGCACAACGAGGAGCACCGCATCGGGCGGATGCTCGACGACTATCGCCATGCCATCGACGACCGTGACGTCGCGTTCACGGTCGCGCTGGATGCGTGCGAGGACGCGACCGCTGCAGTGGTCGCGTCGCGCTCGCGGGAGGACCCGCGCGTGCAGTCCATCGAGTTCGACAAGTTGGGCAAGGGTGGGGTGATCGCCGAGACCCTGAGACGCTCCGGCGCGCCCATCGTGGGGTTCGTCGATGCCGACGGGGCGACGCCGCCGTCGGAGCTGCTGCGGCTGGTCGACGCCGTCGAGGCGGGCGCCGGCACCGCGATCGCCTGCCGGCGCCATCCAGCGTCGGTCGTGCCCGCGCGCCGCAGCGTCGGGCGCCGCGTCGCCTCGCGCGGCTTCTCGGCGTCGACGCGGCTGCTGCTGGGCATCTCGCACCCGGACACCCAGTGCGGCGCGAAGGTCATGCGCGGGGACGTCGCCCGCGCCGCGCTTGACGACGTGACCCGCACCGACCTCTCCTTCGACGTCGACCTGCTGCTGGCGGTCGCCGACCGTGGCCACGACGTCGTCGAGGTCCCCACGGTCTGGATCGACCAGGAGGGCTCGCGCGTGCGCCCGCTGCGCGATACGCGCCGGATGGGCGGCTCCCTGTTGGGCCTGTGGGCCCAGCGCCGACTGCGGGCGGTGCGCGATGCGGCCTGACGTCACGCTCATCTCGCCCTACCCGCCCGCGGGGGAGCGCCACGGCGGCCACTCCGGCGTGGCGTCCTACACCGCCAACCTCGCCCACGCGCTGGCGGACGGCGGCGCCGGCGTGGCGGTCGTCGCCGACGGTGACGGCCCGACCGAGCGCGACGGCGCGGTCACGGTGCACCGCGCCTTCCGGCGCGGGCCGGGTGCGCTGCCCGCGGCCGCTGCCGCAGCGGTGCGGACGGGCGCCCCCGTCGTCCACCTGCAGCACGAGCTGTTCCTCTACGGCGGCCCCGCCGCGCTGCCCGGGCTGGTTCCGGCGCTGGCGCGTCTGGGACGCAACCGCCGCGCGGTCACGACGCTGCACCAGGTCGTCGCCCGCGACGAGGTGGATCGCGGCTTCACCGACCTGCACCGCGTGCGCGTGCCCGCCCGGGCGGCCCGGGCCGGGCTGCACGCCGTCCAGCGGACGGTGCAGCGCCTCAGCGACCACTGCGTCGTGCACGAGGCGCCGTTCGCCGACGTCCTCCCCGGCGCGCACGTCGTGCCGCACGGGGTGGAGGACGCCCCGCGCGGCGACCGCGCCGCAGCGCGCCGGCTGACCGGCGTGGCCGGCGACGAGCTGCTGGTGCTCTGCTTCGGCTTCGTCGCCCCCTACAAGGGCCTGGAGGCCGCGATCGACGCGGTCGCTGCCGCCGGGCGCGGCGTGCGCCTGGTCATCGCCGGGGGCGTGCATCCCCGGCTGGCCGCGGCCGGAGACGACTATGTCGGCGACCTGGCCCGGCGGGCCGGGGACGACGTGCTGTTCGCGGGGCGCATCCCCGACGAGGAGGTCGCCGCCTGGTTCACCGCCGCGGACGTCGCGCTGTTCCTCTACCCGCGGCCGTTCTCCAGCTCCGGCGCGCTGGCGCTGGCGCTGGCCCACGGCACGCCCGCGCTGTTGTCGCCGGAGCTGGCGACGTCCTGCGGCGCGCCCGCCACGATGACGGTCGACCGTGATCCGGCGGCCGTCGCGGCCCGCCTGCGCGAGCTGCAGCACGAGCGCGCCCGGCAGGCGCTGGCGGCCGACGTCGCCGCCCTGGCGCACGCGCGCCGCTGGCCCTCGGTCGCCGCCCGCCACCGCGAGATCTACGAGACCGCCTGATGTCACGGGCCATCACCGCCGTCGACCCGGACACGGGTCCGCTGGCTGCTGCGGCAATCCAGGTTGCGCTGGCGCGGGCGCTGCCCGGCTGGGACGTCGAGCCCGGGCTGGAGGTGCGTCGCGCGCTGCGCGCCGACGCCGTGATCCTCGCCGGAGGCCGGCTGGGCCAGCGTGACGTCGGAGGCGCCCGCCGCGCGGCGGCCGCTGCGCGCCTGCGCGACCGCCCGGTCGCCCACCTGGACGTCGGCGGGCCCGGCGCCAGCCG
>CAYUDT010000143.1:0-11863 GCA_964443695.1 uncultured Conexibacter sp. | reverse complement strand
GGGCCGGCGGCCCCAGGGTCGGCGACGTCTTCCCGAGCGGGCCGGCCCGGCTGCGGAGAACCACGTACTCCGAAAGGGCGGGCAAGCCCTGGACGGACGTCTTCCACGGAGTGGGGATGCGCAGGCGCCCGTCAGCCGCCGATACCCCGAGCGTCAGCATGTCGACCGATCGCGTGGACCAGTGACCCAGCCCCAGCTCCTCTCCCGTCAGCTCGTCTTCGACCGCCGGGGCGCCGTCATCGGGGCCGAGGTCCTCACGCCCGCCGTCGCGGAGGGCGACGCCACCCGGCGCGCCGCGGCCGCGCTGCTGGACGCGTTCGCCGCGGGGGAGCTCGACGACCTCGCCCACGACCGCGCGGTGTACACGACGCTGCCCGGGGAGCTCCTGGCCCGCTTCGACCTGCTGCCCGTGGAGCCGTCGCGGGTCGTCATCCAGCTCGACCTCGGTCGGCCGCTCACCGACGACGCGCTAGCAGCCGTTCAGCGTCTGGCGGGCATGGGCTACGCGTTCGCGGCCGTCGGGGCCGCCACGCCCGCTGCGGTGATGGACGTCGGCGTCGTCCGCACCGTCCGGGTGAGCCTGGCCGGCACCGCCCCGGAGCGGGTCGAGGCGCTGATCGCCCCGTGGCGCGACGCGGGTCTGGACGTCCACGCCGTCGCCGTGGCCGACGGGGACACCCTGGCGGCCGCGCTGGACGCCGGCTGCTGCGGGGTCCAGGGGGCGGTCTGGTGCCTGCCGCGGGCGCAGGGCAACGGCGTCCCGGCGGGCCTGCCGCGGCTGCTGGACCCCAACGCGACGCTCGAGCAGCTCACGGCGGCGATCGCCGAGGACCTTGCGCTCACCTACGCGCTGCTGCGCTACATCAACAGCGCGTTCTTCTCCCGCGCCTCGCGCGTGGAGACCGTGCCCCAGGCCGCCGCGCTGCTCGGGGAGCGGATGCTGCGCCGCTGGGCCACGATCGTCGTGCTGGCCGGGACGGAGTCGCCCGGGGCGCTCGGCGTCCTGCTCGACGCGCTGCTGCGCGCCCGGATGCTCGAGCACGTCGCGCCCGGTGCCGGCCTGGACCGCGACCGCGCCTATGCGGTCGGGCTGCTCAGCCTCCTGCCGGCGCTCGTCGGCCAGCCGCCGGAGGAGCTCTACCCGGCGTTGCAGCTCGGCCCCGACCTCAGCGCCGCGCTGCTCCGGCAGGGCGGTCCCTACGGCCTGGCGCTCACCGACGTCGCTGCCTACATCGACGGCGACTTCTCCGGGCCCGAGCAGTTCGACCCGTTCACGCTGCGCGAGGCGTTCGGGCACGCGCGCGCCGAGGTGGCGCCGCTGGCCCGTGAGCTGCTCGGCGCGGCGGTGCCCGCCTGACCGCCCGTCGGGTCAGGCGGGAAGCGCTGCGGGCACCGGGGCGGCCGGTCGGCCGGTCGGCAGCTTCTCCGGCTCGAACTCCAGGCGGTCGCTCAGCGCGAACTCCGGCGGCGCGATCTTGAGGTAGTGGTTGAACGCCCAGGTGATGAGCTTGGGGCGGTCCATCACGTCCAGGACGGTGTCCATCAGCGGCAGCTTCATCGTGCCGCTGACGAGCGTCTGCACCCGCCACAGCCACTTGAACGCCCAGGCGTGGTCGGCGCTGAAGGAGCCGTAGCGCTGCAGCGCCTGCGCCCGCGACTGCCTGCCGTCGATGACCGCGCGCACCTCACGGCCGCAGGCCAGCCCGAAGTAGAGGGCGGTGCGGATGCCCTCGGCGGTGGTGGGCAGGCAGTGACCGGCGCTGTCGCCCGCGAAGAAGACGTCGTCCTCGATGCCGTCGCGCAGGACGTGGGGGATCCAGTTGCCCTGCCAGCCGTCGGCCGGGCGACCGAGGTCGTCGCAGAGGTCGAGCGTCGGGCGCTTGACGTGCAGGCGCGGGTCGAAGGAGCCGACGCCGACGCGGACCTCGTCGCCCGCGGGGAACGACCAGGAGTAGCCGGGCTTGATGTACGTCGGGTCCAGCCAGATCTCGAGGTCCTCGCCGGTGCCCTTGGGGTGGACCTCCAGGCCGCGCGACAGGCGCGCGTTCGGCGGCTGGATGGCCGGCCGGTTGGACAGCACCCGCCGCCAGCCGAGCGCGTCGATGATCAGCGGCGCGGTGATGTCCCCGCGATCGGTGTGGATGACGTCGCCGGTGCGGCCGTCGACCTTGGCCGTCTCGAACGGGATGTCGGGGGACTGGGCCTTCAGGAGGTCGCAGAGCTTGCGGTAGTCGAACGTCGAGAACGACCACGGCAGCTTCCAGCGGTAGGTCTTGGTCGTGTCGCGGCCGCCGTGGGCCTGCAGGCGCTTGATGACCAGCTCGTCGAAGGTCTGGACGATCGAGTCCTCGAGGTCGAGGTTCTCCAGCCAGGCGGTCGGCGCGGCACACGCCGAGGTCTGGCGCTCGCCGATCTCGTAGCGGTCGATGAGCAGGACGTTCGCGCCCGATCCGGACAGTTCGCGGGCCGCGGCGAGGCCGGCGAAGCTGGCCCCGCAGATGATCGCGTCGAACTCACCGCTCAGCGGGGTCCGCTCGTCTCCACGTTTGGTCGCGCGAACGGGCATCACCACTGAGTTTACGTGGCGTATAGGTGAAGGCCCCTGCCGGGCACATCGCGCTACCCTTCGCCGTTCATGACCCAGACCATTGATCAACCTACTGACGCGAAGGTCGTCGAGGGTTCGGACGGCCTGCTGCTCGAGATCGACGGGCAGATCGTTCCCAACTACGACGCCACCTTCTCTCCTTTCGAGGAGGGCGAGGTCGTCTCCGGCCGTGTCGTGCGCATCGACAACGACGAGGTCCTCGTCGACATCGGCTACAAGAGCGAGGGGGTCATCCCCTCCAACGAGCTTTCCATCCGCAAGAACGTCAACCCGGCCGACGAGGTCGAGTTGGGCGAGGAGGTGGATGCGCTGGTCCTCACCAAGGAGGACCAGGACGGCCGCCTCATCATGTCCAAGAAGCGCGCGCGCTTCGAGAAGGCATGGCGCCGCATCGAGGCGGCGGCCGAGTCGGGCGAGCCCGTCGAGGGCATCGTCATCGAGGTCGTCAAGGGCGGCCTGATCATCGACCTCGGCGTGCGCGGCTTCCTGCCCGCCTCGCTGGTCGACATCCGCCGCGTGCCGAACCTGGACGAGTTCGCCGGCCAGACCATCGAGTGCAAGGTCATCGAGCTCAACCGCTCGCGCAACAACGTGGTGCTGTCGCGCCGCGCCGTGCTCGAGGAGGAGCGCAAGGAGCAGCGCCAGGAGATCCTGGACCGCCTGCAGCCCGGCCTCGTCGTCGAGGGCCAGATCTCGAACATCGTCGACTTCGGCGCGTTCGTGGACCTCAACGGCATCGACGGCCTCATCCACATCTCCGAGCTGTCGTGGTCGCACGTCAACCACCCGAGCGAGATCCTCAACATCGGTGACACCGTCGCCGTGAAGGTCCTCGACATCGACCGTGACCGCCAGCGCATCTCCCTCGGTCTCAAGCAGACCCAGGAGGATCCGTGGCAGCGCGTCGTCGACACCTACCGCGTGGGCGACGAGCTGGAGGGCACCGTCACGAAGGTCGTGACGTTCGGTGCCTTCGTGGAGATCCTCGACGGCGTCGAGGGCCTGGTCCACATCTCCGAGCTGGCCAACCACCACGTCGAGAACCCGCGCGAGGTCGTGCAGCCGGGTGACGCGGTGCGCGTGCGCATCCTGGAGATCGACTCCGACCGCCGTCGCCTGTCCCTGTCGGTCAAGCGCGTCGACGGGCAGATCCTGCCGCGCCGCGCGATCATCGACGAGACCACGGGCGAGCCGATCACGCCGTCGGACCTGGACACCGTCCCGGACCTCGGTCTGAGCGACGACGTGTTCGCCCCGGGTGCCGCCGAGGAGGCCCCGCCGCTGCCCGAGGCAGTCGCGGAGGCCGCGGAGGCCGTGACCTCCGAGCCGGCCGTCGAGGAGATCACCTCCGACGCCGCCGTCGAGGTGTCCGAGGCGCCCGCCGCCGAGGAGGCTCCGGCCGAGGAGGCCGCCGCTGAGGAGGCTCCGGCCGAGGAGGCCGCCGCTGAGGCGCCTGCCGCCGAGGAGGCTCCGGTTGAGGAGGCCGCTGCTGAGGCGCCTGCCGCCGAGGAGGCTCCGGCCGAGGAGGCCACCGCCGAGGAGGCTCCGGCTGAGGAGGCCACCGCTGAGGAGACCCCGGCCGCCGAGGCCGAGGCCACCGAGGAGCCCGCCGCAGAGTGACGACTGAGCCCCGGGTCCCGTTCGTCGGCCTGACCGGCGGGCTGGGCTCGGGCAAGTCGACCGCGCTGGCCGCGCTCGCCCGTCTGGGCGCGGCCACGCTGTCCACGGACCAGGTCGTCCACGACCTGTACGCCGAGGACACCCGCGTCCGCGACGCCGTCGTGGAGCGCTGGGGCGCTGAGGTCGCCCCCGGCGGTCTCGTCGACCGCGGCGCGATCGCCAAGCACGCGTTCGCCGACCCCGAGGAGCGCAAGTGGCTGGAGGGGCTCATCTGGCCGCTCGTGGCCGAGCGGGTCATGAAGTTCCGGGAGGACGCCCTGGCGTCCGCCGTCCCCGCCGCCGTCGTCGAGACGCCGCTGCTGTTCGAGGCGGGGATGCACCAGATCTACGACGCCACGATCGCGGTGATCGCCGACGAGGCGGTGCGCGCGGCCCGTGCGGCAGCGCGCGGCCACGAAGCGGTTGACGAACGCGCCGCCCGGCAACTCTCCCAGCAGGAGAAGGCACAGCGGGCGACGTATGTGGTGGAGAACAGCGCATCGATCGAGGACCTCGAGCGTTCGTTGTCCGAGGTCCTTGAGAAGCTCGCCTCACCGCCACCCGAGTGACAGCATGTCCACCCGAACCGCCACGCCAGCCCGCCCGGCCCGCGCCCGCTCTGCGAGTGCCAAGCGCGCTGCGGCGAAGCGGCGGGCCGAGGTTCGGCGGCGGCGCGTCTCCCTGATCCTCATGACGGCGCTGCTCGCCACGCTGGCGGCGGTGGTCGTGCGGCCCATGTTCAACCACGCGGTGCGCGAGATCACGCTGCCGTTGCGCCACGAGGACATCATCCGCCAGCAGGCGCGCGAGAAGGGCATCGACCCGGCGCTGATCGCCGGGGTCATCTACGCGGAGTCACGCTTCCGCGACGGGCAGGTCTCGTCCGCAGGTGCCCAGGGCCTGATGCAGATCACGCCGGAGACCGCGTCGGACATCGCCCGCTGGTCCGGTGGCATCTCGTTCACGACGAAGGACCTCGGCACGCCGCAGGTCAACATCGCCTACGGCTCCTACTACCTGCGCCATCTGCTCCGGCGGTTCGGCGGCAACGAGGCCCTGGCGCTGGCCGCCTACAACGCCGGAGCGGGCAACGTCGACAAGTGGCTCGTCGACGCCGGCAACGCGGGCCGGGCCTTCCGCGTGCAGGACATCCCGTTCTCCGAGACGCGCCACTACGTCCAGACCGTCGAGGACGCCCAGCGCCAGTACCGCGCCAACTACGCGGGCGAGCTCGGGCTCTGATCCTGGCCCGGCGCGCCGGGCGGCGGGTGGCGTGGGACGTCCGACGCCGGTAGG
The DNA here is from genome assembly GCA_964443695.1 of uncultured Conexibacter sp. GTDB lineage: Bacteria > Actinomycetota > Thermoleophilia > Solirubrobacterales > Solirubrobacteraceae > Paraconexibacter. Next base: position 6,300 of record CAYUDT010000143.1, on the reverse strand, counting down.
TAGGCCGACGGCTGAAGGATGGCCGGCCCGGGCATCCCGAGTTCATGGACGATGACGACGACTGGGTCGGCACTCCGCCGGAGGGACGGGTCACCCGCGACCGGTCCGACCCGAGCTACTGGCAGCGCTCGTTCCCGGCTGTCACCGTCGCGTTGGGGCTCCTCGGCGTGCTGGTCGTCGTCGTGATCGTGCTCGCGGCGACCTAGCCTGCCTTCGGCTCAGGTGCCGGCCTGGGCCTCGCGGCGCAGGACCGAGTGGGTGCGCCCGTAGGTGGCGTAGACCACCATCCCGAGCGCCAGCCAGATCCCGAAGCGCCACCAGGTGGCCGCCTGCAGCTTGGTCATCAGGTAGACGCACAGCGCCGCGCCGATCAGCGGGAACAGCGGCACGAGGGGCACCTTGAAGCGGCGCTCCATGTCGGGCTGGGTGCGCCGCAGCACGATCACGCCGACGTTGACGATGAGGAACGCGAAGAGCGTCCCGATGTTCACCAGCTCGGCCAGCTCCTTCAGCGGGATGAACGCGGCCATCGCGGCGATGAGCACGCCGAAGCCGAGCAGCAGCCGCACCGGCACCTTGCGTGCGCTGAGCTTGGCCAGCCCACGCGGCAGCAGGCCGTCGCGGCTCATCGCGTAGGCGATGCGGGACTGGCCGAAGGTGATCGTCAGGACGACGCTGGCGATGGCGATGAGCGCCCCGAGGGAGAGGATGTCGCCGGCCCAGCCGATGCCGGCGCCCTGCTTGACCGCGTCGGTCAGGGGCGCGTCGGCGCCGTTGAGGCCGCTGGCGGGCAGCAGCCCGATCGCGGCGATGGCCACCGCGATGTAGACCAGCGTGCAGATGAGCAGCGAGCCGACGATGGCGCGCGGCATGTCGCGTCCGGGATCGCGGCTCTCGCCGCCGGCGGTGGAGACGGCATCGAAGCCGATGTAGGCGAAGAAGATCAGCGCCGCGGCGTCCCACGTGCCCGACATGCCGTGCGGGGCGAAGTCGTCGAAGTGGCTGCCGGTGAAGTGCGTGACACCGATGATCACGAAGAAGAGCAGGATCGCCAGCTTGGCGAACACCATCACGGTGTTGGTCTTCGCGCCCTCGCGCACGCCCAGGCAGAGGACGGCGGTGGTGGCCGCCACGAGCACCACGGCCGGGAGGTTGAAGCTGCCGCCCTGCCCCGGCGGCAGCGCGATCGCGGTGGGGAGGGCCAGGCCCAGGACGCTGTCGAGGAGGTCCTTGAGGTAGCCGCCCCAGCCGACGGCCACGGTGGCGACGCTGAAGCCGTACTCGATGAGCAGGTCCCAGCCGATGATCCACGCGACGATCTCGCCCATCGTGGCGTAGCCGTAGGAGTAGGCGCTGCCGCTGACCGGCATCGCGCTGGCCAGTTCGCTGTAGGACAGCGCGCTGAACAGGCAGGTGACGCCCGCCAGCAGGAAGCTGAGGATGATCGCCGGCCCGGAGGTGCCGATCGCCTCGCCGACGATGACGAAGATGCCGGTGCCGATGATGCCGCCGATGCCCAGCGCGGTGAGGTCCAGCGCCCCCACGGAGCGCTGCAGCCCGTCCCCGTCCTGCGCCTCCTCCGCGAGCCGCTCGACAGGCTTGCGGATGAACGGACCGGGGGCGTTGCCGCCCGGAGCAGTGTCACGACCGAGCGCGATGGCCATGGCGCATGGGTCTCCGGCGCGTCGGCCGGCAAACCTCAGCGTTGCGCGGAGGACGCCGCGAGCACGGCGTCGAGCAGCCCGGGGAAGCGCTCGGCGAGCTCCTCGTCGCGGAGGGACACGTAACGCGAGGTGCCCTCCACGCGGGTGCGGGTGACGCCGGCCTCGCGCAGGACCTTGAGGTGGTGCGAGCGCGTGGCCTTGGAGACCCCGAGGTCCAGCGTGCCGCAGCGGCGCTCGCCCTCGGCCGCCAGCACGCCGACGATCTCCAGCCGGATGCCGTCCCCGAGCGCCTGCATGACGTCGGCCAGCGCAACGTCGGCCAGGTCGGGTTCGTGCAGCGGCTCGGACATCACGGAGGATGATAGCGGTGGTTCGAGCATCATCGAACCTTATTGTTCGATCGACATCGAACCTTGCTATGTTCGACCTATGTCGAACAAAGCCATCCCGGCGCCGCTGCTCCCGCTGGCCGCCGCACTGTCCTGGGGCGCGATGTTCCCGATCGCCGCGCACGCGTTCGCGGACGTCGACCCCTTCAACATCACCGCGATCCGCTACGCCGTCGCCTCGCTCATCTTCGTCGGGCTGCTGGCCTGGCGCGAGGGGCGCGGCGCGTTCGCCCTGGAGGGACGCGGGTGGCTGCTGTTCGGCCTGGGCTCCCTGGGCTTTGCCGGGTTCAACCTGTTCAGCTACGTGGGGCTGTCGCACACCGAGCCGCAGAACGCGGCCATCGTGATCCCGATGCTGCCGCTGGTGACCGTCCTGCTGCGCTGGGGGCTCGACGGCATCCGCCCTGACCCGCGCCTGCTGGGCGTCATCGGCGTCGCGCTGGCCGGCGTCGTCCTCGTCGTCACCGGCGGCTCGCTCAGCGGGTTGCAGGGTGGGACGGGCGACCTGCTGGTCTTCGCGGGAATGCTCTGCTGGGCGCTCTACACGCGCAGCGCCGCCCGCTTCGGGGGATGGTCGCCGCTGCGCTACACCACCCTCACGGCAGGCCTCGGGACCGTCACGGTCGTCACGGCGACCGCGGTCGCCGACGTCGCGGGGTGGCAGACGCTGCCCGGCCCGGGCGACGTCGGCGGCGCGCTGCCCGAGATCGCCTTCATCGTGCTCTTCGGCGCGGTCCTCGCGGTCGTCGCCTGGAACGCGGGCGTCCAGCGGCTGGGCGCGCCGACGGCATCGCTGTTCATCACGATGGTGCCGGTCACGACGTTCGTCATCCGCATCGCCGAGGGCTACTCCCCGCGGGCCGCCGAGTTCGTGGGGACGGGGCTGGTGATCACCTCGCTCCTGGCCGCCAGCCTGCTGATGCGGCGAGCCGAGACGGCCAAGATCAGGGTGGGCAGGGCGGAGGGCCATATTGCTGGGCCCACGAGGCCTGCTGTAGCGTCGGGGCGGTGAGGGGTGCTCGTCTTCGGTCCGTCGTTGCGCTGACCCTGGCGACGGCCGGGGTCGCGCCCGCCGCGGGGCATGCCGCGGAGCCCGCGCTGCCCGGCCGCGTGCAGCCCGGGCCGCGCACGACGCTCGCCGTCAACGGCCCGGTCTACGACGTCACCCAGGCGGCCGGTCGCCTGGTCATCGGGGGGTCGTTCACCCACATCGGCCCGATGAGCGGGGCGGGCACCGTGCTGAAGCCCGCCGACGGCACCCGCAGCGGGCCGTTCCCGAAGGTCGAGGGCATCGTCTTCACCGCGATCTCCGACGGCGCGGGCGGCACCTACATCGGCGGCGCGTTCGGCGCGGTCGGCGGGGCCCGCCGGCTCAACGTCGCCCACGTGCTGGCCAACGGCACGCTGGACAAGGGCTTCGCCGCCAACACCGACAAGCCGGTCGAGGCGCTCGTCTTGGTCGGCGACCGGCTCTGGGTCGGCGGCTCCTTCACCAGCATCAGCGGCGCGCCGCGGCGGCGCCTGGCAGCGGTGGTGCCGTCCACCGGGCTGGCCTACCCGGACATCGCCCCGGACCCGGACGGCCGCGTCCGCGACCTCGCGACCGACGGCGGCCGCGTCTTCGCCTCGGGCGAGTTCCACGGCATCGGCGGGCGCTCGCGCAACGGCCTGGCGGCGCTGAACGGCACGACCGGCGCGCTGGACCCGGGCTTCGACCTGAGCTTCGACGGCGAGATCAACGCGTTGCTGGTCCACACGGGCCGCCTCTACATCGGGGGCGCGTTCAGCAACCTCGGCGGGCGCTCGCGCTCCAACATCGCCGCGATCGACCTGGACTCCGGGGACATCGACCGTGACTTCAGCCCCGCCGCCAACGGTCGCGTCAACGCGTTGGCGCTGTCGGAGGGCCGGGTCCTCGCTGCCGGTGAGTTCGGCGAGATCGCCGGGCAGCAGCACCGGGCGATCGCCGCGCTGGACGCCAACACGGGCGGGGCGCTGAACTTCGACGTCCCCATCGACGGCGACGTCTACACGCTGGTGGACATCGGCGGCCGCGTCCTGGCCGGCGGCAACTTCGACCGCGTGGGCGGCAAGCGGGTCGTGCGCATGGTGTCGCTCTACGCCCAGAACGGCGCGATCGACCCGACCTTCCAGCCGGACCCCGACGGCGACGTCTACACCGTCCTGCCGGTTGCCAACGGCATCTTCGTCGGCGGGGCGTTCGCCTCGATCCCGCGCGTGCGGCGCGCCAACCTGGCGGCGCTCGACGTCGCGACCGGGGCGCTGGACCTCGGCTTCCACCCGTTCGCGGACGGGCCGGTGGTGACGCTGCTGGCCGACGGCAGCCGGGTCTACGCGGGCGGGCAGTTCGGCGCCATCGACGGCACACGCCACCGGCGGCTGGCGGCGTTCGACCTCTCCACGGGGGCGCTGGACCAGGCCTTCGACGCGCAGGTCAACGGCACCGTCCACGCCCTGCTGCTCGACGGCGAGCGGCTGCTGGTCGGCGGTGACTTCTCGCGCGTGGACGCCGAGCGGGTGCGCTCGCTGGCCTCGCTGGACCCGGCCACGGGCAAGGTCGACCTGCGGTTCCCCGACTTCGGCACCAAGAAGCGCCACCTGACCGGCTCCGTCCACGTGTTGATGCGCCACGGCGGGCGGCTCTACGTCGGTGGCGAGACGAGCATCTACGACGAGGTCACCCGCTACTACCGCGAGGACGGCAAGCGCTACTCCTACGTCGACAACGTCTACCGGCGCAGCGGGCTGTTCGCGCTGGAGCCCGCCGTAGGCAGGCTCGTGCGCGCGTTCGACCCGGGCCTGGAGGGCAGCGTCGCTACGCTGGCGGTCCTGCCCGACGGCAACCCCGTCGCCGGTGGCTCGTTCAACTGGTACGCGGGCAAGAAGGTCGTGGTCCGGCGCGGCCGGAAGGTCAAGGAGAGCCAGTACCGCTTCGGCCTGGTGTCGTTCGGTCCGCGGGGCGGTGTGCGGCCGTCGTTCCGGGCAGACACCGAGCAGGCGGTCGACACGGTCGCGCTCGCCGGGGACCGCCTGCTGGTCGGCGGCGGCTTCGACGTGATCGGCGGGGTGCACACCTGTGGGCTGGCGTCGCTGACGCCGTCCTCCGGTGTGGTGGACCCGTCCTACTTCCCGCGGCCGCGCGGCCAGGTCTTCGCGCTGTCGCCCGCCGCGGGGGACCAGGTCTTCGTGGCCGGCGCGTTCACGGGCCTGGGCCTGGGCACGCAGCTCAACCTCAGCGCCCTGCCGCTGACCGTGGCCGAGGTGCCGGACGCGTTCACGACGCCGCCGAAGGACTGCGACTTCCGCGGCACGGAGGAGACCGTGGCGGAGGCACTCGACCGCGGGCGTTGAGAGGCGCCGGACACTGCTCTCGACCGTTCGCGGGACCGGGAGGAGCCGGGTCGGCCGCCGTAATCTGTTCGGGAGCGAATGATTCCGTCCTGGGGCGCCGCTACCGTGTGCTGCGGTGCCTGATTTCCGTCTGGATCCGATGTTCACGCCGACGGCCGACCAGCCCCGCGCCGTCGACGAGATCGCGGCCGCCGTCGAGCGCGGCGACCGCGGCGTGACGCTGCTCGGAGCCACCGGCACCGGCAAGACGATGACGATGGCGGCGACGATCCAGAAGCTGCAGCGTCCGGCGCTCGTCCTGGCCCACAACAAGACGCTCGCAGCGCAGCTGTGCAACGAGTTCCGGACGTTCTTCCCGGACAACGCCGTCGAGTACTTCGTCTCCTACTACGACTACTACCAGCCTGAGGCCTACGTCCCCTCCAAGGACCTCTACATCGAGAAGGACTCGGCGATCAACGAAGAGGTCGACCGGCTGCGCCACGCCGCGACCGCCGGCCTGTTCGCGCGGCGCGACGTGATCATCGTCGCGTCGGTGTCGGCCATCTTCGGCCTCGGCTCGCCGGAGACCTACGACGACAACCTGCAGGTCCTGCGGCGCGGGGACGAGATCGACCGTGACGCGCTGCTGCGCAAGCTCGTCTCCATCCAGTACACGCGCAACGACACGGCGCTCGGGCGCGGATCCTTCCGGGTGCGTGGCGAGTCGCTGGAGGTCTTCCCGGCCTACAGCGACTCGACGGCCTACCGGGCGACGCTGTTCGGCGACGAGGTCGAGCGCCTGCAGGAGTTCGACCCGCTGACCGGCGAGCTGGTCAACGACGACCTCGAGCACATCGCGATCTGGCCGGCGTCGCACTACAACGTGCGCGAGG
>CAYUDT010000142.1:0-11915 GCA_964443695.1 uncultured Conexibacter sp. | reverse complement strand
GCGCGGATGCGGTCGGCGACCTGGTCGACGGCCTCCTCGAAGGTGCGGCGGGTGCGGACGGGATCGAACACGCCCGGTCATCGTAGGCCCGCGGGCGGCCGACGACGAGTCGGACCTTGCCGCCGCGCCCTTCGGGGAGCGGGCGCGCCCCGCATCAGCGCGGTGTGGCAGCTGTGAGCGGCAGTCCGCCCGCACCGCCCGGGGTCGTCAGGACCATCAGCAGGTGGGGACCGATCGGATCGATCTCGAACTGCTCACCCTCGACCACGAACCCCGCGCGGTCGTACAGGGAGCGTGCCGGCGTCCGGGCGTTGCACCACACCCGGCGGGCGCCGTTCTGGGTCGCGTGGGCGATGAGCCCGGCGAGGATCGCGCTGCCGTGCCCGCGGCCACGCGCCTCCGGGGCGGCAGCCATGCCCCGGACCCGCCAGTCGCCGTCGCGCGGGTCGTGCGGGTGAGGGTCCGGCGAGATCGACCCGATCGCGACGATCGCCCCGTCCTGCCGGGCCGCGAGGTGCAGCGCGCCCGGCACGTCGTCGCCGGGCAGCACCGTCTGGTCGCGCCGCTGATGGGGGCGCAGCACCTGCTGGCGCAGCGCCAGCGTGTCCTGCGCGCTGACGCGCTCGACGCTCAGAGCCCCGCGGCCTCCAGCAGCCGCAGCCACACCTCCGAGCGGGTCGGGAACGTGGGGGTGGCGTGGTAGAGCGTGGCCAGGGGCACCTCGCCGACGATCGCGATGGTCGCGGCGTGGACCCACTCCGCGACCTCGACGCCCGTGAAGGTGGCGCCGACGACGATGTCGCGGTCACTGTCGATGACGAGCTTGCTGCGTCCCGGTGCGTCATGGCCGACGAAGCTGCCACCTGCGTTGCCGGAGCTCTCGACGTCGACCGTCCGCACGTTGATGCCGGCGTCACGCGCGCCCTGCTCGGTGTGGCCCACGGCCGCGACCTGCGGCTCGGTGAAGACCACCCGCGGCACCAGCGCGCCGTCGGCCACGGCGCGCACCGCCTGCTCGCGGCCGAGGATCACGTCGCTGGCCACGCGGGCCTGGTACTTGCCGGCGTGGGTGAGCAGCGCGCGGCCGTTGACGTCGCCCACCACGAAGAGCCAGTCGTGGCCGGGGACGCGCAGTTGGTTGTCAACCTCGATGGTCTTTCCCGGTTCGAGGCCGAACCGCTCCAGGCCGAGCTCCTCGGTCAGCGGCCGGCGGCCGATGGCGCACAGCAACTCGTCACCGACCACCGTGCCGCCGTCATCGAGCTCCACGGTGACCCGGTCCCCGCGGCTGACGGAGGTGGCCTTCACGCCGAGGCGGACGTCGACGCCGGCGTCGACCAGACCCTGGCGGACGTGCTCGGAGGCGTAGGGCTCTTCGCGACCGATCAGCCGCTCGGCGGCCTCGACCAGGGTGACCGTGCTGCCCAGCGTCGCCAGCGCCTGCGCCATCTCGACGCCGACGGGGCCGCCGCCGAGGACGACGATGCTCCCGGGGATCGCCTGCGTGGACGTGACCTCGACGTTGGTCCACGGCTCGGCCTCGCGGAGCCCCGGGATCGGCGGCACCAGCGCGCTCGTGCCGGTGGCCAGGACGACGGCCTTCGTGGCGGTGTGGGTGTCGTCCCCGACCGTGACGGTGCGCTCGCCGCTGAGCGTGCCGCGGCCGCGGATCAGCGTGATGCCGCGGTCCTCCAGCCAGGGCAGCTGCGCGCCGTCGTCGAAGTCGTGGACGATCTCGTTGCGCCGCGCGAGGACCGCGGCGACGTCGACGTCCCCGCTGACCGCCTGGCGGGCGCCCTCGACCCGCCGGGCCTCCGCCACGGCCTGCGCCGGGCGGAGCAGGGCCTTGGAGGGCATGCAGCCGTAGTAGGAGCAGACGCCGCCGACGAGGTGTTCCTCGACGAGCGCGACGTTCTGCCCGTTCTCGGCCAGGCGCCCGGCGGCGACCTCGCCCGCCGGTCCGGCGCCGACCACGATGACGTCGAAGTTGGTCACGATGCGGTCAGTCCTGACCTGCGCTGCCGCGTTACGGGAAATGACATGCTCGGACACGTGTTCCCCCCACCCAGACTTGTCATGCCCCTGTTGGTCGCGTCCGCGCTCGTGGGTTGCGGCTCGACCTCGAAGACCGAGACCTCCGTCGACGCCATTCCGGCGAGCTCGACGAGCGCTGCGACGACACCGGCGACCCCGGCCGCCACGAAGGCCGGCGCCCCGCGGCTCAAGCAGGTCGGCACGTTCAGGTCCCCGGTCTACGTCGCGGGCGCGCCCGGTGACACGCGGCGCGTCTTCGTCGTCGAGCAGGGTGGAGCCATCCGCGTCATCCGGGCGGGCGCCGTCCTGAGCAAGCCGTTCCTGGACATCCGCAGCCGGGTCCTCGCGGGCGGTGAGCAGGGGCTGCTCTCCGTCGCGTTCGCGCCGGACTACGCGTCGTCCGGGCGCTTCTACGTCTACTTCACCGAGAAGTCCGGCAAGCAGGCCGTGTGGCAGTTCCGGCGCGCGACGGCGGACACCGCCAACGCCGGTAGCGGCAAGCTCGTCCTGCGGATGGACGACCCCGAGGGCAACCACAACGGCGGGCAGTTGCAGTTCGGCCCCGACAAGCTGCTGTACATCGGCACCGGCGATGGTGGCGGCGCGGACGACCAGCACGGGGCGCGCGGCAACGGCCAGAACCTCGGGTCGTTCCTGGGCAAGATCCTGCGCATCGACCCGAAGGCCGGCGGCGGCTACACGGTGCCGCCGTCCAACCCGTTCGCCGGGCGCTCCGGCGCGCGGGGCGAGATCTACGCCTACGGCCTGCGCAACCCGTGGCGCTTCTCCTTCGACCGCTCGACCGATGACCTCACGATCGGTGACGTCGGGCAGGGGGCCATCGAGGAGGTCGACTTCGTGCGCTCCGGCGGCGGCAAGGGCGCCAACTTCGGCTGGCGCCCGTACGAGGGCACCCAGCGCCACTCCCCGGGTGAGTCCGCTCCCGGCCACGTCCCGCCGGTGATCCAGAAGTCGCACTCCGACGGCTGGTGCTCGATCACCGGCGGCTACGTCGTCCGCGACCCGCAGCTCCCGGCGCTGCGCGGCAGGTACGTCTACGGGGACTTCTGCATGGGCCGGCTGCGTGCGGCCAAGCTCTCCGCGGGACGCGCGACGGGCGACAAGCAGCTGGCGCTCAGGAAGGTGTCCAACCTGTCGAGCTTCGGCGAGGACACCTCGGGCAGGGTCTACGTCGCATCGCTGGACGGGCCTGTCTACCGTTTGACCCAATGAGCCCCGTCCTCGGCCATCAGCGTCGCCGTGCCGCGCGCCATACCGAGGAGTCCGACATCCTGCTGCAGGCGGAGGTCGAGATGCTCGGTATCGCCTCCCGCGGGCAGCGTCAGACCCGGGGGCGCGGGCTGCTGACCCTGTGCTCGGACGAGTTGGTGTTCGCACTGTTCGGCCTGGACCGGGTGTGGCGCCGGCCGCTGTCGGAGATCGTCGACGTCGGGCTGACGCGCCGCCACATCGGCCAGTCCGCGGGTCGCCGGGAGGACGACTACCTGCGGGTGGCCTGGCGCACCGACGCGGGTGCCGACTCGATCGCCTTCCGCGTCGAGGACCCGGCCGGGTGGCGCAAGGCCGTCAACGACGAGCGCCTCGAGCGTCTCGGGCGCCCGGTGTACGAGGAGGACTACGAGGTCGAGGAGGAGGCGCCCAGGAAGATGGGGCGCCTGGCCCGCCGGCGGGCCGCCAAGGCAGCCGCTGCTGCCGCGGAGTACCAGCGCAAGACCAAGGACGAGGTCGGCCGGCCGGTGCAGCGTCCCGTGGTGCTCGACGTCGCCGAGCGGGTCGTCGTCGAGGACGACGAGTTCGACCTCGACGAGGTCCCGACGGCCGCCGAGCCGGCCGAGCTCGCTGAGCGATGGGCCGAGTCGGCGGAGCCGGCCGAGCCGGAGTCGGACGCCGTCGAGTCGGAGGCCGTCGAGCGGGAGCCGGTGGTCGTCGAGCCAGAGCCTGAGGTCGTCGAGCCGGAGCCCCGAGCCGCCGAGCCCGAGATCGTCCCGCCCGCGCCGCCGACGCCGACCGGTCGCTTCCGCCGGCGCACCAAGCCCGCCCCGCAGCCCGCCGAGCCCGCGGCGCAGTCAACCGACGACGAGGCCGAGGCGCCGGAGCCCGTCGCCGCAGGGGCGGCCAAGAAGAAGACCCCGGCCGTCTCCAAGAAGAAGCAGCAGCGCCGCAAGCGCCGCGGCCACTGACCCCGAACACGCTTTTCCACCGCGAATCAGCGGCACGAAAGCGTGTTCGACGCGGGCCGGGTCGCGCTCCGGCGCCGAACACGCTTTACCGCCGCGAATCAGCGGCACGAAAGCGTGTTCGACGCGGGCCGGGGCGCGCTCCGGCGCCGAACACGCTTTTCCACGTCGAAGCGCGGCAGAAAAGCGTGTTGAAAATTCAGACGGCGCGGAGGTGCCGGCGCTTGGCCTTGGCGCGGGCGCGCCACGGTGTCGGCGCGACGGGCGCCTCGATGCGGAGCACGTCGAAGGCTGCCTCGATGTCGCGGGCGATGTCGACCGTGTCGGGCACGACCTCCGCGTCGGCGTAGAGGCCCACGTGGAGCCGGTCGCCATAGGACAGGGCACCGATCGTCAGGCCGTGGCCCTCGGGCACCGGGACGGCGGGGTGGACGGCCTTCAGCGGTCGGCCCAGCAGCGACAGCTCGACGGGCGGCCCGGGGACGTTGGAGACGATCGCCGTGAACGACAACGTGCTCCAGGCCCGCCGCGCCACCAGCTGCGCACCGGCGGCGGGCAGGTAGTCCGCGGCCCGGGCGACGGCATCCAGCGGCGCCGCGCTGTTGGCGCGCTTGGCCGCGCTCGTGCGGTTGCGGACCAGCCGCAGCACGCGCACCGGGTCCAGTTCGCCGACCGGCAGCTCGACCGGCATGAACGAGATCTTGTTGCCCAGGTCGGCGGCGGTGCCGTCCTCGCGCGTGTTCACCGGTACGAGGACCTTCACGAAGTCGTGCTCCTCCTCCCGGCGGCGCAGCGCGCGGCCCAGGGCGATGGTCACCGCGGCGAGCAGGACGTCGTTGATCGTCGCGCGCTGGCGGCGGCCGGCCTCGCGCACGCCGTCCAGCGACACGTCGGCGAAGGCGACCTCGCGGCGCGCGGAGAGGTTGCGGTCCAGCGACGTCGAGGAGACCGGCCGGGCCAGCGCCTCCAGTGCGCGCCCGGCGTCGGTGATCGCCCGGCCGGTGGCGGAGATCGCGGCCGGCCCGGGGATGCGGGCATTGCGGGCCAGCGCCTGCGCGGCGCCCAGCGTCCCGCGCACGCGATGGGAGGCCGCGGTCGCGCCGGACTGCAGCGCGCTCGGCGTCGTCGTCGGCCTCCAGCGCTGAGCCTCGCCCTCGGGCTCCGGGCCGAACAGCAGCGTCGCGACCTCGATCGCGGCGATCCCGTCCACGAGCGCGTGGTGGGCCTGGCCGACAAGCGCGAACTCGCCGCGGGCCAGGCCGGTCACGAGGTACAGGCGCCACAACGGGCGGGCCGGGTCCAGCGGCGTCGACAGCAACGTGCCGGCCAGTCGGCGCAGCTCCCCGGTGCCGCCCGGCTCCTCGGCGCCGACGACGTGGACGTGACGGGCGATGTCGAACCCCGGGTCGTCGGCCCAGCGGGGGTCGCCGAGCCCCAGCGGCGGGACGACGATGCGGCGGCGGAAGCGCGGGACCCAGTCCAGCCGCGCGTCCATGTGACGGCGCAGTTGAGCGACCGGCGGAACGGGGCCGGCGAACCGCATGGTCCAGCCGACGTGCAGCGGCGCGTCATGGCTGTCCAGCGAGATGAAGGTGGCGTCGAGCGCGCTGAGGCGGTCGAGGGGGGTCACGCCCAACCATCCTGGCGCATCGGCACCTGCGTGTGAAGTGCCGAGGTGACCTTTTGACACGCGGGGAGGGCCAGGTGCGACGCGGTGCCGCGGCTACGGGGCGGTACGGTCCCGCGGGTGACCGATTTCGCGCACATCCGGGCCGACAACCCGGGGCCGTTCACGCTCACCGGCACCAACACGTATGTGGTCGAGGGCTGGATCATCGACCCGGGCCCGTCGCTGCCGGAGCACATGGATGCGATCGTCGCGGCGGCGCCGGACGCGCAGGGCATCGTCCTGACCCACGACCACAGCGACCACGTCGCCGCGGTCGCCGAGATCGCCGGTCGGCTGGGGGTGCAGACGATCGGCGCCGCGCGCTACGCGGGGCGGACGCTCGACCTGGCCGACGGCGACACCGTGGGGCCGTTCACCGTCCATGCCACCCCGGGCCACGCGCCGGACCACCTCACCTTCGTCGCCGGGGGCGTGGCGTTCACCGGCGACGCAGTCCTGGGCACCGGCAGCGTGTTCGTCTGGCCGGAGCCGTCGACCGCGCTCATCGACTACCTCGCCGGGTTGCGCCGCCTGCGCGCGCTGCCGCTCACCACGATCGGTCCCGGCCACGGCCCGATCGTCGACGACCCGCAGGCCAAGCTCGACGAGTACATCGCCCACCGCGCCGAGCGCGAGGCGCGGCTCGTCGCGGCGCTGGACTCCGGGAAGCGCAGCGCCGACGATCTGCTCGACGACGCCTGGAGCGACGCGCCCGCGCACCTGCGCGCGCCCGCGATGGTCACGATGCGCGCGCACCTCGACAAGCTGCGCGAGGAGGGCCGGTTGCCCGACGGCGTCGAGCTGCCCGCGCTGCCGGACTGGGGTCGCCGGGCCTAAGCGGCGGCGCTGAGCCGGGCCTCGGCCAGCGCGTAGGCCGCATCGAGCGGCGTGCGGGCCCGTGTGTCGTCGAGGATCTGCGCCACCGTGGCCCCGATCGCCTTCACGCGCCGCGTCGCGCGCCTGGGGTCATACCCGGCCTGCTCGAGCTCGACGTCGATGTTGATGATGCCGCCGGCATTGGCGACGAAGTCCGGGGCCCAGGTGATGCCGCGGTCCACCAGCATCTGGGCGACGCCGTCCCCGGCCAGCTGGTTGTTCGCAGCGCCCGCGATGACCGGGGCCTGGATCGCCGGCACGGTCTCGTGGTCGAGCACGCCGCCCAGCGCGCAGGGCACGAAGACGTCGACGGGAGCGACGAGCGCCTTGGCGGGCGTCACCCAGCGGGCGCCGAGCCTGTCGGCGTCGGCCTTGCGCGCGCGGTTGATGTCGGACACGACGAGCTTGGCGCCACGCCGGGCCAGCAGCTTGGCCACGCGCAGGCCGACGTGGCCGAGGCCGACGACGCCCGCGCTGCGGCCCTTGAGGTCTGAGCTGCCGAAGTGGTGCTCGCACGCGGCGAGGATCGCGGCCTCGACGCCGAGGGCGGTGAACGGGCTCGGGTCGCCGCTGCCGCCGTGGCGGCGGGCGCGGCCGGTCACGTGGGTCGTGCGCGTGGCGATGACGTCCATGTCCTTCGTCGAGACGCCGACGTCCTCGGCCGTGACGTACGCGCCGCCGAGCTCGTCGATGGTGTCCCCGAAGTCCTCGAGCACCGCCTTGCGCAGCTTCGGCGTGAGCTGTGTCTGCGGCCGCAGCATGATCACGCCCTTGCCGCCGCCGAGGTGGTTGCCGGCCACGGCGGACTTGTAGGTCATGCCGCGGCTGAGCTTCAGCGCGTCGCGCATCGCCGCGCGGGCGTCTGAGTAAGGCCACATCCGGCAGCCGCCCAGCGCGGGGCCGAGCGTGGTCGAGTGGACGGCCACCATGCAGTACAGCCCGCTGCGCGTGCCGCGGCGGATGTGCAGCGTCTCGTGCTCCAGCGTGGCCAGGTAGGCCTCGGTGTCGGGGGTCATGCCTGGCGGTCCCGGACCATCCGGCCCTGCTTCATCGCCGCCGCGTCCATCGCGGGCTCGAGGTCGATCCGGCTGACGGCCATCACCCGCGCGACCGTCATGTACTGCCCGATCGTGAAGACGAGGTGCATGATCTCGCGCGGGCTGAACCGCGCGGTCATCTCCGCGAACGTCGCGTCGTCGGGGGCCGCGTCGCGGACCACCTGCTCGGTGAAGCGCACCACGAGGCGGCCGTCGTCGCTCAGGGCGTCGTGCGTGCCGTCGGCGACGGCGTCGACCTCGTCCTGCGTGCCGCCGACGGCCAGCGTGATCGCCGCGTGCTGGACCCACTCGTACTCCGCACCCGGGGTCATCGTCGCCACCTGCAGGATCGCCAGCTCGCGCAGCACCGGGTCGAACTCGCGGTCGTCGAAGATGCGCGCGCCGAACCGCAGCCAGTCCGGGAACACCCGCTGCGCGTTGGCGGCCATCCGGAAGATCCCGAGATCCGGCGCGTTGACCAGTGCCTCCCGCACCTTCGGCTCGGCGTCGGCAGGGTCGAGATAGGGCAGTCGCGCCATGGTCAGCTGACCTTACCGTGACGCCGTCGCGGGCAACCGCCCGTCGGCTCCAGGGCCGGTGGGCCCCGGAGCGGATGTTCAGGAACCGGGCGGGGCGGAGCTGCCGCCGCTGCCGGCGGCGGGGGCGGCGCCGGTGCCCGGGGTGACGGCGGGCGTCGTGTTCGTGGCGCCGGTGGCGGTGGGCTCGGCCGGCTGGGTCGACGAGGAGCCGGACGTGCTGGTGTCGCCAGAGCCAGAGCCCGAGCCCGAGCCGGTCGTCGGGCCGGACCCGGCCGTCGTGGTCGTGTCGGATCCCGTGGCGCTGCCGGAGGACGCGGTGCCGTCCGTCGTGGCGGGGGCGTCGACGTCCTCGTCGGGGGCCAGCGAGCCGCCCGCGGCCTCTTCGGCGGACAGCGTCTCCTCGTCGGCCGCGTCGGCGGCACCGGTGCCCGCGTCGGCGTTGGTGGGAGCCGTCGGGACGGCGATGAGCGGCGCGGTCATCGCCGCCCGCGTGCTGGACGGCGTGCGCTTCTTCTTCGCCGCCGCGTGGCTGGCGGCGACCGAAGCTGTGGTCGAGGCCGTCGCGTCGTGGAAGCGGGCCGCGACGGGCTGCGGCGCGACGGGCGAGGATGACCTGAGGTTCTTGGCCACCGTCGCCGGGCTCGCGATCGAGGGGTCGACGGCGCGGTGGGTGCGGCCGACCTCGACGGCACCGCCACCGAGGACCGCGGCGCAGCAGACGACGGCGGCGACCTTGGCGGTCGTGACGGCCGCGGCGCCGGTTGCGACGGCGCTGCCACCACCGACCGCCGCGCTGCCGCCGGCCGCGGCACCGGAGCCGCCGATGCCGAACACCTTCAGCAGCGTCGCCCACGGCGGCGTCGCGGGCGCGAGCGCGGAGAGCTGCTGCTCGAGGCCCTTCAGGCCGGAGCGGTAGTCACGGCAGCCGCTGCACTCCCGCAGGTGACGGCGGGCCCGGCCGGAGGCGCGGACGCCGCGGTCGTGCGCGTTCATCAGGTCGTCACGGATCTCCCGGCAGGCCGTGTCGCGCGCGGTCTGCGCCTCCACGAGGCCCACGCGGGCGCGGACGAGCAGGGACTTCACCGCCGGGACGGTGACCATTAGCGCGTCCGCCAGCTCCTGGTAGGAGAGGCCCTCCATCTCGCGCATCAACAGGGCGGAACGCTGCTGCTCGGGCAGGCGCCGGACGTCCTCGACGAGGCGGCGGAGGTCCTCACGGCGCTGGACGTGGGCGGCGAGGTCGTCGGGGGAGACGACGTTCTCGAAGAGCTCGACGTCGTTCTGGACCGGCTTGCGCAGCTGGTCGATGCAGCGGTTGTGGGCGACGCGGTACAGCCAGGCGCGCAGCGTGACCGGGCGGTCGTCCTGGCGCAGGGCGTTGTAGGCGCGGATGAAGACGTCCTGGAGGGCGTCCTCGGCATCCGACCGGGCGCCGGCGAGCATCTGACGGGCGTAGGCGAGCAGGCGCGCGCGGTACCGCTCGTGGATGACGCTGAAGGCGTCCTCGTTGCCCGCGCGGAACAGCGCCACGAGCTGCTCGTCGGAGCGCAGGCGCAGCAGGATCGGTGCCGGTTTGCGGCTCAGACCTGCGGGGGCCCTCAATGCAGACGCTTCCATCGCCACCTCCTCCGTTCCGCGACTGTAAACGCGGGTCTTCGCGGGAAGTTCCGCACAAGCTCGCAATTTGTTTGCGAGGCCCTACGGAAGACCGTGACAGCCTGACACAGCCGTCAGTCGTTATGTCACCAGGCACATGTCAGCTGACAGGCGCAGGTCACCGGTTATGTCGTCCCTCGAGTCCGGGTCGAGGTTTCCGCGTTATCCGGGAGTGACCCGGCGATCCCCGATCAACCCTGGACCGCGGCGGCAGAGGCGACCCTCATCGAAGGGTCGAGGCTTCTCGTCCGGGCGCTTTCCGTCCGCCCGCTCGCGAACGGGGACACGCGGGCTTATGTCATCCCCTAGCGTGTCGATCTGCTCGCGCGAGGACCGATCAAACCGACACGCCATGGGTGGGCGCTCCATAACGCAGGCGCACAATCGCGATCTGACGGCCTGCGCGGGGCGGAGCCGACCCGTGGGACCCCCGCGGTGAAACAGGTGCCCCGCACGTAGTCGTCTCACGTGCGCGTTGGATGAGATCTCAACATCACCTGCGACTGCAACGGATCCTGCGAGGATCGGCGACATGCGCACGTCCCTCTGCTGCCTGCTGGCCCTCACTGCGCTCACCGTCACGCCCGCGTGGGCCGCCGCGCCGAAGGCGTGCGGGGACATCCCCGAGGAGGGGGTGTCACCCGCGGCGGTCACCGCCTACGGGACGACGTGCACGAAGGCTCGCAGCGTCGCCCGGAAGGCCAGCAAGGTCGCCGACGCGCCGTTCAACGGCTGCGTCCGGCTGACCGACAGGCTGCAGCTCAAGAAGCCGTGCGTCGTCGCCGGCTTCCGCTGCCGGACCATCAGGCGGACCGGGTACAAGAACTTCGGGATCCGCGTGGGCTGCCACAGGGGCAGCCAACGCGTCGCCTGGACCCTCGAGTAGGGGCGCCTACGCCTCGATGTTCGACATCACGTGCTTGATGCGCGTGTAGTCGTCGAACCCGTAGGCGGAGAGGTCCTTGCCGTAGCCCGACTGCTTGAAGCCGCCGTGCGGCATCTCCGCGACGAGCGGGATGTGCGTGTTGATCCAGACGCAGCCGAAGTCCAGCGCCTTGGACATGCGCATCGCGCGGGAGTGGTCCTTGGTCCAGACCGACGACGCCAGGCCGTACCTGACGCCGTTGGCCCACGTCAGCGCCTCGGCCTCGTCGCTGAACTGCTGGACGGTGATGACCGGGCCGAAGATCTCGTCCTGGATCATCTCGTCGTCCTGCTTGAGGCCGCTGACCACCGTCGGCTCGTAGAAGTAGCCGTCGCCCCCGGCAGCCGCCCCACCGGTCCGCACCGAGGCGTGCGAGGGCGCGCGCTCGATGAAGCCCGAGACGCGCTCACGCTGGGCGGCGCTGATGACCGGGCCCATGTAGGTGTTCTCGTCGAACGGGTCGCCGTAGGTCGTGCCCTTGGCCTGCTCGACCAGGGCCTCCACGAACGCGTCGTGGATGCCCGGGCCGGCCAGCACCCGCGTCGCGGCGGTGCAGTCCTGGCCGGCGTTGAAGTACCCGGTGCCCGCGATCATCTCGGCCGCGGCCTCCACGTCGGCGTCGTCGAAGACGATGACCGGGGCCTTGCCGCCGAGCTCGAGATGGACCCGCTTCAGGGTGTCCGCCGCGGCAGCTGCAACCGCCTTGCCCGCGCGCACGCTGCCGGTGATGGAGACCATGTCCACGCCCTCGTGGCGGACGAGGGCCTCCCCGACGTCGCCCTTGCCGAGCAGGACGTTGAAGACGCCCTCCGGCACGTGCTTGTTGATGATCTCCGCCATCCACAACGTCGACGTGGGGGTGTTCTCCGACGGCTTGAGGATGATCGAGTTGCCCGCGGCCAGGGCCGGCGCGAACTTCCAGATCGCCATCATGAACGGGTAGTTCCAGGGCGTGATGCCGCCGCAGACGCCGATCGGCTC
>CAYUDT010000141.1:0-12224 GCA_964443695.1 uncultured Conexibacter sp. | reverse complement strand
GCCCTGCTCGTCTCGACGTCCAAGCAGATGCCGGCCGCCATCCAGGAGCTGCACGCCAAGGGCCTGGAGTTCCCGGTGCTCATCGGTGGCGCCGCGATCAACCGCGCGTTCTCCTTCCGCGCGCTGTACCCGGACGGCAAGGAGGGCACCGAGCAGTACGCGCCGGGCGTCTACTACTGCAAGGACGCCTTCGAGGGCCTGTCGGTCATGGACCAGCTCGTCGACGAAGACGGCGGGCGTGAGGCCGTGCGCGAGAAGCTCCGCACGGAGGCCATCGCCTTCCGCGAGAAGGGCGAGGATCCCGACGAGAACCTCGACTACAACGACTCCTCCGTGCGGTCGGCCGTGCGGACCGACAACCCGGTGCCCGAGCCGCCGTTCTGGGGCGTCCAGGAGATCCCGGTCGACATGGACGAGCTGTACTCCCACCTCGACACCCACGTGCTGTTCAAGCTCCACTGGGGCGGCCGCGGCGTGAAGGGCGAGGCGTGGCAGAAGCTGCTCGAGGGCGACGGCGAGGAGGAGGGCTTCCGCCCCAAGCTGGAGCGCATGTGGAGGGAGCAGACCTACCTGCACCCGCGCGCGCTGCTGGGCTTCTTCCCCTGCTACGCGGAGGGCAACGACATCGTCGTGCTCGACCCGGAGGACCGCGAGACCGAGCTGACCCGGTTCGTCACGCCGCGCCAGCCGAAGGGCGACCGCCTCTGCACGGCCGACTTCTTCCGCTCCAAGGAGTCCGGCGAGCTGGACGTGATCGCCGTGCAGGCGCTGACCGTCGGCGACGAGGTCACCGAGCTGATGGCGCAGCTGGAGAAGGACGGCGAGTTCGCCGAGCAGCTGTTCGTCCACGGCATCGGTGTCCAGACGGCCGAGGGCCTGAGCGAATGGCTGCACTGGAAGGTCCGCGGCATGCTCGGCATCCCGGCCACGCAGGGCCGCCGCCTCTCGTGGGGCTACCCCGCCATCCCCGACCAGGCCGATCACCTGAAGGTCGAGAAGATCCTCGGCCTCGAGCAGATCGGGATGACGATCTCCGATGGCTTCGCCCCGATCCCGGAGCAGTCGACGCTGGCGATGGTGCTGCACCACCCGCAGGCCATCTACTACGGCATGCGCAACGGCCGCCTGCTGGAGAACGGCTCGCCCGACGACGTCATCAAGGGCTCCCCGCGCGACCCCTCGCTGTTCGGCGAACTGGGCGACGAGGAGCCCCCGGAGGGCGCCGTCGAGAGCGAGGACGCCTCCGCGGCGCTGGCGTAGCCACGCCTACCTGAGCCCGGCCAGCGGCGCCGTCGGCGCCGACTGGCCGTAGGCCACGCCGAAGGCGTTGGTCGCGGTGACGACGACCACCAGGCGCGACCCGACCGCGGTGGTGGTCGGCACCGTGTACGTCGACCCGCGCGCGCCGTTGTAGTAGCAGACGTTGGAGCCGGGGGCGCACAGCGCCCAGTCGTAGGTGTAGGTGATCGGGCCGCTGCCGGTCCAGGTGC
Organism: uncultured Conexibacter sp.; assembly: GCA_964443695.1. GTDB lineage: Bacteria > Actinomycetota > Thermoleophilia > Solirubrobacterales > Solirubrobacteraceae > Paraconexibacter. The sequence continues at coordinate 10,734 of CAYUDT010000141.1, read as the reverse complement.
CGGTGGAGACGCTGAGCGTCTGGCCGACCTTGGCCGTGCCCGTGATCACCGGGCTGGCGGTCAGCGCCGGCTTGACGCCAGGCGACGCAACCACCGCCGTCAGCGCCGACTGCGCCGACGCGCTGCCCTTGCTGTTGGTCGCCGTGACGCGGACCTTCAGCTGCTTGCCCGCGTCGGTCGCCGTCAGGACGTAGGTCGCGGCCGTGGCGCCGGCGATGTCGCTGCAGGCGGTGCCCGAGCAGCGGACCCATTGGCGCGCCAGCTGCAACGGCGCGGTGCCGGTCCAGGTGCCCTCGGTCGCGGTCAGGGTCGCCCCGACCGCGGCGGTGCCGCTGACCACCGGGACGGCGGTGTTGGCGGGAGCCACGGCAGGCGCCGCGATCGCGGCCGTCGCGGCGCTGAACGCCTGCGCGCTGCCGGCGGTGTTCGTGGCGGTGACGCGGCTGCGGATCCGCAGGCCGGCGTCGGCGCTGGACGGCGTGTAGGTCGTCGCGGTGGCACCGCTGATGACGGTGCAGGTCGACGTGGCGTCGCCGGTGCAGCGCGTCCAGGCGATGACCGTGCCGATCGGGCCGGTGCCGGACCACGTGCCGGAGGTCGTCGTGAGCGTCGAGCCGACGGTGGCGGTGCCGCTGACGACGGGCGCGGTGGTGTTGGCGGGGGCGGTGACCGGCGCCGGCGTCGCGCCGGCGGCCTCAAAGCGCGTCGCCGCCAGGTGGCCGTAGTAGCGGCCCAGGACCGGGCGCGTCGGGTCGCCGGCGAAGCCGTTGGCGGGCGCCGCGGCCGATGCAGCCTTCGCGCCGTTGAGCAGCAACGTGCGGACGTCGGCGGGGCTCTTGCCCGTGCACGGCCCGCTCCCGCCGTTCTCGCCGAAGCACAGGGCCACCAGTCCGGCGACGTGCGGGCTGGCCATGCTCGTGCCGGACATCGTCGCGTAGGCGCCGCCCTTGTAGGTCGAGCGGATGCAGCCACCGGGTGCCGCGATCGTGTGCGCGATGTCCGACGCGCGGGTGGCGTAGTTGGAGAACGAGGTCTGGGCGTCGTCGACCGTGCCCAGGCAGGAGAGCACGCCGCCCTTGCTGCCGGGGATGCCGTCGGAGTCGCCCATCGCCGTGACGGTGATGACCTCGGGGTAGTTGGCCGGCACGAAGCCCTGCTCGTCGGCACCGGAGTTGCCCGCGGCCACGACGTAGGTCACGCCGGCGGCGACGCTGCGGCAGATCGCCAGGTGCATCGCGTCGCCGACCGCCCGGCCGCAGTCGCCGTCGCCGGCCGGGCCGCTGGAGCCGAGGCTCATGTTGGCCACCGCGATGTCGTTGCTCGCGTTGGCGTCCGTGCGCGTCGCGGTCACCCAGTCGATGCCGCAGACGACCTGCGAGGTGTAGCCCGAGCCGTCGTTGCCGAGCACCCGGACCGCGAAGAGCTTGGTGCCGGGAGCGACGCCCACCACGCCGCTGCCCTGGTTGCGCGCGCCGATGGTGCCCGCGACGTGCGTTCCGTGGCCGTTGCCGTCGGCGCTCGTGCCGGAGCCGGTGCAGTCCGTGCCCGCGACCGCGTTGAGGTCGGGATGTGTGAGATCGATGCCGGTGTCGATCACCGCGACGTTGACGCTGGAGGCCTGCCGGACGGTGCTGTCGACGCCGGAGCCGACCCGGCGGACGCCGGTCGGGAGCACATCACCGCTGAGCAGCGGCACGAGGCTCGTCGCCTTCACGATGCGGTCAGGAACGACGTTCGCCACGCGCGGGTCGCCGAGGATGCGTGTGCGCTGGGCGGCAGTCAGCCGGGCGCTGAAGCCCTTCACCGAGGAGTTGAAGCGGTGCGAGGGGCTGACGTTCTCGTCGGCGGTGATGTCTGCCGTCGCGGCGCGACTGGCGGCCGGCGAGGACTGGTCGTAGATGACGATGTACGGCGTGGTGGTGGCGGCCTGTGCGGCAGCTGTGGTGAGGGTGAGCAGTCCGCCGAGCAGGAGCGCGCTGAGCGCCGTGCGACGGCCATCCGTGGCCTTGTGCATGCGTCGCTCTTCGGCGCGGTGCGTCGGCGACGTGACCACACCGCGGCGGCGCTGGACGCACGACGAGGGTGGATGCTCCCCACTTCTGGGGAGCACCGGTCAGGTGCAGTAGTGCGCGCGCCCGGCACCGGTCACCGCGCGGGTCTCCCCGTCGAGGGCGGTGTGCTCGTCGATGGCGTACGCCTCGGGCACGAGCCCGCGCTCCACGGCCCGCGCGGCCCGGGGGATCGTCCCCCACTCGCGGGCGTGGACGTCGACGGCGAACGGCACGCGGCCCAGACCCGGGACGACGGTGAGCTGGTCGAGGTCCTCCGACGCCTCCTCCGGGCAGAGCTCGAGGTCCTCGTCGCGCCAGCCGCCGACGATGGCGCGCGTGGCCGCGACCGCTGCGCCGGCGCTGAAACCGGCGTACGGCAGCTCGGCGAACAGGTCACCCACCGGCACCAGGAGCTCCGCGTACAGCGGTGTCAGCCCCCCGGCGACGGCCACCCCGCCGCAGCCCTCCACGCGCGCTGCGTAGGTCACCCGGTTCGCGCCCGGCTGCAGCCGGACCACGACCGTCTCCGGCACGCCGGCCCGCAGGCAGGCCAGGCCGGCCCGCTCCCCCATCTCGTCGGCCTCCGCGACGGTCTCGCCCGCGGTGAACACGCAGACCGGGGCGTCGCCCACCGCGTCCCGGAACGGGCCCAGCAGGCCGGCGAGCAGCTCGATGTCGCGGCCACCGCCGATGAGGAGCGTGAGCGGCACGCGTGCATCATCGCGCAGGCGGGAAACGTGTCCCCTGGGGCATCATCAGGATGCCCGGCGGGACCCCGCGGCCGGGCATCCGCCGACCGCCGTGCTGCGAAATCATGCAATCTCCATCGACTTTGTGTAGATTAGGTGCAGATGACCGCGATCGACGTCCACCAGCACGTCTGGCCCGAGGAGGTCCTCCGCGGCCTGGAGCAGCGCTCGGCCGCGCCGTACGCGCGGTACGCGAGCGACAGCGCCTGGGAGATCACGCTGGCCGGCGAGCCCTCGTTCACGGTCAGCGCGGAGTCGCACGGCGTCGAGAGCCGCGCCGGAGCGGTGCTGGAGGACACCACGCTGGACCGGGCGATCGTCGCGCTGAGCTCTCCGGTCGGCATCGAGGCGCTGCCCGTCGGCGAGGCCACGCCGCTGCTGGACGCCTGGGATGCCGCGGCGCGCCGGCTGCCGGCCACGTTGGAGCCGTGGGCCGCCGTCTGCCTGGAGGACCCCGACCCCGCGCGCGTCACCGCAGCCCTCGACGCCGGCGCGGTGGGCCTGTGCCTGCCCGGCCGCGCGCTGACCTCGCCGCAGCGCATCGAGCGGCTCGGGCCGATCCTGGAGCTGCTCGAGCGCCGTCTGGCGCCGCTGTTCGTCCACCCCGGTCCGGGGTCCGGCGCGGTCGCCGACTGGTGGTCGTCCGTCACCGACTACGTCGCCGAGCTGCACGCGGCGTGGCATGCCTTCGCGGCGTGGGGCCGCCCCGCGCACCCGCAGTTGCGGGTCGTCTTCGCGGCCCTCGCCGGACTTGCACCGCTGCACTCCGAACGGTCAGCGGCGCGCGGCGGGCCGGCATTCCCAGAGCCGGACCCGCTGGTCTTCTACGAGCCGTCGTCCTACGGCGCCCGCGCGCTGCGCGCGATGACCGCCGCGGTCGGCATCTCCCAGCTCGTCCACGGCACCGACGAGCCGGTCGTCGCCCCACCCCGCACCCGTCCCCTCGGTCCCGACGCACACAACGCGATGCGGACCGCCAACGCGGCCCGTCTGCTCGGCCGCCAATGGAGCGCCTGATGCCCCTCCCCGCCCGCACCCTGTCCACCGACGAGCTCACGACGCTCGTCGACGACCTGGCCGCCCGGCCCGGCGTCTGGCGAGACCGCGTCGAGCACGACCCCGAGGAGCGCCAGTACGCGCGCGTGCTGCTGACCGACCACGTCGAGGTCTGGGTCGTCGCCTGGATGGACGGCCACGACACGGGCTTCCACGACCACGACGACGCAGGCGCCGCCATCGCCGTCCTCGAGGGTGCCGTCGTCGACGAGCGGCTGGCCCTGGGCGGCACGCCGATCGCGCGCCGGCATCGGGCCGGCGCGACGTTCACCGTCGAGCCCGCGGGCATCCACCGTGTCCGCCACACCGGCGGGCCCGCGGCGCTGACGCTCCACGCCTACTCCCCGCCGCTGGCCCGCATGGGCACCTACGAGGTGACGACCCACGGCGAGCTGCTGCGCCACGCCCGCTCCGGCGGCGAGCGCCTCGACGCCGCCGCCTGACCCGCTGAACGTATGGATTGCCACGGCATTCCGTGGCAATCCATACGTTCAGCTTCAGACGGCGGTGAGCGGTTCGTGGGGCGGCGGCGGCAGGTCGACGCCGATCGCGTCGCCCGCGCGAACCTCACCACCGGTGCGGACGATGCCCATGATGCCGCTGCGGCGGACCAGCGTGCCGTCCTCGGCGCGGTCGAGCACCGCGTCCATCAGCCCGGCCTGGAAGCGGTTGAGCTGGACGCACGGGTTGCGCAGGCCGGTGACCTCCACGACCGCTGCGGCGCCGAGCCGGAGCACCGCGCCGCGTGGCAGCGCGAGCAGGTCGATGCCGCGGGTCAGGACGTTCTCACCGATGTCCCCGGGCCCCACGGCGAACCCACGGCCGGCGAGCTCGTCGAGCAGCTCGGCGTGGATGAGGTGGACCTGGCGGAGGTTGGGCTGCGTCGGGTCGCGCCGGACCCGGGAGCGGTGCTGCACGGTCACCCCTGCGTGGGCGTCGCCCTGGACGCCCAGCCCTTCGATCAGGGAGATCGTCGTGACGACCGGCTTGGAGAAGTCGTGGCCGGTCGAGCGCGCGACCGACACCACGACGCCGCTCACGGCGCAGTGGTCGTCGTCGGCTTGACCGTCGTGGAGGAGCCGATCGCGCCGTTGGTGCCGCCGCCGTTGACGGTGAAGCTGAACTTGTCCTTGGCCGTCATGACGACCTTGGCCTTGCCCTTCTGGCCGCGCAGCTCGATGTCGCAGTCGAAGGTCGTGCCCTTTTCCGGCTTCTGGCCGCCCGGGCAGTCGACCTTGGGCTTGGCGCCCAGCTGCGTCTGCAGGTAGCCCGCGATCTGCTTCTCCGCGCTGGACGCGTCGACCTCCTTCGTGGCGCAGCCCGCGAGGGCGAGGCTTCCGAGGGCGACGAGGGCCAGGCGCGGGGCGAACACGCCCCGAAGACTATGCCTCGGCCTCGGCAGCGTCACGATTGGACGCCGAGACCGGTGCGAGCTCGACCGGTGAGGTGTGCAGCGCGCGGACCCGCATGTCCTTCCAGGTCAGCCCCTCGCGCAGCAGCGACGGCGTACCCATCAGGAACGCGGTCGCGATCTCGACGACCTGTAGGACGATGCCGTAGCCGATCGCATCCGCGTGCGAGACGCCGTAGGCGCCGGAGAGCACGGCGACGCAGGCCGCCTGGAAGACGCCCAGGTTGGACGGCGTCGCCGGCAGCACCGCCGTGACGTTGACGGCGAACAGGACGGCCGCCGCCGCGCCGATGCCCGCCTCGGAGTCCAGGCCGAAGGCGACGAGCAGCACGTAGCAGGACATCCACTGGATGGCCCACGCCGACAGCTGCGCGGCCGTGGCCAGCGAGCCGAGCTTGACCTGCGTGAAGACGACCAGGCCCCCACGGACCGAGGTGGCCGCGGACATCGCCTGGTGGACCCAGCGCTGCAACCGCTGCGACCGCGACGGGAGCCCCGACCGCAGCAGCGCCGGCGCGCAGAGCACGCCCAGCAGCACCGCGATCGGCGCGATCGCGAAGACCACCAGCGCCGTGTGGTGACCGTCGAAGTAGTGGACGGTCGAGAACATCGTGATGCCGAGGATGATCAGCGCGACGATGTTCAGGAGCGTCTGGGAGACCAGCGTGCCGGCCACGACCGGGAGCGTCTCCCGCGACCGGCCCACTCGTCGCGCGACGATCAGCGCACGCGCCGGCTCGCCGAGGCGGGCGGGCAACGTCGCGGACATCAGGACGCCGATGGTGGTGCCCTGGAAGGCGTCGGCGAACTTCACGTTGGACTGCGGCAGCGCCGCGCGGAGGATCGCGTGCCACGACACCGCGCGGACCGCCATCGACAGGCACATCAGGCCCAGCGCGACGAGCACCCACGGCGGCGAGGAGTCGACCAGCGAGCGCGAGATCCTGTCGACCCCGATGCGCTGCAGCGCCAGGTAGCCGCCGAACGCGCCCGCGGCCATCAGCGCAAAGCCGCCGGCCTTGCGCAGCGCCGCACGCCCGGCGCGCGAACCGCGCTGCTCGGGATCCAGCGAGGGAAGCTTCTGGGGCGGGACGGCGGGCAGCATGTCGGCGGGCTTGAGCCCGTGCGCCACGGCGAACCGCTCGGTCGCGGCGACCGGGATCGGCACGGCGACCGCGTCCTCGTAGGCCTCGACGACCTCGGCGGCCACTCGGGGCCAGGCGTAGCGCTGCGCGTGCTCGGCGGCGGCCGCGGCCATCGCCGCGCGGCGGGCCGGGTCCAGCGCCAGGTCGCGAAGGGCCTCCGCCAGCGCGGTGGCGTCGCCCCGCGGGACGAGCACGCCGTCGATGCCGTGGCGCACCACGTCCGCGTAGCCCGCGATGTGCGAGGCCACGACCGGGACGCCGGAGGCGAAGGCCTCCGTGAGCACCATGCCGAACGACTCGCCGCCCAGAGAAGGCGCGCAGAGCACGTCCGACGAGGCGAGCACCGCGTGCTTGGTCGCGTCGTCGACCTTGCCGAGCACGTCGACGCCGCGCAGGTCCTCGAGGATCGGCTCGACGTCGGCGCGGGAGGCACCGACGATCGTCAGCTGGGCGGGGACGACGTCGCGCAGCGCCTCGAAGGCGCGCAGCAGGACCGGCAGGCCCTTGCGCTCCACGGCCTGGCCGATGAAGGTGATCCGCAGCGGACCACCGGGCTCGGCGGGCACGTGCACCGCGAGCGGGTCCGGCGGCACCTCGACGCCGTTGGGGACGATCCGGTAGCGGCCGCCGTAGAAGCGCCTGCCGGTCCACGCCGCGGCCTCGCTCACGGCGATCCGCACCGCCAGGCGGTTCAGCCGCCGTCGCGCGCCGAAGAGGTTGCCGGCGTTGTTGGTGACGACGTTGTCGCTGTAGCAGTGGAACGTGCCGATCAGCGGCGTCTGCGTGGAGAACAGCGCGTCCCAGCCGAGCAGCGGCGCGTGCGGCTCGTGGAGGTGGACGACGTCGTAGCCGCCCGTGGCCAGTTCGCGGCGCATGCGCGCGACCGCGTTGGGCGAGACCGAGAGGTTGGAGACCGCGCCGTTGGCGGGGATGCCGATCGTGCGGCCGACGGGCACGAGGTAGTCCGGCGCCTCGCGATCCTCGGGAGCGTGCCCCCTGTGCAGGCGCGTGGCACGGCCATCCGGTGGGTCGAACGGCGCCAAGACCCTGACGTCGTGCCCCACCGACAAGAGCTCGTTCGTCAGCGCCTCGATGTGCCGTGTGACCCCGCCGGGATACGTCCAGCTGTAGGGAGACACCAGAGCGATGCGCATCGCGTCGCCCATTCTACCCAGCGTCCTTCTCGGAAACCGTGGGGTTGTCCCCACCCCGCAGGTATGAGGACGCCATCAGCAGCACGAAAACGCTGAAGAGCAGGAGCATCGGGCCGGAGTCGTTGAAGATCGTGCCCGCGATACCGGAGGCCAGTCCGCCCCACAGCGCGGCCCGCCAGGCGGGATCGTCCCCGATGACGGCGTAGATCCGGGCCCGATGCTTGACGCCGTAGGCGACCGCCAGCGCGGCGATGATCGTGGCGAACGGCATCAGCCCGCGGCTGAAGACGCGGAACGCCAGCTCGATGCGGCGGCTGAACGTGTCCCAGAGCGCTCCGCTGGAGTCGGCGTGCAGGATGGTGCGCGTGAAGTGCGAGTCCCCACCGGTGGTGAGGTCCAGCACCGCCAGGCCGACGAGGCCGATCGCCGGAGAGACGACGGCCAGTCCCAGCGCGCGCCGGGTCACGCCGCCGGGCAGCATCAGCAGCACGCAGACCGCCGTGCCGGCGACGATCGTGAAGACACCGCCGACATCGGCGCCCATGCGACCAGACGCGACGGCGCCGGTCAGCAGGACCCCGGGGATGCCGAACGCGAGCACCGTCCCGCGCGAGCGCTGCCGCCCGTAGAGCACGCCGGCGATGGCGATGAACAGCAGCACCGGCAGCGACGCCTCCAGTTCGTTGCCGATGCCGTAGAAGCGGGAGCCGAACCGCGGGTTGGGGCCCAGCAGCGAGCGGATGATGAGGTCCGACCCACGGGCGAGGTCCAGGACGTAGGAGACGACGGCGACGCCCGCGGGCAGGGCGATCGCGCGCGGCCAGGACAGCAGCAGGTCCGTCAGCGCCGCGAGCAGGAACGTCCCGGCGACGATGATCGCCAGCTCGGCGGTCCGCGACGGCGCCAGCCAGCCGGTGACCAACAGCACGGGCAGCAGCCAGCAGAACGACAGCGCGCCGATGCGCTGCGCGGCGCGCAGGCCGCGCCGGTCGGCGACGAGGCCCAGCAGCAGCGTCAGGGCGACCCAGGCCGCAAGCATCACCTCCAGCGCGGGGAAGCGGCGCGGCGCGATGACCTTCAGGCGGGCCTCCAGCGACTGGAGGTCCGGCGCGCTGCGCGGGCCGTCGGCGGCGATGACCTGGCCCTTCATCTGGTCCGGGATCGGCAGGCCGAGGTGGTCGAGGATCGTGACCGGGAGGTCGATGCCGGCGATGAGGCCGTGCTGGTGGGTCGTCGAGGACGTCAGCGCGCGGGCCTGGCCACCGAGTCCGACCACACCAGTGGGCAGCAGCTGCGGCGCTCCGGTCAGGGGTGCCGTCTTCTGGACGATCAGCAGCGTGTCGGGGTCGCGGTCCTGGATGAGCTTGCGCAGCGTGCGGTCGCCGGTCTCCTCGCTGGCCAGCCCCACGACCACCAGGCGGTGCCGGGTGAGCATGTCCTTCACCGCGTCGGCCTCGTCGTCGGCGAGCGTGATCCTCGCCTCGGCGATGCGGCCGTCCTTGTCGGTCGCCGCCAGCGCCTCGCGCTGCTCGCGGCCCTCCACGCCGACGTAGCCGACCCCGCCGGGGATCGACGAGGCCAGCAGACCCGGCACGACCTCGGCGGGTGCGCTGTCGGCCCGCTTGACCGCATCGGGCCAGCCGAACATCCGGGCGCCGTCGACGGCCCGCAGGAAGTCCACCGACGCCGGGCGCGTCGGGTCGTAGGCGGCCGAGGACGTGCGCGAGCCCTGGGTGATGTCCAGCAGCGCCTGCGTGGCGAAGTAGCGGCCCTGGGCGGCGCTGGACAGCCCCAGCGACATCTCCGGATGGGCGTCGAGGATGTCGAGGATCTTGCGCCGCGCCTGCGGCACGCCGCCGGGCACGGTGCTGGGCGCGTTGTCCGCTGCGGGGAGGAACGCGAGGACCGCCCGCGGCGCAGAGAACGCAGGAGCCGCGCTGAGGGCCAGGAGCGTGCTCATCGCCAGCGCGGCGACGACTGCCGCGAGACGGAGGCGGGACATCACAGACCTATACTTTCTGAAGTGAGCGGTGTTACTCCTTCAGGCGCCGAACGGCACTTCGTCAAGTACTCATTCTTCAAGGTCGATCCGGCCTGGCGGAGGCTTCCGGACGCGCAACGGGCCCAGGACAAGGCGGAGTTCCTGGCCGCATGCGAGGACTTCGCCTCCGACCACCTGCTCCAGTGCTTCTCGCTGATGGGCACGCGCGGCGACGCGGAGCTGCTGCTCATCGCCGAGTGCGAGAACCTCGACCGCATCCACGAGTTCCACGTCGTGCTGGCCCAGAGCGGCCTGGCGAAGTGGTCGGACCAGCCGTACTCGTTCCTCGGGATGCGCAAGTCCTCGGAGTACAGCGAAGAGGAGCGGCGCGTGGCGCGCCCGTTCACACACAAGTACCTGTTCGTCTACCCCTTCGTGAAGACGCGCGCCTGGTACGGCATGCCGGCGGACGAGCGCTGGAAGATCATGCAGGAGCACATCCGCGTCGGGAAGGAGTACCCCAACGTGGACAACCACACGACCTACTCCTTCGGGCTGGACGACCAGGAGTTCGTGGTCGCCTTCGACACCGACGACATCGGGTCGTTCCTGGACCTCGTCCAGCGCCTGCGGACGACGGAGGCCAGCGCCTACACGGCACGCGACACACCGTCCTTCACGTGTATAAGGACCTCCTTCGAGCGTGGCGTGAACGCGCTCGATGGCGTGTCCTCCCCCGTCTCCATCGGCTCATGACCCCTTCTGACAGCCCCATTCGCGTCGCGATCATCGGTGCCGGCCCGTCCGGCTTCTACGCCTCGGCCCAGCTGCTGAGCTCGACAGATCCGGTGTTCAGCGTCGATCTTTTCGACCGTCTGCCCACCCCGTACGGCCTGGTCCGGGCCGGTGTGGCACCGGATCACCCGAAGATCAAGTCGGTCACCCGGGCCTACGACAAGACCGCCGGGCACGAGCGCTTCCGCTTCTTCGGGCACGTCGAGCTGGGTACCGACATCACGCGCGAGCAGCTGCTGGAGCGCTACCACGTCGTCTACTACGCGATCGGCACCAACACCGACCGCCGGCTGGGCATCCCCGGCGAGGACCTGGTCGGGTCGCACGCGGCCACCGAGTTCGTGGCCTGGTACAACGGCCACCCCGACCACACCGGCCTGGAGGTCGACCTG
>CAYUDT010000140.1:0-12348 GCA_964443695.1 uncultured Conexibacter sp. | reverse complement strand
GTCAAGCTCAACATCGAGGCGGAGACCGCGGCGACGATCGCCCGCACGATGATCCTCCCGGCCGCCCTGCGCCAGGCCGAGCTGCTGGACGACGGCGGCGAGAGCGCCGGCGTCGGCAAGCTCAAGGAGGAGCTCGACGGCCTGCTCGACGCGCTGGTCGAGGCCATCTTCGCCCTGGAGAAGGCCAACGACCACGACGGCCCCGAGGGCGGCGTCAAGCACGCGATCTACATGCGTGACGTCGTCATCCCGGCGATGAACGGCGTCCGCGAGGTCGCGGACAAGCTCGAGCGCATCGTGGCCGATGACCTGTGGCCGCTGCCGAAGTACTCGGAGATGCTCTTCATCAAGTAGCACCCCGCACGACGGGCAGGCTGGACCGGAGGCCCCGCAGATGCGGGGCCTCCGCCGTTCTCAGACGGCGTCGGGCCGCACGGCCTGGTAGGCGAAGGCGCCGATCGCCCCACCGATGAACGGCGCGGTGGCGAAGATCCAGAAGTGGTCCCACTCGCCCGCGACGAGCGCGGGGCCGAAGGTCCGGGCGGGATTCACGGAGGTGCCGGTGAGCGAGATCCCGACGAGGTGGATGGCGGCCAGGGTCAGGCCGATGGCCAGCGCGGCGAAGCCAGGGGTGACGCGGACGTCGGTGGCCACCGACACGATGACGAACAGGAACACCGCCGTGAGCACCGCTTCGGCCAGGAAGCCCGAGCCCGCACTGACGCCGTCGGCCAGCGCGTTGTTGCCCAGCGTGTCCGCGTCGGGATAGACGCCCTTGAGGGCCAGGGCGGCGAGGACCGCCCCCACCACCTGGGCGCCGATGTAGGCGGGCAGGTCGGACGAGCGGAACCGCCCGATGGCGGCGAGCGCGATGCTGACCGCCGGGTTGAGGTGGCCTCCGCTGACATGGCCGACGGCGTAGATCGCGCCGGTGATGCCCAGACCGAAGCCCAGGGCGATGCCGACGATGCTGTCACCGACGTTCGACAGCGCCGAGCCGCAACCGACGAAGACGAGGATGAACGTCCCGATGGCCTCGGCGATCGCGCGCTTGGCCAGCGGGGGATCGGCGGGTTCGACCGGTTCGATGGTGCTCATGCAGCAACATGTTGGGTGCCACCGCCGCTGCAGACATCAGTACATCGCCACACGTCACCGGCAGCGTCGGCGAGCGCGAGGCGTCCCGACCCGCGGCGCTGCGCTCAGCAGGCGCTGGAAATCATCACGTCCTGGAGCTTGATGGTCATCCCACCACCACCGCCGCCGCCCCCGGAGGGCTTGGGCTTGGCCGGGGGGTTCTTCGGCTTGGAGGTGGTGCCGGCCGAGGAGCCACCCTCGCACTGCGATCCACCGGCGTGGGCGGCGGGGGCGGTGGAGGCGATGACGGCGAGGCTGGCGAGGAGGGCGAGCGTGGTCTTCATGCCCGTCCAACCGGTGACCGGTCGGGGAGTTACGGCCGGCCGCCTCGTCGTTTCGGCCAGTTTCCTGTGGATCGGGAGGGCCCGTCCGACCGCAGGCGCATGGGCACCAAGTGGATCGCGCCGGCGGTGGTTGCTGCCGGCCTCACCCTCACCGCCTGTGGCGGCGACGACGACCATCGGACCGCGGCCGCCAGGACGCACGGCGCCGCGGGCGTGCCGGTGGTCTGCCACGGGCGGGCCGTCGGCGTCATCTCCGGCTATGACGCCGCGACCGATGTCGGCTACCTGCGGGCCGCGACCGGCGACGACCTCTCGTTCCACGGCAGCGACGTCGTGGGTGAGGTCGCGACGGGCGACCAGGTCATGTACCGCACGGTCGCGCGGCGCCACGGTCTCTCCGCGGCCAGCAACGTCTCGCGCTGCTGACCGGCACCGCGAGGCCGCTCAGCCCAGGAAGATGACGGCGTAGATGAACATGCCGGCGGCCGTCGCGGTCGCCATGTTGCGCCACTCCTCGTCCTTGGCCAGATAGGCGTTGACGGCGAGCACCAGCCCGGCGAGCGGCACGATCAGACACAGGACCAGCCGCACGAGCTGGTGCCAGTTGACGTTGCGGAACACGGCACGATCGTGGCAGATAGCGTGGTCACGATGCGTACCGCGTTCTGGGCCGCTCCGCTCGCTCTCCTCGCGCTCCCCGCCTCGGCCCACGCGTCGACGTGCAACCAGTTGAAGGGCCGCAACCTCGCTGCGCCGACGGCGCTCGTGAAGGTCGTGAAGGTGGGCAGCGGCTTCCGGGGCTGCGCCAAGCCGCGCGGGACCGTCACGACCGTCACCGCCGCCGGCCCGGCGAAGGACGGCCGGACGATCCGGTTCGTCACCGCCGCAGGCGGCTTCGCCGCGTTCCGGCGCACCGTGAAGGACTGCACGACCAACAAGTCCGGCTGCAACCCCTACGAGGTCGTCCACCTGGCCCGCCCGTCCCACGCCACGACCTTCCGCGCGCCCTCCCGCGGGACGACGGCAGCCGTGCTCGACCCGGGCGGCACGCTGTTCACCTCCACCCCGACCGCCGTCACGGGGTACTCGCGGAAGGACGGCTCGTGGGTGATCGACAAGGGCAGCGGGGTCGGCAGGCTGCGACGAGCCGGGCGCACGCTGCGCTGGAGCCGCGGCGGGATGGCGCGCACGGCGGACGCGCGGACGATCGTGCCCCGGCGGTGCAGCGACGTCCTCGAGCCCAACGTCATCGCCCGCTACGGCGGCGACGCCGGCCGGCTGAAGCTGACCCCGCACCGCTACGACGTCCTGGAGGCCGGGCGGTCCAGGCCGGCCTGGCTCCCCCGCACCGACTGGTACGTCTGCGATGCGGCCGCCAACGGCGCCGTCACCCAGGTGGCCCATGACGGCATCGACGGAGGCGTCGTCGTGACCAGCGCGATGTTCGGCCCCAGCAACGGCGCGTTCCTGGTCGTGAAGACCTACGCGGAGGGCGAAGACCGCCAGAAGGTCGACGACTTCGTGTTCAACGCGGGGACGGCCAGGCGTCAGTACACCGTCGACAACACCTCGACCGCGGACCCGCAGGGCATCGTCCTGGACCCCGCCGGGCGCGTGGCAGCCGTGTTCGACGATGGCGCCGGTGGCGGCGTCCTCACCGCGTTCAGCAGCACCGGCGCGAGGACCGAGCTGGACCGGGGCAACGCCCAGGAGCTGCAGGCCGCGACGCTGCGGCTCGCCGGCTCGGTGCTGTCCTGGCAGCACGCGGCAACCGCGCGCATCTTCGACCTCGGCGCGCTCGGCTAGCCAGGATCGGGGCCGGTCACCAGCGGCCGGTCGGTGCCCGCGTACTGCGACCACGAGCCCGGGTAGAGCAGCCCGCGGCCGAGGCCGAGGTGCTCCATCACCAGCAGGTTGTGGCACGCGGTGACGCCGGAGCCGCACGCCGAGACGACCGGCAGGTCCGGCTCGGCGACGCCCACGGCGGCGAACCGCGCGCGGAGCGTGTCGGCGTCGAGCAGGCGCCCGTCGGCGGCGAGGTGCTCGCGTACCGGCAGGCTGCGCTGTCCCGGGATGTGGCCGAAGCGCGCGTCGAGGTCGTCCGCGGCGCCCGCGTAGCGCTCGGCCGGGCGCGCGTCGAGGACGATGTTGCCGCGCGAGACCGCGTCCTCGATGTCACCCACGCGGTCGCGCGGCCAGGCGAACGCGGTGAACGTCGCGGGCGGCAGCGGGTCGACGGGGTCGGCGGTGGCCTGCCCCGTCGCCAGGCCGCCGTCCAGCAGCGCCGCCTCCACCCCGGCCACCCGCAGCATCCAGACCAGGCGCGCGGCCATCACGCCACCGGCGTCGTCGTAGGCGACGACGGTGCTGTCGTCGCCGATGCCCAGCGCGGCCATCGACGCGGCGAAGTCCTCCGCCCGCGGCAGCGGGTGACGGCCGTCCGCCACGGAGGCCGGAGCCGCGAGGAGGTGCGGGTCAACGAAGACGGCGCCCGCCAGGTGGCCCGCCTCGTAGGCCTCCCGCGACGAGCGCCCGTCCAGGTACAGCCGGACGTCGGCCAGCACGACGGACGCACGGTGCTCGGCCAGCCAGGCCGGGGAGACGAACGGCGCGATCACCATCGCATCGTGGCATGAGACGCATCTGCGATTGCGGGCGATATGTCAGGCGTGGTCTGATCTCGCAGTTTCCCAAGGAGGTCTCACCATGTCCCACCGTAGGACGGCTCTCGCGGCCGCAACCGCGGCGATGCTGCTCGGGGGCGCCGGTTCGGCGTTCGCGGCAGCCACGCCGATCACCACCAACATCACCAGTCCGGCGGACAACTCGCGGCCCGTGTACAACCGCGACGATCCGGCCACCAACACCATCACGATCACCGGCACCAGCTCGGGCATCGCCGATGGCGGCACCGTCGACATCCGCTGCTACTACATCCAGTACTACGGCGGCCAGGACTACAACACGGTCAAGACCGGCGTCGCCGTCAACGGCAACGCCTTCAGCTACACCGGCCCCGACCTGAGCGACATCACCGGCGACGACTACGGCTGCCGCCTGCGCGCGGTGCCGAGCAGCAACAGCAGCGATGACCTCTCGCGCTACTCCGGGCCGCGGATGTACGCCATCGAGTACGACCCGACCCAGATCAACTACCCGATCCACGGCGGGGGCGGACCGGTCGACAGCGGCTACCGCGTCTACGTCAACGGCTGGATCGGCAACGCCTACGTCGAGTCGGCCGGCGAGCAGGGCCTGACCCTCGAGCCGACGTCCAGCGACCGCGGTGATGAGCCGGCGGAGAGCACCGACGGCGGCGGTTACGGCTGGGAGGCGGGCGGGGAGATCTCCGGCAGCGACTACGACAACCTGCGTGCTTCGGCCCTCGTCGACGGCAAGAACGCGTTCGTCGGCGCCGGCGTCCCCCGCAAGGACTACGACCAGGGCGGCGCCGAGGCCGTCACCTACCCCACCGGGTTCACCGCGCCGACCAACGGCCTGCAGGTCGGGACCAACGGTGACGTGAAGATCACCGAGACGAGCGTCCTCTGGATCTGCAACGACGAGAACGTCTGGCCGCCCACCGACCTCAGCTGCGCCTCGGTCAGCGACAGCGGCGTCCACCTCAACCGGACCTGGATGATCCCGTTCGGCGGTGGCCGCGTCACCCAGACGGACACGCTCACGAGCACCGGCGGTGCCCACCAGGTGTTCATCCAGTACTACAACAACGCCGACCACTACGAGTACCCGAGCTGGAACCTGCCGGGTGACGCTTCGGGCCAGTGGGGCATGGTCAGCGAGGGCACCCCGCTGATCAAGCCGGCGACCCCGGGCAGCATCGTCGCCCGGGACAACGAATACCCCGACGACCAGTACGACACGCCCAACACGGGCCTGACCTGGCTGACCCAGCCGGCGAAGATCTGGTTCTCCGACAACGGCGAGGACGTCCAGTCCGAGTACGACGTCAGCGTCCCCGCCGGAGGCGGCAACTCGGTCACGCAGGTGTTCACCGCGCGCAACCTGTCGGCGAAGGCGTTGGCCGCGGCCAACGCCGTCGAGGACGAGCTCGGCGTGCCGGTGGTGGACGTGGTCGCGCCGGTCAACGGCACGGCGACGAACGTCCCGAACACGACGGTCGTCGCAAAGGTGCGCGACAACAAGGGTGTCAAGGGCGTGACGATCAACGGCGTGGCGGTCAGCCCGACGGCGGACGGCACGGTGACGCTGTCGCTGCCGCTGAAGGAGGGCGCCAACCCGATCACGATCGTCGCCACCGACGGCGCCGGTCAGAACGGCAGCGCGAGCACGACGGTGACCTACGTCAAGCCGCCGGCCTCCGCGCTGGACGCGCAGGGCCGCAAGGATGTCCTGGCGACGCTGTGCAAGGTCCCGACGATCAAGCGCGGCGCGACGCTGTCCTCGGCCAAGTCGGCCATCACCAAGGCCAACTGCAAGGCCAAGACCCGGACGATCAAGAGCCGGGCGGTCAAGAAGGGCCGCGTCATCTCGGTGTCGCCTTCGGCCAACCTGCTGCTGGTGCCGCAGGCGACGGTGACGATCACCCAGTCGGGTGGCCCGCCGAAGGCCAAGAAGAAGGCGACCGCAAAGCGGCGCTAGCCGGACCTGCGTCAGGCGCGCGCGGCCATCCAGGTCGCGCGCGTCAGGCGCCAGATGCGGTCGACGCCGGTGTCGCGCGGCGCCGCCGGCGGGCGCGGGACCTCGGTCACCACGCTGAAGCCACACCTCCGCGCCACCGCGCCCGACGCGACGTTGGCGACATCGTGGTGGATCTCCACGAGCTGCACGGAGGGCATCGCGAAGGCGATCTCACAGCAGCGCCGCACCGCGGCCGACGCCACGCCCCGCCGCACCCAGTCGGCGTGGACCCAGTAGCCGATCTCCAGGCCACCTGGGCCGACGCGCCGGTGCAGGCCGCAGCCGCCGGCGATCGCGCCGTCCACGAAGGCTCCGTAGGTGAACTGCTCTCCCCCGGCCGCGTCGCGTCCCCGCGCGGCGATCCAGGCCCGGCGGGCGGCGACGCTCATCGGCGGCCCCTGCACCCACTCCATCCACGGCTGCAGGTGCGACAGCGATGCGGCGACCGCCTCGTTCAGCGCCTCCGCGTCGTCCGCGGTCCAGGGTCGGAGCTCGACATCCATCCGATGTGCACCGTACGCGACGCGCCCCACAATGGGTTGAACCGGTGAGATGAGCGACCGCCCCCGCAACCACGGCCACGCCTCCTTCGCGCCCGAGGACGTCGAGGACGCCAAGCGCGGCGCGCCCGCGGTGAGCCTCGACGGCTACGCCGCCGCCCGCGGCCTGGAGATGAAGCAGCGCGGGTCGCTCGCGGGGTTCCGCATGGCGCTGCCCAACCACCCCGAGGAGACGTTCAACCTCATGCGCGGCGTCCTGCCGGGCGGCCGCTTCGGGGTGATGTTCCACCAGCTGCTGCAGACGCACTTCGGCCCCGAGGACTCCCGGGACATGTCCGGCTCCTTCCACCGCGTGCGCACCAGCAACCCGCCGGGGTCGTTGCGCCGCGCGCTGGTCCCCGACCGCACCTGGATCCCCTACATCGGCTCCTGGCTGAACGCGCCGACCGAGCAGGCGCCCGACCAGGCGTTCATGGTGCCGGGCGCGTGGTCCCCGACGACCGCGCTGGCCACCCCGGTCCCCGAGACCAACGCCCTGCTTGCCCGCCTGGTGTTCGTCCGTCGCAGCCGCACCCAGATCATGCACAGCGGCGGCTCGGTGAACATCGGCGACGGCTGGCGCGTGTACCCCGGCGGCCGCGTCGACGAGGACGCCTTCCAGCGGGTCATCACCGGCCCGTTCGTCGCGCTGCTGGACCGCATCGCGCTGACCTACGCCGAGGTCCGCCTCGACCACGGCATGCTGCTGTTGCGGCGCCACGGCTTCGTCACCGACGAGGCGCAGCTCGATGACCTCGCGCACCTGCTGGCCGCGATGGCCGACGCGCTGGTCGCCGCCGCGGACACCGGCCTGCGCCACGACTTCTCCCAGCCGCTGTTCGCCTGTCCCTGGGAGACCGACGACACGCTCGTGACCGAGCCCTACGTCGCCGGCGCGTGGTCTGCGGACTTCCGCGCCTACGCCGCCCGCCACGGCCTGACGATGGAGGACCCGGAGGCCTGGCACCAGGGTCTGGGCCACCTGCCCGTCCCCGGCCGTGTCGTCGCGGTGCTGCGCCACCCCCACGGCGGCCGCGCGCTGTTCACCACCGACGTCCCGATCAACAAGACCCGGGCGGTGCGCGGCGCCGTCGCCGTGCAGACCGATGCCCCCGACACGTTCGCCGGGGGCATCCGCGACGAGGCGACGACCACCGCCGTCAAGGACGGCGTGGCGGTGGTCTTCACCCATCGCCTCTTCGGCTTCGCCCACGAGGCGGACGACCTGATCGACGTTGCGATGCAGGCCGCCCGCCGGGCGGGTGTGCTCTAGCCGCGGAAGGTCTTGGACTTCCGGGAGGAGCAGATGTACTTCGAGGTCTTCTTCTCGACGGCGGAGATGTAGACCTTGGCGCCCAGCGTCCTGCTGCGCTTGATCTTGAACGTGCCCGACGAGTTGGTGCGCGCCGTGCCGTAGCGGACCGCGCCGCCCTTGCTGACCTTGCGGATGATCACCGTGCGGCTCTTCTTGCAGCTCTTCAGCGCGGAGGTGATCCGGCCCGAGTAGATGCGGCCGCGGCGGTGCGCGATCGCGAAGCCGGTCTTGTAGCGCTTGCGCGACGGCGACGACGGCTTGGTCGGGGTCGGCGTCGGGGTCGGCGGGGTGACGACCGGCGCGTTGATCAGGTCCTTGCTGACCGACTGCAGCGGCGAGACGCCGTTGACGCGGTTGGTCACGCCGCCGTAGGTCGTCGCGTACGCGACGGCGCCGGTGACGGTGGTCGGGAAGCGGACGACGATCGCGTTGCCGGAGCTGCTCAGGGCGGCATCGGCGTTGATCTGGGAGCCGTCGGCGGCGTAGGCCTTGAAGGCCGCGGCGGCCGGTGGGGCGTCCGGGACGCGGTCGTCGAACGTGAACGTCGCCTGGTAGGTCGAGGGGTCCAGGCCGACACGCAGGAGGTCCGGGCCGTTGGTGAGACCGGGCAGCGCCGGGGCGGTGCTGACGTTGACCTGGCTGGGCAGCGACGGCGTGGTGCCGTCGCCCGCGTCACGGGTCGCGCCGGCGTCGGCGAGGATCCGGACCGTGTGGCTGGAGTCGTCGCCCACCGCGCCCGCGAACGTCACGAGCAGCTTGTTGGGCGCGCCGCCGGTGCCGACGCCGTTGGCGGCCACCGGGACGGCGACGCCGTTGTCGAGGATCGCGTAGAAGTCGCCGTTGCCGGCCACGGTCACGTTCTTGTCGAAGGTCAGCGTGAACTGGCGCGCACCGGCAGGCGCGGCCTCGGTGAGCTTGGGACGCGACGGGCCGCCCGTGCGGCTGATGCCCGGGGTCGACGGCGCGCCGCCGGCCGGGTCGGACTGCGCGGCGCCGCTCACGGCGCCGGCCTTCGTCTCGAAGCCACCGGCCGACGGGGCCGCGGCGTCATCGAGGAAGTCGATGATGATCGACTTGCTGCCACCGCCGTCGACGACGGCGCTCGCGGGGACGTCGTCACCGCCACCGGGGGCACCGTCGGGGCCGTTGCTCGCGGGCCGGCCGAACACGACGTCGCCGTTGGCCTTCTCGTAGCCGAAGTTGGCCACCGAGGCACCTGCCCGCGAGATGATCTGGTCGAAGTTGTAGGTGATCTTGACGTGGTTGGGATCCGTCGCGTTGATCGACGCGTTGAGCAGGTCCGGCGAGGAGGTCTGGCCGGCCGCGGGCGTGACGCCGCTGCCGTCGAGCTTCTCGGAGCCCGGGATGTTGCCCTTGCCGTTGCGGTCGGTCGCGGCGCCGCCGTTGACCGTGCCGATCGTGCCCTGTGTGAGGTCGGCGCTCGCGGCGAAGCTCGCGGTGACGCAGTTGTCGTTGCCGGCGCCTCCGGACGGCGCGGCGGCGGTGGAGATCATCCGGCGGGTCGAGTCGTAGGTCTGGACGACGAAGCCGCCCGGACCGGGCACGCCGCCGATGCTCGCGTCGAAGCAGTACTTGACCTGGCGCGTCTGACCGTCCCCGGGCTCGTAGGAGCCGACGATGGCGACCGACTGCAGGTCGGGCCCGCTGGTCACCGGTCGGTTGCCGTTGCCGTTGCCGCCGACGAAGGCGATGGCCGAAGTGGTGGCCAACGCCACCGCGGTGGCTGAGCTCAGCGCGAGCGCAGCAGATCGTGACCGCACCGTGCGGTGTGGAAGTCCCATGGACCCTCCTGGTTCTGAGTGACTGACCGTCGCCCGCTGGACCTTCTGGCGGCCGGTCTCTCAGAGCCGTATCCCCCGCCGGTGGCGACGTCCGGACCGTTACCCAGAGGTGCAACACGGAAACGCATTTCCGCAGACTTCACAAACCCCTCACGAATGGCTGACAAACCTTGACGCGATCGTGTCAAGGTTTGGCGATTCGCTGCTAGGATCGGGGCCTATGGCTCGAGACTTCCTGCAGGCTGCCCGTGAGCGCGTCGTCGTCTTCGACGGCTCGATGGGAGCGCTCCTCGAGGAGATGGACCTCTCCCTCGAGAACGACTACAAGCTTCCCGGGCGCGCGCACGAGGCGCTCGTGCTCAACCGGCCGGACGTCATCCAGAACGTCCACGAGTCGATGATCGCCGCCGGTGCCGAGGTCGTCGAGACCGACACCTTCCAGGCCTCGCGCCTGAAGCTCGAGGAGTGGGGCCTCGACGACTACACGCTGGAGATCAACCAGAAGGCGGCCGAGATCGCGCGCAAGGCCGTCGGCGAGGACCGCTTCGTGGCCGGCTCCATCGGCCCGACCGGCTTCCTCCCCGCCTCCGACGACCCGACGCTCGGCAACATGCGCTTCAGCCGCCTGGTCGAGGTCTTCGCCGAGCAGACCGAGGGCCTGCTGCTCGGTGGCGTCGACCTGCTGATCATCGAGACCCAGCAGGACATCCTGGAGACCAAGGCCGCGATCTTCGGCGCCCGTGAGGCGTTCAGGAAGGTCGGCCGCAAGGTGCCGATCCAGGCCTCCGCGTTCGTCCTGCCCAACGGCGGCAAGATGCTCCTGGGCACCGACATCCCGGCGATGCTCACGACGCTCGAGGCGCTGAAGGTCGACATCATCGGCCTCAACTGCTCCTCCGGCCCGGAGGACATGCGCGACGCGATCCGCTACCTGGGCGAGAACGCCTCGGTGCCGATCCACTGCATCCCCAACGCCGGCATCCCGTTCCAGGGTCCCGACGGCGAGACGATCTTCCCCGAGGCCCCGGACTCGCTGGCCGACACGCTCGGCGACTTCGTCGACCGCTACAACCTCGCGATCGTCGGCGGCTGCTGTGGCACCACGCCGGACCACATCTCCGCCATCGCCGAGCGCGTCAAGGGCGCGACCCCCGGCACGCCGGCCTTCGAGGGCAAGCGCAAGGAGCCGATGGTCTCCTCGATGATCGGTGCGACGCCGCTGGTGCAGTCGCCGCGGCCGACGCTCGTCGGCGAGCGCGTCAACTCGCAGGGGTCGCGCGCGGCGAAGGAGATGCTGCTGGCCGACGACTACGACGGCCTCGTCACGGTCGCCGAGAACCAGGTCGAGGGCGGCGCCCACGTGCTCGACCTCTGCGTCGCGCTGACCGAGCGCACCGACGAGGACGAGCAGATGCGCGAGGTCGCCAAGCGCGTCTCGCTGTCCCAGCCCGCCCCGATCCAGATCGACTCGACCGAGCCGGACGTCATCAAGCTCGCGCTGGAGCAGATCCCGGGGCGCGCGATCATCAACTCCATCAACCTCGAGGCCGGCCGCGACAAGGCCGACGTCGTCATCCCGCTGGCCATCGACCACGGCGCCGCGCTGATCGCGCTGACGATCGACGAGGTCGGCATGGCCAAGACCCCGGAGCGCAAGGTCGAGATCGCCCGGCGCATCCACGACATCGCCTGCGGCGAGTACGGCCTGGACCCCGAACTGCTGATCTTCGACGTCCTGACCTTCACGCTCACCACCGGCGACGAGGAGTGGAAGCCGTCGGCGGTCGCCACCATCGAGGGCATCCGCGACGTCAAGGCCGCCCTGCCGGGCGTCAAGACCTCGCTGGGTGTGTCCAACGTGAGCTTCGGCGTCGGCCAGCCCGCGCGCGCGGTCCTCAACTCCGTCTTCCTGCACCACTGCGTGGAGGCCGGTCTGGACCTGGCGATGGTCAACCCCAACCACATCACGCCCTACGGCGAGATCCCCGAGAACGAGCGCGAGCTCGCCAACGCGCTGGTGTTCAACACCGCTGACGACGCGCTGGAGAAGTTCATCGCCTACTTCGAGTCCAAGGGCGAGACGGCCGAGGAGGCCGGTGCCGCCGATCCGACCGAGGGCATGGAGCCCGAGGAGGCCCTGCACTGGCACATCCTGCGCCGCAAGAAGGACGGCGTGGAGGCCCAGATCGACAAGTCCGTCGAGAAGATCGGCGCCGTCCCGACGCTGAACGACGTGCTGCTGCCCGCCATGAAGGAGGTCGGCGACAAGTTCGGTGCCGGTGAGCTGATCCTGCCCTTCGTGCTGCAGAGCGCCGAGGTCATGAAGCGCGCGGTCGCCCAGCTGGAGAACTACCTCGAGAAGATGGAGGGCTACACCAAGGGCACCGTCGTCCTGGCCACCGTCTTCGGCGACGTCCACGACATCGGCAAGTCCCTGGTCAACACGATCCTGACCAACAACGGCTACACGGTCATCGACCTCGGCAAGCAGGTCCCGATCAACACGATCGTCGACGCTGCGGTGGAGCACGACGCGACCGCGATCGGGCTGAGCGCCCTGCTCGTCTCGACGTCCAAGCAGATGCCGGCCGCCATCCAGGAGCTGCACG
>CAYUDT010000139.1:0-12410 GCA_964443695.1 uncultured Conexibacter sp. | reverse complement strand
GGCATCAGCCGCCAGACACCGGTCCAACGACTGAACAACCTGCTCGGGTCTTACATCTAGGCCTGCAGCGGCGCTAGGCCGCGGCGGCGACGCCGGTGTGCTCGCGCAGCAGCGCGGCCGTCTCCATCGTGCGCTCCCACCAGAACATGTGGCCGCAGTCCTCCAGCGTGGCCAGCTTGGCACCCGGGATCTTCGCCGCGATCAGCTCGCCGTTGGCGTAGGGCACCATCCGGTCGGCGGTGCCGTGGACGACGAGGGTCGGCGCGGTGATCTCGTGCAGCCGCGCGCTGGTGTCGTGCCCGCCGATCGCCTGGATCTGCAGCATGATCGTGGGCAGCCGTGACGGCACCGACAGCGCCATCTCCTTGAACTCAGCGAAGTGCGCGTCGGATGCGGCGTACTCGGCGGAGACGTTGAGGTCCCAGCCGGCGCGCAGGGCGACCTCGCGGTCGCCGGAGCCGAAGCCGGCCATCAGCCTCTGGGAGTCCTCGGGTGCGATGAGCGAGGAGCCCTCCCCGCCGCAGTAGGTGCAGCCCAAGGTCAGCGTGCGGATCCGGCCCGGGTGCCGCAGCGCGAACTCCTGCGCGATCATGCCGCCCATCGAGATGCCGATGACGTGCGCCGTCTCGAGCTCCAACCGGTCCATGAGCGCCGCGGCGTCCTCGGCCATGTCGATGATGGAGAACGGGTCCTTCACGGACGGCGAGTGGCCGATGCCGCGGTTGTCGTAGGTGATGCAGTCGAACTGCGGCTCGAGCTGGCGCAGGAAGCGCTCACCCCAGGCGGCGTGCGTGCCGCTCATGCCCTGGATCATCAGCAGCGGCTCCGAGCCGCTGCCGCGCCGCACCACGTGGAGCTCCATGCGCCGAAACCTACACGGGCAGCGCGAGCTGCCCGTCGCGGGCGGCGAGGTCCTCCTCACCCGCGAAGGACGCCACCCCGACGCCGAGCAGCCGCACCGGCCGCGCAGGCGCGTAGTCGCGCAGGAGCTCCAGCGCGACCGCGGAGATGATCGCCGCCTCGTTGGTGGGTTCGGAGATCGTCCGTGCCCGGGTGACGGTCGTCCAGTCGTCGAGGCGCACCTTGATGCGGATGGTCCGGCCCACGCGCTCGTGCTTGGCCAGCCCGGCCGCGAGGTCGACGGCAAGCTTGATGAGCACCGACTCCTGCTCGCCGCGGTCGCTGATGTCGACGTCGAAGGTCCGCTCCTTGGACTCCGACACGGCCTCGCGGACCGGTTCGACGACGTCGCTGCCCTCGAACGCTCCGCGCGCCTTCAGCCACGGTCCCTGCCGGGCGCCGAACGTCGCCACGAGCACCGACTCGTCGGCCGCGGCGAGCCCGGCAAGGGTGACGATGCCCAGCTTCTCCAGCCGCTCCGCGGTCTTCGGCCCGATGCCGGGAACCAGGCGCGGCGGGTGGCCGCCGAAGCGCTCGCAGGCCTGCTCGCGGGTCAGCGCCACGAAGCCGCACGGCTTCTCGGCGTCGGAGCAGACCTTGGCGACGACGCGGTTGGGCCCGATGCCCACCGACGCGTTCATCCCCGTCTGCTCGCGGATCTGGGCGACCAGCCGGCGCATCGCCGCGCGCGGCGACATGAGCCCCGTCAGGTCGAGGTAGGCCTCGTCGAGGCCCATGACCTCCACGGTGTCGACGGTGGACCGGACCAGGCCCATGACGATCGACGAGACCTTGCGGTAGGCGGTGAAGTCCGGCGGCACCACCACCGCCTGCGGGCACAGGCGCCGGGCCTGCGACAGCGGCATCGCCGAGCCGACGCCGAACTTGCGCGCCTCGTAGGACGCGGTGGTCAGCACCGACCGCGGGCCGTCGTGCGCGACGAGCACCGGCAGGCCCTTGAGCTCAGGGCGGCGCTGCAGCTCGACGGTCGCGTAGAAGGCGTCGAGATCGAGGTGGGCGATCGTCCGCGTCACGAAGCGACCCCAGGGTACGAGAAGGGCCGGACGGGAACAAACGTTCCCATCCGGCCCCGTGAAGGAGCGGGCGCGAAGGCCCCTCCCTCGTGGCCGGGAGCGGGGCAACGGCCCGCTCCGGCAGACGAGCTACTTCGAGGACATCACCGTGGTGAGGTCGCCGGCGCCGAGCGCGTTCTTGGTCTCACCCGTGAGGTCGTACTCACGACCGGAGACGAACGGGCCACGGTCGATGACCTTGGCGACGACGGTGCGGCCGCGGTAGCGGAACTTCACCTTCGTGCCACACGGCAGCGTGCGGTGGGCGACGCCGTAGGTCGCGCGACCCGAGGCACCGGGGCAGGCGACCGCGCCGCCGCCGCCGTACCAGGACACGAGGACCTTGCGGTAGACGGTGACGCGACCGACGCTGCGACGCGCGGCACGCGTGGACCTGTCGCCGGCGAAGGCGATGCGCACCTTCACGGTGCCCAGCTTGCGGGCGGTGAAGTGCAGGCGGTAGGCGCCGCCACGACGGGTGATCGTGCGGTCCAGCGTCTTCCAGCGCTTGCCCTTGCGGACCTGCAGCTTGACGATCTTGCCGGCCTTGGCCGGACGAAGAGCGCCGCGGACGAGCACGCGCTGACCGGCGACGACGTTGCGACGGGCGCTGCGGATGCGCAGCTTCGCGGACCGCTTCCTGGGCGCCGCGGCCGCCTTGGCGGTGACCGGCGTGGTGGCGGCCGACGTGGTCGTCGGGGCGGTGCCCTGCGCGTCGGTCTGCGCCGTGGCAGGCACCACGGCGATCGAAGTGGCGATGGCCAGCGCGCCCAGGCCGGTGGCGGCGCGAGCGGCGCTCTTGTTCATCGGGCTCATGGCGAGTCCGACCTCCTTGTGCGATTTCGCCGCTTACGGGGTTAGCTGTCGGGCTCGCACAGCGCCGCACCGCACCACGTCGGTGCCGTCACGGCCTGCGCTACTCAGGCATCAGCCTGCGATTCGCCCCATCCGGTGCTGCGCGTCTTCACGGGCGCGCTGGCTCCGGCAGTGGGTCCCCCGCTCATCCCCAGGGACGGGGACGACTCAGCGGTGTTGTTCGAACCTGTGTTCGATGTGAAGAACACCCTACACGGGCGTTTGTTTCCCTGTGTGACCACCGTCACACAGCAAAACCCGCTCTACGCAGGGAAAACGGGGACTCCGGAAGCCGGTGTGCCGGCGACGATGTGGGCGGCGATCACCCCGGGGACCAGCGCCCGGTGGTCGCCGCCGGACAGCTCGCGGTGGCGGATCGCCGTCGCCAGCAACTGCTCGCAGAGCGCCAGCAACGGACCCTCCGGGTCACCCTCGAGGTGCTGCGCTCCGAGGACGGCCAGCGAGATCGGCTCGGTCGGGTCGATCCCGTGGAAGGCCTGCTGCACCGCGGTGGCCGCGAACGTGGCGACGCGCTCAGGACGCAGGCGCCGCGACCCGAGGGCGTCCAGCCCCGGCGGCGGGCCAAGCTCGAGAGGGTCCTCGCCCGCGAGCAGCCGGGTCAGCTGCGCACCGGCGATGCTCGCCACCGCCTCCTCCCCCAGGCCGACCTCGGTGCAGCACCGGCGCAGCGCGAAGCCGGCGATGAGGCCAGGTGCGTAGGGCATGTCGGAGGCGTACAGGATCCGGGACGGCGGGATGGTCGCCACCAGCTGGAGCAGGTCCGACGCATTCCACCACGACGTGTCGAAGTAGAGGTTCGACAGCTCCGTTGCCGACTCGGCCAGATGCCCCAGGTCGCTGATGCCGGCGTGCGCGAGGATGATCGGCGTGCCGCTGCGCCGGGCCAGCTCGGCGCACTGCTCGCCGAGCTTCGGGATGCCGCGGCCGGCGTGGAACAGGACGGGTCGCCGCGTCTCGGCGCAGACGGCGACCAACTCCTCGACGACGGGGTGCGGCAGCACGAAGCCGTCGCTGCGCGGGTGCAACTTCAGACCGGCCGCGCCCAACGCCAGGCAACGGCGCAGTTCGGCCACCGCGCCGGGGGCGTCGGGCGCCACCCGGCACAGCCACTCCAGGCGGCCCCCGGAGGCGGCCACCGCAGCAGCCACCGCGTCGTTGGCCGGCGGGTAGCCGTCCGGCTCGTGCATCGCGAAGATCAGCGCGTGATGATGACCGGCCTGGTCGAGGCCCTGGAGGATGTCGTCGGCACTCCCGGACACACCATCGGGATCGTTGAACCCCATGTGGGTGTGCGCGTCGAACCACAGGTGCGCATCGTCGCCCCGCAGCAGCGGAGCCAGCTCCTCCCACAGCGGAAACCCACGCAGCGCCATGGCGCCACCCTAGCGCCGTGGGCTACGCGGCCTGCAACCCCTCGTCGGCAAGCTCCTCGCGGAGCTTCACGAGGCCCAGCCGGATGCGGCTCTTGGCGGTGCCGAGCGGCACGCCCGCGCGGTCGGCGAGCTCCGGCGCGGTCAGGCCGCCCCAGTAGGTCAGCGTCACCGCCTCGCGCTGGGAGGCGGGCAACGAGCGAATGGCCCGCCGCACCGCCTCCTGCTCGGCGTGCGTCACGGCGACGTCCGACGGGCGCTCCTGCTTGGCCGGCGCCTCGTGTGCCACCACGAGCTTGAGCCGGTCCGTCGCACGGCCGGCCGCCTGCGCCTCGCGCCACAGGTCCAAGGCCCGCGAACGGGCCATCAACCGCAGGTAGCTGCCCAGCTCACCACGGCGCGCGTCGAACTTCTCCGGGTTGCGCCAGACCTTCATGAAGACGTCGTGCGCGACGTCCTGCGCAAGCGCCTGGTCGCCCAGGATCCGCAGGGCCGCGCCGACGACGCTGCGCTGGTGCCGCGCGTACATCGACTCGAAGGTTTCGACGTCCTTGAGGTTCATGTTGAAGCAACCTTATACAAGATGTTGAAGGTTGTACAGCCCACAACGACGAACGCCCTCCGAGGAGGGCGTTCGCCGGACAGCGTGTGGTGTCGTGGGTTTCGCTACTTCTTGGGCGCGGTAATGGCGCCCGTCACGACGACCTGCGACGGCTGCTTGGGGTCACGCGCGGTCTCGCGGCTGATCAGCAACGACTTGAACGAGTAGATGTTGTCCAGGTCCTTGCGCAGCGCGGCCTTCAGCGCGGCGTCGTCCTTGATCGCCGACGGGTCGGCGCCCGTCTGCAGCCGGCCGTTGGCGCTCACCGGATCCTGGACGAAGCCCAGGCGCACCGCGGGGCCGGACTGCGGGCGCAGCCAGACCGCGTAGTAGAAGTTCTTGCCCTCGTTGGCGGTGAACCCCTGGCCGAGGATGCCGAGGATGCGGTGCGTGCCGCTCTTGAGCACGTAGCCGACGGCCACGGAGTCACCGCCCGACGGCGACTGCATGTTGATCTGCTGCTCGACGCCGCCGTTGGGGTCCTGCGCGGTCGTGCCCGTGGTGGACGTCGTCGCGGTCGTCTCCGTCGCGGCCGGCGCGTCGGAGGCGGTGTCGGAGGACTTGTCGTCGTCGCCGCCCCGGCTGATCACGAACACCAGGACGGCGCACACCGCGAGGCCCAGCGCCACGAGCAGCAGGACGCCACCGAGCTTGGACGAACGCTCCTGGCGGTCATCGTCCTGCAGCTTCGCGTCGAGCGCCTCGAAGGCCTGCTCGACCTCCGCGCCCTCGGCGGGGATCTCGGGCAGGTTGTCGCCGGCCAGGCCACGCAGCTCGCCGGCCACGATGCGGGCCCAGCCACGGGCGGCCGCCGAGCCCTCGAGGTACTGACGGGTGGCGGCCCGCTGCGACGCGGACTGCTGGCCCAGCAGGTAGTCGGCCAGCTCGTCCTGGCGCTCGGCGGTCAGGCCGGCCGGCGTGTCCGGGCCGAGCGCGTCGAGCGCGTCGAGCGCGCGCTCGCGGACGGCGTTGCCGTCCAGGCGCAGCAACGTCGCCAGCTCGTCGTAGGACTTGCCCTGGCGCAGCAGCAGCTGCAGGGTGGCCTTCTGGTCTGCGGGGAGCTCGTCGAGCCTGCTCATTGAACGGCGGAGCCTAGCCGTCGTCAGCACGGCGTGCGTAAGAGCCGAAAGGTAGGGTCGTCGGCCCATGTTCGAGCCGCGCATCCCGTTCGAGAAGACCTTCGACGCCCTCTACGGGCTGGAGATCGTCGAGGCCAGCGATGAGCTCGTGCGCGCGCAGGTCAAGGTCCGCGACGAGGTCAAGCAGCCGATGGGCCTCGTGCACGGCGGCGTGCTCGCCTCCATCGCGGAGTCGATCACCTCGTCGGCCACCGCGATGGCGGTCTTCGGCGAGGGCAAGGCCGCCCAGGGCCTCTCCAACCAGACCAGCTTCCTGCGGCCCATCCTCGACGGCTACATCCACGCCACCGCGCGGCGCCGCCACAAGGGCCGCACGACGTGGGTGTGGGAGGTCGACATCACCGACGACCAGGACCGGCTGTGCGCGGTGATCCGGATGACGATCGCGGTGCGCGACCTGCCCTCCTAGCCGCCCGGCGCGCCGTCCGCGCGCGGCTGTGCCTCACCTGCGGCAGGTCCTCGCGGGTGAACGTCCACCCACGTTCCTTCAGCGCGATGGCTCCCCGGGTCGCCGCCAGCGTCGCGGTCTCGAACGTCCCGGTCGGCCCCTCGATCGCACCGAGCTGCTCGCGCGGCGTGTCGTCCAGGCCCCGCGAGCGCACGCGCTGGCGCAGGCCGTCGACGTGGTGCAGCAGGTAGGCCTTGGTCACCCCGCTCTCCCGGACCGTGAGGTGGGCCGGCGAGCAGGAGGTGCTGAAGTCGTCGATCACCGCCTCGACGCCGCCGCGCCGCATGACGTAGCGGGCGTCCTCCGCCGGGCCGAGGCCCAGGCGCGACGTGTCGCGCCGTGGGTTGTCCAGCACCTTGCCGGAGAGCCTCTCGCCCGTGGCGTGGAACGTCCATCCGCCGGTGGCCTGCCCGACGCGGCGCTCCCAGTACCCGGTCGTCCCGTCCCGACGGCCCTCGACGCGCAGCACGCGCGCCGCGCCGTCCTTGTGGACGGAGATCGCGTCCGTGATCTCACCGGCGATCTTCGGCTGGCGGGCCCAGTCCTCGGGCGGCAGCTGGATCGGCGCCCCGTCGCCCTTGCCGCGCTGGTCCTCGTAGGAGTAGGTGAAGAACACCGGGTCCATGCCGGAGATGTCGAAGTCGTACAGGCGCGTGTACATGTCGCCGTGGGCGCCGATGACGAACAGCTCCGAGCCCGACGCGCTGATCGCGACGGACCGGAAGCGGCCGCGCACGGGACCGCAGGCCTCGTAGCTGTCGTCCAGCGGCAGCCACGGGTCCCAGAAGGTCAGGCGCTGGCCGCCATCGCGGATGCCCCAGATGTGGGAGACCTTGCCCTGGCCGATCGGGGTGACGTTGCCCGCCGGGTCGGTCCAGCCGCCGTCCTCGACCGGTGAGATCACCGTCCAGGCCCAGTCGACCACCGGCGGCAGCACGTAGCCGGGCCGGTCCAGACCAGCGTCCCCCAGCGGCTGCTCCAGTTCCACAGGGCCGGTTCCTTGAGCGCGTTGTCCATGGTGTAGACGCGGCGGCCGACGTCCAGCGCCAGCAACTCGTCGTCGTCGGCGCTGATCGACAGCAGGCGCCCGTCCAGGCAGGCGGGCAGCGGCACCGTGCGCCATGCGTCAGGCCCGGCGTGGCGGGCCCGCGCGAACAGCCGCCCGTCGCGCAGCGCGAACTCGAAGAGCCGGTTGAACGACTCCCTGCCGGTCCGCAGTTCGACGACCTTCGGCAGCCTCACCGTCGGCGCGGCCCACGTTGCCGGGATGCCGATCACCGGGTCGGCCTTCACGAGGTCCGGCACGCCGATCGTGCCGGCGGCCAGGGCGCGGCAGCTCTGCTCGGCGATGCCGTCCTTGACCAGCTGCCCGAGATCCTGCGCCACCGCCGGGGCGGGTGCGACCAGGCATGCGGCCAGGACGGCGAGACCCGCCAGGTCAGGGGTGGAGGCTCGCCAGACCTTCCAGTGCCTCATCGAGGATGGCCCCGGTCGCGCGACGAACCATGAAGCCGCCGAAGCGGGACAGCCCCCGCAGCTTCTGGCGGGCCTCCAGCGTCACCAGGGTGCCCTCGCCCC
Organism: uncultured Conexibacter sp.; assembly: GCA_964443695.1. GTDB lineage: Bacteria > Actinomycetota > Thermoleophilia > Solirubrobacterales > Solirubrobacteraceae > Paraconexibacter. The sequence continues at coordinate 4,425 of CAYUDT010000139.1, read as the reverse complement.
GGGGCTCGAGCCGGATCGTGATGCGCGAGGAGCGCAGGACGTGCTCGAACGGCGAGTCGGCCAGCACCTGCTCCCAGGCCAGCGACTTCAGCGGCTCGCGCGTGGCGAACTTGTAGTCGGCCCGCACCGGGCGCCCGTTCTTGGTCTGCATCACCTGCGTGAAGCCGAGCGGCCCGACGCCCTCGACGCGGCTGACCCGCGGCCACCAGCGCGGCTGGGAGTAGACGTCGGCGACGGTCGCCCAGACCGTCTCGACGGACGCCTCCACCTCGCGCGTGCTGCGCGTCGTCGGCATGGCTCAGCGCCTCACTCGCCGTCGTAGGTGATGAGCGTCCGGACGTCGTGCGGCTCCAGCGCCGCGCGCCCGCCCAGGAACGCCAGCTCGATGAGGAAGGCGCAACCCACGACCTGGCCGCCGAGCTGCTCGACCAGCGAGCAGAGCGCGCGGGCCGTGCCGCCGGTGGCCAGCAGGTCGTCGTGGACCAGCACGCGCGCACCTGCGGCGACCGCGTCGCTGTGGAGCTCCAGCGCGTCGGTGCCGTACTCCAGCGAGTACTCGGCGCGAACCGTCGTGTGCGGCAGCTTGCCCGGCTTGCGGGCCAGGACGAATCCGGCACCCAGCTGGCGGGCCAGCGCCGCGCCCAGCAGGAATCCGCGTGCCTCCGCACCGATGACGATCTCCGGTTCGAGGTCGGACACGAGGCCGGCCAGCTGCGTGACCGCGTCGTCCAGGCCCTCCGGGTCGGCCAGCAGCGGCGTGATGTCCTTGAAGAGGATGCCCGGCGACGGGAAGTCCGGGATGTCGCGGATGCGATCGCGCAGGTCCATGGATCAGGAGCCCGCCAGGCGGCGCAGGTCACGGATCAGCAGCAGGTGCTTGAGGTGCGTGGTCACGGCGGCGAGGTTCTCCAGGGCGTCCAGCGCCTCCTTGCGGCGCTCGACGTTGCGGGAGCGCAGGGCCGGGGCGAGGATCTGCTGCAGCAGCGCGGCCTCCCGGTCGGCGCTGGTGCGGAAGACGCGCAGGTTGCGGCCGCCGACGCCGTAGCGGGCCAGCTCGGTGACGGCGCGGATGATCTCGCGCTCGGTCTCGTCGTAGAACTTGGTGCCGCCGCGCGGGTCGCCCTTGATGACCCCGTACTCCTCCAGCTCCGACACGAGCGAGGCGTCGGCCCGCGTCTCCTCCAGCACGTCCTCCAGCGAGTAGGACGCACCGTGGTCGGTGACGGTCACCCCGGCGCGCCGGCGGCGCGCGGAGTCGTCGTTGCCGGGCATCGGCCGGTCCTCGTCGACGGCGCGACCGGTCGCGAGCTCCTGGCGGATGACCCGCAGCGGCAGGAACTCGTCGCGCTGCATGCGCAGGATCGCGCGCAAGCGGTGGACGTCGGACATCGTGTACTGCCGGTAGCCGCCGGGCGTGCGCCGCGGCGTCACCAGCTTCTGGTCCTCCAAGTAGCGGATCTTGGAGATCGAGATGTCGGGGAACTCCTGGACCAGCGCCTTGACGACGGCACCGATCGTCATCGTCTTCGCGGCCGCGGCACCGTCCTCCTGCGGATTGGGTTCCTGCACTGCCACGGTCACGCTCACCGAGCCAGGAAGGTGAGCTTGTACTTGCCGACCTGGACCTCGTCGCCGTCCTCGAGCTTGGACGACTCGATGCGGCGCCGGTTGACGTAGGTGCCGTTCAGCGACCCGAGGTCGTCGAGGAAGTGATCGTCGCCGCGGCGCACGAGCAGCGCGTGGTCGCGTGAGACCGTCACGTCGTCGAGGAAGACGTCGGAGTCCGGGCGGCGGCCGATGGTCAGCCGCTCGCCCTCAAGCGGGAAGCTCTCGCCGACGCGACCGCCTCCGGCGCGGATGACCAGCGCGGCGCCCTTCGCCTCGACGACGTCGCCGAGGTCGACCGGGATGAACTCGCCGGTCTCGCCGACGCGGTAGGTCGCGGTTGAGGATTCACCCGCCGGTGCGTCGCGCTCGCCGAGGAAGGCGCCGCACTTCTGGCAGTAGTTGGCTCCGTCAGCGTTGACGAACCCGCATTCCGGGCAATGGACGGCCACCGGGGACCGCCGCCTACGCGGGTTCGTTGGTCTCGTCGATGCCGGCGGCGCGGCCGGCGAGGATGTCGGTGAGCTTCTGCACGTCAGCCCCCGTGATGACGTCCTCCCCACCCTCGTGCTTCTTGCGCAGGCGGTTGACGAGCTCAGCCCGGAGGATGTCGATCTTGCCGTGGAGGATGCGGCGCTTGTAGGAGACGTCGATCTCCTCCTCGGTCAGCTGCTGGATGAGGTCCTTCAGCTCCTGGTCCGAGAGCGAGCCGAGATCGGGAAACGTGTCCATGTCGGCCGCGAGCATACCAGTGACCCTGGCACTCAACCTGAGGTTGAGCGTTGCTGCATCTGCTCCTGCGCGTCGAGGTAGTACTTGACGGTCGCCGCGTAGCTCATGGCGATGCCGATGTAGAGCATGACCAGCGCGAGCGTGTGCCAGTCCACCAGGGCCGCGAAGATCGCGGTCATCGTCGGCCACACGCCCCAGCGGCCGATCCAGTTGACCTGCAGGACGATGTCGTGCGTCTGGGCGTAGCGGCCGCCGGCGAGCATCAGCACCTCGCGGACGATCAGGACCGCGAGCGCCCAGCGCGGCAGCAGCTCGAAGTGCCACACGACGACGACCCCGCTGATCACCAGCAGCCGGTCGACGATCGGGTCCAGCAGGGTGCCCAGCCGTGAGTACTGCTTGAGGATGCGGGCGGCCATCCCGTCGGCGTAGTCGCCCCAGGCGACGATCGCGTAGATCAGGGCGGCTGTGTCGTCGGTGCCGTCGTCGCTGCCCAGCGCGATCACCAGGAACACCGGGATCAGCGCCGCGCGGATGAACCCGATGAGGTTCGGGATCGTCCACGGGTTCAGCGGCGCTCCGGGCAGCGTCTGCGGCGGCGGCGGCCCGGAGCGGTCCATGCCGTTGAGCCGCCAGATCGTGAGCTTCGGCGGCTTCCACCCGTCCTGGTCGGACTCCGGCAACTGCGGCGGGGTGCTCACGGCAGCGTCTCCAGGATCGCCTTCACCGCGTCCGCCGCGCCGGTCAGCGGCACACCGCCCTCGTGGTCGACCTTGCCGCGGCGGGCCTGCGCCTCGGCGGCGCCGCTCTCCAGCGAGCGCTTGCCGACCGTCAGCCGCAGCGGCACGCCCAGCAGCTCGGCATCGGCGAACTTCGCGCCCGGGCCCTCGTTGCGGTCGTCGAAGACGACCTCCAGGCCGGCGGCCACCAGCTCGGCGTACAGCGCCTCCGCGGGCTCGCGCTCGGGAGTCCCCGCCTTGGCCGCCGAGACCACGTGCACGTCCCAGGGCGCGATCGCCTTCGGCCAGCTGATGCCGTGCTCGTCGGCGTACTGCTCGACCGCCGCGGCGGCGATGCGCGCGGGGCCGATGCCGTAGGAGCCCATGACGATGTTCTGCTCCTTGCCGTTCTCGTCGAGGTAGGTGGCCCCCAGCGGCTCGCTGTAGCGGGTGCCCAGCTTGAAGATGTTGCCCACCTCGATGGCGGGGACGATCCGGACCTCGGTGCCGTTGATGGTGTCGCCGGGCTCGACAAGCCGCACGTCGACGCGCTCGCCGGCGGGTACCTCCAGCACCACGTGCGTGTCGGGTCTGTTGGCGCCCGCGAGGTAGCGACCGGGCACGATCGCCGCGTCCCACAGCTCCTCCACGCCGGAGCCCGGGCCCAGGAACCCGGCAGGCCCGGGCAGCTCCTCGGCCGTCGCGGGCCGCACCGGCTCGCGCACCAGGTTGCGCAGCTTCACCTCGTTGACGCGGTGATCGCCGCGCACGAAGACCATGACCACACCGCGTGACTCGGTGACCACGGGGAACGCCTTGACCAGCTGCCCGGCGTGGACGCCGAGCGACCCGGTGACCTGCTCGATGGTGGTCGCCCCGGGCGTGTCGATCTCGCCGAGGTCGCGGTCCAGCAACGGCACCGGTGCGGGGTCGGCCGACGCGATCTCCAGGTTGGACGAGTACCCGGGCGCGATGACGACGTCGTCCTCGCCCGCGGCGCAGGGCGCCATGTACTCGTGCGCGCTGGTGCCGCCCATCATCCCGACGTCGGACTGACACTCGAACCACTCCAGCCCGCAGCGGTCGTAGACCTTGCCGTAGGCGACGCGCAGGCCCTGGTACTGGGCGTCCAGCCCGGCCTCGTCGCGGTCGAAGGTGTACGCGTCCTTCATGATGAACTCGCGCGTGCGCAGGACGCCGGCGCGGGGCCGCGGCTCATCGCGCTCCTTGGTCTGGAAGTGGTACATCATCAGCGGCAGCTGCCGGTAGGAGCGCACCGCCTGCGCGACGTGGAAGGTGACGTTCTCCTCGTGCGTCATCGCCAGCACCATCTCGGCGCCCTTGCGGTCCTCGAGCTTGAACAGCTCCT
>CAYUDT010000138.1:0-12467 GCA_964443695.1 uncultured Conexibacter sp. | reverse complement strand
GTGGTCGAGGACGTGCTGGAACTCGTGCGTGGGCGAGAAGTCCACGTACTCGCTGTCCTCCAGTGCCTCCGGCGCGTGCCCGGCGGCCCAGTGGAAGGCCTCGCCGGCGACGAAGTCCTGGTGGCCGGTGGGGGTGTGCATCCGCACCCGCCCCTTGAGCATGTAGCCCCAGTGCGGGCAGGGGCAGAGGTCCCCGGGCAGGCCCTTGGTGGCCGGGCGCAGGTCGGCCCCGGCGGGCAGGGTGACGAACCCGACCATCAGGCCGTCCTGGTCGAGGACACGGACCTCGACGCCGCCGTCGGCGATGACGACGGGAACGTCGGACTTCGGGATGGAACGCATGTGTACGGCCTCCGTTGGAGTTGTTGACGGTGTGGCCGTCACCTTCCGGGCCGAGCGTTCCTCAGACGTTCCCTGCGTCCGCGAGCGCGGCGCAGCGGGCCGCGTCCAGCGGCTGGTCCCAGGCGGCGAAACCCTCCGCGGCGCGGGCGAAGTGCTCGGTGGCGTCGTCCTCACGCGCCTCCGCGCGGGCCACCCAGCCCCGGGCCTCCTCCACCGCGGCGTGCCAGGCGGGTGGCAGCGCGACGATCTCCAGCGCGCGGTCGCAGTCCTGCGCGTAGCGGCGGGCACGGTCGAGGTCCCCGGCCTGGGCGGCGGCGATCGTCGCGGGGACGATGTAGGCGATGCGGCAGGTCGGGCACGTCTCGGCCGGGCCCTGGATGGCGGTCTCGGCCTGCAGGACGACCTCGAGCGCCTGCGCGGGGTCCCGGGCGGCGCTGACCATCGCGCCGTAGATGCGGTCCAGCGTGTGGTGCCCGACCTCCGACTCGCGGGCCATCAGCAGGGCATGGTCGAGGTGGGGCCGCGCAAGCTCCGGCGTGCCCCGGTAGGTCGCGACCTGGGCGCGGCCCAGCAGGGACAGCGCCTCGCCGGCCGCGGCACCGATCTGGCCGTGCAGCCGTGCGCCGTCGCTGAAGTCGCGATCGGCCTCGTCCAGCCGTCCGGCGAGGATCAGCGCCTCACCGCGCAACGTGCACGCGAACGCGTGCCCGCGCGCCGCCCCGAGCCGCTGCGCCTCCTCGGCCAGCCCGTCGGCGAACGCGATGACCTCCGCGCTGGGCAGCCCGCCGTAGAGCATCCGCTCGGTGACGCACAGCTGGCCGTCGAAGACGCGCGTGGCGATCTCCGGCAGGTGCTGGGTGGCGCGGAGGTACTCGCGCAGGCGGGCGGGCAGCTCGCCGCGGGCATGGGCGGCCAGCGCGTGCGCCCAGGTCGCGTCGAGCACCGCGCCCGGATCGCCGAGCTCCAGCGCCAGCTTGTGCGCCTCGTCGGCCTTGGCGGCTGCGGTGTCGGCGTCGGCGTAGCGGCCGATCGCGGCGGCGGCGCTGAGCGTCAGGGCCTCGGCCAGGCGGCCGACGACGGAGACGGGGGTGACGCCCTCCAGCGTCCGCAGCGCGCTGTCGGGGTCGCTGGCCTTCAGCTGCGCCAGCGCCTGCCGGGCCCGGAGCTCCTGGTCCTCCGGCGGGCCGACCGCCGCGGCCGCGGCCGCGTACGCGTCGGGTGCGCCGGCGTCGCCGAGGGCGTCCAGGATCTCCGCCTTGAGGCACAGGCCCTCGTGATGTGCGGGCGCGTGCGCGAGCAGCTGCGTGACGTCACGCAGCGCGTCGGCGAACGCGCCGACGGCCATCGCGCCCCGGGTTGCGGTCAGCAGCCAGGGGACGGCGTCATCCGGGCGGCCGCCCTGCAGCCACTGCTCGGCGACCTGCTCGGCGGGGGCGCCCGCGGCGGCCAGGCGCTCGGCGGCCCGCCGGTGCAGCGCGACGCGGCGGTGCGGCGCCAGCTCGTCCAGCAGCGCCAACCGGATCAACTCGTGGCGGAAGCGGTAGCGCGTGCCGCTGACGACGAGGACACCCGCGTCCAGCGCGGCGTCCAGCAGCGCGAACGCCGCGTCCTCCTCGGCGCCCGTGAGCGCGAGGACGCTGGCGAGGTCGAGGTCCCGCGGGCTGACGGCCAGCTCGACCACGGCGTCCTCCAGCCCGTTGAAGCGCGCGCGGACCGCGTCGCCGAGCGTCGGTGGCAGGCCCGCGGTCGTGTCCCGCGCGAGCTCAAGGGCGAAGAACGGGCTGCCGCCGGCGGCCTCGACGATGCCGTCGACATCGGCCGCGTCGGACACGGCCGGCGCGACGAGGTCGCGCACATCGGCGTCGGTGAGCGGGCCGAGGGTGAGCGTGTGCGTGGCCTCGTGGCCGGTCAGCTCGACCAGGCCGGCGGGCAGGCTGGTGCGCATGAGCTCGCCACGGACGGCCAGGACGACGAGCAGCGCGCCGTCACCGCCGCCGGCCACCAGCTGGTGCAGCACGTCGGCGGTGGCCTCGTCGGCGAGGTGGGCGTCCTCGACCCGTAGCAGGGTCGGCGGCGCGTCGGCGCGCAGGGCCAGCGCACGGCGCAGCGCGGCCACCACCTGATGGCGGGTCAACGCGCCCGTCAGCGGTGGCGCGGGGCGCGCGGACGGGCTGAGCTCGGCGAGGATCGAGCGGGTCCGCACCGGCAGGTCGTCCAGACCGGCGCGACCGCCGACGAGCAGCTGCTCGATGGCCGTGCCGATCGGCGCGTAGGGCGCGTCGGCACCGGTCGCCCGGACGGTCAGCACGCGCCAGCCGCGGGCAGCGGCGCGGTCGGACAGCTCCCGGCACAGGGCGGACTTGCCGATGCCGGCGCTGCCGCGCACCACCAGCGCGCGGGTGCCGCCCAGGGCGGTCTGCTGCAGCAGGGCCATCGCCCGTGCCGCCTCCTCGGCGCGGCCGACGAAGACCGGCTCGCCGAGCCGCACGCCCGCGGTGCACTCGTCGTAGAGCGCGCGGCTCTCCGCCCCGGGCTGCAGCCCCAGCTCGCGCACCATCGCCAGCCGCAGTGCCTCGTACCAGCGGATCGCGACGTGGCGCCGGCCCTCGGCCAGCGCCCGGCGCATCAGCTCCTGGCAGGTGGCCTCGTCCGTCGGCTCCAACGCCATCAGCCGCTCGAGGTCGCCGCTGCGCCGCACGAGGTCGGCCAGCGTCGCGTGCACCTGGCGGCGGGGCTCCTGCGTCCACACCTCGTAGGGCAGCGACGGCAGCAACTCCCCGGGGGCAAGCGCCGCGACACGGGCGCACTCCTGCGCTGTCTGCGCCGACCGGGCCGTGGCGAGCAGCTCGTCGACGTCGATGCGGACGTCGTGTCCCGGCAGCAGCTCGACGGCCCCGCCCTTCAGGACGACGGCGTCCTGGTCGCCGAGCACCTTGCGGGCATGGTGGGCGGCCTTGCGCAGGTTGGCCGCGCCCGGCTCGGGCCCGAGATGCGGCCACAGCAGCTCGATGACCTGCTCGCGCATCAGCCGCCGGCCGGGTGTCAGCGCCAGCAGCGCGACGAGCTCCGAGGCGCGCCGGGTCGGCCAGTCGGCCTCCGTGATCTCGCGCGCGCCGACCTGCACGGTCAGGCCGCCCAACAGCTGGATGGCTACGGCGTCCGGTGTCTCCACCTCCGGCCGACCATACCGCGATCGGTCGAAGGCGGACGCGTCAGGTCGTGGGGGTGGCCTCGCCGCGCACCTCGACCCCGAGCGCCGACTCCAGCCCCGCGGTGCGGAGGGTGCGCAGGACGAAGGAACCGTCGGTGCAGACGGTGGTCATCCGGCCGCCGCTGCGGCGCTGCTGGCGCTGGGCGCCGAGCAGCACGCTGAGCGTGATCGAGTCGACGAAGCGCGTGGCGGTCATGTCGATCACCAGGTGCCCGGACCCGCCGGCCTTCTCGATGGCGGCCTCGACGCGGTTGCGCAACTCACCGCGGCGGGCGATGTCCCATTCACCGTCAAGACCGATGACGACGGCAGGGGCGGCGGCGTCCAGATGCATGCCGCAATCCTTACCCAGAGTGGCCGGGACGTACGCCAGTGGGCCCTGCTGCCGCCGCCGGCGAGACTGACCAGAGATTGCGCCGCTGGACCGACCCGTGCAGACTCGACCGATGCGCAAGAGCGTTCGGGTGGTGGGGCTCGTCGGCGTGTGCGGCCTCGGGGTGGCCACGGCGGTGGCGGTGGGGGCGGCCAGCGGGAAGGGCGTGCCTGCATGCGCGACCCGGGCGACCGGCGAGATCCACGTCAGAAGCGGCGGCCGCTGTGCGACCGGCGAGTTCGCGATCACGATCTCCGGAGAGGCGTTCAGGAGCAGCAGGGGCGGGACGTTGACGATCAACGGCGTCGCGTTCTCCCGGCGTCGGCAGGGTCCGCGCGACACGTTGACGATCAACGGCACGGCGTTTAAGGGCAGCAGCAAGGGCGGCACGCTCACCATCAACGGCACGTCGTTCAAGAGCAGCAAGGGCGGGACGCTGACGATCAACGGCATCCCGTTCACCGAGGCGGCCGGCAAGCCGGGCGCCCAGGGGCCGCAGGGCGTCGCCGGTGCTCCGGGCGCACCCGGCACGAGCACCCTTCCGGTCGGCCCGCCGCCCACCGAGGCCCCCGGGCCGGTCAACGTCAAGGCCGCAGGCAGCACCACCAAGCTCGCGTCCGCGACGGTCAGCTACAGCGATGCCAAGGCCCACCGCGTGCTGGTCAGCGGCGGCTTCGACGCGGTCTGCGGGCCGTGCGAGGCCGGGCTGCCTGCCCTGTTCGGCGTCAGCCTCGGCGGCACCACGCAGTTCCTGCGACACGTCCCGGCGCTGATGGGCGCGGGGACGGAGGGCAGTTCGGTCTCCTTCTCGGAGATCGTCGTGACGCCCGACGTCTGCGGTCCCTGCACGCTGGATCTCAGCGCACGCATCGACGCCGGTGCGGGCGGGTCCTCTCCGGCCTTCGACGCCAGTGGCATCCGCTTCGGTGTCGTCGACCTGGGACCGGTCGGCTGAGACGGAGCCTGATCACGACGCCGCTGGTGCGCGGCGGTGCCGGCCCGTGTCAGACCGGAGAAGTAATGTCACCCCATCGCCATCGACGTCGTCTTCGAGCAGCTGGACGCAGCAACGGGCGCCGAGATCCTCGCCTTCTGGGCTGCGCGCAACGCGCTGACCCCAGAGCAGGCGCAGGAGCGGCTGCCCAGCGTGGTCTGCGTGCACCGCGATGCGTCGGGCGCGGTCGACGGCGTCAACTCGGTGGTGGCGGTCGACGTCCCGCAGGTGGGCAACCGGACCTTCTGGGTCTACCGCTCGCTCGGTGCCGAGGAGGACCAGCCCGCGATGATCAAGGCTGCGCACGGGGCGCTCAACGCGCGCTACGACGGCAGTGGCCCCATCGGGCTGCTGGTCCTCGCCGGCGAGGCGCTGTACCGCGACCGTCCCGACGCGCTGTGGCGCGACCCCCAGCTCGTCTACGCCGGCTACACCGACGACGGGCGCCAGCTGCGGCTCGGATACTTCGACGACGCCCGCATCGGGCCGAGGCCGGCATGAGCGCGCGGTTCGCGTGGGAGCAGCCACAGGGCCACCTCATCGAGGTCTTCGCCGAGCAGTCCAGCGTCACACCCCAGGACGTCATCGACCTCTGGCTGCGCGAGGGCGCCGTCGACGAGGCGGAGGCGCGGCGGCGCATCGGGGAGGTGCTGCTCGTCGCGACGGCGCCCGACGGTGAGCTCGTCGGCGTCTCCAGCGCCTACCTGCAGTTCAACGTGCAGCTGCGGATGTACCTCTGGTACTACCGCGTGTTCATCGCGTCGTCGGGCGGCGCCCGGCTGGCCTCCGTCGGCCATGCGATGGCGGGCATCGGGCGCGAGGAGCTGAAGCGGCGCTGGATCGAGGGCGACCTGCGCGGCGCGGGCCTGCTTCTCGAGATCGAGCACGAGGGTCTGCGGCGCCACCGCAACGAAGCACGCTGGGATCCGCTGGACTTCGTCTACATCGGCGACACCGCCCACGGCGCCCATGTGCGCGTGCACTTCTTCCCAGGGGCCGAGGCGCCGCAGCCCGGTGCTCAGGGAAGCGCGTAGGACCGCGCGGTCGTCTCGCCGCCGGTCTCGGCGATCTCCGGGTGGCGCAGGCCGGGCAGCAGCGCGACCTCGAAGATCTCCTGCACCAGGTCGTCGAAGCGCAGGAACGCGACGATCTGCCCGGAGCGCACGTCGACGACCCAGACGCCGGACAGCCGCTCGTTCAGGCGCTTCACGAGCGGCAGGTCGCCGAAGGTCGACGTCTCGCGGATCTGCGAGAGCCCGATGAACGCGTAGGGGCCGGCGAACGCCAGCCCGCGCGTGAAGCCCGGCAGCTCGCACACCGTCGTGGCGGTGCCCGCCGCGAGGTCGCAGACGCTCAGCGCGCCGCGGCCGGACTCCAGCAGCCACAGCCGCCCGTCGTGCCAGCGCGGCGAGTGCGGCATCGACAGGCCACCGACGGCCACCTCGGCGGTGGGCACGTGCATCAGCACGCCGCCGGACGCCTTGCCCTCACGCCAGCTGCCCGGCTCGTCGCTCGTGCCGAGCATCGTCACGTACGCGATCGCGTCGTCGACGACGGCCAGGCCGTTGAGGTGGCAGCGGTCGCCGGGCTGCAGCTGGGTGATGAACGGCGGCGCCCAGCGGGGGACGAAGGAGTGGTCGGCGTCCAGGGTGGCCAGGCAGGAGAACGCGGTGTTGACCAGCCACAGCTCGCCTCCCGCGAAGGCGAGGTCGTGGATGGCGATGTCGCCCGTGACGTGCCGGTTGCGCGGCAGGAAGCAGGCGTCGTGCAACCCGACGGGCTCGAGCTTGGGCGCCGCCTCGGGCATGTCGCGATAGTCGATGACCTCGGTGCGGGTCCCGACGGCGATCCGGCCCGCTCCGACCGCGATGCCCATCGGCTTCTCGACGTCGCGGAAGTGCGTGTTCAGCCCACCGTCCTGAACACGGGCCACGATGAGCTTGTTGGACTGGTAGGTCGAGATCAGCAGCGAGCTGCCCAGGTGCTGCAGCACGTCGGCGAAGGTCGCGGTGGAGACGCTGGCGAACGGCGCGCCACCCCCGGCACGGTCGCGGACCGCCTGCTCCAACGGGGCCAGGAGCGCCTGGTCGTACCGCAGGCCGGTGAAGGTGCAGACGTGCTGCAGCGCCGTGCGCGGATCGTCGAGCAGGCCGTCCACACGCAGCCAGCGCGCGGGCGGCAGCGCGGCCAGGTCGGCCGGCACGGCGCTGTCGGCCGCCTCGGCGGACCACACGAATCGCGAGGTGGGGCACGCGGAGGCCAGGAACGGCACGCAGCGGGCCATCCGCGCGCCACCGCCCGCGATGCTCGCGTCCCCCAGCGCTGCCTGGGCGCGCGGGCCGAGCGCCGGCGTGTCGGCGGCGGTCAGCGCGTCGCCGGGCAGGCCTTCGAGGAGGTTGGGGACGGTGGTGATCGACCCGTCGAGCGCAAGGGCCGCGACCAGCGCGCCGGCGTCGGCGCCGAGGACGAAGACAGGGAACGTCATGCGCTGCGGACACTAGTCGGCACGGTCCTGGCGACCGGCTCGAAGCCATATGTGACGGCTAGTGTGACACGACGTAACAACGCTGCTAGGGTCGCGCCATGCACATCGATCCGACCCCGGCGCAGCTGGAGGCCTTCGTCGCCGGCGCGCAGGGCAACAGCGACCCGGTCTTCATGCTCAACCTCCTGAAGTTCAAGGAGCAGGCCGACGGCCTCGACGCCGGCAAGAGCGGCATCGAGGCGTACATGACCTACGCGGGCGAGACGGCCGCCCACCTCGGCCGTGTCGGGGGCGAGCTGCTCTGGGCGGGCGCCTGCACGCCCGCGCTGATCGGGCCCGAACAGGGCGAATGGGACGTCGTCGCGATCGTTCGCTACCCCACGCGCCAGGCGTTCATCGACATGGTCTCCGACCCGGACTACCTGGCCTCCGCGCGGCACCGCAGCGCGGGCCTGGCCGACTCCCGCCTCGTCCCGTGCGGCGCAGCACCGCTCGGCTAGCTTCGCGAAGATCGGGCGGATGACCACCGACGGACGTCGCACCCGCCTCCGCGCCGAACGGGGCGCCAACCGCGCCGCGATCATCCGCGCGGCCGAGGCCGCGCTGCGCGAGCGGCCGTTCCGGGAGGTCAGCGTCGAGGAGGTCATGCAGCAGGCGGGCCTGGCCCGCACGCAGTTCTACCGGCACTTCGACGACCTGCCCGACCTGGTCCTCAACGTCGCCGGCGCGGCGTTCACCGCGATCCTCGCCGCCCATGAGCAACTGGTCGCCGAGGGCGCCCTCACGGTCGGCGCGATCCGTGAGGGCCACCGTCAGGCCGTCGCGGCGTTCGCCGAACACGGTCCGTTGGTGCGGGGCGTCTTCGAGGCGGCGATCCACGACGGCATCGTCGAGGAGGCGGTCACCGCCACGCATGACCGCTTCATCGCCATCACCACGAGCGTGGTGGCGCTGGCCGCCCAGCAGGGCGCGCCGATCGCCTCGGTGGAGCAGACCGCACGCCTGCTGCACTTCGGCAACGTCGGCTATCTCGTGGACTGCTTCGGTGGCGCGCCGAAGGTCACCCCCGACGCCGCGCTGGACACGATCGTCGCCCAGTGGGCGGCGGTCCTCGGCATCGCCGCCTGACGCCGCGGCGGCCGGGCCTCATCCGGTCGGACGATCCGGGCCTGTCCGATCGGTCAGCGGTGGGACCCCAGATGTGTGCCTCACCGGGCGATGCCCACGATGTGCCGCATCTCCGAAGATTCCTGGCAAGCCGGGGGATGGGCCCGGCGGGGACCTCACAGGGCAGACGACACATGAGCACCACGATCACCAGGCCGACGTTCTCCAGCACCGACCTGGACGTGCGTCTGGCGACGCCGACGCTGGAGTCGGTCGAGGACCGCCTGATGGCCGACGCGGCCGAGGTGGCCTGCGCCTCCCCGACGGGGTCCGCCCTCGCCTTCAAGCACGCCGCCGGCCGCACGCTGGCCGCCCTGGCGATGCTGATCCTGGTGCCCGTGCTGCTGGCGATCGCCCTTGCCGTCAAGCTCTCGTCCTCCGGAACCGTGCTCTACCGCCAGCGCCGCATCGGCCAGGACGGCCGTGAGTTCGACATCCTCAAGTTCCGCTCGATGCGCGGCAACGGCAACGCCACCGAGTTCATGCCGGCCGACGGCTCGGCGCCCGGGGGCGTCGAGGGGGTCGACCGCCGCACGCTCGTCGGCCGGTTCATCCGCCGGACCTCGCTGGACGAGCTGCCGCAGCTCTGGAACGTCGTCCGCGGCGACATGGCCCTCGTCGGCCCGCGCCCGGAGCGCCCCGAGTTCGTGAGCTTCTACAGCGAGAAGATCCCCGGCTACGCCGACCGCCACATCGTCCGGCCCGGCATCACCGGCCTGGCACAGGTCCGCGGTTTCCGCGGCAAGACGTCGATCGCTCACCGCGCCGCGGCCGACCTGGAGTACATCTCGCGCTGGTCGCTCGCCCTGGACCTCTGGGTCCTCCTGCTGACGGTCCGCGCCGTCTGGCAGCCCGCCGAATAACCGCAAGCGCGGCTGCCGTTGACCCATCCTTGAGGCTGGTGCGCAAGGATGGTGTGGTGAGCGAGACGCGTTCGGTCAAGATCGGCGACGACGAGCGAGGCGGTTGGTCGTCGGACCGTCCCCGCCGGGATGGCACCCCCAGCGGCGGTGGCGGCCGCCCGGTCGACATCTCCACGCGCCAGCGCGTCCTGAAGGTCACCGACCGCCTGCGCTACACGCCCGGGTCCCTCGTCGTGGTGATCTCCGCCTCCGAGAAGGACCGCGAGTCGTTCGTCGACCGCGTCTTCATCGAGGACAAGAACGCGATCCTCTCGACGGTCCGGATCCGCAAGCTGCTGGAGCAGAAGTTCTCCGGCGAGGAGCTCGAGGCCAAGACCCGCCAGCTGTGGGAGGCGACGATCGTCAAGCGCCTCGGCAACGGCGACCAGGTGATCGTCCCCATCGAGGGGCTCGACGGCGCCGACCGCGAGGCGCTCAACCGCCTGGCCCACGCCAAGCGCCGCCCGCGCCACGCGATCTTCCTCGACACCGGCGGCTCCGACGAGGAGCGCCCCGCGTTGAACGAGCTGCGCAACCGGCTGGAGGGTGGCGACCTCGGGCAGGAGGGCTTCCAGACAGCCCTGCGCCTGTCGGCCGGCGCCCTGCACGACCTGAAGCGGATCGTCTTCCGCACCCCGCAGCGCGACGACGACTGAGCGCCGGGTCGCGCCGGCACTAGGCGCAGGGGCGGTACCTGCGCAGGTAGGTGACCTTCCGGCCCTTGGCATCGGTTCCGCGCACGCGCAGCTGGATCGACAGGCCGGTGAACCTGCGCAGGTCGACGCGGACGTGCAGCCGCCTGCCCTTCCTCGTCACCGCGACCCTCTTGCCGCCCAGCGACGCGGAGGCCCGCTTCAGGAGCGGGAACGTCGCGGTGAACACGCGGCGGCCCGTGCACGACCGCGCGCCCGACGAGCAGCCCTTCACCGTCGTGTAGCAGGCCAGTGCCGGCTCCTTGGTCACCTGCTTGGCCTCATAGGCGCTGTAGTCCTGCAGCGCCGCGAGGCCGTCGAGCGGCCCCGTCACCGGGTCGATGCCGGGGTGGAGCACCTGGACGCAGGTCGTCAGCGGGACCCGCTTGGGGTCGGCCGGGCCGTCGTGGTCGAGCGCGTCGACGGCCAGCGCGTAGGCGACCGGGTCGGTCAGCCCGACGAGCAGATGCTCGGACACCGCGGTCGGGCAGATGTCCTGGATGGCGACGTTGGTGCGCCGACCGTCACCGGTGCGCAGCGACGAGGAGCCGGTCTCGGCGTCCTGGTTGGGCTGCACGACCTCGTCGGTGCGCGTGTAGATGCTCGTGTAGGAGATGCCCCTCCACGTCTCCGCGCCGCTGTTGAGCGCCTTGATGAAGTTCGCGTCGTCGCTCTGCTGCCATCCGGACGGCGCGCACGGGCTGTCGCTGCTGCAGTCGGCCTGCGTCGTGCCGTGGTTGGACGGCGCGAAGCCGATGACGTCGTCGACCATCCGGCGCGTGTCGGGCCACCAGCGCAGCGCCCAGCGCGGAAGCATGCCGCCCTGGGAGTGGCCGATCACCGCGATCTTGCGACCCGCCCGCTGGAACATCTTGCGGATCGCGTAGACGGCGAACTCGCCGTTGCGCTGCACGTCCTGCGTGGCGTGGTCGGGGACGTCGGCCTGACACCACGGGATGCCCAGCTTGTCCAGCGCCGGCTCGTAGGTCCAGCTCCAGTTGTCCTTCGCGGTGGCGCCCGTCCCCTGCAACAGCAGCACGGGCGCGCGCTTGGCGTCGTCGACGCCCTTGGAGCAGGTCAGCGCCTTCTCGAGCTCCTTGGCAGGCACCGTCAACGGCGGGCCGGGGCGGTCGGTCGGGCCGAACTGCTGGGCGTCCGCGAGGGCGGGCAGGGCGAGCAGGGCGACGAGCGCAAGCAGCAACGGGCGGGACATCGCCGCACAGCGTGGCAGGTAGGCTCGCGCCATGAAGCGGACCGTGCTCGCCGTCGTCACCGTCGCCCTTGCGCTGGCCGGGGCCGGCAGCTCCGGGGCGGGCGCTGCCTCGCCGTTCACGCCCTGTTCGGGCGGCTACAACCCCGACGGGACGAAGGGCAGCTTCTACTCCAACATCCGGGCCAAGCGGGTCAGCTGCTCCGTCGCGCGCTCGGTCACGAAGGCGTGGGTCGTCAAGGAGGCGCGGTCCGACGGCGCCAACCCGACGGCGCGGATCTCGGTGAAGGGGTACTCCTGCAAGGGCTCGGTGAAGCGGATGGATCCCCGCGACGCCGAGGGAGGCCTGGAGGTCTTCTGCGCGCAGGGCCGCAAGGGCGTGCGCTTCTACGGACACCCGTGAGGGGTGGCCCCACCGCGAGTTTCCGCCGGGGCCGACGTTGGTGGGAGGTATGAACGCCCGTCGCACGGCCCTGGGCGCGCTGCTTGCGCTGCTTGCCGTCCCCGCCGCCGCCCACGCCGCACCTCTGGCCGGCGAGGGCAGGAACATCCAGCCGATCGCCACGCTGGAGCTCGGTGACGGCCAGAAGAACGAGATCGAGCTCGCCGGCGACCACGCCTACGTCTCCGGTGACTTTGGCATGGACGTCGTGAACATCGCCGACCCGGCCAAGCCGTTCATCGAGGGCAGGTGGGACTGCCCCATGGGCGGCGCCGGCGACATGGACATCAACGCGACGGCGACCATCGCGGTCACCGCCACCGCGCACGACGGCAGCTGCACCGAGAAGGGAGGCGGCACGAGCGCGACGATCCTCGACATCTCCGACCCGAAGAACCCGCACCCGATCTCGCACATCGACCTCGACGACCAGATCGAGTACACGCACACGACGACGATCGACGGGACGACGCTCTACCTCAACCCGCAGGTCTGGGCGGGCTACCCGCAGACCAAGACGCAGATCGCCGTCTACGACATCTCCGATCCCGCGCACCCCAAGCGCACCGGCTTCATCTCGTCCCCCGGCCCGGGCCTGGCGCACGACACCTACGTCGACCACCGGCCCGACGGCAAGACGCTGATGTAC
>CAYUDT010000137.1:0-12471 GCA_964443695.1 uncultured Conexibacter sp. | reverse complement strand
CCTCGTAGGCGCGCTTGACCTGACCCTGCACCTCGGCCTCGCCGACGATCATCGAGTCCAGGCCGCTGGTGACGGTGAACAGCTGCCGGGCGGCGTCGCAGTTGCGGGGCGAATAGACGATGCCCGCCAGCTCCGTCGGGCGGATGCCGGCGCGGCGGGCGAAGCGGCCCAGCAGCGCCGTCTCGGCCTCCATCGCGTCCCGCACCACCATGTACACCTCGGTGCGGTTGCAGGTCGAGATGATCACGGCCTCGTCGATCGACGCGTGCTGCACGAGCTCCTGCGTCAGCTCGTCGGACTGCTGCGTGGTGAGCGCCAGGCGCTCGCGCAGGGCGACGGGCGCGGTGCGGAAGGAGATGCCGAGCGTCAGCAGCTCCGTCGGGTGCGCACCGGCGCCCGTGCTCACGAGAGGCCCTTCTTGTCGGCCAGCTCGTTCAGCTCGACGAGCTCGCGCTCCAGCCGGCCCAGGCGCGCCGACATGATCCCCAGGTACACGAGCAGCAGCGCGACGAGGATGAGGTACGCGGCGGCGACATAGCCCGAGTTGTCGGGAAGCGTGTCGGCGAGCGGCAGCGGCATCTAGGCCTCCAGCTGTGGCGCCGCCGAACGGCCGGGGCGGGCGCCGCTGTCGTCCCCGAGCTTGCGCCGCAGCGCACGCAGCTGGAAGCGCGTGGACTTGTGGGTCAGCTCGAAGGTGTAGAGCGTCGAGAACAGCAGGATCATCCCGACGATGGCCAGGTAGAACGGCGGCTTCATCCCCGCGGGGAGGTCGCTGCCGGCCTGGTTGAGGACACGGGGATGGATGTACGGATCGGCGAGCCGCACGGCCAGGAAGTTCAGCGGCACGAACGCCCCGGCGACGACCGAGAAGACGGCGGCGACCCGTGACTGGCGCTCGGGGTCCTCGATCGAGAACCGCAGCGGCTGGTAGGTGCAGTACAGGAGGAAGACGATGAGGAACGACACCAGCGTCGCCTCGCGCCATTCGAACCACACGCCCCACGCGGCCTTGGCCCAGATCGCACCCGTCAGCAGCACCGCGCAGCCGAACACGACGGCGGTGTGGATGGCGACGTAGGACTTCAGGTCGTACTTGGGGTCCCGCGTGCGCAGGTACTGGATGCCCATGACGCCGCCGTAGATGAAGCCCCCGAGGGAGACGATCGCCAGCGGGACGTGCAGGTAGAAGATCTTCTGCGAGAAGCCCTGGTCGGCGTCCATCGGAGCGACGAACAGCGCAAGCGCATAGGTCACGATCAGGGTGATCGCCGTGGCGATCGAGAGGTTGCGGAGGCGGGGGCCGTACATCGGGGAGGTCACCTAGTCGTCGAGCAAGTAGTCGAACACCGCGAAGGCGATCAGGGCGAATACCAGATCATAGAGGCCCAGGATCGTCAGGTATCGACCGGGCAGGGCGCCCGTCACGCCCGTCACCAGGAGCGGGGTGGTGGCCTTGGCGGCGCCGATCATCACCGGCACCAGCAGGGGCAGCGCGATGAGCGGCACCAGCAGATCGCGCGCGCGGGTGCGGACGGCCAGCGACGCCACGAGGGTCCCTGCGGTGACGACGCCCACGTCGGCCAGCGCCATGATCCCCGCGAGCTTGGCCAGGTCGCCCGCGCCGAGCCCTGGGCCGAGCAGCAGGACGATGAACGTGGGGACGGCGACGACCTCGACGCAGACGAGGAACGTCAGGAACGTGGCGCCCTTGGCGATGAGCATCGCCGTGCGGTCGACCGGCGCCAGGAGGAACGCGTCGAACCCGCCCTCCTCCTCGTCGACCGCGAACAGCCGGCCGGCGCCGAGGATCGCGGCGAACAGCAGCGTCACCCACAGCGTGCCGCTGGCCAGCGCGCCGTCGACGCTGTTCTGCTGCAGCGCGAAGTGGAACAGCACGAACGTGGAGACGCTGAACAGCAGCATCGCCGGGACGACGGTGGGCGCGCGGCGCTCCAGCAGGAGCTCCTTGCGCAGCAGCGCTTTGACGGTCCCGCTCACGCCTGCACCCTCGCAGGCCGCGAGAGCGAGCCGCCGGGCGAGTTCTCGCCCCAAGGGCGAGGCCTCCGGGCGAGTCCCTTCGCAGTCACGGGGCGTAGAGCTCCGCGACGTCGTCGGTCGTGGTCTCGGCGGCCGGCTTCAGCAGGCGCTGGGCGCCCTGCTTGAGGCCGAGGACCAGGTCGGCCTCGGCCAGCCCGCCGGCCGGGTCGTGCGAGGTGACCACCCGCGTGCGCCCGGACGCACGCCCGAGCAGCGGCTCGAGCAGGTCCGACGCCGCCGGGTCGAGGTTGGCGCGCGGCTCGTCGAGCAGCAGCACCGTGGGGTCGTGCAGCACCGCGCGGCACGCGGCGACGCGCTGGACGTAGCCGCGGCTGAGCGTGTGGATCGGGTCGTCCGCGCGGGGGCGCATGTCGGTGCGGTCGATGAGCTCCTCGACGCGGTCGAAGCCGACACGGTGCAGGCGCGCGTGGAACTGCAGGTTCTCGCGGCAGGTCAGGTCGCGGTAGAGCAGCGCGTCGTGGCCCAGCAGCCCGATGCGCCCGCGGACTTCGTGGGCCGCGTCGGGCAGCGCGTGGCCGAGCACCGTCGCGGACCCCTTGTGCGGTCGCAGCAGCGTCGCGAGCACCCGCAGCAGCGTCGACTTGCCGGCACCGTTGGGGCCGAAGACGACGAGCGTCTGCCCGGCGGGCAGCGCGAAGCCGACGTCGCTGAGCGCCGGTCGGATGCCGTAGCGGCGGGTCAGGCCGTCGCAGACGACCGCGTCAGTGGGAGCGGCCACCGTGGTGCTGCAGGGTCTCGACGGCGTGCTGCAGGACGGGCGCCACGACGCCGAACGTCTCCGCGATCGCCTTCGTGCTGCCGGGGAAGTTGATGATCAGCGAGCGCTGCGCGATGCCGCTGACGCCGCGGCTGAGCATGCCCATCGGCGTGTGCTGCAGCGACGCGGCGCGCATCGCCTCGGCCAGGCCCGGCGCCTCGCGCTCGATGACCAGCCGGGTCGCCTCGGGGGTGACGTCGTCCTGCGTGAACCCGGTGCCGCCTGTGGTGAGGATCAGCGGCATGTCCTCCTCGACGTAGTGCACGAGGCGGTCCTCGATCAGGGCGAGGTCGTCGGGCAGGACCTCCATGGCGACGATCTCGCACCCGGCCTCCTCGGCCAGGTGGGCCAGCGTCGGCCCTGACCGGTCCTCGCTCTCACGTCGCGACGCGGAGGTCGACACGGTGATGACGGCGGTGCGCACGATTCGTGGACGCTACTGGCCGCTGCCGGGCAAAGGCGCTAACGTCGGCCCTTCCAGCACCCGTTCCGGGTATTTCCACGTGACTGCAGCCGACAACGTCGAGATCGTCCAGGGCCTGTACGCCGCCCTCGCCGAGCGTGATCTTGACCGCTTCGCCGAAGGGCTCGCGCCCGAGGTGTCGTGGCACACGCCGGCCTCCGTGCCGTGGGGCGGTGACCTCTCCGGCGTCGACGCCGTCCGCGGTTACGTCACCGACCTCTGGGGCTTCTTCGAGAACTACTCGCTGAAGGCCGAGCGCTTCGCCGGGCACGGCGATCAGGTCGTCGTCACCGGCATGCAGGGTCCCAACGCCACGCTGCCATTCCTGCACGTCTGCAAGCTGGCGGACGGCAAGCTCGTCGACTGGCGCGAGCAGGTGGACGCCGGCCTGGTCATGCGCGCGATCGCCCGCGAGCTGACCGAGGACGACGAGATCGCCGCGGCCCACTCCGGCTAGCGCGCTCCCGCGCGGGCCGCGTCGGCGGAGGCTCAGGTCCCGGGCGCGCCGTCGCGCCGCCACACGCCGGACTTGCCGCCGCGCTTCTCGATCAGCGCGACCGACGTGATCTCCACGCCGCGCTCCAGGCCCTTGACCATGTCGTAGACGGTCAGGGCCGCGACCGACACCGCGGTCATGGCCTCCATCTCGACGCCCGTCCTCGCGGTGACGGTGGCGGTGGCGGTCAGCGTGAGCACGCCAACTTCCGCGTCGATGTCGATGTCGACGTCGACGTGGTCGAGGCCGATCGGATGGCACAGCGGGATGAGCTCACCGGTGCGCTTGGCCGCCATGACGCCGGCGATGCGCGCGACGCCGACGACGTCCCCCTTCGGCGTGTCGCCCTGCTGGACGGCCTGCGCCGTCGCCGGGGACATCCGCACGGTCGCGCGGGCGATCGCGGTGCGCTCCGTGACCGGCTTGGCCGACACGTCGACCATGCGGGCGGTGCCCTCGTCGTCGACGTGCGTCAGCGGACCGGACACGTGCGGCTAGGCCGGGGCGTGCACGGAGCGCGCGGCGTCGATCAGCGCGCGGACCTCGTCGGCCCTGCCCTCCTTGAGCAGCGCGATCGGGTCGGGGTCGCCGTTGACGATCGACTCGAAGAAGACCTTGCGGTCCTGGTAGGTCGGCAGCGTGCCCTTCGCCCAGCCGCGGACGTCGTTGAGCATGATCGCCAGGTCGGCGTACTCGGTCCCGAACAGGCTGGAGATCTCGGACTTCATGCGCTTGGCCAGCGCCGGCGAGGCGCCCGCCGTGGAGATCGCGATGGCCAGCGGGCCCGTGCGCACGATCGCCGGGAGGATGAAGTTGCACAGCGGCGGGACGTCGACGATGTTCACGAGCATCGCCCGCTTCTCGGCGTCCTCGTAGATGCGGATGTTCGTGTCGGTGTCGTCGGTGCAGGCGATCACCATGAACGTTCCCTCGAGGTCCTCCGGGCCCGCGTACTCGCGCGGCTCCCAGCGGATGGAGCCCTCGGCGGCGAGCTGCTCGAGCTCCGGCCCGGCCTCCGGGGAGATCACCGTGACGTCGCCGTCACAGGCGAGCAGGCCCTCGGCCTTCTCCAGGCCCATGGCTCCGCCACCGATGACCAGGCAGCGCCGGCCCCGGAGCTTGAGGCAGGCGATGTAGAAGGGCGTGTCGAGCATGTCCTTCACGCAGGTCTGGTCGCAGATCCCGCGCTTGAACTGGCACACGCACTCCTTTCCGGCGTAGGCGGCAGCAGGCATAGGGTCTAGAAGGGTAGTGATGGACCGGCCATCGCCTGCGCCGGATCTCCGGATCAGGGATGCCGTCTGTCGCGTGCGCGTCCCTCCGGTCGGCCGAGGATCTCTCACCGTGCCCGTCAGCGGCACGGCCGGAGGTCTCGCCACGCGCGCCGCGGCCGGCGCCGGGGCACCGCCGGCGCGGCGCCGCCCAGGCTGCGAGAGCTCCCAGGTGGTTCGCCACGAACCACTCTGGAGTGCTCGTCGCGCGTTGCCGCGCAGACCCGCCACGTGCGTGGACCCAGGTCGGACCGCTCCGACGCCAGTCCACGCACGTCCCGCCGGGCGTGGGCGTGGGCGCGGGCGTGGGCGTGGGCGCGGCGCCCGCCCAGCCGTCGAACACGCTTTAGCACCCCACCAGGGCGGCACAAAAGCGTGTTCGACGACCCGGGGTGCCCCGGCGTCCTCGCACCATCCGGACGAGGGCCCTGATCTCCCTCCCGGGAAACCCCGATCAATGGGGCCCCGCCCGCCCCGCCCGCCCCGCGCGGCCGCCTGCCAGCGGCTACCGCCGCTTCAACGACCGCAGCGTCCGGCCCGCCACGCGCAGGGCCGGGACGGCGCCGTGCTTCAGCGCACGCTCGCGGTCCTGGTCGCGGTGGGAGCGCAGCTCGGCGATCGTGCGGGCGGCGCGCTGCAGCGTGGCGTCGTAGGGGAACCACCAGAACGCGCGACCGCGCGACGGGTCCCAGGTGACGACCTTGGGCTCGGCGCACGTGCGCAGGGCGATCGCGCCGCGGGCGCGGCCGATGCCGGAGCCGCCGATGCCGCCCCACGGCAGCTGGGGCGCCGAGCGGGACACCAAGTGATCGTTCATCCAGACCATGCCGACGCGCAGCTCGCGGCCGATGCGGGCGCCCTTGTAGCGGTCGGCGGTCCAGACAGAGGCGCCGAGCCCGAGGCCGCAGTCGTTGGCCATCGCGATCGCCTCCTCCTCGGAGTCGACGACGAACACGGCCAGCACGGGGCCGGGGACCTCCTCGCGGGCCAGGCGGCCGGCTGGGTCGACGCCGGTCAGGACGGCCGGGGCGTAGAAGGCACCGGTCAGGCCGGCCGGCTCGACCGGCCCGCCGCAGTGCAGCGTCGCGCCCGCGGCGACGGCCTCCTCGACGATCTCCGAGACGCGGCTGAGGCGCTCACGCCCGACCAGCGGGCCGATGGCGATGTCCGGGTCGCGCGGATCGCCCACCGGCAGCTCGCGGGCCGCGGCGACCACGCCGGACAGGAACTTGTCGTAGACCTCGCGCAGCACGAAGGCCCGCTCGACGCTGCCGCCCGACTGCCCCGCGTTGGCGAAGGCGGCCCACACCGCGCCGCCGACCGCGCGGTCGAGGTTGGCGTCGGCGCAGACGATCATCGCGTCCTTGCCGCCGAGCTCCAGGACCGACCGCTTCACGCCGCGCGCGCACGCCTCGGCCACGGCACGCCCGGCCTCGTAGGAGCCGGTGAAGCGGACCTGGTCGACCTTGGCGTCGACGAGCGCCGCCCCGGTGTCGGTATGGCCGTGGATGACGCGCAGCAGCCCCTCGGGCAGGCCCGCCCGGGCGAAGACACGCGCGATCCGCTCACCGGCGAGCGCGGCGTGCGGCGACGGCTTGTAGACCACGCCGTTGCCGGCCATCAGCGCGACGGCGATGTCGCCCAACGGCGTGGCGAACGGCTCGGTGGCCGGACCGAGCACCGCGACGACGCCCAGCGGCTCATACGCCCACCGCGCCCGCGTCAGCGGCCGCAGCGCCCGCGACAGCGCGACCTTCTCGCCGGCCAGGATCTTCGGGCCGGCCTCGGCGATCCACTGCAGCGTCTCGATCGCCGGCAGCAGCTCCATCAGCTCGACCTCCGCGCGCGGGCGGCCCTGCTCGGCGCTCAACAGGTCGGCCAGCTCCGACGCCTCGTCGATCACGGCCTGGGCGGCGCGCTGCATGTAGCGCGCGCGATCCCGGGCCCGCAGCGACCACCACAGCGCCTGGACGCTGCGGGCGCCCTCGACGACGTGGCGGACATCCGGCGGCGTGGTGATCTTCACGGTCCCCAGGCGGTCGCCGCGGGACGGGCTGAGCGACTCGAGACGGGGCGTGGCGGTGGCGTCGGCCATCGCGACGGAGTCTACGTGCCGGCTTCGGCGGCATCGGAGGACGCTCGCTTGCGCTCGCACCCTCCAGACATCGCGCTGATCACGCGGCGGTGCGGCCGGCGGCGTGCTCCACCAGCGCGGTGGCCAGGGCCTCCGACACGCCGGGTGCGGAGACCTCGTCGCCGACGAGCAGGTGCGGGGTGTCGGCGCCGTGCTCGATCGCGCCGTAGCCGACGACGGTCTCGCTGCCGCCGATCCACGCCGTCGCGCAGGCCACCGCGCCGGACCGGGGGTCGAAGCGCAGCGTCCGGGCGATCTCGAGGTCCTCCGCGACCAGGCCGAGGCGGTCGTGGAGCAGGCGCAGCCCGACCCGATCCAGGGCATGGGGAAGGCGCACGCGAACACGCATGCCGTCGGGGAGGTGGGTGGTGGCGTCCAGCAACATCGGGTGGGGTGGGAACCTTCGCGGAGGGAACGTGTGTTCCTTTCCAAGACCGATTGTCGCAGCAAAAGGTGCGGAGATGTTGCCTTCTTGCAAAGTTCGCACAAACGTCGGGCGGGCCTGGTTCGGATGTAACACCCGGCCCTTTGCGGGGTAATCAGCGGCTACGAGCGCCCGCGGGCGCGGCGGATCGCCGCCAGACGCTCAGCGAGTTGCGCCTCGTTCTCCGTCGGCTCGTAGAAGCGCGCGCCGACGACGGTGTCCGGCAGCAGCTCCTGCGAGGAGACCGCGCCGGGGTTGTCGTGCGGGTAGTCGTAGCCCTCGCCGCGGCCGAGCTTCTCGGCCCCGGGGTAGTGCGTGTCGCGCAGCCACATCGGCGCGAGCTGAGCCCCGTGGACCCGGACGTGCTCCCGCGCCCGCCCGATGGAGCGGTAGGCGGCGTTGGACTTCGGCGCGAGGGAGAGGTAAATCGCGCACTGCGACAGCGCGTGCACCGCCTCGGGCATGCCGACGAGATTCACGGCCGCGGCGGTCGCGGTCGCGACCTGCAACGCGACCGGGTCGGCGTTGCCGATGTCCTCGGAGGCCAGGATCACCATCCGCCGCGCGAGGAAGCGCGGGTCCTCGCCGCCCTCGAGCATGATCGCCAGGTAGTACAGCGACGCGTCCGGGTCGGAGCCGCGCGTCGCCTTGATCCAGGCGCTGATCGTGTCGTAGTGCTGGTCGGCCTTCTTGTCGTAGCGCAGGGCGCGCCGCTGCAGCGACTCCTCCGCGGCGTCGAGCGTCACGTGGCCCAGCGTCACCGCGAGCTCCAGGGCGGCCAGCGCCGACCGCGCGTCCCCGCCCGAGCGCTCGGCCAGGAACGTCAACGCGTCGTCGTCGGCCGTGCCTCCGGTCTCCGCGAGCCCGCGCTCCAGCAGCCCGCGCACGTCGGCCGACGACAGCGACTGCAGCTCATAGACCTGCGACCGCGACAGCAGCGCCGAGTTGACCTCGAAGTACGGGTTCTCCGTCGTCGCCCCGATGAGGACGACGAGGCCCTCCTCCACTGCTGGCAGCAGCGCGTCCTGCTGGGCCTTGTTGAAGCGGTGGATCTCGTCCAGGAAGAAGACGGTGCGCTCGCCGCGGGCGTCGCGCCGGTGCCGGGCGCGCTCGATGACCTTCGCGACCTCGGCCTTGCCGGCGTTGACCGCCGACAGCTCCTCGAACGCGGCGGACGCGCTGAACGCGACGATCCGGGCCAGCGTCGTCTTGCCGGTGCCGGGCGGTCCGTAGAGGACCATCGAGTGCGGCTGGCCGGTCTCGATCGCCCGCCGCAGGGGCGCGCCCTCGTGCAGCAGGTGCTCCTGGCCGACGACGCCGTCCAGGCCGCCGGGCCGCAGCCGGGCCGCCAATGGTGCGTTGGCCGGCGCCGCCGGTGGGGCGTCGACCGGGCCCGAACCCGGAGCAGAGTCGAACAGGGAGTCCACCCCGTTGAGGCTACGAGGTGGGCAGGACCGCCAGGACCTCGGTGCCGCCACCAGGGGCGTTGGCGATGGTCACCGTTCCGCCCAGTTCACCCGCGCGCTCGCGCATCGACACCAGCCCGACGCCGGAGTGCTGGTCGCGGTAGCCGATGCCGTCGTCGTGCACCCGCAGCCGCAACGCGCCGTTGCACGACAGCTCCACCAGGCAGTGCCCGGCGTTGGCGTGCCGGACGACGTTGGTCATCGCCTCCTGCGCGATCCGTAGCGCCGCGACCTCGACGGCCGCCGGCAGCTCGCCGATCTCCGCCGGGGCGTCCACGGTGAAGTCCGGCGCGCCCGGGCCGCGCAGCGTCCCGGCGTGGTCGCGCAGCGCGCCCGGCAGGCCGAGGGCGTCGAGGACCGGCGGGCGCAGGCCATAGACCAGGCGCCGCACGTCGTCCAGCGCCTCCTGCACGGCGGCGGACGCGCTGGTCAGCAGCGGGCCGACGCGCGACGGGTCGCGGTCGAGGGCGTGGACGGCCGCCTGCAGCTGCACGTTGACGCCCGCGATCGCCGCGCCGAGGCCGTCGTGGAGGTCGCGGCGCAGTCGGCGGCGCTCCTCCTCCCGCGCGGTGACCAGCCGCTCGCGGGCCCGGGCGAGGTCGTCGCTCATGCGGTTGAACTCGAACAGCAGCATGCCCAGCTCGTCCTCGCGCTCGGGCACGGCACGGGCGGACAGGTCCCCGTCGCGGATCCGCGACGTCACGCGGGTCAGCTCGTCGACCGGCCGCAGGACCATGCGCACGATCAGGAACAGCGCGCCGAGCGTCCAGGCCAGCGTCACCACGAACGAGGCCAGGATCTTCGACGCGAGGTCGTCGACGGCCGAGGAGTAGAACGCGACGAACAGGCCCTGGACCACCGTGACGACCGGCAGGCTGAACAGCAGCCACACCTGCAGCGACGGGAACGGCCGGTCGACGCTGTAGTCGTGGGGCAGGTGGGCCGCGATGTCGCGCTTGAGCGGCGCGAGGAACAGCTCGAAGCCGGCGGCGTGGACGACCACCGGGTAGAGCGCGAAGGTGACGATCACCAGGACCAGCAACGCGGTCTCCGGCGGCGTGAAGCTGAACTGCCAGGCGATGAGCGCCGCCCACGGCAGGCCGCTGCCGAACAGGCAGATCAGGAACGACGGCAGCAGGCTCGCGGGCACCGCGGTGACCGTCGCGCGCCAGGCGGCGACCGCCTGCTGCGGCGGGTCCGACGGCTGCCAGCGCGTCGCGGGCGCGAGATGGCGGCGGCTCCAGCGCACGCACTGCCGCAGCGTCATGAGCACCGACAGCGTCCCCGCGAAGAAGACGAACAGCAGGTCGCCGGTGGTCGACTCGGTGACGATCGAGAGCGTCACGAAGACGGCGAGCGCGGCGAACCCGACCGTCGAGCCGTAGAGCAGCCGGTAGTAGGTCTCGACGTAGGCCGGCCCGCGGCGCAGGTACAGCGCCGCCGCCGAGAGCTGTCTCAGCCGGGACCTCATACGCGGTGGGGCTGCACGAGCCCACTCTCGTAGGCGACGACCACGGCCTGCACGCGGTCGCGCAGGCCGAGCTTCAGCAGGATGTGCTTGACGTGGGTGCGGACGGTCTCCAGGCCCAGGTGGAGGTCGGCGGCGATGTCCGCGTTGGACAGGCCGCCGGCGATCAGGAAGAACACCTCGCGCTCACGCGGGGTGAGGTCCTCGAACCCGTCGGGTGCGGCGACGGTCGTCGTGCGGCGCGCACCCGCGGCGATGACGCGGCTGGTCACCGCGGGGTCGAGCAGGCCCTCGCCGGTGGAGACGACGCGGATCGCGTCGAGCAGGCGGTCCGGCGGCGCGTCCTTCAGCAGGAAGCCGGCGGCACCGGCCTGCAACGCCGCGAACACCGACTCATCGTCGCTGAAGGTCGTCAGCACGAGGACGTGCGGCGGGCCCTCGCCGGCCCGGCCGGTGATCGCGCGGGTCGCGGTGACGCCGTCGCCTCCGGGCATCTGGAGGTCCATGATCACGACGTCCGGCTGCAGGCGCGCGGACTCGCTGACGGCCTCGACGCCGTCGCGCGCCTCCCCCACGACCTCGAGCCCGTCCTCCAGCTCCAGGATCGTCCGCAGCCCCGTGCGCACCAGAGGCTGGTCATCCGTGATCAGAACCCGCAACATCCCGCCTTCGAACCCCTCCCCCGGGGAATCAGCTTCCGGAATGTAGTGGTACGTGGCCCGGCGCACAATCACGGGCCGGTCTCACCCTTGAGGGTGAGAGCAATTTCCCCCCGACTGGTGACGACAGCGACTGCCCGGCGCGGGACGCTTCCCGACATGGCTTACCGGGTCGCCTGAACCCCGGACCGGTGGGCCCTTACTTGAGGCGCGACGAGCCCCCCTGTCGGACCTCAACCTTCACGCCGCGTCGGTGCCCGACCAACCCACGGACACCGGCGCGGTTGTCGTTCACGGCAGCGGCCCGCCGAACTGGGCGACCACCACGCCGACCCCGGCGCAGGCCAGCAGCGTCACGACGATCGAGCGCCGGGCGAGGAACAGCAGTGCCGCGGCGCCGGCGAGGACCGCGCCCTGCCAGGGCTCGACCAGCGCCCGGGCCAGCGGGACGGCGGCGCCGACGATGGCCCCGGCCGCTGCCGGACCTGCGCCGTCGAGGAAGCCACGCACGCGCGGGTCCGTCCGCAGACGGTCGAAGCGGTCCCCGCCGAGCAGGACGAACAGGAAGCTCGGGGCGAAGGCGATGGCCGACGCGACGAAGGCCCCGGCGAAGCCGGCTGCGCCGTAGCCGACCGCGGCGACCGTGGCGACGACCGGACCGGGGGTGACCTGCCCGAGCGCGACGGCGTTGGAGAACTGCGCGTCGGTGAGCCACCCGTGGACGTCCACGGCGTCGTGCTGCATCAGCGGGACGATCACGAAGCCGCCGCCGTAGGACAGCGCCCCGACCTTCAGCGCCGTCCAGCACAGGCCGCCGCTGACCACCGCCAGCGGCAGCGCGGTGACCGGGGCGGCGCCGCGCAGGAACCCGCGCCGCAGCAGCTCCGCCGCACCGCAGGCGAGGAGGACCAGGACCACGGCGGCGCCGAGCAGCGCGGCGGCCGCTGCTCCGAGGAGCGCGTAGCCGAGGTAGCGCAGGCGGCCCGCGCGGTCGCGGGCCAGCAGGTTCGGCCGCGCGATCGCCACACCCGCCTGCACCGCGACCGCCGCCACCGCGGCGCCCGCTCCGGCACCCGCGCCGCGGACCCAGTCCGGCGGCGCGTCGGCGAGGAACAGCAGCGACAGCGCCAGGACGCTGAGGACCGCGGGGACGATGAAGCAGAGCCCGCCGACCACCGCACCCCACGCCCCGGCGACCCGCGACGCCGTGTAGATCGCCAGCTGCGTCGACGCCGGCCCCGGCAGCAGCTGGCACGCCGCGTTGGCGTCCTCGAA
>CAYUDT010000136.1:0-12512 GCA_964443695.1 uncultured Conexibacter sp. | reverse complement strand
GCGGCGTCATGGAGGAGCGCAGCGCGGTCACCACCGTGCTCGTCGCCGAGGCGCTGGCCCACGGCGACCTGTCGCTGGCCGTCGCCGTCCTCGCGCCTGCCGCGGTTGCCACCGCGATCAGCGCCTACGGCGACGCCGCGCAGCAGGCGGCCTACCTGCCGCCGTTCACCGGCGACGACGTTCCGGTCGCCGCGCTGGCGATCATGGAGCCCGGCGTCCTGTTCGACCCGTTCGCGCTGAGGACCACCGCGACCCGGGGCAACGACGGCGGCTACGTCCTCAACGGCGTGAAGGCGCTCGTGCCCCGCGCCGCCGACGGTGAGCTGTTCGTCGTCGCCGCGGAGCTGGAGGGCCGGTCGCGCCTGTTCATCGTCCCGGCCGGGTCCGACGTGAAGGCCTCGCCCGAGCCGGCGATGGGCCTGCGTGCGGCCGCGACCGCGCAGCTGCACCTGGAGAACGTGGCGCTGCCGGCGACCGCGCTGCTGGGCAGCGCCGAGGACTTCGCCGACTGCGTGCGCCGCTCGCGGCTGGCGTGGTGTGCGTTGAGCGTCGGCACGGCCAAGGCCGCGCTGGACCACCTCATCCCCTACGTCAACGAGCGCATCGCGTTCGGTGAGCCGATCGCCAACCGCCAGGCGGTTGCGTTCACGATCTCCAACATCGCGATCGAGCTGGAGGGCATGCGCCTGGCGACCCTCCGCGCCGCCGCCCTGGCGGATCGCGGCAAGCCGTTCGCCCGTGAGGCCGCCATCGCCCACAAGCTCTGCGCCGACAAGGGCATGCAGATCGGCAGCGACGGCGTCCAGATGCTGGGCGGCCACGGCTACATCAAGGAATACCCCGAAGAGCGCTGGTACCGCGACCTGCGGGCCGCCGGCGTCATGGAAGGAGCTCTGCTCGTCTAATGGCGATCAACCTGGAAGAGCCCAAGAAGTTCGCCCAGCTCGTGGGTCAGGCCCACGAGGTGGCGGTGCACGTGTTGCGGCCCATCAGCCGCAAGTACGACCTGGCCGAGCACGAGTATCCGAAGGAGCTCGACATGCTGGCCTCCTTGATCGACGGCCTGAACGAGGGCAGCGACGCGGGCGCCGGCGCGACCGGTGTCCGGCGCAGCGAGTCCAAGGAGACCGGCAACCGCAACGGCTCCAACATGTCGACCGTCCTGTCCGTGGCGGAGATGTGCTGGGGCGACGTCGGCCTGACGTTGACGATGCCCCGCCAGGGCCTGGGCAACAGCGCGATCGCGTCGGTGGCCACCGACGAGCAGCTCAAGCGCTACGAGGGCAAGTGGGCGGCGATGGCCATCACCGAGCCCGAGTCCGGCAGCGACTCCGCCTCGATCCGCACCACCGCGGTGAAGGACGGCGAGTACTACGTCCTCAACGGCGAGAAGATCTACGTCACCGCCGGCGAGCGCGCCGACCTCGTCGTGGTCTGGGCCACGCTGGACAAGTCGATCGGCCGCGCGGCGATCAAGTCGTTCGTCGTGTCCCGTGACAACCCGGGCATGAAGCTCGACCGCCTGGAGCACAAGCTCGGCATCCGCGCGTCGGACACGGCGGCCTTCATCCTCGAGGACTGCCGCGTCCACGAGTCCGACCTGCTCGGCTCGCCGGAGATCAACACCGAGAAGGGCTTTGCCGGCGTCATGCAGACGTTCGACAACACCCGTCCCCTGGTGGCGGCGATGGCGATCGGCCTGGCCAAGGCGTGCCTGGACGAGACCCGTGAGCTGCTGGCCGAGGCCGGTGTGGAGGTCGATTACGACCGTCCGGCCGCCCTGCAGACCTCCGCGGCCGCGGAGTTCCTGGCGATGGAGGCCGACTACGAGTCGGCCCGCCTGCTGGCGCTGGAGGCCGCGTGGATGGCCGACAACCGCAAGCCCAACTCCGTCCAGGCCTCGATGAGCAAGGCGAAGGCCGGCCGCACCTGCGTCGACATCGCCCTGCGCTGCGTCGCGCTGGCCGGCGCGACCGGCTACGCCGAGACGTCGCTGCTGGAGAAGTGGGCCCGCGACTCCAAGATCCTCGACCTCTTCGAGGGCACCCAGCAGATCCAGCTGCTGATCATCGCGCGGCAGCTGCTCGGCCGGACCTCCGCCGAGCTCAAGTAGCGCGACTCAGCCCGTCACGCGCGCGGCCAGGGCGATGTAGCCCAGGCCGCGCGTCTTGGCCCGCACGGCGTGGCTGACGTTGCCGCCGATCGTGCGGATCCTGCCGTTGCGGGGCCGCGTGCGGACGATCTCCTCGTGCGAGGCCCGCGAGCCGTCCCGGATGGCCAGCAGCACGATGTCCCCCGGCCGCACGTCCTGCTTGGCGATCTGCCGGAGGCCGCGGCGGCCGGCGAGGATGTCGTCGTAGGTCTTCTCGGGATCGATCAGCCGCGCGCTGAGGTCCACCCCGGCCTGTTTGAACGCCTCGTGGACGAACGCCCCGCACCACGGCCGGCAGGGTGGGACGTCCAGGCCCATGCGGCCGACCCAGCGGTTGATCGTCCGCGAGCAGTTGCTCGTGCCGTCCTCGTGCGTGCCGATCTGGCGCACGCCCCAGGAGACGGCGTCGCGCCGGATCTGGCTGAGATCGCGCGCGGGCGCCACCGCGGGGAACGCGACCGTCAGGAGCAGCGCCAGCACGAGGTGCCTCATCAGACGCACGCTATCCCGAGGGCCCTGTCCCCCACCGGACCGACGCTGCCGGCGCCAGCACCCGTCGCTAGACGGTCTCGAGCGCGCGCGGCACGAGCATCAGCGCGACCGCGCCGACCTGCATCCGCACGGCGGTGCCGGGCCGGAAGCCCGGTTCGCGCCGTTCGATGAGCTCGCGCGGCGGCGGGCGCAGCCCGAACAGCCGGTGGCCGAACTCCGAGGCGTAGGCCTGCACGGCGCGCTCGGCCGCCTTCGGCGTCGTCCGCCAGCCCGCCGCGATCATGCGCTCGCCGTGCCACAGCTCCCAGCGCCAGCGGCGGAACGGGAACTTGCCCGGCGGCAGGTCGTGCAGCGCGTATGCGAGGGTGAGGCCCTCGACGGTCGGCATGGCCTGTCACGGTAGCGACACTTCCGGCGGCGGTCACGTCCAGCGGAGGACGCCGTCGCTCAAGGCCCGCGCGAGACACGCCGAGCCAGCGGGAGATGAAGCGCCCGTGCCTGCTGGCCGTCATGGCCCTCCTGCTGGCTGCCGTCCCCGCCCAGGCGCAGGACGTGTGGCCCGACTACGACGACGACGCCCCGGCGGAGACGGTCGTCACGCTGCCCACCGACGACTATCCGGCCCTGCCCGACACCGGCGGCGACGACCAGCCGATCGCCGACGACCAGACCGCGCCCGACACCGGTCAGACCGACGACCAGGGCACCGACCGCTGGGGCGCGGACGTCAGCGAGGGCGGCCGCGGTGAGGACGAGCGCGTCGTCAGGAAGACCAACAAGAAGGCGATCTCCGCATCCCCGCGGATCACCGGCCCGACCGTGCCGGGGACGAAGGCCGTCAAGCGCAGCGACGGCACAGCCGTCCCGCCGAGCGCCGCGCCGCTGGCCGTGAAGAAGATGATCTGGACGGCCAACCGGCTCATCGGCCGTCGCTACCGCTATGGCGGCGGGCACGTCTCCTTCGCCGACTCCTCCTACGACTGCTCGGGCGCCGTGAGCTACGCGCTCCACGCCGCCGGTCTTCTGTCCTATCCGAAGGTCTCCGGCGACCTGGCCCGGTCCTACCGGCCCGGCAACGGGCGCTGGGTCACCATCTACGCCCACTCCGGCCACGTCTACATGACGATCGCCGGGCTGCGCCTGGACACCAGCGCCGTCAACGACCCGGGCGGCCTCGGCGGCCCGCGCTGGCGCCCGCTGTACCGCGACTCGCGCGGCTTTCACAAGCGGCATCCCGCCGGTTTGTAGAGCCAGGTTTCGACGGGTGTCCTAGCCAGGAACGCGCCGGGCCACCCGACAACTGCTCCTGACGGGTTGGTACGGCCCGTCGCCACCCCCGACCGGAGGTCCCACCCCGATGTCTTCCCGCCGCCACGCCGCGACTGCGGCTGCCGTCCTCTCGCTCGCCGTCGCCGGGCCGGCCACGCTGGCCGTGCAGTCCGCCTCGGCCGCCACCCCGCCCCCTGCCGGCGCGCCCGCGACGGACGGCCTGTTGGACCCGATCTTCGGCATCGTGACCGGCCTGGGCAGCACCCTGAACACGCTGCTCAGCCCGACGGCCCTCACCAACCTCAACGGGCTGACCACCTCGCTCGGCAACGGCGGCGTCGCGAACGTCACGGCCCTGGCCCCGGTGCAGTCGCTGCTGAGCGGCCTGACCGCCACGAACGGCCTGTCCCCCGACCTCACCGCCCTGCTGGGCCAGGTCACCCAGCTGTCACAGGCCGGCAGCGGCAGCGGTGCCATCCCGACGCCGTTCCTGCAGCCGGTCACGACGCTGCTCGGCGCGCTGACCGGGCAGTCCGGCCTGGGCGGCAACCAGCTCACCTCGCTGACCAACCTGAAAAACGCCCTGACCGCGCTCATCGGCGGCGCGCTGCCGACGAGCAGCGTCGCGGGCCTGCCGCTGCTGAGCAGCCTGTCGCTGTCGGGCAACTCGGTGTCCTCGCTGACGTCGCTGCTGGGTCAGCTGCAGGGCGGCGCGAAGTCGACGCCGGCCCTGCTGGCGCCGGTGACGACGCTGCTGCAGCAGGTCGCCACGACCCCGGGCCTGCCGGCCCCGGTCGCCGAGGTCCTGAACACGGTCGCCACGCAGCTGGCCGGCGCCGCGAACCTCACGTCGGGCGTCGTCACGCCCGTCGGGCAGCTGCTGAACGCCATCGCCGCGACGCAGGGCGTTTCCGGCACGCCGGTCGCCACCCTGCTCGGGACGCTGAGCGGCCTGCTCGACTCGGCCGGCAGCGACGGCGCGGGCGGCGGCAGCACCGGCGGCACGACGCCCCCGAGCGGTGGCGGCTCCAACACCCCGGCGACCGGTGGCGGCAGCAACGCCCCGGGTGCCCTGACCCCGGGGCAGACGGGCAACGGGCAGCAGCAGACGACCACCACGACGAACAACGGTGGCGGCGCGGCCGGGGTCGTGCGCATCCCGGTGAAGGTCAAGGGCGTGCGCTTCGACCGCAAGAGGAACGCGCTGATCTACACCCTGTCGTGCCCGCGCAGCGGCAAGGGCGGCTGCATCACCTACCTGTTCGCGATCTCCGGCACGCGCTCCATCGTCACGCCGGTGATCGTCTCCGTCGGCGAGGGCCAGGTCCTGACCCGCACGCTGAAGCTCGACAGCAAGGCCCGCAACGGCCTGAAGAAGAAGTCGTTGAAGCTCACGGCGTACGCGGCGACGTCGAGGACGCAGATCTCGACGAAGTCGCTCAAGGTGGCCAAGACCCCGAAGGCAAAGGCCGAGAAGAAGCGCTAGCCGGACCCGGCCTCACACAATCCTCACGGTAGTTCCCCGGACGTTCCGGGGAAAAGGCGCCCATGCGGACTCTCCGGATGGGCGTCACCACCGTGCTGGCGCTGGCCACTCTCACCCCGGTCGCAATGGCGGCGGAGAGGCCGGGCATCTCGCTCGGCAGCGCCGCCCGGGTCACGCCCACGACCGCCACGCTGACCGGCAAGGTCGACCCCAACGGCGCCCGGACCAACTACCACTTCGAGTACGGCCTGAAGGCGGGCAACTACACCGCCCAGACCGTGCCGATGGACGCCGGCAGCGGCACGAAGGCCATCGGCGCCGCGGCGGACATCGCCCAGCTCGCGCCGAACACCGTCTACCACTACCGCCTGCTCGCGGCCAACGAGAAGGGCACGACGACCTCGGGCGACAAGAGCTTCCGCACCGCCAAGCAGCCGCTGGCGCTGTCGCTGGGCGCGACGCCCAACCCGGTGCCCTACGGCTCCGGCACGACGCTGACCGGCACGCTCAGCGGCACCGGCAACGCCGGCCAGGCCATCGTCGTCAAGCAGAACCCGTTCCCGTTCACCGGTGGCCTGCAGCCGTTCGGCAACAAGGTCATCACCGACAGGGCCGGCAACTTCTCCGTGGCGTTGCTCACCGTCCCGTTGACCACGCAGTACGTGGCGCAGGTCAACGGCAAGAGCATCACCAGCCCCGTCCTCACCGTCCCCGTCGCGGTGCGGGTCGGCACCGCGGTCAGCCGCAAGGTCGTCAAGCGCGGTCGCAGGGTGCGCTTCAGCGGCAGCATCCGCCCCGCCCGTGACGGCGCCCAGGTCGCGATCCAGCGGCGCGTGCGCGGCAAGTGGCGCACCGTGACCGGCACGATCACCCACCACCGCTCCTCGCAGCTGTCGACGTACGCCAAGCGCGTCCGGATCACCAAAGGCGGCGCCTACCGCGTCTGGGTCAGCCTGCAGGACGGCAACTACACCTCCGCGGCGGGGCGCACCATCATGCTCCGCACGCACCGATGAGGCGGGACGCTAGGCCGGTGCGCCGCGGCCCAGCGCGCGGATGACCTGCTCGGTGAGCTCGGCCGCCGCGTCCACGGTGCGGTACTCGATGTTCTCCGGCGTGTCGCTCATCAGGTGGTAGTTGGACAGCGCCTTGTACTTGTTGATCGAGGCGAGCGTCGCCGTCGGGTAGCCGTGACGCGACGGCACGACCGCATCGGTGGACGACCGCGCGCGCATGCCGCGGCGCAGGCCGATGCCGTGCTGCACGGCGGTCCGCTCGACCATGTCGCGGAACTCCTTGCGCGGGTAGTCCTCCATCACGAACGGTCCCTCGCCCTCCAGCATCACCAGGCGCGGTGAGCCGACCGTGTCGACCACCAGGAAGTAGGTGCTGTCGCGGTCCAGCCTCGGGCTCCACGCCTTCAGGAAGTCGTGGACGCCGCCCTGCAGCACCTCCTCGGCGCCGCAGGACACCAGCAGCACGCGCACGTCGCCGGCGGGGTCGTCGCGCAGCGCCTCGGCCACGGCCACGAGCACCGCGCACGCGCTGAGGTTGTCGTTGGCGCCGGGCACCGTCGGGCTGCGCGCGATGTCGGCGAACGTCAGGGTCGACAGCGCCGACAGCGCGGCGCCGGCCCGCATCAGGCCGCGCCGGTCCTTCAGCGCGCCGGCGCTGACCAGCAGCGGCCCGGCCATCACCGGCCACCACAGCGGCAGCGCGGTGTCGATGCGCTCGATCAGGCCGGGGAACGTCTCGCCGAGCTTCTCCTGGAAGGTCGGGTCGAAGATCTGCCCGGTCGGCGCCGAGTCGTGGTGGGCCAGGACGACGACCGTGCGTGCGGCGTCGTCGGGCCCGACCTGCGCGACGACGTTCTGCGTCGGCTCGGCCTTGATGAGGGTCCTGCGGTACGGCCGCAACCCGTTGGAGACGTCGTCGGCGATGAGCGCACCGGCGGTCGCGGCGAGGGCCGCGCCCAGCCTGCGCTGCCCCGCGAGGGCCAGCAGGCCCCCGGCTGCTGCGGCGGCGCACAGGCTGCCGATGATCTTCGCGTAGCCGGTCGCGGCCGCCGCAGGTTCGATCGTGGTCGTCGCTCCGGCGGCGCGCAGGCGCTCGGCCAACCACTCCGCCGCCTGCTCCTCCCCTACCGAGCCCGGCGTGCGGTCCAGGGGTGCGAGGGTCTCGATCGTCTCTCTGAGCGTCGCCTCTCGGTCGGCCATGGGTGCAGGCTACACCCCGCTGTACATTTGTACAGCGTGACGTCTGTCACCCTGATGGACAGCAAGATGCGCGTGCTGATCGTCGAGGATGAGGAACGGCTGGCCCTGACGGTGGCCCGAGGCCTGCGCCGCACCGGATGGGCGGTGGACGTGGCCCATGACGGGCGCACCGCGCTGCACCGCGCGCAGGGCACCAGCTACGACGTCATCGTGCTCGACCGCGACCTCCCCGCGATCCACGGTGATGAGGTCTGCCGGCGGCTCGTCGCCCGGCCCGACCCGCCGCGAATCCTCATGCTCACCGCCTCCACGGCCATCAGCGACCGCGTCACCGGGCTGGCCCTCGGCGCGGACGACTACCTCTGCAAGCCGTTCGCCTTCGACGAGCTCGTGGCCCGGCTGAAGGCGCTGCACCGCCGCAACGGTGCCCCGCTGCCGCTCGTGCTCGAGCACAACGGCGTCACGCTGGACCCCGCGCGGCGCACCGTCATCCGTGGTGAGCGCGACCTCACGCTGACCCCGAAGGAGTTCGGCGTCCTCGAGGAGCTGATGCGCGCGCAGGGCGCCGTCGTGTCGACCGAGCACCTGCTCGAGCACGTCTGGGAGGAGCACCTCGGGCCGGAGACCAACACGGTCCGCGTGACGGTGATGAACCTCCGCCGCAAGCTCGGCACGCCGGACGTGATCACCACGGTGATCGGGCGGGGATACCGGTTGGCGTGAGCTGGCCGCGCCCCAGCATCCGCCTGCGGCTGACCGCGTGGTACGCGGGCATCTTCCTGCTGCTCGGCGCGGGGCTGCTCGCCGTGTCCTACGCCGTAGTGCGCGAGAACTTCGACCGGGCCAGCACCCGCCGCCACGTCGAGGTCGAGTCGACGCTGAAGGGTGAGCGCAAGTCCACCGCCACGCACGTGCGCCTGGCGCCAGGTCTGCCCGAGGAGACCTCCCCGCTGGTGCAGGCGCTGTCGGAGCGTGAGCAGCAGGCCTACGCAGGCGCGCGGCGGGCCCTGCTGGCCGCGGACAGGAAGGCCAACGACGAGGCCGAGCGGCGCGTGCTGCTGGAGTTCCTCGCCGCGCTGTTCGCGACCGTCCTGCTCAGCGTCGCCGCCGGCTGGCTGGTCGCCGGGCGTGTGCTGCGGCCGGTCGCCCAGATCACGGCCACGGCCCGGCGGATCTCCGACCGGACGCTCGACGAGCGGATCGGCCTCACCGGCCCGCGCGACGAGCTGCGGGAGCTGGCCGACACCTTCGACGGCATGCTGGAGCGGCTGGACGGGGCGTTCGGCGCACAGCGCCGCTTCGTCGCCGACGCGTCGCACGAGCTGCGCACGCCGCTGACGATCGTGCGCACCGAGATCGACGTGACGCTCGCCGACCCCGACGTGTCGATCGGCGATCTGCGCGAGATGGCGGTCGTCGTGCGCGACGCCAACGAGCGCATGGAGCGGCTCATCGACGCCCTGCTGACCCTGGCCACGAGCGGCGCCGGCGCGATCGACCACAGCGCGCTGGACCTCGCCGCCCTGGCCCGCGGCGTCCTGCAGAACGGCGTGCGGCTGCCGGACGACCTCCGCGTCGAGACGCTCCTGGACCGTGCGTGGGTGGACGGCGACCAGGTGCTGCTGGAGCGGCTCACCGCCAACCTCCTGGAGAACGCGGCGCGCTACAACGTGCCCAACGGCTGGGTGCGCCTGTTGACCCGCTCGACGCCCAGCGGCCGTGAGGTCGAGTTGGTCGTGACCAACAGCGGGCCGCAGGTGCCGCCCGAGCGCATCGAGGAGCTGTTCGAGCCGTTCCACCGGCTCGAGCCGTCCCGCTCGCGCGCGACCGGGGGCTTCGGCCTGGGGCTCGCGGTCGTCCGGGCCGTCGCGGAGGCGCACAACGGCTCGGTCCGGGCCGAGCCGCTGCCCGACGGCGGTCTGGCCGTCGCGGTGACGCTGCCCGCCGGGTCAGTGCAGCTTGCGGACGCCGAACTCCGTGACGTAGGTCCGGGCGTCGCCGTCCCCGAACGGTGATCCCAGGACGACGCCGACGCCGATCTCGTCGTAGCGCGCGCTCAGCAGGTTGGCGCGATGCCCGGAGCTCTTCATCCAGCCCCGCACGATCTCGCGCGGGGTCGAGAGGTCGTTGGTGCCGTAGCCGAGGTTCTCGGCCACCGCGTAGCTGGCCACCTTGCGCGACACGTAGCCGGCCTTCCTGACGCGCTTGACGAGCGTCTCCCCGCTCGGCGTCACGTGGTCGAAGAAGTGGTCCTCGACCATCTTCCGGGCCAGCCCGGTCGATGCATCGCGCAGGTTGCGCTGCGCGGCCAGCCTGGGCAGACCACGCCTGCCGCGCTCCACGTTGATCAGGCAGCGGACCGCCGAACGGGCGTCGTCGAGCGTCCCTGCTGTGGGGCGGGCGTCGGCGTTGGCGCAGGCGGCGTTCGCTGTGGCCGGCACGGGCAGGGCCAGCAGCAAAGCCGTGAAGGACATGCCGAGGGCACGTCTGAAGGACGGCATCGAGCGCGAGAACTTAGCGAACGCGAGCGTTCCGTGGAGCCGAAGCACCGCAGAAATTTCTTCGGACCGTGCGTAAGTCGCGCCCATCCGGGCCAGTTGTCCTGAGCAGATCCCCGCTCCAATCCCCAGAAAGGACGCCCGCCATGGGTTTCTTCAAGGACCTCAACAACATCAAGAAGCAGGCCGACGCGATGACCCCGCAGGAGTACAAGGGCATCGGCGGCATGATGCGCATGTCCCGCGACGGCATGGCCCAGATGAGCAGCGCGATGAACGACATGGCCGCCGAGGCCCAGCGCGCCAACCACCTGTCCACCGCCGGCCTTCCGGGCACCGCGACGATCACCGCCCTGCGCGACACGGGTGCCACCGTCAACGACCACCCGGTCGTCGAGCTCGACCTCCAGGTCTCCCTCAGCGGCGGCGCCCCCTACGCCGCCACCACGCGCCAGACCATCAACCGGCTCTACGTCGGCAACTTCCAGCCCGGCACGGCGGTCTCGGTCAAGGTCGACCCCGCCGACCACTCGCAGCTGATCATCGCCTAGCGCGAGGCGCCGGCGGCCTCTACGGCGTCATCAGCGCGAGCGGGACACCCAGCCCCGCCTCGGCCCGGAGGGTGGCGATCCGCCTTCCGGGCTGCACCGCGTCCTTCACCTCGCCGAGCCTCTCCCCCAGGAACTCCGCCGTCGCGTCGAGGTCCTCGACCACGAGCGTCAGTCCCCACAGCCGCGCCGGACGGTCGTCGCCGGCCTCCGGTTGCGGTGGGCCGACCACCTCCACGATGCACTCGCCGTGCCGGAAGAACCCCTGCCGCAGCGGCCGCTCGCCGCTGCCGGTGTCGCGCTCGTGGCGCAGGGT
The DNA here is from genome assembly GCA_964443695.1 of uncultured Conexibacter sp. Classification (GTDB taxonomy): domain Bacteria; phylum Actinomycetota; class Thermoleophilia; order Solirubrobacterales; family Solirubrobacteraceae; genus Paraconexibacter. The sequence continues at coordinate 1,535 of CAYUDT010000136.1, read as the reverse complement.
CATCCCCGCGGCCTCCAGCGCCGCGAACGTGCGGGCCGTGTCCGGGGTGAGCACCACCACGTGGTCGACGCTCGTCGCGCCGTTCTCGTGAGCCATGCCCTCCGAGGTCCAGGTCACCCGCTGGGTGGGGACGCCGTCGACCGGGCCCTCCCCCTGCGCGTCACGGAGCGCCCAGCCGGCCAGCCGCGGCGTGTCGTGCGGACGGATCCGCAGCAGCGTCGCGCCGATCGCGCAGTGGCCGTCGCTGTCGACGGTGAAGCCGAGCGCCCGCCACGCGGCGGGCTCCCCTGCGACGTCGATGGCTGCGACGGTGGCGCCGGACACGCCGCTCAGGCTACCTGCAGCGTCCCGCCCTCCGGGGCCTGCGCGGCGAGCTGGGCGTACCGGCCGCCGCGGGCGACCAGCTCGGCGTGGCGGCCACGTTCGGCGATGCGACCCTTGTCCAGCACGACGATCTGGTCGGCGTCCTTGACGGTCGAGAGCCGGTGGGCGATCGCGATGGTCGTGCGGTTGGCGGCCAGCGCGTCCAGCGCCTCCTGCACGGCGCGCTCGGTCTCGGTGTCCAGGGCGCTGGTGGCCTCGTCGAGGATCAGCACCGGCGGGTTGCGCAGCACGGTCCGGGCGATCGCGATGCGCTGCTTCTCACCACCGCTGAAGCGGTAGCCGCGCTCGCCCACGACCGTGTCCAGGCCGTCGGGGAGCGAGTCGATGAGGGTGTCGATGCGCGCGGCGGTGATCGCGTTGCGCAGCTCCTCGTCGGTCGCGTCGGGCTTGGCGAAGCGGAGGTTCTCGGCGATCGACGCATGGAACAGGTAGGTCTCCTGCGACACGATGCCGACGGTGTCGGCCAGCGACGCGAAGCTGAGATCGCGCACGTCGACGCCGTCGATCGCCACGCTGCCCTCGCGGACGTCGTACAGCCGCGCGACGAGATACGCCAGCGTCGTCTTGCCCGAGCCGGTCTCGCCGACGATGGCGGTGGTCGTCCCCGCCGGCACGTCGAAGCTGACGCCGTCGATGGTGATCGCGCTGTCCTCGTCGTAGGCGAAGACGACGTCGCGGAAGCTGATGTCGCCCTTGACGGTGGCTCGGTCCAGCGCGACCGGCTCGTCCTTCTCGGCGATCTCGACGTGCAGGTCGAGGTACTCGAAGATGCGGTGGAACAGGGCCAGCGACGACGTGACGTCCAGCGCGACGCTCAGCAGCGACTGGATCGGGAAGAACAGCCGCGTCTGGATCTGGGTGAACGCGACGAGCGTGCCGAGCGTGATCGTCGTCGAGCCGTTGGCCAGCGAGTGCCCGGCGAACCAGTAGGCCAGCGCGGGCATGATCGCGAAGCTCATCTGCACCGAGGCCATCCGCCAGCGCCCGGTCATCCGCGCCCGCACCTCGAGGTCGGCCAGCTCGGCGGACTCGCGGTCGAAGCGCTGGGCCAGCTCGTCGCCGCGCCCCATCGTCTTGCCCAGCAGGATGCCGCTGACGCTCAGCGACTCCTCCACCAGCGCGCTCATGTCGGCCAGCCGGCCCTGGCGCTG
>CAYUDT010000135.1:0-12571 GCA_964443695.1 uncultured Conexibacter sp. | reverse complement strand
CCGGCAACGACGAAGCCCCGCACGGGGCGGGGCTTCGGGCCAGCGGAGAGAGGGGGATTCGAACCCCCGAACGACTTTCGCCGTTACACGATTTCCAGTCGTGCCCGTTCAACCGCTCCGGCACCTCTCCTGGATGTCCGGAGAGGGTACCTAAGGACGGCGCAAGGCGATCAGCGGGCTCTGCCGGCGGAGCTTGCGGCCCCCCACGAGCGTGGCCGTGACGTTCGCGCGGACCTTGCCGCGGGCGCGCCGCGGAAGCTTCAGGTGCACCGCGTAGCGACCGGTTCTGGCGTGCAGGATCAGGACGCGGCGGGCCAGGCGCCGCTTGCCCTGCATGATCCGCACCTGCAGCAGCGACTGCACGGGCGCATGGCCGGTGACCTTCAGCACCCGGGCCGAGCGGGTCCGGCGGACGTGGACGGTCAGCTTGGCCGGCGCGGGCCTGGGCGGCGCCGGCGTCGGCGCCGCCGCGGGCGCGGGCGCCGCCGGCACCGGACCGACGAGCGGCAGCACCAGCGTCGAGGCCCTGTTGTCGATGACGTAGCTGTTGCGGGCCGTGTCCGGGAGCGCCCAGACCGTGTTGGACGCGGCGAGGACCAGCCCGATGCGGTGGCCCTTGTCGACCGTCTGGTCCTGCGGCGCGAACGTGACGGTCGCCTTGTCGAAGCCGGCGCCCGGCATGTCGATGCGCCTGTCCAGCCCACGCCGGTAGCGCAGGTTGAGATGGCCGCGGGTGATGGCGACCGCGCTGCCGTCCGGGGCGATGTCCAGCAGGGTGGGCGACAGTTGGCCGCCGGTCGCGCCCGACGAGACCGTCACCTCCAGCCGTGGCGTGCCCGCCAGGCGCACGTCCTTCTCCAGCGGCTTGCCCGCGTAGACCACCTGCCCGGGCAGCACGTTGGGGTACGCGTTGAGCGCCGCCTCCTCGGTGCTGACACCGGCGTCCGTGAACGACGACGTCGCGCCCGGCTCGCCGAGTGCGGCCAGCGACAGCCGCTCCTCGTAGGTGCCCGGCGGCGGGAACGTCGGCGCTCGCGTGAAGTCGCCGGCCCTGCCGCCATCCCGACCCTGTGTGCGGACCGCGTCCTGGTACTCGATGCCGTTCTCGACGCCCTTCAGCGTCTTGGCGAAGAACTGCTCCAGCCGCTTGTCGTAGTCGTCACCGGCGCCGTCGGAGTGCGGCGCCTGGTGGAGATGCAGCATCTTGAACGGCACACCCTCGACGGCCGCCGTCGCCGGGTTGTCGACCGGGATGTCGTCGTAGAGGTCGACGCCCTCGGACTGCTTGACGTTGTAGTCCTGCCAGCCGTGGACGACGAACGTCGGCACGCGGAACCTCGCGGCGTCCTTGCGGTAGTCGCGCGCCAGCCAGAACGCGTCGTAGTCCGGCGTCGTGGAGTAGGCGTGCTGCGTGTGGTCCACCGCGTCGCACGGGTTGATGCGGTCCAGCAGCGCGGTGATGGCGGCCGGCCGGTCCGGCGGCGTGCGCCCGAAGCCGAAGTCGAAGCCCAGCGGCGTGTCGAAGCCCTCGTCGGTCGGGTTCTCGGAGTTGCCGAGGTAGCGGACGCCGTCCTGGTAGGCGTACCCGTACCAACGCGAGATCGCGGCGATCGGGACCACCGCGGCCAGCCCCGGGACGTCCCCGGCCGCGGCGATCATGTTCGCCGTCGTGCCGTCGTAGGAGACCCCGGTCACGCCGACGCGCCCGTTGGACCAGGGCTGCTTGGCCAGGGCGCCGACGAGGTCGACGCCGGAGCGCTGCTCCTTGGGCCCGCCGTAGTCCCAGCACCCCGTCGAGTTGCGGGTGCCGATGACATCGGCGTAGGCGCGCGCGTAGCCCTGCTCGACCCAGGGGCTGCCCGAGGCAAGGTTCGTCACCGGGGTTGCGGGCGCGATCGTGTTGTACGGCGAGTAGGTGAGGATCACCGGCACCTTGGCGTCGCCGTCCGGGCGTGCGATCTCGACGTGGATCGTCGCCCCGTCGCGCGTGGGGATCTCCAGCTCCGAGAGCTGCTCGCCGAACGCGCTCGCGGGGAACGCGAGCAGCGCCAGCACCACCAGGGACCGCAACACCATGTGCGCTGCAACGCAGCGCGCGCGCAAAACCCGCGCGCGGCGCAACTAGACCTGCCAGGCGCCTCCGCGCAGCACCGGCACGCGCGCGCCGGAGGCGTCGACGCCGTCGACGTCCACCTGCGGGCTGCCGATCATGAAGTCCACGTGGATGACCGAGGAGTTCAGGCGCGGGTGGTCCTCGGTGCCGGCGGTGAACGCGTAGGCCTGGCCGAGCGCGATGTGCGAGGCGGCGTTCTCGTCGAGCAGCGTGTCGAAGAAGACGGTGTCCAGCGCGCCGATCCGGCCCTCGCCGTCGACCAGCGCGACCTCGCCCAGGCGTGCAGCGCCAGGGTCCTTCTCGGCGTACCCGCGCAGGACGTCAGCGCCCTCGTCGGCGTTGATCTTCACGGCGACGCCGTCCTGGAACTCGACCTCCAACCCGCGGATGATCGAGCCGCTGACGACCAGCGGCTTCGTCGCGCGGACGACGCCGTCGACCCGCTGCGGATCGGGCGCCGTGAAGATCTCCTCGGACGGCAGGTTGGGCATGTGCTCGATGCCGCCGACCGTGGAGAACTTCGCCGCCGTCCAGGTGGACGTCGGCAGCAGGCCGACGCGCAGGTCGGTGCCCGGGCCGGTGAAGTGGACGGCATCGAAGCGGCGCTCGTCCAGGCGGCCGGCCGCGCCGAGCAGGACCTCCCAGCGCGCGCGCCAGGCCGCGACCGGGTCGTCCTCGTCGAGCCGGCAGACGTGGAGGATCTGCTCGCCGAGCTTGGCCCATGCCTCGTCCTTGGGCAGGTCGGGGTGCACCAGCGACGCCCATGCGCGCGTCGGGCAGGGGACGGCGGTCCAGTTGGTCGTGCGGTCGTTGACGACCTTGCCGCCCTCCTTCAGGGCGGGCAGCTGATCGCGCCCGACACGCGCGGGGTCGAGGTCGTCCAGCAGGCCCGGGAACGCCGGACCGGTGAGCCCGATGCGCGCAGCCTGCAGCTCGCCGAGGGCCAGGACGCGCTCGCCCAGCCACGGCGGCACGTAGTCCAGCGTGTCCTCGCCGGCGTGCAGCAGGCGGGCCCGCTTGACGTGCAGGTCGAAGTAGGCGACGTCGACGAAGACGGCCTGATGGCGGTAGGCGCTGGCCGCCAGCGCGCGCGTCAGCGGCTCCTTGCCGATCTCCGAGCCGATCGCCACGACCTGCCCGGGCTGGACGTTCGCGGCGAAGCCGACCACGAGGTCGGCGAAGCGATCGAGGACGGCGGGATCGTCAAAGGCGCTCATTGCTTGCCGAAGAACCTAGCGGGGTCCCCCAATCGGACGATGGATGCCTCACCCCGAAGTGGGTCCGAACAGGCGATTCCGGTCTGCATCCCGTCGGAGGAACATCGTGCACGTTCAGTCCCACCCCTGCCCCCTTGGTGCTCTTCGCCCGTACCGGATCTGCACCCGGGACTGGACAGTGTTTGGAGCAGGTTGCGCCGGCTGCCTTCGCCTTCCCCCTGACGGCGGCCGGCGCAAGCTCCTGCCCTGGCGCAGGTCCTGCGCGAACCGGTGGTCGGCGATCACCTCCGCGTGAAGGGCGCGACCTCGCGGGAGGGCGTCTAGGCTCGCCGTCCATGCGCTTCGTCGACCTGTCCGCGCCCATCGAGCCGTCGCCCGCCGAGCTCCCGGAGATCCTGCGCACCGACATCGCCTAGGAGGCGCACGCCGAGGGCGCGCAGACGATCGCCGCCATGTTCGGCGTGACGCCGGAGCTGTTGAAGGACGGGGAGGGTTGGGCGGTCGAGACGTTCCTGCGCTTCGGCACCCACAACTCCACCCACGTCGACGCGCCCTGGCACTACAACTCGACGATCGACGGCGCGCCCGCGCAGACCATCGACGAGCTGCCGCTCGACTGGTTCCACGCGCCCGGTGTCTGCCTGGACTTCACCGCGAAGGCCGACGGCGACGCGGTCACCTCCGCGGACCTCGTCGCCGCCCTCGCCACGGTCGGCCACGTGCTCCAGCCGCGCGACATCGTCCTCATCCACACCGGCCGCGACGCGTTCTACGGTCGTCCCGACTACATGGGCCTCGGCCCCGGCGTCACCGCCGAGGCCACCCACTGGCTCCACGACCACGGGGTTCGCGTGATGGGCATCGACGCCTGGGGCTGGGACCGCCCGCTGTGGATGCAGGCGGAGGAGGCCAAGGCCCGCAACGAGCCGGGCATCTTCTGGGAGGCCCACCAGGCCGGCCTGGCCTACTCGCAGATCGAGCGGCTGGTCAACCTCGGTGGGCTTCCCGCGACCGGGTTCACGGTCAGCTGCTTCCCGCTGCGCATCGTCGGCGGCAGCGGCGCGCCCGCGCGCGTGGTCGCGATGCTCGACGACTGACGTCGCGCGTGGCGCCTGCGGTCGTCGGAGATCGGGGCGACCACCCTCGAATGCGACCTTTCGGCGCACTACGCTTCGTTGCCCGTGCCCGACCTGGATGCTCTCGACCGCCAGATCCTCGAGCTGCTGACCGAGGACGGTCGCATCTCCTACGCAGCCCTCGGCGACCGCATCGGCCTCAGCGCCAACGCCGCCGCCGACCGCGTCCGCAACATGGTGCGGCGCGGCGTCATCACCGGGTTCACCGCCCAGGTGGACGAGAGCGCGGGCACCCGCTCGCTGGAGGCCGTCATCGACCTGCGGCTGAAGGACAACGAGTCACGGCCTCGCTTCGAGCAACTGCTGCGCGAGTCCCCGGTCGTCGTCGGCGCGGTGCACCTCACGGGGCCGTTCGACTACCAGCTGCGCCTGGCCTGCGGGGACGCCACGGAGATCGATGCGGTCGTCGGCAGGCTCAAGAACGAGGGTGGCGTGCGCGACACCCAGACCCGCGTCGTACTGCGCCGCGTCAAGTAACGGGCTCGGTCTGCCGAAAAGAACCGGTGTGGAAGCCATGTCGTCACCCCACCGCACCTCACGCGTCCTGATCGAGACCCAGCGCCACCGCATCTCGGGCCTCCTGACCCTCGCCCGCGACGGCTACCGCTCGCGCGTGTCGGACTTCCTGAACGCGACCGAGCGCGACTTCATCTCGCTGACGGACGTCACCGTCGAGCTCATCGGCCACGATGGCCCCGGCACCCATCACGACGTGCTGAACGTCTCCCGGCGGCACATCGTCATCGCGATCCCCGACCTCGATGACGAGGCGGCATCGCCGCTGCGCGCGCTGGACTGACCTCCGCGTACGCTGGGCGTCGCATGGACACCCAGCACGATGTCGTCATCGTCGGCGCCGGCCACAACGGCCTGACGGCCGCCGCCTACCTCGCGAAGGCGGGCAGGCGCGTGCTCGTCCTCGAGCGCCGCGACCACGTCGGCGGCGCTGCGGTGTCCGAACGACCCTGGCCCGGGTTGGACGCCCGCCTCAGCCGCTACAGCTACCTCGTCAGCCTCATGCCGCGGCAGCTCATCGACGAGCTCGGGCTGGACATCCGGCTCTGCCGCCGGCGCATCTCCTCCTACACGCCCGTGCCGGGCGATCCGGCGCGCGGCATCCTCGTCGACACCGAGGCCGCCTCGCCGGGACCGGGGTGGGACCGGCTCTACGCGACCGCGCAGCAGGTGGCCGACGCGGTGTGGCCGACGCTGACCGCACCGCTCCTGTCACGGGACGAGCTGCGCGCGCGGGTTGATCCCGCAGCGTGGGAGGCGCTGTTCGAGCGTCCGATCGGCGAGCTCATCGAGGACTGCCTCCAGGACGACACCCTGCGCGGCATCGCGCTGACCGACGCGCTGATCGGCACGTTCGCCGGCGCGCACGACGCCGACCTGCGCCAGAACCGCTGCTTCCTCTACCACGTGATCGGCGGCGGGACGGGCGACTGGGACGTGCCGCTCGGCGGCATGGGCGCGGTGACCGGCGCGCTGGAGCGCGCGGCCCGTGCGGCCGGGGCTGAGATCGTCACCGACACGACCGTCACCGCGGTCGAGGCCGGCGCGGTCCACCACGACGGTGGCGTCGCGCGGGCGGGGCACGTCCTCGCCAACGTCGCGCCGCGCACGTTGGAGCAGCTGCGCGGGCGTGTGCCGTCCGAGCCCAAGCCGGAGGGCGCGCAGCTGAAGGTCAACCTCCTGCTGTCGCGGTTGCCGCGCCTGCGCGACACGGCCGTCGACCCGCGCGACGCCTTCGCCGGGACGTTCCACATCAACGAGGGCTACGGGCAGCTGGAGCTCGCTCGCGCGCAGGCGGCGGCGGGGAGCATCCCCGAGGTCGTCCCCGCCGAGATCTACTGCCATTCGCTCACCGACCCGAGCATCCTCGGCCCGGAGCTGCAGGCGGCCGGGGTGCAGACGCTGACCTGCTTCGCGCTGCACCTGCCCGCGCGGCTGTTCGACGGCGACCCGACGGCCAAGCAGCGCGCGCTGGACGCGACGCTCGCCTCGCTGGACAGCGTCCTCGCCGAGCCGGTCCGCGACTGCGTCCTCACCGCGCCGGACGGCAGCCCGTGCATCGAGGCCCGCACGCCGGTCGAGCTGGAGGACGAGCTGGGCCTGCCCGGCGGCAACATCTTCCACCGCGACCTCTCCTGGCCGTTCGCCGAGCGCGACGAGGAGGTCGGCAGCTGGGGCACCGAGACCGACGACCCGACGATCCACGTCTGCGGCGCCGGCGCCCGCCGCGGCGGCGGCGTCTCCGGGCTGCCCGGCCGCAACGCCGCGATGGCCGTCCTACAGCAGTGAGTCGACCGCCTCGCTGAACAGCGCCGTGTGGAGGGCGACGTCATCGACGGTCGTGTCGGGCCCCATCAGCGCCATGTTGTGGAACGGGGTGATGAGCAGGCCGCGGTTCAGCGCGTGGAGGTGCAGGTAGCGCTCGAGCTCGGGGTCCGACGCGGCATGCGCGTCGCTGCCGTTGCGCGCAGGCGCCGGCTCGAAGCGGTACTCCGCGCGCGCCCCGAGCTGGGTGACGTTCCAGCCGAGGTCGCGCTCGGCGATCGCCGCGTCGAGGTCCTCGGTGAACTGCGTGGCGAGGTCGATCGTGTAGACGAACGTCTCCTCGGTGAGGACGCGGCCCAGCGCGGCGCGCATCGCCGCCAGCGACAGTGCGTTGCCGGCCAGGGTCCCGCCGACACCGCCGGTGTCCTCGTAGTCGGCGTCCGGATCGGCCAGCAGCTCCTCGGCCAGTTCGGCCGCCAGCCCCAGTGCCCCGCACGGCACGCCCCCGCCGATGGCCTTGCCCAGCGTCACGATGTCCGGCTCGAGGTCCCAGGCTGCGGTGCACCCGCCCGGGCCGGCCGACAGTGTGTGGGTCTCGTCGATGATCAGCAGCGTGCCGTGCTGCCGGGTCAGCGCGCGCAGCGCGTCGTGGTAGCCGGGGTCGGGCAGGACGATGCCCATGTTGGTCATCGCCGGCTCGGCCAGGACGCAGGCGATCTCGCCCGTGCGCAGCGCCGCCTCGAGGGCGTCGAGGTCGTTGAACTCGACGGCCACGGTGGTGTCGGCGACGTCCACCGACGGGCCGACGTTGCCCTCCCGCGCGACCGTGCGCCCGTCGGCGGCGCGGACGGCGAAGGCCTCGTCCACGGACCCGTGGTAGCAGTAGCTGAAGACCAGCACCTTCGACCGCCCGGTGATCTGGCGGCAGACCCGGAGCGCGGTGCGGTTGGCGTCGGTCGCGCTCAGCGTGAACAGCCAGCGCTCCGGACCGAAGCGGCGGGCCAGCTCGGCCCCGACCCACGCGGCGTCCTCGGTGGGCAGCATCGTCGTCAGGCCGCGGGCGGCCTGGGCGGCGATCGCCGCCAGCACCGGCCCGGGGGCATGGCCGGTCATCGCCCCGGTGTCCCCGAGGCAGAGGTCGACGTACTCATGGCCGTCGACGTCGGTCACCCGGGACCCGCCCGCGTGCGCGAGGTAGACCGGGAAGCCGCCGGCCCAGCGCATCATCCAGGGCATCGGCACGCCGCCGAGCAGCGACCTGCGCGCCTCCTCGTGCAGCTGTGCCGACAGCGGGTGGCGCTCGGCGAAGCGGGTGAGCTCCTCGCCGAGGAGCGCGGTCAGGCGAGAACGGTCGAGCGGTCGCGGCACTCAGACGACGATCCCACATCCGCGGTGGCGGTCTGCACGGACGCCGTGCCGAGCACGGCGTCCAGCTCGACGCGCAGGAGCTCGCCGCCGCTGAGGACGACGGCGCCGGCGCGGGCCGTGGTGGGGTCGGACTCGAGCATCACGAGGGTGCCGCCGCCGGCGGCTGCGAGGGCGGTCTCGCCGAGGGTGGAGAGGAACGTGGGGTGGGGGGAGGTCGGCATCGTGCGCGGCATCCTCGTGTCGCAACCTGAACCACCGCTCTCGTGAACATTTGCGTGAGCTAAGGAAATGTCCGGGTAGGACGAGTACAGTTGAAGGACGTAAGAGAGAAAGAACGAAAGGAGGACCGATATGCGGTTCCTCTGTTCCAAGTGCCTTCGCCTCTGGGCGGCTGAGCGCGTCGTGGACCGGGCTTCCTGCCCGCACTGCGGCGGCACGCTCCGCGCCCGTTAGCCAACGAGGACGTAACGGCCCAAGCAACACCGACAAGCCCCGCCATTCACAGCGGGGCTTTCGCGTTCTCAGGGCTGCCGCTTGGGCGGCAGCGGGATGAAGATGCTCGTGGTGGCGATGTAGTCCGCGTACTTCTCGCGCTTGGCCATGTGGCGCTCCATCAGCATCACGCCGGAGATCCGGTAGATGAAGAAGAGCATGAGCAGCGGGCTGATGACGGTGACGGGGCTCACGCCGCACTCCAGGGCCATGAGCCACAGGCCGAACCACACGGTCGCGTCACCGAAGTAGTTGGGGTGGCGCGTATAGCGCCACAGGCCCCGGTCCATGACCTTGCCCTTGTTGGCGGGGTCGGCCTTGAAGCGGGTCAACTGCAGGTCGCCGACGGCCTCGAAGAACAGGCCCACCGCCCAGAGCAGCAGGCCGGCGATCGACAGCGCGCCGATCGACCCACCGTCGCGGTCCTGCGCGGCGATGACCGGCCAGCCGATCAGCAGCACCAGCGCGCCCTGCAGGAGGAAGACGGTGACCAGCGAGCGCACCCAGAACGTGTCGGGCCGCTTGGCGCGCATCGCCGCGTAGCGGTGGTCCTCGCCGTGGCCGAGGTTGCGGCGGCCGATGTGGACCGCCAGCCGCAGCCCCCACAGCGTCACGCACAGCAGCAGCAGCCGGCCGGCCGGGGAGTGGTGGAAGTCGGAGGCGATGTGCGACGCCCAGGCGGCGACGACGAACGCGCTGCCCCAGGCGATGTCGACGATGGAGACGTCCTTGATCGCGCCGGCGAGGAGCCAGAGGGCGACGAAGAGGACGGCGATGGCGATGGCGGCGGTGGTCATGGTCTGCGTCAGTCCTGCCCGGAGATCCAGGCGTCCATCTCCAACCAGCGGTCATAGATCCAGGCGATCCGCGCATCGTCGCCGGTCGGGAGGTCGGCACGCGCGTGGCGCTGCATCCGCACGGCGATCGTCGCGCCGTTCAGGCGCCCGGCCCAGATGTTGCGGATGTAGGTGACGCCGTCGAGGCCGGTGTGCCCGAGGATGAGGATGTCCGGCTCCGGCGCGGCGTCGAGCAACGCGAGCGGGCCACCGACGCGCGGCGGCAGCAGGTGCGTGAGGTGGTCGGCCTTGGCGGCGAGGTCCTCACGTCCAGCCTCGCGCAGCTTGGCCCGGGAGCGGTCGAGGCGCTCCTGGCTGAAGCGGGTGCCCTCGGGGTAGATGAGCAGCCCGTCGCGGGGGCCCAGGTCCCGGGCGAGCGCGCGGACGGCGTTCAGCTCGCGCTCGTCCCCGCCCGACTCGCGCGCGACGAAGACGTTGGGCAGCCGGCTGCCGGCGATGTCCAGGCACGGCTCGGCCAGCAGCTCACGCTTGATGACGTAGCGCAGCCGGACGCCGGGGATGAAGTTCGCGGGGATGAGGTTGTCGATCAGCGAGGCGTGGCGGATGAGGACGATCACGGGTGCAGGGCCCGGCTCGCCCTCGACGACGACGTTCAGCGCGAACAGCCGGCGCAGCGCGTTCCACAGCAGCCCGGTCCACCAGCGCTGCACCGCGAAGGTCCGGTCGATCAGCCGCGGGCCGCGCGACACGCACCAGACGAGGAACAGCACCGTGATCCCGACCGTCTCGGCCAGGAGGAAGATCCAGAGGAACAGGGTCAGCCGGACCGCGACGAACTTCGGGCCGACGACCACGATGCGGGCGATGTCGACCACCAGCGCCACGAGCAGCAGCGGCACGAGCAGGATGCTCACCACGACGAAGGCGATGTACATCGGCGGCACGCTGCGCAACCGGCGGCGCACCGTCGCGCCGCGGCTCTGCTCGCGCTCGCGCCGCGTGCCGGAATCCTGCATGTGCACATTTACGCGCGCCGCAGGGCGCCGGTTCAACCCCCCAGGAACGTCAGGACGGCCAGCACGCGCCGGTTGTCCTCCTCCGAGGCGGTGAGGTTGAGCTTCCCGAAGATCGAGGACACGTGCTTCTCGACCGCGCCGAGCGTGACCACCATGCGCTCGGCGATGGCCGCGTTGGACCGGCCCTGGGCCATGAGCTCCAGCACCTCGCGCTCGCGCGTGGTCAGCACGTCCAGCGGGCCGGACCCCTTGCGCACGACGAGCTGGGCGACGACCTCGGGATCCAGCGCCGTCCCGCCGCCGGCCACGCGGCGGACCGCCTCGACGAAGGTCTCCGGGTCGCCGACACGGTCCTTCAGGAGGTACCCGACCCCGCCCGTGCCTTCCGCGAGCAACTGCGCGGCGTAGGTCTGCTCGACGGCCTGGGACAGGATCAGCACCGGGAGGCCGGGGATCCGCTCGCGGGCCTCCAGCGCGGCCCGGATGCCCTCGTCGGTGAAGGTCGGCGGCAGCCGGACGTCGCAGATGCAGACGTCCGGCCGGTGGCCGGCAACGGCGGACACGAAGCGGTCGGCGCGGTCGATCGAGGCGACGACCTCGCAGCCGTTGTCGCGCAGCAGCCGGGTCAGGCCGTCGCGCAGCAGCGCGAGGTCCTCCAGCAGCACGACCCGCAGCGGGGCGCTCACCCCGGGATCTCCGCGCGCACGCGGGTGCCTGCGCCCGCGGGGGAGTCGACGGTGAGCAGCCCGTCCAGCGCGGCGACGCGCTTGGCCAGGCCCGACAGGCCGGAGCCGGCGAGGACGTCGGCGCCGCCCACGCCGTCGTCGGTGACCTCGGCGATCAGGCGGTCCTCGGCGCGGTGCACGTCGACCACGATATGGGTCGCCTGGGCGTGCTTGGCGATGTTGGTCAGCGACTCGGCCACGACGAAGTAGGCGGCGGTCTCCCCCGGGGACGGCTCGCCGTCGTGCTCGGGCACGTCGATCCGCAGCGAGACGGTGGGCGTGCGGCCGGCGCACAGCGCGGTCAGCGCGGCGTCCAGACCGCGGTCGCGCAGCACGCTCGGTCCGATGCCGCGCACGAGGTCGCGCAGCTCCGCCATCGCGGTGGCCACCTGCTCGCGCGCCTCGGCGACGTGCTCGGCGGCGCGGGAGGCGTCCCCGCTGGACAGCTTCTGCTCGGCCAGGCCGAGGTCCATCGACAGCGCGACGAGCCGGGCCTGCGCACCGTCGTGCAGGTCACGCTCGACCCGCTGCAGCTCGCGGTTGGCGGCGTCCACCGCGTCGGAGCGCGTCGTCTCGAGGTGGGCGACGCGCTCGCGCATGTCCGGCCCCAGCAGCGACTCCGACATCTGCACCACACCGCGCGCGGTCACCGACGTCAGCTTGATGCCCAGCAGGGTGATCGCCGCGCCGATCGGGATCCAGATCAGCGTGACGAAGTGACCCGCGACCCCGTCGACCCACAGGTGGTGCCACTGGTCGTCGGGGATGGCCCACACCCAGAACGGCGTGGTCATCGTCGCGATGCCGCTCCAGGCCAGCGTGAACACGACGAACGACCAGCACCCGACGGGCAGGTGCAGAAGCATCCAGAGCACGTCGCGCGTGGACTGCGGCGAGCGGAACGTCCGCCACATCCGCACGATGATCGCGCCGTCGGCCTGCACGGCGTACGCGCGGTCGATCGTCCGGCCGGTCACCAGCCACGCCCGCCGGCGATCGAGGTCGCAGAGGGCGCGGTGCAGGTACACGAACCCGAACCCGAGCGGCAGGCCGACACCGATGAGCAGCAGGCTCCAGGCCAGCGCCATGTCGGTCACGGCGAACGTGAACCCGGCGATGCCCAGCGGAAACGCGGTCAGCAGGTACAGGGACTCGCGCAGGAAGGCGGTCAGCTCACGCGAGGATGGGACTTCGACGGTCATGGGTTGATGGTCGGGCGGCGCGGGCCGCCGGCCAATGGTGACGGCAGGCCAAACCGGGTGGGGAAAACCTCACAGCCGCGAGCGGACCGCCCAGAGATCGGGGAAGAGCGGGGTGAACAGCGTCGACCGCAGGTAGGCCGCGCCCGGCGAGCCGCCGGTGCCACGCTGGTCCCCGATCGTCCGCTCGACCATCTTCACGTGGCGGTAGCGCCACTCCTGCAGGCC
>CAYUDT010000134.1:0-12876 GCA_964443695.1 uncultured Conexibacter sp. | reverse complement strand
ACTACATCCGCGACAACCTCCCGCGCCTGTGGCTGCTGTCGACGCTGTGGTTCCGGGGTGAGGTCCGCGGGCTGGGCAACATCCCCGAGGACAGGCCCGTCCTGCTGGTGGGCAACCACTCAGGTGGCAACCTCACGCCCGACACCGGCGTCTTCACGCTGGCGTTCAACTCCTACTTCGGCGTCGAGCGGCCGTTCTACCAACTGGCCCACAACCTCGTGCTCAGCATGCCGGGCCTGGGCTTCCTGCGGAAGTTCGGCACGGTGGCCGCCAACCCCGCCAACGCCGACAAGGCACTGGCCAGCGGTGCCGCGCTGCTGGTCTACCCCGGCGGCGACTACGAGGTCCACCGGCCCTCGTGGGAGCGCCACCGCGTCGACTTCGACGGGCGCAAGGGCTTCATCAAGCTCGCGTTGAAGCATGACGTCCCGATCGTCCCGGTCGTCTCCATCGGCGGCCAGGAGACCGCGCTGTTCCTCAGCCGCGGCGAGGGGCTGGCCAAGGCGCTGATGCTCGACCGCTCGCTGCGGCTGAAGGTCCTGCCGATCAGCATCGCCTTTCCGTGGGGCCTGAACATCGGCGACATGCTCGGCCACCTGCCGCTCCCGGCGAAGATCGTCGTCGAGGCCTTGCCGCCGATCCACCTCCGCGAGGAGTTCGGGGACGACCCCGACCTCAACGAGGTCTACGAGCACGTCGTGCGGGTGATGCAGGAGACGCTGGACTCCTTGGCCGCCGAGCGCAGGCTGCCGGTGATCGGATGAGGGTCCAGGCGCAGATCGACATCTCCGCCCCGGCGCAGGATGTCTGGGACTTCGTCACCGATCCGAACCGGGTCCTGCACTACATGTCGGGCATCACGCGCTGGGAGATCGCCAGCGAGACGGAGCGCGGCCTGGGTGCCCGCTACCGGATGCTGATGCGCGTCGGCAGCGCCGAGGTCGGCTCACTCATCGAGGTCATCGAGTTCGAGGAGGCCCGCGACTGGGCCTGGACCAGCGTCACCGGCCTCGACCAGCGGGGCCGGGTGCGCCTGCGCCCGCGCAGTGACACCCGCACCACCGTCGAGTTCCGCCTGAGCTACGGCGTGGCCGGCGCGGGCATCGCCGGCTGGATCTCCGAGCGTCTCGGCGCCCCGCAGGTCCGCCGCCACCTGCAGCGCACGCTGCTGCAGCTCAAGCGCCAGGTCGAGCACGAGCAGCTGCGCGCCGACGCCGCCGCCCGCCGTGCCGCTCGCGCGGGCGCGGCCTGACGCGCGTCTTGAGCCCGGGCGTCAGCGAGCAGCCTCCGAAGTCGACGAAGCGACACTAGATCTCCAGACGCGCGTCCTCGAGGTCGAGGTCGCGCTCGATGCGGCGCATGATCTCGTCGTTGATGACACCCCGGTTGCGCATGCGGATGATCTCCGCGCGCTCGGCGTTGAGCACCTCGCGCCGCAACCGTTGGAAGGCCAGCGAGCCGTCCTCGATGTCGCCGTCGTCGTCGGGGTCCAGGCGCGCGTTGAAGCGCCGGATGCGGAACTCGTACTGCCCGCGCAGGCGCTTGACGGTCTCCTGGCGCGTCCAGGCCTCGTCCTCCAGCTCGTCGAGCCGCGACAGCGCCGCCCAGGCCGCCTTCAGCCGCGCCTCGCTCTCGATGTCGACGTCCGGCGTGACCTCCAGGCCCAGGCGCTCGATGACCCAGGGCAGCGACAGCCCCTGCAGCACCAGCGTCACGAGGATCACCACGTAGGTCAGGAAGATCACGAGGTCGCGCATCGGAAACGGCGCGCCACCGTCGACGGTCAGCGGCAGCGCCAGGGCCGCGGCCAGCGACACCGCTCCGCGCATGCCGGCGAACGCCACCAGGAACGTCAGCGGCCCGGGCCGCCCGGTGCCCTTGACCTGCCGGTTGAAGATCTGACCCAGCATCGCGACCGGGTAGATCGACAGGAACCGCATCGCGATGACCGCCCCGGCCACGGCAGCGCCGTACAGCGCCAGCTGCCCCGCGCCGTACTCGCCGTTGATGCCGTCGATGACGTCGGGCAGGGCCAGCCCGACGAGGGCGAACAGCGCCGCGTTCATCACGAACGTCAGGATCTCCCAGAACGCGAAGGCCTGGATGCGGGTCTGCGGCGTGATCAGCTCCGGTGACAGCCAGCCCAGGTAGATGCCGGTGACGACGGCCGCCAGCACCGCCGACACGCCCGCGCCCTCGGCCGGCAGGTAGGCGAAGTACGGCGTCACCAGCGAGATCGCGATCTCCGTCGGCGCGTCGTCGATCATCCGCCGGGTGTTGGAGACGATGAACCCGACCAGCACTCCGATCGCGACGCCACCGGCCGCCTTCCAGAGGAAGTCCCAGCCCGCGTCGAGCGCGCTGAAGGAGCCGGAGACCACCGCGGCGACCGCGAAGCGGTAGGCGATCAGCGCTGTCGCGTCGTTGACCAGCGACTCACCCTCGATGACGGTGGTGAAGCGCCGCGGCACGCTCAGCCGCGCGCCGATCGACGTCGCGGCGATGGCGTCTGTCGGCGACACGATCGCCCCGAGCGTCAGCGCGACCTGCCAGCTCATGCCGTCGATGACCGAGTGGGCCACCAGCGCCACGCCGAACATCGTCAGCAGCACCGTCCCGACGGCCAGCATGCCGATCGGCTTGGCGTTCTCGCGCAGGTCGCTCAGCGAGCTGAAGAACGCCGCCGTGTACAGCAGCGGCGGCAGGAAGACGATCAGGACGACGTCCGGTTCCAGCGCTGCGTCGGGCAGCCCGGGCGTCAGCCCGATCGCCGCGCCCCCGACGACCAGCAGGATCGGGTAGGGGACCTTGAAGCGGTAGGCGCCGATCAGCAGCGCCGTCACGAGGACGAGCACGGCGAGCAGCTCGAAGTCACGAGCTGCCTCGGCCAGCGGCATCAAGCGCGCTCCACGGTCACGACCGCCAGTGCGGCGACGCCCTCCTCGCGTCCGACGAAGCCGATGCGCTCGGCCGTCGACGCCTTCACGTTGACCTCGTCCTCGGTCAGGCCCAGCGCACCGGCCAGCCGCCGGCGCATCTCGGGCCGCGCGTCCTTGAGCTTGGGCCGCTCCAGCACCACGGTGCAGTCGGCGTACGTCGGCGCCCAGCCGGCTTCACGGGCGCGGCGCGCCGCCTCGGTGAGCAGCGCGATCGAGTCGGCGCCCTTGAAGGCCTGGTCGGTGTCGGGGAAGTGCTGGCCGATGTCCCCCAGCCCGGCGGCACCGAGCAGGGCGTCGGTGATCGCATGGGCCAGCACGTCGGCGTCGGAGTGCCCGTCGAGGCCCAGCCCGTCGGGGTGCGTCAGCTCGACGCCGCCGATGATCAACGGGCGGCCGGCCGCGAGCCGGTGGGAGTCCCAGCCGATCCCCGACCGGGTGCTCAACCGATGCTCTCCAGGCGCAGCTCGCGCCCCTCGAAGACGGCAATCTCCTTGACGCCGCAGTCTTCCAGCAGCTTCAGCGCGCGGTCGTACCCGTAGCCGAGGTGCTCGGTGCGGTGCGCGTCGGAGGACAGCGCGATCGGGTTGCCGGCGTCGACGACCATCTCCAGGAAGGCGCGGTCGGGGTACAGGTCACCGACCGGCTTGCGCAGCCCGGCGGTCGAGACCTCGATGGCGATGCCGCTCTCGGCGATCTGCTCCATGGCGAGGTCGTAGTAGTAGCGCAGATCCCTGTCGGGCCAGGGACGTTCGCGGCCCCAGTGCTTGACGAGGTCCGGGTGGGCGAGGACGTCGAACAGCCCGCTGGCGGCGGCCTCGCCCAGCCACGTGAAGTACGTGCGCCAGACCTTGTCCGCCGAATCGGCCTTCGTCCAGACGTCGTACTTGTCGTAGTCCAGCGCGCCGTCGGCGATGAAGTGGATCGAGCCGAGGACGTAGTCGAACGGCCGGGCCTGCAGCAGCTCGGACGTGCGGTCCTCGCGCCCCGGGATGAAGTCGGCCTCGATGCCCAGCTTCAGGTCGGTCTCCTCGCGGACGAACGAGCAGTAGGCATCGAGGTCGTCGTGGGCGTTCTGCACCCAGAGCTCGTGGTCCCAGAGCTCCAGCGACTGGGTGAAGCGGTAGATGTGCTCCGAGACGCCCAGCTCGGTGATGCCGCGTTCGGTCGCGACCTCCCGGTAGTGCTCGGCGTTGGCCGCCGTGAAGTACTTCTCGGCTGTGGTACCAGGCTCGTCGGGGCGGAGGTGGACGTGGTAGTCGGTCAGCATCGGGAGGGCGAAACCCTATTGGGCGCCCCGTCGACAGGCTGTCCAGCTACATGAACATCACGACGGCGACCGCGATGCACGCGCTGGCCACCATCGCGGTGAGCAGCATCGGATCGAGGCGCAGCGTCCGCTGCCAGCGCGGCGGGCCGACGACGGGACCGATGACCCGCGCGGCGCTCGTGTGGGGACGGGGCGGCGCGAGCGGATGGCCGCCGTCGGTGTGGTCCAGGCCGTCGACGATGTTCAGCAACCGCTCGGTGTGGGCGATCGTCTCCTGGGCGCGCCGGCGGCGCCCGGGGTCGACGTCGGCGGTGGCGAGCTCGCGGGTGGCCAGGGCCAGCGGGCTCGCGCGCCCGGTCAGGCGCTCGCGCACCGCTTCGGCCCGCGCGTGGACGTCGACCGCCTCACGGTCGAACCGGCCCGTGCGGATCGGGGCGTCGGGAAGCTCGTCGTGCATGCCCGTGCGGGGTCTTCCCCCAGCGCCGCGTTCCAAACGCCTCCCCGGCGAGGTCGGGCCGACCAGATGAGCGAACACCGGCCGGTCGCCCTGGTCCGGTCGGGCGCGGATGTCGGATCCCTGACGCCCCGCGCCGGTCCGCGGCTCCGAGCCCAGAGCTGCGTGCACTGGTTGGGCTGCCTGCCCAACTGGTGCACGCACGGTCCTGCCCCCGGACGCTGCGTGCACTGGTTGGGCTCCGTGCCCAACTGGTGCACACGCGGTCCTGCCCCCAGACGCTGCGTGCACTGGTTGGGCTCCGTGCCCAACTGGTGCATACGCGGTCCTGCCCCCGGACAGTGCGTGCACTGGTTGGGCTGCCTGCCCAACTGGTGCACACGCGGTCCTGCCCCCAGACGGTGCGTGCACTGGTTGGGCTCTGTGCCCAACTGGTGCACGCACGTTCCTGTCAGCGGTGCCGGCGTGCGGCCGCGGCCCGCTTGGCCGCCGCGCGGCGTTTGGCCGCGGCGCGCTTGGCTGCGGCCCGCCGGGCGGCCGCACGACGTGCGGCGGCGCGCTTGGCCGAGGCCGACTTCGCCGCGGTCGCCGACTTCGCCGCGGTCGCCGGCTTCGGCGCAAGCGGCGGGGCGGTGCGCGGCGCCGTCGCCGGCGGTGTCTGCACCGGGAGCGTGGCCGGAGCGACCGCCGTCGCCGGCGGGTCGGCAACCGGCGCGGTACCGGTCGGGCTGGTCTGGTCCTCGTCGGCAGACGCCGGGGCGTCGACGAGCTGCTTGGGCACGCGGAGCGCCGGGGGCGGGTCGGCCTCGTAGTGCGTCTGCACCTGCGCCGGGGACAGGGCCCGGGCGTAGTAGGCCACCTCGTCGAGGTACCCGCGCAGCCAGGGCGCCTGGTCGCCGTACCCGAGGTACAGCGTCGACGTACCCGACGGCGCCTTGGTCGAGGCGGCCTGCGCGACCTTCGCGCCGTTGACGTACAGCGTCGCGACCTGTCCGTCCCACGTGCCGACGACCTGGCTGAACTGCCCGGTGGTCAGCGCGGGGCCGGAGACGTCGGTGTCGACCTGGCGGAAGACGACGTGACCGTCGCGGATCGAGAGCGCCCCGCCGCCACCGTGCTGCATGATCATCGCGTTGCCGGCGTCGGCCGGGTTGACCCAGGCCTCCATGGAGTAGGCCGCCTGCGGGGCCTGAAGCCCGTTGACGTAGCCGTAGGTGCCGTTGCCGGTGAAGATCGCCGTCGTGTTGCCGTCGCCGGAGATGCCCTGCTGCGGGTCTCCGCCGGCGCCGTTCTTGTACTCGCCGGGGAAGTGGCCGGTGTCGTCGCTCATGTGCGCGGTGTCGGCCGCGTCGCTCAGACGCCAGTAGCCCATCGGCGAGTCGGCCCGGACGACGCCCGCGTACGTGCCGACCATCGGGCTGGCATCCGAGCTGGAGGACGTCGTCGTCTGGTCGTCGGAGACCACGAGACGGACGACCAGGACCTTGCCCACGTCATCAGCGTCGATGGTGTGCGTCGCCGTCGTCGCACCAGGGATGTCGGCGCAGACCGATGCGGTCGTGCAGCGCTGCCACTGCCAGGCGTAGCGGATGGTCCCGGTCCCGCCGGTCCAGGCGCCGTGGGACGCGGTGAGCACCTTGCCCTGGTAGGGCCGCCCGTTGATCGTCGGCTGGGGGCCGGTGAGCGGGACGCCGTCGCGCAGCACGATCACGTGCGGCGCGTAGTAGTAGGTGTACTGCGGGTAGCAGTAGGTCCCGTACCAGTAGTCGTAGTAGCAGTACGTCCCGTTCTGCTCCTGGCGGAACGTGTAGTCCATGACGTAGAAGCGCCCGGCGCCGTCGTCGGTGGTGTCCTGCACGCCCTGGTGGACCTGATCGGCGGCGTAGCCGTAGCCCAGGACGCTGCCGAGGTTCGCGCCGTCGCCGAAGCGCGTGACGTTCATCGCGCTGTTGTAGGGCGCGAGCACGTCACCGGAGGCGAGGACGCCGTACCGATAGGGCGCCCAGTTCAGGCCGAACGAGGTCACCTGGCCGCCCGCGGCGTAGTGACGCAGTCGGTAGTTGTAGGTGGTGTAGCCGTAGTACGGGTCGTACCCGTAGGTCTGGTCGTCGAGGTAGAAGCCGCCCTGGCCGTCGACCTCGAGGTTCTGCGGGTAGGAGTTGGTCGCCCGCGTCGCCACCTCGGTCAGGTCGGGCGCCAGCTGGATCACCCGCGAGCGCTCGTGGTCGGCGATGAAGATGCGCCCGTCCTTGTCGACCCCGAGACCCTGCGTGTAGTTGGGGATCTGGACGCTGTTGAGCAGCTGACCCGCAGCGGAGTAGCGCTGCAGCGTGTTGGGGAAGCGCGACACGAGCAGGTCACCCGTCGTCGGATCGGCGGCCATGCGCTGGAAGTCGGTCACCGGGATCGTGTTCTCGAACACGCCGGCCGGGGTGTAGACCCGCATCTGGTTGTTCATCGAGACGAACACGTGCTGCGGCGAGGCGGCGATGCCCCAGTAGCCGCCGCCGTTGCCCTCGGGCAGGTCCAGCGAGCGTTCGAAGGTCGGCAGCGCGGCCAGCGCCGCGGAGGCGGCGCAGAGCAGCAGGACAGCGGCAAGCGTGGCGGACAGCCAGGCTCGCGGGTGCACGGGAACCCGCATGTGGGACGTCCTTGTGATGGGAACGGCGCACCGGGACGTGGTGCGCCAAGTGGGCCGGATATCGGCAGCGACGGCCCGCAGCCCTAGGCCGTCGGCGGACCTTGCCCGTCGTGACGTCCGCCGAGCAACAGTTCCGCGAGCACCAGATCCTCCGGCACGGTGACCTTGAGGTTGTAGCGCGGGGCCGGCACGAGCCGGACCCGGCCACCGTCGGCCTCGATCAGCGACGCGTCGTCGGTCGCCGCGGCCAGCACGGCGTCGTCGAGCGCCATCACGCGCTCCAGCGCCGGGCGGGTGAACACCTGCGGCGTCTGCACCGCCCACAACTCCGAGCGGTCGAGCGTGCGCGACACCAGGTCGCCGTCGGCCGACACCTTGATCGTGTCGGTCAGCGGCGCGGCGGCGATGGCCGCGTCGACGCCGTCCAGCCCGTCCAGGCAGGCCCGCACGAGGTCGGCGGTCAGCAGCGGCCGGGCCGCGTCGTGGACCAGCACGACCTCGGCGTCGGGCGGGCACGCCGCCAGCGCGTTGCGCACGGAGTGCGAGCGCTCGGCCCCGCCCTCCACCCCGACGCACCCCTCGGGCGCATCATGGCCCGCCGGCATCGCCACGACCACGTCCAGGCCGCAGCCCAGCAGGATCTCCACCGACCACTCGATCAGCGGACGCCCCGCACAACGAACGAGCGCCTTGGGTCCGGAGGACCCAAGGCGCTCACCGCGTCCCGCCGCCACGACGATCGCGGCGGGGCGGGACGGCATCGCAGGACTACTTGGCAGCGACCTTGACCTTCTCGCCCGCCGAAGCCGCGAGGAGATCGTCGAGGAAGGCCTCGGCCTCCTCCTCGTTCTTCTCCAGGGCGTACATCAGCTCGGAGGCGAGGATCTTCTTGGCGCGCGTGTACATCTGCTTCTCGCCCGTCGACAGGCCCTTCTCGTGCTCACGGAGCGCGAGGTTGCGGACGACCTCGGCCAGCTCGTAGATGTCGCCGGTCTTGATCTTGTCGCGGTTGTGCTTGAAGCGCCGGTTCCAGTTCTTCGGCATCTCGGAGACGTCGTCCTCGAGCACGCCGAGCACCTTCTTGACCGTCTCCTCGTCGATGACGCGGCGCAGGCCGGCGATGCCCGCGTTCTCACACGGCACCATGACGGTCATGTCGTTGTGCAGGATCTTGATGGTGAGGTACTCCATCTCCTTCCCGAACATCTTGCGCACTTCCTTCTTCAGGACCTGCCCCGCTCCATGATGCGGATAGACGACGTTGTCGCCAATCTCAAAGTCGATGTTCTCAGGGACGGGGATCTCCAGATCCTCATCGGTGAACTCGTCGATCGTCTCGGGAATGTTGATTCCTCCTAGTCGGCGCCGCACGGAGGTTCATACCCTCTGCTTGGCTGCATCAGAAGCGATTGGTGCGACCTACGTCTGCAGGTAGCGGTCCACGAGGTTGATTTCCTGCAACCGGCGAAGGCCCTCGCGGATGTCCTTCGCACGGATCTCGCCCACGCCCTCGACGGTCTCCAGTTCAGCGTCTGTGGCGGCGAGCATCTCGTCGAGCCCGCCGAATTCTTCGACTATCTGCTGGACCACCATCTTGGGCAGTCGTGGGATGCGTCCCAGGATCCGGTAGCCGCGGGGCGACACCGGATAGTCCAGGGTGTTGAGCTTGCGGTCGTAGCCCATCAACTCGGCGAGGCGGCCGAAATCGAGCAGATCCTGATGGGGTAGACGACCGATCTGGTCGAGCGCGGATGCGAAGGCATCGTCGGCGTCGTCGGCCAGGTAGTCATGGATGAGCGCGGCCTTGTCGGCGGCGGTGCCGACCATCGTCTCCTCGAGCTGCATCTCGATGAGCCGGCCCTCGGTGCCGAGCTCGACGATGTAGCGCTCGATCTCGACGGCCATGCGCGTGACGAGCTCGGAGCGCTGGAGCACCGTGAGCACGTCGTGAAGCGTTGCCCCGCCCTCGAACTCCAGGGCGGTGAGGCGGGTGGAGACCTGGTCCAGGCGCGTGCGGTACTTGTCGAGCGTCGCGAGCGCCTGGTTGGCCTTGGCGAGGACGACGGGGATGTCCTCGAGGATGTACTTGGCGCCGTCGACGTAGAGCGACACGACCTCGCGGCGCTGGGAGACGGCGATGACCAGTGCCTCGGTCTGCTTGGACACGCGCTCGGCGGTCCGGTGGCGGGTGCCGGTCTCCAGGCTGAGGATGGTCGGGTCCGGCATGAGCTGGACGTTGGCCATCGTGATCTTCGTCGCGTTGGCGTTGACCGTGATCGCGCCGTCCATCTTGGCGACCTGGTACAGCAGCGCCGGCGTGTAGTCGACGTCGAGCTTGATGCCGCCGGAGTACAGGAAGCTGAGCTCGTCAGGGTCACCGACGACGATCAGTCCACCGGTGCGCGCGTGGAGGATGTTGTCGATGCCTTCGCGCAGCGCCGTGCCGGGGGCGACCATCTCCAGCGACTTGACGAGCCGGGGTTCCTGTCGGTTGTCGAGCTCAGTGAGCTCATCCCCGGATCGCTGCGCCATCCTGGCAGATTCTACCAGGGATTTTCGGATTTCACGTGCTCGTCACGTCAACCTGACAGACGGCCTGCAACCCTAGGCGGCGCGGACGTTCTCGGCGCTGCCCAGCGCGCTGCGCAGCGCCTCCCGCAGCGTCCGCGAGCGCTCCGGCGAGACGACCTTCGCCAGGCCGAACTTCGCGGCCTCCTCCGCGCGCCGGTCCGGGTGGCCGACGGTGCGCAGCTCGCCGGTCAGGCCGATCTCGCCGAAGCAGGCCAGCGGCTTGTCCCCGTCGCCCGCGACGATGCCCCGCGCGGCGCTGGCCACGGCCAGCGCGACCGCCAGGTCGGCGCCCGGCTCGTCGACCCGCACGCCGCCGACGACGTTGACGAAGACGTCCTTGGTGCCGGTGCCCACGCCCGCGTGACGGCCGAGGACCGCGAGCACCAGCGCCAGCCGGTTGCGGTCGATGCCGTTGCAGACCCGCCGCGGCGGCACCAGCTCGGAGTCCGAGACGAGCGCCTGGACCTCGACCAGCAGCGGTCGTGTCCCCTCCATGGCGGCCAGGACGACGCTGCCGGGCTTGCGGGTGGCCTCCCCCACGAAGCGTGCGCTGGCGTCGAGCACCTCGACGAGGCCGCCGGCACGCATCTCGAAGACGCCGGTCTCGTTGGTCGAGCCGAAGCGGTTCTTCAGCGCGCGCAGCGTGCGGTAGGTCCGCTCGCGCTCGCCCTCGAACTGCAGCACGCAGTCGACGAGGTGCTCGAGCACGCGCGGCCCCGCGAGCGAGCCCTCCTTGGTCACGTGGCCGACGAGCAGCACCGCGATGCCGGACGCCTTGGCCGTCTGCATGATGCGGGCGGCGACCTCGCGGACCTGGCCCACCGACCCGGGAGCCCCGGACAGCTCACCCGCGTGGAGCGTCTGCACGGAGTCGATGACGCAGACGTCCGGGCGCTGCGCCTCGAGCGTCGCGATCACCGTCTCCAGATCGGTCTCGGCCAGGACGGGGACGTCGAGCGCCCGGCAGGGGTGCTGGGGGTTCGTGGCAGGGTCGGATTCCAGGCGCTCGGCCCGGAGGCGGATCTGCTGCGCGGACTCCTCACCCGAGACGTAGAGCGTGCGGTACCCGCCGGCCTGCAGGTGGCCGAGGACCATGTTGGTCAGCGTCGACTTGCCGATGCCCGGCGAGCCGCCGAGCAGCACCAGCGAGCCCGGCACCACCCCGCCGCCGAGCACGCGGTCGAGCTCACCGATCTGCGTCGACAGACGCGGCACCCGCGCGACCTCGACGTCGCGCAGCGCGGTGACGCGGCCTGCCGGAACGCGGGAGCCGCCACCCCGCCCCGGGCCGCGGGCGCCGCCGGGCGAGACCGGCGCGACGCGCTCCTCGACGAGGGTGTTCCACTCCTCACACCCCGGGCACTGGCCCATCCAGCGAGGCTCCTGATGACCGCAGGACGAGCAGATGTGGACGGTGGACGCGCGGGGCATGGGGACGCGTCAGGTTAGGCGCCGCACCGGTCGTCAAAGGACCGGGCGCGCAAAGCTCAACAGGGGTTAGATGCCCGAGCCGATGAGCGCCGTCAGGACTCCTGCGATGCCGCAGAAGAGGACGAGCCAGGCGATGGTGGTTCCGTCAGCGGTGCGCATTCGAGGGGTACAACGTAGAGCCGTGCCCATTCGTTTCGCCCTTGCTGCCCGAATTCCTCACGGACGTCTCACAGTCAGACGCAAGACCATCAGGCGCGGACGCGACTGGTGAAGCCCGCCTGCCGGTGGCTGCGGTCGCAGAATGGCTTCGCCGCGGAGGCGCCACACCGGCAGAGCACGACCGACTCGCCCGCCGGTACGGCGATCTCCTGGCCCTCGGCGTCGATCAGCGTGACGGGTCCCGTGACCTTGTACGGGCCGTCGTCACGCACCTTGATGACAACCGTCATGACCGCATCGTCGCAGGCCGGGCCGGTGTTCTCTGAGGTGACGTTCGCACCCCAAGGAGGCAGCACCCCATGAAGTCCCGAATCCCCAGCCCCGCGATGGGCGTCGCCCTGGCGGCGCTGTTCATCGCCCTCACGGGCACCGCGTTCGCCGCGGTCAACTTCGCCACGAACGCCGGTGCGGTCGACGGCAAGAGCGCGGTCGCCGACGGCGCTCCGCTCAGCGTGGCCGCCGGACGCCTGGTCGCCACCCAGCGCAGCGGTGCCGGCAAGGGCAAGATCAACGACAAGTACCTCGACCTCGAGGGCTACGCCAAAGCGGGCACCTCGACGTTCGGCAAGGCCTTCGAGGTCATCGACAACGCCAGCGGCGCCGTCACCCCGATCGGTGACATCCCGGGTGTCGGCACGCTCAACGCGCAGTGCCTCGACCAGAACGCGACCGCCGGCAACGAGGACCCGTCGACGACCGTCACGTTCTCCAACAACTCCGGTGACGCCGTCAACCTGGCCCGCTCGACCGGTGGTCCCGCCGCGCCGCTGGTCGTGAGCATGCCCAACGGCACGCAGCAGTCGTTCACGATCAACGGCTCCAACACGTTCGAGCTTCACCTCGAGCGCCGGGGCGTGAACTACCTCGCCCAGGGCGTGGTCCGGCAGGACGGCCGCGGCACCGCCGCGGCCAGCTGCCTCATCTACGGGTTCAGCCTCACCGTCGGCGCCTGAACCGCGTGCGCGCCTGCTGACGCTCGCGCATGCGAGCGTCAGCGAGCAAGCGCAATCCCGGCGAAGCCGGGACTACTTGCGCGAGTCGACGAGCTCGCGCAGGTGCTCGACCGCGGCCGGCGCCTGCTTGGCGAGCTTCTTGACGTCCCAGCGGTCCAAGGTGACCAGCAGCATCGGGGACGTCGCCGTCACCGTCGCGTTGCGCTGGTTGCGGTCCAGCACGCCCATCTCGCCGACGATGTCACCCGGCCCGAGATCGGCCAGGTGGGCACCATCACGCTCGACCTTGGCCGTGCCCTCCTCGATCGCCAGGAGGTCGTAGGAGTAGTCGCCCTCACGGACGAGTTCCTTGCCGGCGGGCACGGAGACCTCCGACGCCAACGTGGCGACGGTCTCCAGGT
>CAYUDT010000133.1:0-12878 GCA_964443695.1 uncultured Conexibacter sp. | reverse complement strand
TCCAGACGATGGCCCGCAAGCTCGGCCTGGACAACACCACCGGCATCGACGTCCCGGGTGAGTTCGGCGGCACGATCCCCGACCGCAAGTGGCGCGCCGACCTCAACAAGAAGGAGATCGCGTGGGAGAAGCGCACGGGCAAGCCGTGCTGCCTGTACTCCGACAAGCGCGGTTGGAGCGTCGGCGACAACGTCCAGGTGGCCGTCGGCCAGGGCGACGTGCAGGCCACGCCGCTGCAGATGGCGGTCATGTACAGCACGATCGCCAACGGCGGACGCGTCGTCGTGCCGCACCTCGGGATGGAGATCCTCGACAGCGCCGGACGCCTGCTGCGCAAGATCCCGGCGGCGGCCTCCAAGCGCGTGCGCATCGAACCGCAGTACCGTCAGGCGATCATGCAAGGGCTGCACGAGGCAGCATCCGCGCCTGGAGGCACCAGTACCTCGGTCTTCACCAAGTGGCCGCAGAACCGCCTGCCCGTGTACGGCAAGACCGGCACCGCCGAGCGACTGGGCCGCCCGCGTGACCAGTCCTGGTACGTCGCCTACGTCCCCGGCATCAAGGGCGACCCCAACGCGCCGCCGATCGTGATCTCGGCGACCATCGAGGACGGCGGCTTCGGCGCCGAGGCCGCGGCCCCCGCCGTCTGCACCATGCTCAAGGCCTTCTACAACGTCCGCAGCGCGCCCTGCACGCCCGGGGAGTCGAAGACGAACTGATGGGTGCCGGAGCACACCCAGTGACCATCGTCGACCGCAAACCTGCCGTGTGTGGGCAGGCGGGTCCCGTGATCGCATGAGCACGGCGCCGAGCATCCGGCCCAGCGCGGACATGGCGCCGCGCACCGCGCAGCGCCGCGAGACGGCGGGCTTCGTGGTGCCGTTCGACCTCGTCCTCGGCTTCGCGGCGGCAGGCATCGCGGCCTGCTCGCTGATCACGCTCAACACGGTCCACGACCGTGGCCTGCCCGACGGCTACTTCATGAAGCGGCAGGCGATCTACTTCACGGTCGGGCTGCTCATCAGCATCGTCCTCAGCCGCTTCGACTACTCGCGCCTGCGGGAGCTGAAGTACGGCATCTACGGCTTCCTGCTGGCCGGCATCCTCGCCGTCAAGGTCTTCGGCTCCAGCGCGCTCGGCGCCCAGCGCGCCATCCAGTTCCCGTTCTTCTCGTTCCAGGCCTCCGAGCTGGGCAAGGTCCTCGTCGTGCTGTCGCTGTCCGCGTTCCTCGTGGACCGCTCGCGCTACCTGCACGACCGCGAGACCACCGCCCGCACCCTGCTGATCGCGCTGGTGCCGGCGGGCATGGTCATGGCCCTGCAGTCCGACCTCGGATCGAGCCTCGTCTACGTCGCGATCGTCACGGCCGTGCTGTTCACGGCCGGCACTCCCGGACGCCACTTCGCCGTCCTGGGCACCCTCGGGGTCACCGCCGTTCTCGGCGTCCTCGTGGTCGGCCCGGCGGCCGGCGTCCACGTCTTGCAGGATTACCAGAAGGACCGTCTGACGGCGTTCATCAACCCGTCGGACAACCCGACCGCAGAGGGGTACCAGCAGCTGCAGTCGCGCATCGCCGTCGGCTCCGGTGAAAAGACCGGACGCGGCGACGCGGCCACGCAGACGTCATACCGGTTCCTGCCCGAGCACCACACCGACTTCATCTTTTCGGTCGTGGGCGAACGCTGGGGCTTCGCCGGAGCCGCGCTGGTGCTCTCGCTCTACGCGCTGCTCATATGGCGCGCACTGCGGATCCTGACCATTGCGAAGAACCTGTACGGCGCACTGATCGCCGGGGGCGTGGTAGCCATGCTCCTCTTCCAGGTCTTCATCAACGTCGGGATGACCATCGGGATCATGCCCATCACCGGCATCCCCCTCCCGCTCATGAGCTACGGGGGATCGTCGGTGCTCACCACCTTCCTGGCCATCGGACTGCTCCAGTCGATCTATGCGCAAGGGCGCATGGCATCGGCAGGCAAGGGGCCCCGAGTGCTGGGATTCTGAGTCTCGAGGAGAGAGATTCGATGAAGAAGCAAGTGCTCGTCAGCGTGGACCGCGGGGAGACTCGCGTCGCGCTGATGGAGAACAGCGGCGCCGATTCCGGCCCGCCCGCCCGCGGCCGCGGACGCGGCCGGGCCGGCGCGGGGTACCGCGTCGCCGAGCTGTACCTCGAGCGGCGTGGCAACCGCTCGATCGTCGGCAACATCTACAAGGGCCGCGTGGACAACGTGCTGCCGGGGCTCGAGGCGGCGTTCGTCGACATCGGCCTCGACAAGAACGGCTTCCTCCACGTCGACGAGATCGTCATCCCCGGCGTCGAGACGGTCCGCCGCGGCCGGGCGACCGACAAGGGCGGCAAGAAGATCACCGACCTGATCAAGCCCGGCCAGGAGGTCGTCGTCCAGGTCGTCAAGGACCCGCTGAAGTCCAAGGGCGCGCGGCTGAGCATGGAGCTCACGATCGCCGGCCGCTACATGGTCTACACGCCGACCGGCGAGGGCGTGGGGGTGAGCAAGCGGCTGGACGACCGTGAGCGCGACCGCCTGCGCAAGGAGGCCAAGGGCCTGGACCTGCAGGGCGGCGGCGCCATCGTCCGCACCGCAGCGCACGGCGCCCAGCGCCAGGACTTCGAGCGCGAGATCCAGTACCTCTTCAAGCTCCACGAGGTCCTTCAGGAGCGCGTCGAGACGACGAAGGCGCCCGACCTCGTCTTCCAGGAGGCCGACCTCTCCGTCCGCGTCGTCCGCGACATCTTCGCCGCCGACTTCGAGCGGGCGATCGTCGACGACGAGAAGCAGCACCAGCGGTTGGTGTCGTTCTTCAGCCGCACCGCGCCGGAGCTCGTCGAGCGCGTCGAGCTGTGGCAGGACTCCAAGCCGCTCTTCGAGTCCTACGGCGTCGAGGAGGTGATCGACGGGCTGATGTCCAAGCGCGTCGACCTCCCGTCGGGCGGCTACCTGATGATCGACTACGCCGAGGCGCTGACGGTCATCGACGTCAACACCGGCTCCTACGTCGGCCGCGGCAAGGCCGCCCGGCTGGAGGACGTCATCACCAAGACCAACCTGGAGGCGGCCGAGGAGGTCGTCAACCAGCTGCGCCTGCGGGACATCGGCGGCATCATCGTCATCGACTTCATCGACATGGCGCGCGCCAAGAACCGCGACGCCGTCCTGAAGACGCTGCGCAAGTCGCTCGACGAAGACCGCACGAAGACCTTCACGGCCGAGATCTCCAAGCTCGGCCTGGTCGAGATGACGCGCCAGAACGTCACCGAGGGCGTCCGCGAGGTCATCTCGCGCACCTGCCCGACCTGCGACGGCGAGGGCGTCATCAAGTCCGAGGAGACGACGGCGATCGAGTTCGAGCGCCGCATGCGCGAGCTCGCCTCGCGCGCGCCGCGCGACGTCGAGGCGTTCCTCATCCGCATGCACCCGCACGTGTCGGTGGAGTTCACCGGCCAGGGCGCCCGCGTGCTGCACCTGCTGGAGAAGGAGACCGGCAAGTTCTTCCACTTCACCGGCACCGAGTCGCTGGCCCATGACCACTTCGACGTGCTCAAGGAGGGCGCCAACGACGAGATCCTCGAGCAGGCCGTCCCGTTCAAGGCCGGCGACGAGGTCCTCGTGACCATCGTCGAACCCCACATGTACGACGTCGACGACGCCGTGGCGAAGATCGACGGCTACGTGATCAGCGTGGTCGGCGGCGGCGCGCACGTCGGTGAGAAGCACCTCGTGCGCATCGAGGAGGCCGGCCGGACGGCCGCCACGGCCTACATGGTCGGCGACGACGGGGAGGTCATCGTCCCGCCACAACGCGATTCCGGCGGCGATGACGTAGAATCCAAGCCCAGGCGACGTGGCCGCAGAGGCGGACGTCGCCGTTCTGCTGCAAAGGCGCGGGCCGCTGAGGCGGCTTCGACCGAGCCCGAGGCAGCGATCGAGACTTCGGAGTAAGACGACATGTACGCGATCATCAAGACCGGCGGCAAGCAGTACCGCGTGGAAGAGGGCCAGACGTTGCTCGTCGAGCGACTGCCCGACGACGAGGGCGCTGCCGTGGCGCTGGAGCCGCTGCTCTACAGCGGTGACGACGCGGTCTTCGACTCGGACGGCCTGAGCAAGGTCAAGGTCGAGGGCAAGGTCGTCGAGCACCTGCGCGGACCCAAGCTGCGCGTCTTCAAGCACAAGCCCAAGCGCGGCTACAAGAAGCGCACGGGCCATCGCCAGGAGCTCACGCGCCTGGAGATCACGTCGATCAAGCTCGGCAAGTAAGGACTTCTGAGAAATGGCGCACAAGAAGGGCCTCGGCTCCTCCAAGAACGGCCGCGACTCCAACGCCCAGCGTCTGGGCGTGAAGGTGTTCGCCGGTCAGGCCGTCACCGGCGGCGAGATCATCGTCCGCCAGCGTGGCTCCCGCTTCAAGGCCGGCGAGGGTGTCGGCATGGGCAAGGACGACACGCTGTTCGCGAAGGCCGCGGGCACCGTTGACTTCTCGACCGGCCGCCGTGGCCGCGTCGTGTCCGTCCTGCCGGCCGACGCCGAGTAGCACCGCTCCATGAAGCCTTCCGACACGGCCCGCACCATCGCGTTGGGCCGTGTCGCTGCCGGCGTGGCGTTCATCGTCGCGCCGAAGCTCGCGGCCCGCTGGTTGGGCCGCGACGTCGTCGAGAGCGGGGGCGGCCAGGTCGCCGTCCGCGCGCTGGGCATCCGCGACCTGATCCTCGGCGCGATCACGCTGCACACGATCTCGCACCCCGAGGTCGCGCCCCGCTGGGTCGCCACCTGCGCCGCGGCCGACGCCGTCGACGCGTTCGCGACGATCGCCGCCCGCGACAAGCTGCCCGCCAAGGGCGTCCCCACCGCCGTCCTGGCCGTGGGCTCCGCTGCGGCCGGCTTCGCCGCCAGCCGGCGGCTGAAGTCCGACGCCGCCTGAACGTGCCGTTCCTGCGGTCCGTCGGCCTGCGCCCGGAGGCGCTCGGCGACGGTCCGTACCCCTGGGACCTGCCGGTCGTCCGCGCGCTGCGTGCCGCCGGGCGGCTGGAGCTCTCCACGCCGGTGACGATGCTGGTGGGCGAGAACGGCAGCGGCAAGTCGACGCTCGTGGAGGCTGTCGCGGTCGCGCTGGGGCTCAACGCCGAGGGCGGCACGCAGAACTTCCGGTTCTCCACCCGGGAGTCGCACTCGCCGCTGCACGAGGCGTTGGTGCTCAGCCGCGGCGCCGTCCGCGAGCGTGAGCGCTTCTTCCTGCGCGCCGAGTCGCTGTTTACGGTCGCGACGCAACTGGAGCAGTACGCCGACGGCAGCCCGGCCGTGCTCGAGCAGTGGGGCGGGTCGCTGCACGAGCAGTCACACGGGGAGTCGTTCCTGTCGCTGGTCAGCAACCGGCTCGGCGACGACGGGCTGTACCTGCTCGACGAGCCCGAGGCTGCGCTGTCGCCGCAGGGCCTGCTGGCCCTCATGACGCGGATGGCCGAGCTGGTGGCGGGCGGCTCGCAGTTCCTCGTCGCGACCCACTCGCCGATCCTGCTGGCGTTCCCCGGCGCCACGATCTACGAGCTCGACGGGGAGACGATCGCGCCCGTCGCGTGGGGGGACGCCGAGCACGTGCGCCTGACGAAGGCGTTCCTGGAGGCACCGGGCGCGTTCCTGCGCCACCTCGCCGGGTAGTCCGGCGGTATGAGCACCGCACGGGAGAGGGCCAACGACACGTCGTTGCCGCTGGAGGAGCGGATGAAGGCCCTGGAGGAGGATCCGCCCAAGGACCCGAAGGAGTGGCCCGCGGACCGCGAGATGCGCAACGCCACCTTCGGGGGTGCCGAGGGCGGTAGCGACTCGACGTACGACGAGAGCGCCGCGAGCGCCCTCGGGCCGTCAGAGGTCGTCCACCACGAGGACGGCACGGTGACCGTCCACGGTGAGGAGGTCGACAACCCCGAGGACTTCAAGGGCGAGCCCATCCGCGGCGACGCGCTCGACATCATCGAGCACCGGAAGGACTAGCGAGCGCCCCCGCGCCTACATCGGTTGCGCCACCGGACGGACGAGGATCTCGTTGACGTCGACGTGCGGCGGCTGTGACAGCGCGTACATCACCGCCCGGGCGATGTCGTCGGGCTCGAGCGCGTTGGAGACCGGGTTGTCGAAGAACGGCGTGTCCACCATGCCGGGCGCGATCGTCGTGACGCGCACACCGGTGTCGTTGAGGTCGGCGCGCAGTGCCTCACCCATCGCGTGGACCGCCCACTTCGTGGCGCTGTAGAGGCTGCCGGGGATGACCCGGCGCCCGGCGACCGAGCCCGTCACCAGCAGGTGCCCCTTGGTCTCCTTGACCTGCGGGATGAACGCCCGGGCGGTGATCGCCGCGCCGTAGACGTTGGTGAGGACCATGTCCTTCCAGAACTCCGGCGTCTCCTCCAGCCAGCCGCGCGCGGCGCCGAAGCCGGCGTTGGCGAAGACGGCGTCGGCCGCGCCGAACACCTCGGTCGTCTTCGTGGCGAGGTTGGTGAGGTCGTCCCATTCGCGGACGTCGCAGGGGATGGCGACGGCGCGCGAATCTCCGCCGAGCTCGTCGGCCAGCGCGGTGAGCTTGTCGACCGAGCGGGCGGCGAGGACGACGCGATAGCCGTCGGCTGCAGCAGCGCGGGCGGTGGCCGCGCCGATGCCGCTGGAGGCGCCGGTGATGACGAAGACCTTGTCGTGGGGCATGGGGTGAGGCTAGCCGTCGGCGATACTGGGCCGGATGGCAGCGCTGCCCCACCGGCTGCGCCGGGGACTGGCCCGGCGGATGCGTGAGCGCGTCCACCTGGCCGCGCTGGCGGCGCGCGCCCCCGTCCCGCCGGCCGTCGAGGCTCCCGTCACGTCGGCGCTGCATGACCGCCTGACCGCAGAGGACCACGCCGCGCTGGCTGCGGCGCTGGAGGGCGACGCGCTGACGCTGTGGCGTGACGCGGCGCCGCAGCTGCGGCCGTGGCTGACGTTGCAGCTGGCCGTCCATTACGGGCTGCCCGGCGCCCTGGAGCACACGGGGCTGCCCGCGGCGCTGCCGCCGGAGGAGGTCCACGCGATGGCACGCGGGCCGCTGGCCGCCGCCGGTGACATCGCCAGCGCCGACGCGGTCGTCGCCGCGTGGGAGGCCGCCGGCGTGCTGCCCGGCGCCGGGGCCGCATTCCTGGACTTCGGGTGCTCGTCGGGGCGCCTGACGCGCGTGCTGGGCGCCTGGCGTCCCGACCTGGCGCTGAGCGGGTGCGACCCCAACGCCGGCGCCGTGGCGTGGGCGCAGGCCCACCTGGACGGCTCCTACTTCGCCAGCGCGACCAGTCCGCCGCTGGAGCTCGATGCGGGATCGATCGATGCCGCGGTGGCGATCTCCATCTGGTCGCACTTTGACGCCGCGCCCGCCCGGGCCTGGCTGGATGAGCTGCGGCGGGTGGTGCGGGTCGGCGGGACGCTGACGCTGACCACGCACGGCCTCGACGCGGTCCGTTCGTTGCACGACCTGGGCGTGCTGCGCACCGACGTGGCGGTGGCCGCGGTCGACGACACGCTGCGTCACGGGTTCCGCTTCGTCGACGTCTTCGGCTCCGGAGGCGACCACGGCGTGTCCGCGGAGGGCTGGGGCGACGCGTTCCTGACCGGCGAGTGGCTGCTGGCGCAGGTGACCCCGGGGTGGGCGGTGCGGCTCTACCGCCCGGGCGCGATCGAGCGCACGCAGGACCTCTGGGTGCTGCAACGCACCGTGTGAGGCCATACTGGAGGCGTGCTCTACGACAAGGCACGCATCTTCGTGCAGGGCGGTCGCGGCGGCGACGGCGTCACCTCGTTCCGGCGGGAGGCCCACGTGCCCAAGGGCGGGCCCGACGGCGGCGACGGCGGCCGCGGCGGCGCCGTGGTCCTGCTCTGCGACGACTCGCTGCGTGACCTGCAGTCCTTCAAGCGCCGCGCGCACTACAAGGCCGATCGGGCCCGCCACGGCGAGGGCGCGCAACGCAAGGGCGCCGACGGCGGGGAGCTCATCGTCCGGGTGCCGCCGGGGACGATCATCACCGACCTCGACGGGCAGACCCACGACCTGGTCACGCCCGGGCACCGCGTCGTGGTGGCCAAGGGTGGCTCGGGCGGTCGTGGCAACCGCCACTTCAAGGGCTCCACCCACCAGTCGCCGCGCTTCCACGAGAAGGGGCTCGACGGCGAGGAGGGCTGGATCGACCTGCAGCTCAAGCTGCTGGCCGACGTCGGCCTGGTGGGCCTGCCCAACGCCGGAAAGTCCTCGCTGATCAGCGTGCTCACGCGCGCCGCGCCGAAGGTCGCCGACTACCCGTTCACGACGCTCGAGCCGCACCTGGGGACGCTGGACGGCGCCGACCGTCAGATCATCCTGGCCGACATCCCCGGGCTGATCGAGGGCGCCTCCGAGGGCGCCGGCCTAGGCCATGAGTTCCTCGCGCACGTCGAGCGGACCAAGCTGCTGGTCCACGTGGTCGACCTCGCGCCGGTGGACGGCTCCGACCCGGTGGCCAACCACGAGCTCATCGAGAACGAGCTGGCCGCCTACGACGCGCACCTCGCGGGGCTGCCGCGGGTGCTGGCGCTCAGCAAGGCCGACCTGGTCACGCCGGAGCAGGCCGAGGCGGCCCGCGCCGCATGGCACGCGCGCCTGAACCCGGTGGAGGCGCAGCCGGAGGAGTGGGAGGAGCCGGATCCGCTGGCCGGCACGCCGGTCATCGTGACGTCCTCGGCGACCCGCCAGGGCCTGGAGGAGCTGTCGGCCGAACTGCTGCACCGCGTGCCGCTGCAGGAGCAGGTGAAGGTCTCGCTGGCCGGTGAGGAGGCGCTCGTCGAGCACCAGGTCTTCCGCCCGCGCACCGTGCGCGGCTGGGAGGTCGAGGAGCTCGAGGAGGGGGTCTACCGCGTGAGCGGCCCGCAGGTGGAGAAGCTCATCGCCCGCCATGACCTCGAGAACGAGGACGCGCTGATGCACATCGAGCAGCGCCTGAAGAAGCTCGGTGTCCTCAAGGCCCTCGAGGACGCGGGCTTCGAGTCGGGCGACGACGTCGAGATCGGCGGCGTGGTCTTCGAGCTCGACCCCAGCTGACCCGCCCGCCTCCGGTTCAAGCCCCTGGGCCGCTGCGTCATAGACTCCGCCGCGCCCATGGCCCGCCACGTCGTCAAGCTCGGTTCCAGCGTCGTCGCCCACCCGTCCGGTGAGCCGCGCCTGGACGTGCTCGCGGGCGTCTGCGACGCAGTCGCCGCCTGCCGGGCGGCGGGGGATGAGGTCGTCGTCGTCTCCTCCGGCGCGATCGCCGTCGGCATGCGCATCATGGACCTGGGCGGCCGCCCGACGGCCATCGAGGACCTCCAGGCCGCCAGCGCCGTCGGCCAGGGCAAGCTCTATCGCGAGTGGGACGATCTGCTCGCCGCCCGCGGGCTGACGTCCGCGCAGGTCCTGCTCACGTTCTTCGACATGAGCGCGCGGACGCACTACCTCAACGCGCGACAGACGCTGGGCCGCCTGCTGGAGTGGGGCGTCGTCCCGGTCATCAACGAGAACGACACGACGACCACGGACGAGATCTCCTTCGGGGACAACGACTTCCTCGCCGCGCAGGTGGCGATCCTGGTCGGCGCCGAGCGCCTGGTGCTGCTCACCGACATCGACGGGCTGTTCACGTCGGACCCGCGCCTGGACGACGCGGCCGAGATCGTGCGGGAGGTCACCGACTTCGAGGGTCTGTCGGCGCTGTCGATCGGGCACTCGACCTCGCCGCTGGGTTCGGGCGGCATGCGCTCCAAGGTCGTCGCCGCCGAGATGGCGTCCGCGGCGGGCATCCCCTCGGTGATCGCCAACGGCGTCCGCCCGGGGGCACTGGCAGCTGCGCTGGCCGGTGCGCAGGACGAGGGCACGCGCTTTGCCGCCCAGGAGGCCCGCTACTCCTCCTTCAAGCTCTGGCTGAAGTACGCCAAGCCCTCGCACGGCACCGTCGTCGTGGACGCCGGCGCCGCCCGCGCCCTGCGTGACGGCGGCACGTCGCTGCTGCCGGTCGGGGTCACCGAGGTCCGCGGCGACTTCGACGCCGGCGACGCGGTGCACATCGCCGAGGGGGCGGTCGTGATCGGCAAGGGCATCTGCAACTACTCCGCCGCCGAGCTGCAGCAGGTCGCCGGCCGCAAGTCCGCCGAGGTCCGCGAGATCCTCCCGCGCGCCACCGACGAAGCGGTCCACCGCGACTACTTCGTGCTGGCCTAGGTCCCCGGGACGCTGCAGGCGCCTGACGGCACGGGGGCGCTGCGCCCCGCGGCCGGCCGCCGGCGCCGGAGCCGGACACCCGTTTGGCCTACCCTTCACGCATGGCCACGACGACCCGCTCGGTTGCCGACATCTGCGCCGACGCCCAGGGCGCCTCGCGGCGCCTGGCTGCGCTGGACACGCGCACCAAGGACGCCGCGCTGCACGCGATCGCCGACGCGCTGGAGGCGCGGACGCCGGAGATCCTCGAGGCCAACGCCCGCGACATGGAGGCGGGCCGCGCGAACGCCATCGGGGACGCGCTGCTGGACCGCCTGCTGCTGACGCCGGAGCGGATCTCGGCCATCGCCGCGCAGGTCCGCGACATCGCGGCCCTGAAGGACCCGGTCGGCGAGGCCATCGACGGTGGTCGCCTGCCCAACGGCCTGGACGTCAAGAAGGTCCGCACGCCGCTCGGCGTCGTCGCCGTCGTCTATGAGGCCCGGCCCAACGTCACGATCGACGCGGCCGCGCTGTGCCTGAAGTCCGGCAACGCGATCGTGCTGCGGGGCTCCTCCAGCGCGGCGCACTCCAACGCGATCCTCGCCGCGGTCGCCGCCGACGCCGCGACCGGTGCCGGTGCACCCGAGCACGCGATCAACCTCGTCCAGGGCGGCGGCCGCGAGGAGCTCGCCGAGCTGGCCACGCAGAACGAGACCGTCGACCTGATCATCCCCCGCGGCGGTGAGGGCCTGAAGAACGCGCTGAAGGGCGTCGCGACCGTTCCCGTCATCTACGCCGCCTCGGGCAACTGCCACGTCTTCGTGGACGCGTCGGCGGACCTCGACCGCGCCGAGGCCATCATCCTCAACGCCAAGACCCAGCGGCCCGGCGTGTGCAACGCCGCCGAGACGCTGCTCGTCCACGCCGACGTCGCTGCGGCGTTCCTGCCCCGGGCCTTCGCCGCGCTGCACGAGGCGGGCGTGGAGCTGCGGGTCGACGAGCGTGCCGCGGCGTACGCCGGCGACGTCCCGACGAGCCCCGCCACCGCGGAGGACTGGGACACCGAGTTCCTGGCGCTGACCCTTGCGGTGGGCGTGGTGGACGACGTCACCGCCGCGATCGAGCACGTCAACCGCCACGGCTCGGGCCACTCCGAGGCGATCGTCACCGCGTCGGAGCCTGCCGCCCGGGCCTTCGAGCTCGGCGTCGACGCCGCCTGCGTCTACGTCAACGCCTCGACCCGCTTCACCGACGGCGGCGAGTTCGGCTTCGGTGCGGAGATCGGCAACTCCACCCAGAAGCTCCACGCCCGCGGCCCGATCGGCCTGCGGGAGCTCTGCGCGTTCAAGTACGTCGTCGTCGGCGACGGCCACATCCGCTAGCGGGGTGCCCAGGCCCGCTCCCCAGCACGCCGTCCCGGCCCGGCCGGGCAGGCGGCCGTAGGTGGGTCCCCTGACCGGGTCGGCGGTCGGGATCCTGGGCGGGACGTTCAACCCGCCGCACATCGGGCACCTGATCTGCGCGCAGGAGGCCCGCGCGCAGCTCGGCCTCGACGTCGTCTGGCTGATGCCGGTCGCCCACCCGCCGCACAAGGAGATCGCGGCGGACCCGGGGACGGCGACGCGCATCGAGCTGTGCCGGCTGGCCGCGCGCGACGAGGACGGCCTGGAGGTCTCCACGTTGGAGGTCGAGCGCGGGGGAGCGTCCTACACCGTCGATACGCTCCGCGCCATCCGTGAACAGGCCCCGGAGCACGCGCTGACGTTCATCGTCGGCGGGGACATGGCCCACAGCCTGCCGACCTGGCGCGAGCCGGAGGCGGTGCTGCAGCTCGCGACGCTGGCGGTCGCCGAGCGCGAGAGCATCCACCGCGAGGACATCGTCGAGCGGCTGTCGGGCCTGGAGGGGCACGAGGGCGTGCGCTTCTTCGAGATGCCGCGGCTGGACGTGTCGTCGTCGGACATCAGGCGCCGGACCGCGGCCGGCCGGCCGATCCGGCACCTCGTGCCCGATGCCGTCGCGGACTACATCGAAGCGCATGGGCTGTACCGTGGAGGGCAGAACACCGCATGACCCCAGAGGAACTCACCAAGCTCGCCGCGTCCTACGCGGCCGACGTCAAGGCCATCAACCTGGTCGCGCTGGACCTGCGCGGCGTCGCCGGCTACACCGACTACTTCGTCGTGTGCAGCGGCAACACCGACCGCCAGGTCAAGGCGATCCACGACCGCATCAGCGAGAACCTGAAGAAGGAGCACGGCATCCTTCCGCGGCGCGTGGAGGGGCTCGGTGAGGCGCACTGGGTGCTCATGGACTACCTCGACGTGGTGGTCCACATCTTCACCCCGGACACGCGCGACCACTACCGCCTCGAGCAGCTGTGGGGCGACGTGCCGCGGGTCGAGCTCGACCTCGAGGTCGAGCCCGAAGCTGCCTCGCCGCTCTCCTAGGGCGCGGCGACGACCCGCATGTAGGGCAGCGGCTGCTCCCAGCCGTCGGGGTAGCGCTCCTGGGCCTGCTCGTCGCTGAGGGAGCCGGCGATGATGACGTTCTCGCCGGGCTGCCACTGGGCGGGCGTCGTGAGTTGATGCTCGGCGGTGAGTTGGAGGGAGTCGATGACGCGGAGGACCTCGTCGAAGTTGCGGCCG
>CAYUDT010000132.1:0-12902 GCA_964443695.1 uncultured Conexibacter sp. | reverse complement strand
GGCGCGTACGACGTCATGGGCTCCAAGCACCTCGGCATGGACTTCAACTTCGCCTGGCCGCAGGCGGAGATCGCGGTCATGGGCCCCGAGGGCGCGGTCAACATCATCTACCGCCGCGACATCGCCTCCAGCCCGACGCCGGACGAGCGCCGCACGAAGCTGATGGACGACTACAAGGCGCGCTTCGCCAACCCGTACGCCGCGGCCGAGCGGGGCTACATCGACGACGTGATCCTCCCGACCGAGACCCGTCCCAAGCTCGTCGCCGCCCTGGAGACCCTGCTGACCAAGCGTCTGCCGGGCCCCAAGCGCAAGCACGGCAACATCCCGCTCTAGTTCGTAGGTCGCATACACGTCTCGCATTCCTTGCGGGACGTGACGCATCGGCGGACAGTGCGGAGGATGCGCACCCCCTTCAACGCCGCGGCCCTGACAGCCGCGGCGTTCTGCGTCTGGGCCGCCCCCGCCCACGCCACGGACAACATCTGGCTCCCGTACGCGAGCGGGACGACGGATCCGATCGCCGCGGTGGACTACGTCGGCCCGGGCGACATCTGGCACGCGGCCGGGCTGACGATCTTCCACAACGGCAGCCCGCAGGCCACGCTGCCCAACCTCGCAGGGACGATCACCGACCTCCGCTTCAACCCGTCCGGCACCGTCGCGCTGGCGACGTCGACGGGCACCAGCGCGACGACCAAGCTCTGGCGCTACACCGGCACGACCTGGAACGCGGTGGCGACCAACACCTACGCCGGCCCGTGCGACGGCGGGCACGTCACGTCGCTCGGGCAGCCCAGCGGGGCCCTGCGCCACATCAGCTGGGCCGATGACAGCACCGCCTTCGTCGTGGGCGACGACCCAGGAATGGTCCTGAAGGGCAACGCGTCCTTCACCGAGGTCGACAAGAAGGCCGACGGCACCTGCTTCATCCCGTTCGAGACCGAGGACCAGGTGTTCACCGACATCGACGCAGCGGACGCGAGCAAGGCGATCACGATCAACGCCAACTTCGGCCACCGGATCCGCACGACCAGCGCCTTCGCCGCCGGCAACACGCTGCTGGCCAACTCCTCCACCTGCCAGGACGCCGTCTCGAACATCGTCTTCGACCCCGGCAACTCCCTGCGGACCTGGACGGCCGGCGACTGCGAGGGCGGCTTCGCCCTGGAGTTCTCCAGCAACGACGGCGTCGACTACACGCCGGTGCCGATCAACGATCCCGGCGGCCGCATCATCGCCGGGCTCACCGACCTCGACGTCAGCGCCGACGGGTCGGCCATCGCGGTGGGTCGCAACGGGGACATCGTCGTGGCACCCTCGCCGGCGCGCGCGTACTTCCAGCCGTACGGCACGGCGGCCGCCACCTACACCGCGGTGTCCAAGCTCGACGCCACCCACGCGGTCATCGGCGCCTTCAACGGGTCGATGCTGATCAGCGCGCAGGCCAACGCCGCGCCGGACCCGCCGCCCACGGGGACGGCGGGCGGCACCACTCCGCCCGGCAGCGGCAGCACGCCCGCCGGCGGCACGCCGGCCGGCAGCACCGGCGGGGGCACGACCTCGGGCGGCACCGGCCGTGTCCCCGTCGGCACCCGCAACCCGACGCCGTCCAGGACCGTCGGCGTCGCGGTGGGCGGCGTGGGGAACGTCGGCTCGATCACGCTCGGCGGCCCCCGGACCTGCGTCCCGGTCGGCAAGACCTTCACCGCGACCCTGTCCTTCAAGCGCAAGACCAAGAAGCAGGGCCGGAAGGCCGTGAAGGTGTTCAAGGTCTTCTTCTTCGTCGACGGCAAGAAGGTCAAGACCGACAAGAGGCCCCTCTTCAAGCAGAAGCTCTCGGTCAAGAGCTACAAGCCGGGCTCCAAGCACACCCTCAAGGCCCGCGCGTTCCTGAAGGTCGGCAAGGGCAAGAAGTCGCCCTCCAAGTCGATCTCGACGAGCTTTCAGGTCTGCTCGTCCTGACAACGACAACGGGGCGCCCTCTGGGCGCCCCGTAGGCGTTGCCTCCCTGGCTGCCGCCTAAGCCGTTGCTGCCAGCTCCAGCGTGAACTGGCCCACCAGCGCCTGCAGCTGCTGGGCGGTGGACGCCAGCTCCTGCGCGGACGCCGCGATCTGCTGCGTCGAGGCGCTGGTCTGCTCCGTGGACGCCGACACCTGCTGCGTGGAGGCCGAGGACTGCTCGGCGACCGCGGCGACGTCGGACATCTCGCCCTGCACCCGGCCGGCGTCGGCGGCCAGGCGGTCGACCGCCTGCGCGATCCGCGCGACGCGGGTGGACACGTCCTGGACCGACGCACCGATCGCCAGGAACGACTCGCGCGCCTGCTCGACGGTGGCGGCGCCACCCTCGGTGCGCTCGGCGCCGGTCTCGACGACGGTCACCGCGCGGGCGGTCTCGGCCTGGATCTCACCGATCAGGCCGCTGATCGACTGCGCCGCGCTCTGCGACTCCTCGGCCAGCTTGCGGACCTCCTCGGCGACGACCGCGAACCCGCGGCCCTGCTCGCCGGCGCGGGCGGCCTCGATGGCCGCGTTGAGCGCCAGCAGGTTGGTCTGCTCGGCGATGCCGGAGATCGTCGCGACGATGCCGCCGATCTGACCGGACTTCGAGCCCAGCTCGCGGATGGCGTCGGTGGCCTCCTGCGAGGCGCGGCGGACCTCCTCCATCGCGGCCGTGGCCTCGGTGACCGCACCGGCTCCGGCGTCGGCCAGGGCCCGGGCGCTCTCCGCGGCGGTGGCGGCGTCGGCGGCCTCACGCGAGGAGTCGGCGGTGGCGCCGGCCATCTCCTCGGTGACGCTCCGGGCGACCTCGACCGCGCGCACCTGGCGCTCGGCGCCGGTGGCGACCTCGCCGATGGCGTTGGCGATCTCGCCGACCGCACGGCCGGCCTCGCTCGACGTCTCGGCCATCTGGGTCGAGGCGCCGCCGAGCTGGTCGGCCGACGCGGCGACCGCGCTGATC
This sequence comes from uncultured Conexibacter sp., assembly GCA_964443695.1. Lineage (GTDB taxonomy): Bacteria > Actinomycetota > Thermoleophilia > Solirubrobacterales > Solirubrobacteraceae > Paraconexibacter. Next base: position 9,937 of record CAYUDT010000132.1, on the reverse strand, counting down.
ATGTGGGTCAACGACGAGCGCGTCTGGTTGTAGGCCTCGACCGACGCGACGGTGTTGTCGCGGACCGCGTTGACGGCGTGGGCGACGTCGCCGAGCTCGTCCTTGGTGAAGCGGGTGATGTGCGGCGTGACCGGCGTGACCTCGACGGTGAGGTTGCCCTGCGCCATCTCGCCCAGCGCAGCGGCCAGGTCGGTGGTGCAGTGGTCGCGCAGCATCTCCAGGCGGTTGATGACGTCCTTCACCGAGCGGCTGATGGAGCGGCTCATGAGGATCGCGACGGCGGCGGACGCCAGCGGCGCCAGGAACAGCGCCACGAGGATGACCGTGCGTGTCTGGTCGGCCCGGGCCGCGGCCTGATCGCCGAAGCTCCGCGCCTGCTTGACCTGCGCGGTCTGCCACTCCTTCATGACGGCCTTGACGTCGTCCCACGCCTTGTCGGGCGGACCCGCGGAGATGAACTCCCCGGCCTCGATGAGCTTGCCCTCGTCCGCCAGCTTCTTGTAGGGCTGCGCGGCGAGGATGTAGGTGTTCAGCGCGGCGTTGAGCTTCTTGGCCAGCGGCGCGTCGATCGTGCCGGGCTCGAACGCCTTCATGACGTCGGCGAGGTCGGCGGCGTCGCCCTGGAGGTCCTCGAGGACGCTGGGACGGTCGGCCGGCGCGGACAGGATGTAGTGCATCTGGTCCTTGCGGACCTTGTTGGCGAGCGTCGTCGCCTGACCCATGGCCTGGGCGTCGGGGACGCTGTGCTCGGCGAGCGCAGCGATGTCGTCGTGGGCGCCGCCGAGGCGCGAGAGCGCGACCACCGCGATGAGCAGGGTCAGCGCGAAGCAGCCGGCGAAGGCGCCCAGGAGCTTGGTGCGGAGCGTGAGTCGCATACGCGCCCTGTGTTCGGCCGTATCAGCACGAGGTTGAGCCGTGGACGAACAATCGAGGTGCGATCGCTGACCGCCGGGAGTAGCGTCGACACATGGAGGAGATCACCCTTACCCGGCGGCGCCTGGTGCGCGTCGCTGCCCCCGCGGCTGCCGTCGCGGTCCTTTCACCCCAGGCCCTGGCGGCCGGGCTGACCCGCAGCAGGCCGCTGATCCGCGGCGGTCGTTTCGCGGAGGGCGTCATGTCCGGTGACCCGACGCCCTCGGGCATCACGCTGTGGACGCGGCTGGCCGACGCGGCCGGCGCCGGCGGCGTCGAGTTGGAGGTCGCCTCCGACAGCACCTTCCGGAAGGTCGTCACCCGCAAGGTCATCCAGACCAGCGCCGGGCTCGACCACGCCGCCAAGGCGCGGCTCACCGGGCTCAAGCCGCACACGCAGTACTACTACCGCTTCTCCACCCGGACGACCGAGTCCCCGGTCGGTCGCTTCCGGACCGCGCTGCCGGCCGACTCGCTGCAGCCCGTGTCGTTCGCGTTCTTCAGCTGCCAGGACTACACGCACGGCTACTACAACGCCCACGAGGTCCTGGCCAAGGGCGACTACGACTTCGTCATCTGCCTGGGCGACTACATCTACGCCGAGGCCTACCACTCGATCAAGAGCGGCACCGGTGTCCGCAACGACAGGGTCGGGCAGGCCAGGACGCTGGCCCAGTACCGCAACAAGTACGCGCTGTACCGCTCCGACGCGTCGCTGCGCAAGGTCCACGCGAAGTTCCCGATCGTCACGCTGTGGGACGACCACGAGGTGCAGGACAACTACGCCGGCGGCGAGCCCGACGGCGGCCTGCCCGCCTCCAAGGGCTACTCCGGCAGGCGCCGTTCGGAGGCCTACCGCGCGTTCTTCGACTCGATGCCCTACTACGCGCCGTCGAAGAACCAGATCTACCGTGGGCTGCGCTTCGGCAAGACCGTCGACCTCATCGTCATGGACCAGCGCCAGTACCGGGCCGACCAGCCGTGCGACGACGGTGTCTCGACGCCCTGTGCGGACTGGAACCAGCCCCGCAACTTCCTCGGCGCCAAGCAGATGGGCTTCGTGAAGGACCGCCTGACCACGTCCGACGCCGCCTGGAAGATCATGGCCAACGAGGTGACCATGATGCCGACGAAGGTGCTCGGCGGCGCCTACTACCAGTTCGACTCCTGGCAGGGCTACCCGCAGGAGCGCGAGGAGCTGCTGCAGCACATCAAGACCAAGAACGTGAAGGACGTCGTCTTCGTCACCGGTGACATCCACACCTTCATCAGCGGCGACGTGCGCACCAACAACGGCGACGGTGACACGGTCGCCGTCGAGTTCGTCGGCGGTTCGGTGACCTCGCAGGGCCTCGGCGAGACCGACCTCAACGCGGGCAACGGCGTCGTCCTGAAGGGCAACGACAAGAACCCGAAGACCGATCCGGGCATCATCAGCGCGCTGCGCGACATCAACCCCTGGGTCGACCAGGCCGACTTCGACCACCATGGCTTCGGCAAGGTCCGGGCGACCGCGAACGGCCTGGAGGCCGAGCTCGTCCGCCTCGAGACGATCAAGAAGAAGTCGACGAAGCTGCTCGACGCGACGGGCTACCGCTACTCCGTCGCGCGCGGCCAGCAGTCGATCAAGGGCAAGTCACACTGAGGCTTCGAACTGCAGCGACAGGAAGCCGCTCTCGTCGCTGCAGTTGGACCGCAGGACGGTGAAGCCGTGCTCGGTGAGCAGGCGCTCGGTGGTGCCGGCGCGGGCGCGGGTCCGCATCGGCTCGCCGAGCAGGCTGACGGTGTGGCGCACCACGGTGCCGATGACCTGCGTCAGCACCGGCGGGCGCGCGCCCGCCTCGACGGCGGTGACGGCCAGCCGGCCCGGGTAGGCGTGGACGGCGTCCAGCAGCTGGGCGATCTCGTCGTCGGTCAGGTAGGTCAGCAGGCCCTCGGCGAGGAACAGCGACTCCGCCGATGCGTCGTGTCCCGCGGCGCCGAGCGCTGGGCCCAGCGCGTCGACGGCGAGGTCGACGGTCACGAACGTGATGCCGTCCTCGCTGCCGCCGGCGGCCGCGATGCGCCGGCGCTTGTCGGCCTGCGTGTGCGGGTGGTCGACCTCGAAGAACGTCACGCCGGGCGTGCGGAAGCGGAGGGCGCGGCCGTCGTAGCCGGCGCCGATGGTCACGATCTGCGTGACGCCGCGGTCGATCGCACCGAGCACCGCTTCGTCGAAGAACGCGGTGCGCGGGCGCATGTGGCCCTCCCACATCGCGCCGATGGCGTCCCAGGGGACGCCACCGAGCGAGCGGTACAGGCGCGCCTCGGCTGCGGCGTCCCCGGTCGGCCGCTCGGGTCGCGTCAGCCGCCCGCGGGCGACGGCGACCGAGCGGGCCGTGATGGAGACGCCGCGGGGCATCAGCCCTTCGGCGTCTCGGCGACCTTCACGTTGATGTCCAGGCTCTTGGTGATCGTCACCGTCGCGTCGTAGACCTTGCCCTGGTCGGTCAGCTCACAGGTGACGGTCGGGGTCGTGGGCAGCGGCACCTCGTCGGGGCAGGTGAGCTTCTCCGGCGCGCGGCCGACCTGCTTCTCCAGCGCCGCGGACGCCAGCTCGGCGACCTTCGCGCCGGTCGCCGTCGCGCGGACCGTCTCGACCTTGAAGTTGGCCTTGCTGTCCTTGATCTCGGTGACCTCGCCCTCGATGTAGAGCTTGGTGCCCTTCTGGTTGAGCGCCGTGCACTTGATCGGCGCGCCCTTCTCGCCCTCGATCTCGTCGTTGCAGGTCAGGTCCGACAGCTTCACGCCCTGCGCGGCGTACTGCTTGGTGATCGTGTCCTTGACCTGGTCGACCTTGAGGTTGTCATCACCGACGCTGGCGCTGCAGCCGGCCAGCAGGACGGCGGGCGCGACGGCCAGCCATGAGATCCGTTTCATGCCCGGCATCATCGCTTGCCGAAGCGGTCGAGGACACGCTCGGCCACACCACGCACCGGCTTCTTGGCCAGGTTCAGGCCGTGCGTGGCCACGTCGCGGGCCTGCTTGGCGCGCAGTTCGGCCGCCGACGGCTCGAAGCGGCGCTGCACCCGTTCGCGCAGCTCGTCGAGGGCCTGGTGGTAGTCGGGACCGATGAGGAAGCGCTCGTGCGCAGGCAGCGACCCCTCCCAGAACAGGCCCTGCAGGTGGTCCTCCAGGGACATGCGCGACCGCCAGCGCGGCAGCACCCTCAGCGTCCAGTCGTGGTGGATGGAGTGCGGCTTGTGCATGAACTCCAGCTCGCCGCCGGCGATCTCCACGAACCAGCGGTGGTGCTCGTGGCCCAGCCACGGCCCGTCGCCCTCGACGTTGTAGATCAGCTCCGCCTCGATCGTCGGGACCTCGACGTAGCCGGCCTTGGCCACCCGCGAGAGCTCCTTGCAGACCCAGATCGGATCGCGGACGTCCTCCAGGGTCGTGACGCAGATCGCGAAGTCGAACTGGTCGTCCTTGAACGGCCAGGGCTCGTGGTCGCAGATGTCGCGGATGACCCAGCGGCTCTCGTTGAAGCGCTCTGGCTGCGGGCCGTAGGAGCCCATCGCGCCGCGCGTCTCGTAGGGCATCAGGTCGAGCATCCAGTCGGCCCGGTTGAACGGGGCGGCCCAGCCGCCGACGTCCAGGACGAGCGCGTCCCCGGGAAGCGTGGCGAGAATCCGTTCGGTCGCAGCAGGCAGCATTCGGCGCCAGACCATACCCCCGTGCGCGTACGATCCTGCGTCACGTGAGCACCGCACCGCCCGCCGGCTGGTTCCCCGATCCCGAGCGCCCCGGGACGCTGCGCTACTGGGATGGGACGCAGTGGACCGACAACCGCCACGAGGGCCATGAGGCCGCGGCGACGGACGGCATCTTCCCCGCGGTGCCGCCCACCGCGCCCGGTTCCGGGGAGCCGGCGGCCCCGGTCGGCGCGCGCGCCGGCGCCTATCTCGTCGACGCGCTGATCTACCTGGGCCCGTCGCTGCTCGCCGGTCTCCTGGCCTATGCGGCGGTCGGCGACAAGATCGCCGACGACGGCACCGAGGACCCGCTGCACTACTACGAGTGGTGGGCCATCGGCACGTGGTTCGTCGTCGCGCCGCTCTACGCGCTGACCGTGTCGCTGGCCTGGCGCGGGCGGTCGCTGGGCAAGCGCGCCCTGAGGATGCAGGTCGTGACCGACGGAGCGGGCCGGCCGCTGGGCCGGGGCCGGGCGTTCCTGCGCGAATGCCTGGCCAAGCCGTTCCTCGGCGGCCCCAGCCTGCTGGGCCTCGTCGGCCTGATCATGATGTCCTCCTCGGAGGACCACCGGTCCCTGCACGACCGGGTCGTGGGCACGCGGGTCGTCCGGGACGCCGGCGAGGTGTCGCCGCTGAGCGTCGAGAGCTACGCGCCCGCGGCCGCCCGGGCGCCGGCGACGGTCGCGACGGGCGACGCCGCCGGGGCGTTCGGGGAGGACCGCGGCGGCACCGACGCCTTCGGCAACCCGCTCTAGATCTGCGCGCGCTGCGGGATCGCGATGCCCGCGTCGATCGCGGCCATCACCGCGTGGGCGATCGCGAGGTCCTGGATCGCCAGGCCCGTCGAGTCGAACAGGGTGACGGCCTCCGGGCCGGGGCGCCCGGGCAACTCGCCCGCGAGGACGCCGCCCAGCTCGGTGACCTTGTCGCGGGTGACCACGCCGGCCTCGACGGCCGGGGTCAGCTCGCCGCCGTGGCTGGCCTGGTACCACTCGTCGCAGAACAGCGCGCACGACGCGACGGCACCCACGGTCGCCTCGGCCTTGCCCGGCCCGTCCGCGCCGAGCATGTTCAGGTGCATCCCGGGGCGCAGGTCGCCGGCCTCGACGACGACCGTCGACCCGGGGGTGATGCAGCAGACGACGTCGCAGCGCAGCGCCTCATCGCGCGTCCCGACCCGCCAGCCGAGCTCCTCGGCCAGCCGCTTGGCGGACTCCTCGCGCGGGTCGACGCAGACGCCGTCGCCGTAGCCGGCCGCGGCCAGGCAGCGCGCCGCGAACGCGCCGTTGAGACCGCAGCCGATGATGCCGACGGTGTGCGCCTCGGGACGGGCAAGCGCGAGCGTCGCGACGGCCGCGGCGGCACCGGTCCGCAGCGCGGTCACCGCGCCCGCGTCCAGCAGTGCCAGCGGCAGCGACGTCTGCGCGTCGGAGACGCAGACCAGGCCGTTGACGGTGGGCAGCGGCCTCTCGCGGGCCGGGTTGCCCGGGAACGACGAGATCCACTTCAGCATCGCGTAGGGGGCGCCGAGCGCCGGCATCGCGCGGAAGTCCCCGAAGGGCGGCGACTGCAGGTAGACCTTGCTCGGCATCACCCACTCGCCGCTGCGGTGCTTGAGGAAGCCGTCGCGGACGGCGTCGATCGCGGCCTGCGGGGAGACGGCTGCCAGCACGCCGTCGTGGTCGAGGATCAGGAGGTCGGACACTGCTGGTGACCCTACCCGCCGCGCGCCGCGGGTCTGTGGCGTGGCATGATCCGGGTCGATGCCGAACCGCAGGCCCAAGCTGGAGATCCTCGGGTCCACCGCGACGCCTCACGAGGCCGCCGCGGTTGCTGCTGCGATCGAGCAGTTCATGCGGGACACGGCGCCGCCCCCGGCGCCCGTCGCCGAGCGGCAGAACCCCTGGCTGCGCGCCGCGCTGCTGGAGGGCACGGGCCGCGAGCCCGATGGGCCGTCGCCGTGGGGCGACCCCCATCCCTGGGGCGCCTAGGACCTTTCTCACGCTGACCGCGTAAGTCGCCGGCGGTCAGCCGGTTGTCCCTCCAAACCCCGAAAGAGATTTGGAGAAGACGAGAGATGTTCATGGGTGATGAGCAGGCCTGGGCCGAGCGTTATGACAAGGCCGCCACCGAGTTCCTCGGGCAGCCGGTGCTGGCCTGCGTGCAGGGCACGCGCACGAAGGGCTGGTCCTCGCTGGCCCTCGGCCAGATCAGCGGCGCCGCGGGCATGGTCCAGCAGATGCGCGGCAAGAAGGCCGCCGCCGGCCTGCCGCAGATGTTCCTCGTCGCCGTCACAGCCGATCGCCTCCACGTCCTGGGCATGCCGAAGATGAACTGGAACGTCAAGAACGTCCGTGCCGTCAAGGAGCTTGCGGTCTGGAACCGCAGCGACATCCAGGTGTCGGCCGAGAGCGTCTTCCAGGGCATCAAGGTCGCGATCGACTCCCCGTCGGAGGGTGAGCACGTCGAGCTTCAGGTGCCGCAGGGCTTCGTCGGCGAGCGCGTGCTCGAGGCGCTCGGTGCCGGGGTGCCCGCATGACCGTCCACAAGCGCCGCGATTCCGGCTACGGCTGGTACTACGCCGGCTTCGCCCTTGCTGCCTTCGGCCTCGGCGCGCTGCTGGTGATGCTGGTCTGCGGCACCGCCACGGTCGAGTTCACGCCGCTGCGTCCGATCGTCTCGATCCTGTTCGTCGGCGCCATCGCCGGCTACCTCAAGCTCCGCGCCACCCGGCGCTGAGAGGCCCACCGGGGACACGGGGCCGCGGCGCGCACAGGGCGCGACGCGGCCCCGGGCCAAACCCTCAGTGCGTCAGGCACCCTGAGGGTTGAGGTTGAGGGCTTTGTCAAGCATTTCGTTGTCCAAGGCAACGACAACAAGGCTCAAGGTGCCAGGCTCCCTGAGTGTTGTGAGGTGGGGTCTGGCCATCGTCGGTGCGCCGAGTTGCCTCAAGTCGGCGAGCGTCCGGGCCGACCTTCCCGGTGTGCGCCGGACCACCCCAGGCCTTGCCGCGCTCCTCTGCGCCCTCCTTCTCGTGCCCGCAACCGCGAGCGCGAAGTCGTGCGACCTCCGTGGCACCGCGCGCGGCGACCACCTGACCGGCGGCTGGGCCGGCGAGCTGCTCTGCGGCCTGCGCGGCAACGACCTCCTGTCCGGCCGGACCGGCGACGATCGCGTCGAGGGAGGCCCGGGCGACGACCGCCTGCGCGGCGGCTCCGGCGACGACCGGCTCTACGGCGGGGACGGCAACGACGAGGTCGGCACCCCCAGCGACTTCGCGGCCGAGCGCGGCAACGACCGCATGGAGGGCGGCAACGGCAACGACCGCATCGAGACCGGCCAGGGCGACGACATCGCCACGGGCGACGCGGGCGACGACGTGATCCGCATGGGCTACGGCGACGACCGCATCGCGCTGGGCGGCGACGGCACCGACCGGCTCTACGGCGAGAACGGCAACGACGGCTCCCGCTTCGACGGCGGCGGGCTGTTCGGCGGCCCCGGCACCGACTTCATCAGCGGCGGCCCCGGCGATGACGTGCTCGCCGGCGACGGCTACCCCGCCGGCCAGGGCGACGACGTCCTCGTCGGCGGCGGCGGCAACGACAGGCTCGACGGCGGCCCCGGCGACGACTTCCTCGTCGGCGGCAAGGGCCAGGACGACGTGGTCGGCGGCCCCGGCAACGACGTCGTCATCGGCAACAGCGGCGCCGACGAGCTGTCCGGCGGCGACGGCGACGACATCATCTGGGCCCTGGACTTCCAGGAGAACTCGACCGACCTCATCGACCCGGCGGTCTTCAGCGCCCCGGGCGACAACTCCATCGACTGCGGCGACGGCAACGACTTCGCCGTCGTCGACCTCGACGACGACCGCGGCCGCCCGGCCAACTGCGAGTACGTCATCGTCGTCCGCTCGGCGCAGTCCTACTGCTCCCCGCTGGCCCGCTGGCTGGTCAGCGGTCCGGTGAAGGCGAACCTGCTGGACCGTGGCACCTACCCGCCCAACAGCAACCACGTCCTGCAGACCGCCTCCCCGTTCGCCGAGAAGCCTGCGTTCCCGATCGGCGAGGACGCGATGAAGTCCTGCGCGGTCTACGGCGTGGAGTACATGCTCGACCCCACCGAGGACCGCCGTCCCAACGTCCGCGGCACCGACGACGCCGACACGCTGGTCGCGGCGACGACCGCCTCGTCGTCCTCCTCGGAGATCCGGCGCGACGACGCGACGCTCCCGTCCATCGCGACGGTCTTCAACGCGGGCGCGGGCGACGACGCCGTCACCGGCTCCGATCTGGCCGACACGGTCCTGGCCGGCGAGGGCGACGACACCATCTACGGCCTCGGCGGCAACGACGGGTCGCTGGAGGGCGAGGCCGGGAACGACAAGATCTTCGGCGGCGAAGGCGATGACCTGCTCTTCGGCCGCACCGGCGACGACCTGCTGTTCGGCGGCGCGGGCGACGACTACCTCGAGGGCGGCCGCGGCATCGACGGGCTGAGCGGCGGTGACGGCCACGACGAGCTGTACGGCGGGTTCGGCGCGGACCGGCTGAAGGGCGGCCCCGGCAACGACGAGCTGTACGCCTACGACGGCGAGAAGGACATCGTCGACTGCGGCCCGGGAGAGGACGAGGCCGAGGTGGATCGCTACGACGAGGTCCACGGCTGCGAGAAGATCCTCTCGCCCAAGAAGAAGGCCAAGAAGCGCAGACGGTGAGAGCGTGTCGGTTTGCGTTCACCCCCCGAACGCAGACCGACACGGCTTTTCCCCACCGATTTGGTGGAGTTAAATACCTTAACTCCACTCGGGTTTTGATACATTTCGGAACCTATGGAGCCCACTTCGGTCCCGTCCGGCCGCGGCACCCTGGAGGACCCCGAGGTCCTGCAGCACGTCCCGGGTCATCTCATCCCGATCATCGAGCGCGAGTTCGACGACTTCGACACGGAAGCGCACAAGTTCCTCGACGGTCAGACCGAGGAGACGGAGTTCATCAAGTTCCGTCTGCGTCAGGGCGTCTACGGCCAGCGCCAGCCCGACGTGAACATGGTGCGCGTGAAGCTGCCCTTCGGCGGCGTCACCCCCGAGCAGATGGAGATGTTCGGCGACATCACCGAGAAGTACGCGCCGCTGAACAAGTCGCACATCACCACGCGCCAGAACGTCCAGATGCACCACGTGCCGCTGGCGAAGATGGCCGAGGCCATCCGCGAGATCTCCGCCGTCGGCCTGTCCTCCCGCGAGGGCTGCGGCAACACCGTCCGCAACGTCACCGCCGACCCGTGGG
>CAYUDT010000131.1:0-12946 GCA_964443695.1 uncultured Conexibacter sp. | reverse complement strand
TTTACCACCCCGAAAGCGCGGCACAAAAGCGTGTTCGGCCCCTGAGCCGCCACCCGCCACCCTCGAACGCGCTTTACCACCCCGAAAGCGCGGCACAAAAGCGTGTTCGGCCCCTGAGCCGCCACCCCGCCACCGTCGAACACGCACCTGCAGGTGCGGCGCCGAGCAGCAGCGCGGCAGCCGCCGCGAGCAGGCCGCGCCGGATCAGACCGTCGCGGCGCGCTTGGACCGGCGCGCGTCGCGACGCTCGGCGGCCACGCGGCGCGCCACGGTCGCGTGCCCGTCGGCCTTCAGGCCGGCGTACAGCGCCTTGATCTCCCCGAAGATCTCGTCGGCGACCCGCTGCTGCTGATCGCGCGTGGCGCCCTCGGTCCGCGGGAAGCGGAACGGCTTGCCGTACTGCACGGTCACCTTGGGGAACTGCAGCCGCTTCCAGTTGCGGACCTTCGCCGAGCCGTAGATGGCGACCGGGACGACCGGCGCGCCGGTCATCAGCGCCAGCCGGCCGATGCCGGGCTTGGCCGACTCCGACAGGTCACCGGTGCGGGAGCGACCGCCCTCGCAGTACATGCACACCAGGCCCTCGTTGTTGAGGATCGCCTCCGCGGTGATGAAGGCCTCTTCGTCGCGCACGCCGCGCCGAACCGGAAAGACCCCGCCGTGCGTGTAGATCCACTGCAGCGGCCCGGGCTTGAACATGTTCGACTTGGCCATGAACCGCACCTTGCGTCGCGTCGTCGCGCCGCTGAAGAAGTGGTCCATGAACGAGAAGTGGTTCGGCGCGAGGATGACCGGGCCGGAGGCGGGCACGTTGTCGCTGCCGATGGATCGCAGGCGGAAGAACGAGAACGCGTAGGCGGCCGTCGCCGTGTGCACCGCCTCGTAGACCCAGTCGGGCCGGCGGTTGCGGGCTCGATCGTGGAAGCGATCGAAGTACTCCTTGGGGCGCGAGTCCTTGTAGACCTGTGCCTTCATTGACGACAGCTTCTCCTCCGTCATGGCACAGCGAATCCTACTCCGGCGGAGGTTCCGCGGTGGCCCAGCTCCGTGCACGTTCGACGGCCCTGTGCCAGTCCGTCAGCAGGGTTGCCCGTTGGTCGACGGACATCACCGGTTCGTAGCGGACACGTTCGCGCCAGTTCCTGACGACGGTGTCCTGCGAGAGGACGCCGGCACCGACGCCCGCGAGCAGCGCCGCGCCTAGCGCGGTCGTCTCGGCGACCTCCGGGACGATGACCGGCACGCCCAGGACGTCGGCCTGGAACTGCATGAGCCAGCCGTTGGCGGTGGCGCCGCCGTCGGCCTTCAGCTCCGTGAGCGGCGTGCCCGACGCGGCCTCCATCGCGCGCACCGCATCGACGGTCTGGAAGGCGATCGCCTCCAGCGTCGCCCGCGCCAGGTGCGCCTTGGTCGCGCCGCGCGTGAGCCCGACGATCGTCCCCCGCGCGTAGGGGTCCCAGTGCGGTGAGCCCAGGCCCGTGAGCGCCGGGACGAAGTAGACGCCGTCGTTGGACGACAGCGAGGCCGCCAGCGCCTCGGTCTCCGCTGCCTCGTCGATGATCCCCAGACCGTCGCGCAGCCACTGCACCCCGGCGCCGGTGACGAAGATCGCCGCCTCCAGCGCGTAGACCGTCCGCTGCCCGATGCCCCACGCGACGGTGGTCAGCAGACCGGGTGGCGTGGTCGGTGGCGTCGCACCCGAGTTCAACAGGACGAACGAGCCTGTCCCGTAGGTGTTCTTGCCGAGCCCCGGGTCCAGGCAGGCCTGCCCGTACAGCGCGGCCTGCTGGTCTCCCGCGATGCCGGCCACCGGCACCTCGTGGCCGTGTAGCGCATCCGCACGCGTCGTCCCGAAGTCCCCGATCGACGGGCGCACGTCCGGCAGCGCCGCCATCGGCACCCCGAGCAGCCCGCAGAGGTCCTCACACCAGCGGTTCTGCGTGATGTCGTAGAGCATGGTGCGCGACGCGTTGGACGCGTCGGTGGCGTGCTCGCCGGTGAGGTTGTAGACCAGCCAGGCGTCGATCGTCCCGAACACCGCGCGGCCGCTCTCGGCCTTCTCGCGCAGCCCCTCGACGTTGTTGAGCAGCCACTCGATCTTCGTGCCGCTGAAGTACGGGTCGAGCACCAGGCCGGTGCGGGTCCGCACCAGCGCCTCATGGCCTTGGCGGCGCAGTTCGTCGCAGCGCTCGGCGGTACGGCGGTCCTGCCAGACCAGCGCCCGGTGCAGCGGCTCGCCGGTCGCCGGGTCCCAGACGCAGACCGTCTCGCGCTGGTTGGTGATGCCGACCGCGCGGAGCATCCCCGGGCCCACGCCCGCGTCGTCGAGCGCCTCGCCGGCGACGGCCTGCGTGACCTGCCAGATCTCGGCGGCATCGTGCTCGACCCAGCCGGGCCGCGGGAAGTGCTGGGTGAACTCGCGGTAGGCGCGGCCGGCCAGCACGCCGTCGTCGTCGAACACGAGGCAGGTGCTGCCGGTCGTGCCCTGGTCAATCGCGAGGATCACGCGGAGAACCTAACGTCCGCGACCGAGCATCACGTCCGCTTCGTGGCCTTCGCCTCCTTCTCCGCGAGCAGCGACGTCACGGCGCCGCTGACAGCCCGGCCCCGCGTACGGTCGCGTGCGCCTCCATCGACAGCCGATGCACGCGCGCCCGCAGCGCATCGCCGCGGTGACACAACGAGCCCGTGGCACCCCTCCCCAGAGATGCCACGGGCCCGCTGGAACTCCCCTCGAGAAAGCTTACGTACGTTTGCCGCGCACCGGCCGCTCGCCCCGCCAGGGGGCCACACGCGGTGCTGCGACAGGTCGGAACGGTCGTTCTGACGGATGCGGGAGGCGGCCGGGGCCAGCCTGTGGGTCAGGCTGTCCCACCCTCACCAACAGGTCCCCTCGGCCCCGGCCACACTCTCCACGATGGCGGCGTCACACGCGGGAGATTCGCGCCCGGCCGAAGACCGGACCGCCAAGCTCCGCGGGCGCTGGGTCAGGGCGCCAGCGGAGCTGTAGATCAACACGACGCGGAGAGCGGCTTCGTCGCAGGAGGAGACGCTGTGTGCCCTCCGCTGTGATGCCGTGCTGAACATGGACAGCATTCTGCGCCGGGCCGCCCTCCCCGACTTCCGACACGCGGTCGGACATTTCCCAGACCTTTTCGCCGGGCGGTCGAGGACCCGCTCCAGGACTAGCGGCGGCTTGCCTCAACCAGCACGAAGTCCTTGAGCTGCTTGCCACGATGGACGAACCCGCGCCAGGTCCGCCCGGTGGCGCGGTGGCTGAGCTCCAGCTCGACCTCGCCGACGGTGAAGCCGGCGCGGTGGGCGTCGACGGTCATCCCGATCTCCATGCCGAAGCGCGGTGCGAACGGCACGACCACCGGCAGGACGTCGGCCCTCATCGCGCGCTGGCCGCTGATCGGCGCCTTGAGGTCCAGGCCGGTCAGGCGCCTGATCGCCTTGTGCGCATACCCCACGGCAAACCCGAAACCCCCGCCGACGCGGGACCGGAAGACGGCGACGGCAAGGTCGCAATCCCCGCGTTGCACCGCGTCCACCAGCGGCTTCAGCTCCTTCGCGGAGGCCGCGAGGTCTCCGTCGCAGAGCAGGAACGTGGGTGGGTCGTCCACCAGCGCCAGCGATAGCACCCGCTCGGCGGCCAGGGTGGCGATGCCGCCCTTGCCCAGGTTGCGCGGCGCGCGCACGAGCTCGACACCGGCGGCCTCGGCCACCTGGGGCGTGTCGTCGGTGGAATGGTCATCTGCGACGACGATGCGCACCCCCGGGAACGTGGCCCTCAGCGCGTCGACGGTGTCGGCGAGACGGGGGCCCTCGTTGTAGGCGGTGACGATGGCGACGATGTCTGGGTTTGCGTCCACGGCGGCGGTTATCGTGCCACGCCGTGCCCAACATCGAAGCTCACATCACCGGAACCGTCTGGAAGATCGAGTGCGAAGTCGGCGACACGGTCGAGGAAGGGGACACGGTGGTCATCCTCGAGTCGATGAAGATGGAGATGCCCGTCGAGGCCGAGGACGAGGGCACCGTCAAGGAGATCCGCTGCGAAGAGGGCCAGGCGGTCAACGAGGGCGACGTCCTCGTCGTCCTGGAATAACTAGCCTCCCGCCGGCATGCCCGGCGAACTGAAGGTCGATGAGCCGGCGGAGGGTGTCCTCCGCCTCGTCATCTCCAATCCGGCCAAGCGCAACGCGCTGGACCACGCGATCCTCGACGGCATCGCCGAACGGGTCGGCCAGGCCCAGCGGGACGGCCGGACCCGCGCGATCCTCATCACCGGCGAGAACGGCATGTTCTCCTCCGGCTATGACATCGGCGACATCCCCGACGACGTGTTCGCGGTGGAGGCCGAGAAGCTGGTCGCGCACCCGTTCACCAGCGCCATCGACGCGCTGGACGCCTGCGACCTGCCGGTCGTCGCCTCGCTGACCGGCCACACCATCGGCGGCGGCCTGGAGCTGGCGCTGGCCTGTGACCTGCGCGTCGCCTCCGACGGCATCAAGCTGGGCATGCCGCCCGCCAAGCTCGGGCTGGTCTACTCGCACACCGGGCTGCGCCGCTTCATCGACGTCGTCGGCAGCGCCCGCACCCGCGAGCTGTTCCTGCTGGGCCGCTACATCGACGTGCCGACCGCGCTGACCTGGGGCCTGGTCAACCACGTGGTCCCCGAGCGCGACCTCGACGAGGCGGCGCTGGACTGGGCGACGCAGCTCGCCGCCAACGCGCCGCTGTCGGTGCAGGGCAACAAACGCGTGATGCGTGCGCTTCTGCGGGCCGAGGGCGAGGTCACCGATGAGGTCGCGCGGGAGCTCATCGCGCTGCGCGAGGCCTGCTTCGTCTCGGAGGACTTCAAAGAGGGCGTCGCCGCGTTCGCCCAGAAGCGCCAGGCCCGGTGGAAGGGCAGGTGAGGGCGACCACGGGCGTGCCCTGGCTGCGCGCCGCCCGTCGCGCGGGCGCGCTCGCGCTGCTGCTCGTCGCGCCGCCCGCCGCCCAGGCCTCCGAGCCGCGTCTGGTCACGCCACCGTCGGTCCTGGCGCGGGCCATCGAGTGCGTCGACGCGCCGAGCGGCGGCGCCCGGCCGGGAGTGCTGCTGGTCCACGGGACCAACGTCACGCGCGAGGAGAACTGGACCTGGAGCTACGCGCGAGCGCTGACCTCGATCGGCTTCAACTGGTGCGCCATCGAGATCCCCGACCGCGCCTCCGGCGACCTGCAGAGCAACGTCGAGTACGTCGTGGCCGGGACCCGGGAGACGTTCCGTCGCTCCGGGAGGCCGATCGTCGTCATCGGCGCGTCGCAGGGCGGCATGCTGCCCCGCTGGATGCTGCGCTTCTGGCCGTCCACGCGTGAGCTGGTCGGGGAGCTGATCGGCGTCGTGCCCTCCAACCACGGCACCACCAGCGGCTGCGAGGGCGCCTGCGTGCCGGCCATGCGCCAGCAGACCGCCGGGTCGCAGTTCCTGGCCGCGCTGAACCGAGACGGCCTGGAGACGTTCAAGGGCATCGACTACACGAACATCGTCACCCGGCGCGACGAGACCGTGACGCCCTATGACTCCGGCTTTCTCAGGGGCCAGGCGCGCATCACGAACGTCGCGACCCAGGACGTCTGCCCGGCCGACCCGTTCGAGCACATCCTCACGCCCACGATCGACCCGGTCGCCTGGGCGCTGGTGCGCGACGCGCTGGAGCACGACGGCCCGGCCGACGCCCGGCGCCTGACGTTGGGCTGCGTGCAGCCGCCGATCCCCGACCAGGATGCCGTCGGCGGCGCGGCCGCGCTGCAGAGTGCCTACGCCGCAGAGGGAAAGGTGCCCGCGACGAGGACCGAGCCGCCATTGCGCTGCTACGCCCTGGCCGCGGGCTGCCCCCTGGCGCTGAGGACGTCGCCGGCCCGGCTGCCCCGCGGCAGCAGCACCCGTGTGACGCTGACGGTCACCGACGAGGACGGTCCGGTGGCCGGCGCGCGCGTCTCGGCCGCAGGGCGCAGCAGCGTCACCGACGCCATCGGGCGTGCGTTCCTGTGCCTCAGGGCCCGGTCGGCCGTCACCGTGGCCGTCGCCGCACCGGACCGGCCCGTCAAGCGCTTCCGGCTCCGCGTCAGGCCGTAATCCTCGCGCCGCAGCGCCGTTGCCCCTCCATGCGCCTCCTGCCCCTGACCCTCGCCGCAGCCGCCGTCGCGATCGCGCCGGCTTCCGCCCCCGCCGCGCCGGTGCTGGTCGGCGGCCACCTGCCGGCCGGCGCGACGCAGGACCAGGTCGGACGGGACGCGATGGCGCTGACGATCAAGCGCGCCTCCGCCGGCGGCGTGGTCGTCCGCGTCGCCGTCGCCGCGCGCTGCACCCGTTTCGTGAAGGCCGAATCCGACGTCCTCACCGCCCACGGCGGCCTCGACGCGGGCGGCCACATCCGCGTCTTCGAGGAGGTCGACTCTGAGGAGCTCGGCCACGTCGTCGTCTCGGTCACCGGCGTCATCGGCGACCTCGGCGGCGGTGTCACCGCCCGCGTCTTCAGCGTGGGCACCGGCACCGGCCGCTGCGAGACCGGCCACAAGACCTTCGACGTCGCGAGGCTCAGCACCCCGAAGACCACCGGCCCGCCGCCCAAGGACGCGATCCTCGCCGGCGTCACCGCACAGCAGGAGCCGTTCGTCGCCCGCACCGACAGGACCGGCACCAGGCTCGCCGCCGTCTTCGCGACCACGCGGCACCTCGCCCGGGAGGTCGACCACGGCAAGGCCGACAGCTACACCGTCGACTACGAGTTGCCGATCGTCAACGCCCCGATCCGCAGCGGCAGGGTCGACGCGGCACGCCGGTTCCGGCTGGGCAGGACCCAGGGCCAGGACTGGTCGCTGATGGGCCGCATCGGCAGCGGTGGGCTTGTCGGCCGGCTGGACGGCTCGAGCTTCCACCGCGTCAAAGGCTACGCGCGGACCACCAGCGTCAAGGACGTGGCGGTCCGCGCGGTGCCGACGGCTGGGGCTCAGTCCTCCAGGTAGGCCAGGACGAAGTACATGAGCTGGGCGATGGCCGCGAGCGCGCCCGCGACGTAGGTCAGCGCCGCGGCGGTGAGGACCTTGCGGACCCCGCCGGACTCGGTGTCGCTGACCAGGCCCATCGTGCGCAGCTGGACCGCAGCGCGACGCGAGGCGTCGAACTCGACCGGCAGCGTGACCAGCTGGAACAGGACGACGATCGCGTACAGCGCGATGGCCAGCAGGACCAGGCCGGTGATCTGCGCGAAGGCGCCGATCAGCAGCAGGTAGATCCAGGAGCTCGACGCGATGGACACGGCCGGGAACATCGCCGAGCGAGCGGCCAGCGGCGCGTAGGCCTGCTGGTGCTGGATCGCGTGGCCGACCTCGTGGGCGCCGACGGCAAGGGCGGCGACGCTGCGGCCCGCGAACACGGGCTCGGAGAGGTAGACCGCGCGCTCGCGCGGGTCGTAGTGGTCCGAGAGCGGGCCACCGGGCGACGGCTTGACGGGAACGCCGTGCAGGCCGTTGCTGTCGAGGATGCGGCGCGCGACCTCCGCGCCGGACATGCCGACCTGCACCGGCACCTGCGACTGCTCGCCGAAGGTGCGCTTCAGCCACGCCTGGACGGCGAAGCCGAGGATGAGGAACGGGATGGTGAGTGCCAGATAGAGCAGCATGGTGTGTCACCCAGAGTAGCCCCATGGATAAACGCTTTCCAAAGACCTGTCGCGTAGCGACTGATCGCCGCCTGAAAGAGTGCTCAGACCGATGCGCGTCGTCACCTGGAACGTCAACTCCCTCGGGGCCCGCCTGCCCCGCGTCCTCGAATTCCTGGACATGCACGCTCCGGACGTGCTGTTCCTGCAGGAGACCAAGTGCAACCCGGACGCGTTCCCGGAGGCCGAGCTCGCGCAGGCCGGCTATCAGGCCGTCCACCACTCGGCCGGCCGGTGGGCGGGTGTCGCGATCCTCGCGAAGGCCGGCGCGGAGGTGGGCGACGTCGTGCTCGGCCTGCCGGGTGAGGTCGCCGTCGACGAGGCGCGCTGGGTCGAGGCGACGGTCGACGGCATCCGCTGCGCCAGCGTCTACGTCGTCAACGGCCGCGAGGTCGACAGCGAATGGTTCACGCAGAAGCTCACGTTCTTCGCCGCGATGAGACAGCGCGCCGCCGCGCTGAGGGCTACCGGGCTGCCGTTGGTCATCGCCGGCGACATGAACGTCGCCCCGGACGACGCCGACGTCTACGACGTCGACGCGTTCGCCGGGCAGACGCACGTGACGCCGGCCGAGCGCGCCGCGATGCAGGAGGTCCTCGATGCCGGCGGCCTGGTCGACGCCTACCGCGACGTCCACCCGCTGCCCGCCCAGCAGTTCACCTGGTGGGACTACCGCGCCGGCCACTTCCACAAGGGCCTGGGCCTGCGCATCGACCTCATCTGCGTGTCCGAGGACATCGCGGCCAGGCTGACCCGCTGCGCCATCGAGCGCGACTTCCGCAAGGGCTCCAAGCCGTCCGACCACGCGCCGCTGGTGGCGGAATGGTGACCCTCGTCCTCATCCCGGGCGCCGGCTCGGGGCCTCCGATCTGGCGGCTGGTCCGGCCGCTGCTCGAGGCGGCCGGGCACGCCGTCGTCACCCCCGTCCTGCCGTGCGGGTCGGACACCGCGGCGCTGCCGGAGTACGCCGAGGCGGTGCTGGAGGTGGTCGGTGACCGGGCCGACCTCGTGGTCGTGGGCCAGTCGATCGGCGCGTTCACCGCGGCCGAGGTCGCCGCGCGGCGGGCGGCCGACGTGCGGGCGCTCGTCCACCTCAACGGCATGATCCCGCTGGCCGGCGAGACTCCGGGCGCCTGGTGGGCCAACACCCGGCACGACGAGGCGTTCGCCCCGGTCACCGCGGCGCGCGGGCCGATGGACACGTGGACCGAGCAGGACATGGTCGAGGTCTTCCTCAACGGCGTCCCCGCGGACGTCGTCGCCGGGACCGAGGAGGTCGAGCAGGGCGGGGGCATCATGCGCGTCGCGCTGGAGCGGGTCCCCGACGTCCCGACCCACGCCATCGCGGGCGCCGACGACGTCTTCTTCCCCCTGGAGTTCCAGCGGCGCATCGTGCGCGAGCGCCTGCGGGCCGAGCCGGACGTGCTGCCCGGGGGCCACGTGCTGTCGCTGTCGCACCCGCGCGAGCTCGCCGCGCAGCTGCTGGCCTATCGCTAGGCGACGCGGACGGTGCTGCCGGCGGCGACCGTGTGCACGACGCCGATGACCTCGTCGAGGTCGGTGCCCTTCTCCAGGTAGGCCGTCGCCCCGCGCGAGAGGAGCTCCTCGCTCATGCCCTCCGCGGTGAAGCCCGAGAGGATCACCACGCGCGTGCCCGGTGAGACCTCGCGCATGCGCGGCAGCGCGGTCAGCCCGTCGGTGCCGGGCATCGCCAGGTCGAGCAGGACGACGTCGGGCTGGGTCTCGGCGACGCCGTCGATCCCGGCGCTGCCGTCGGCCGCCTCGCCGACGATGGTGCACCCCGCCTCCTCCAGCGTGAAGCGCATCAGCGTGCGGAACGCCGCGACGTCGTCGCAGAGGAAGACGCGGGGAGCGCTGCTTGAGGTGTGGTCCGCGAGGAGCATGTGCTGGAGGAGCGCCCGCCTGCCACGGGCATACGGGGAAGAGTAGGGACGACTCGGCGTCGCGGTAATCCCCACTTCTTGGTATTCGCGCCGTCCCCAATTCCGGGCCGCTCAGGCGCCCGATGGCGGGACCCAGCCCCCGAACTGGCGCTCCAGCTCCAGCGCCACGGCGATCGACACGTGGTCGCGGTCGCGGCCCGCGACGACCTGCACGCCGGTGGGCAGGCCCTCGGCGTTGAGCCCGAGGGGGCAGACCGTGGCGGGCAGGCCGAGCAGGTTGAAGGTCGCCACCGGGGTGATGACCCACGGGCGCCCGACGGTCCTGCCGTGCCGCGGGGCGACCCGCGGGTGCGGCGGGTTGAGCAGCACCCCGTCGCCGATGACGCCCTCCACCTCGCGCCGCAGCGCGTCGGCGGCGGCGTGCAGCCTGGTGATGCGTCCCTTCGGCATGCCGCGCGTGAACAGCTCTGCGAACAGCAGCAGGAGCATCGCCGGGGTGTGCTCGTCGCGCCGGTTGCGCCAGGCCCGGCGGAAGGTCTTGGGCAGGTCGCCGTCGGGCACGAGCATGTGGCCGGGTGTGATGGCGCCCGCACCGTCCGACAGCGCGTTGAGGTAGAGCTCCAGCGCGCGGCGCAGCGCCTTCAACGGCTCCTCGCGGACGTGGGCCCCCGCCCGGCGCAGCCCATCGGCCGCGGCGTCGCGCGCGGCGTTCATCTCCTTGGTCGCCGGGACGAACGAGGCGTGCGTGGGGATGACGACGGTGAGGCCGTCGAGCGCGACGTCCTGCGGGTCGCCGAGCTGCACCGCGCGGGCGCGGCGGTCGCTGCCGTCCGGTCCGGCGATCGCCTTCAGCAGCGGCATGAGGTCCTCGGCGCGCCGCGCCAGCGGGCCGATCGTGAGCATCAGCTCGGCGTCCCCGTCGGACTCCGGCCACTGGCCGGTGTTGGGGACGACGCCCTGCGAGGCCTTGTGCCCGAAGACCCCGTTGAAGAACGCGGGCAGGCGGATCGAGCCGCCGATGTCGCTGCCGATGCCGAACGGCGCGCCGCCGGAGCCGACCGCCGCGCCCTCTCCCCCGGACGACCCGCCCGCGATGCGGCGCGGGTCGTAGGCGTTGCGGGTGCGGCCGTAGACGCGGTTGAACGACTCGATCCACATCGTCGCCTCGGAGGTGTTGGTCACCCCGAGCGGGATCGCGCCGGCCCGCAGGACGCGCTCGACCACCGGTGCGGTCGTCTCGCAGCGGAAGTCCTTGCGGTGCATCACGCCTGCGCAGTTGGGCATGCCGGCGTACTGGATCGACTCCTTGATCGTGCAGGGGACGCCGAGGAACGGCGGCAGGACGTCGTCCGGCGCCGCCTTCGCGATGCGGGCGTCCGCCGCGTCGGCGTCCTGCAGGGCGGCGTCATAGCGGTCCATGACGATCGCGTTGATCGTGGGGTTGACGAGCTTGAGGCGGGCGATGTGCGCCGCGACGACCTCGCGGCTGGTGGTCTGCCCGCTGCGGATCGCGGCGGCGAGCGCGGTGGCGGACCCCCGGGTGAGCGGCATCGTCTGCGTGGCCATCGGGTCGATGGTACGTCCTTGTACCCAGGTTCGACATCCCACCCGTTGCTTGCCATCCGGACCCGGTGACATCGTGCCGGGCCATGCCGCCGCTCATCTCGCGCGAGGAAGCCCTGACCCTTGGGGAAATCGAGGACCACGCCGAGATCGAGGCGTTGGTCGAGCGGGCGTGGGCGGCGCGGCAGGACCAGTTCGGTGACTCCACGGACCTCTGCTCGCTGGTCAACGCCAAGTCCGGCGGCTGCGCCGAGGACTGCGGCTTCTGCGCCCAGTCGCGCTTCGCGGAGTCCGAGACGCCGATGCACGCGATGATGGAGCCCGAGCAGATCCTCGAGCACGCGAAGGCGGCCGAGGCCGCGGGCGCGCACCGGTTCTGCATGGTCACGCAGGGCCAGGGCCTGTCCAAGCGCGACTTCGAGAAGATCCTCGAGGGCGCCCGCCTCGTCGCGCAGGAGACGAACCTCAAGCGCTGCGCGTCGGTCGGCCACATGTCGGTCACCCGCGCCAAGCAGCTGAAGGACGCCGGCATCCAGCGCGTCCACCACAACGTGGAGACCGCGGAGTCCTACTACCCCGAGGTGTCCTCCACGGTGCGCTACGAGGGGCGGCTGCGCACGATCCAGGCCGTCGAGGAGGCCGGGCTGGAGACGTGCGTCGGCGGCATCCTGAACCTCGGGGAGTCGCGCGAGCAGCGCGTCGAGATGGCCTTCCAGCTGTCGCGCATCAACCCGACGTCGGTCCCGATCAACCTGCTCAACCCGCGCCCGGGCACGAAGTTCGGCGACCGCGACTACATGGATCCGTGGGAGGCCGTGAAGTGGATCGCCATCTTCCGGCTGATCCTCCCGGAGGCCCTGTTCCGCCTCTGCGGCGGCCGCGTCGAGAACATCGGCGACCTGCAGCCGCTGGCCGTCAAGGCCGGGCTCAACGGCGTGATGATGGGCAACTTCCTCACGACGCTCGGCAACACGCCGACCGAGGACCGCGCGATGTTCGAGAACCTCGGGCTCAACATCGCCCGCCAGGAGGACAACGGCGCCAACCCGCGTCCGGACAACCGCGACGGCTGGCTCGAGGGCGAGACCCCGGACGTCGTCGAGGACTATCTCGACACGCGCGCCGACGCCGAGAGCGCAGGCATCGAGATCAAGCTCTGGGACCCGGCGTCGCAGTTGCGGTACGTCAAGAAGGACAAGGTCATCCCGCCGCGTCCCGACGGGGCGCCGAACCGCTGGCCCGGCGACGCGGACCGACCGGCCGAGCCGGCGGTCACCTCCGGCATGCCGTTCGGGCATTGATCGCGCGATGAGCGAGATCGCCGCCCGCCTGGAGGAGTTGCGCGAGTCCGGCCTGTACCGCCGGATGCGCCTCGTCTCGGGGCCGCAGGGCGGTCGCGTCGTGCTGGACGGCAAGCCCGTCATGTTGCTGTGCTCGAACAACTACCTCGGGCTGGCCGACCACCCGCGCGTCACGGAGGCGGCCTCCGAGGCGGCGCTGCGCTGGGGCGTCGGGGCGGGCGCATCGCGGCTCGTGAGCGGGACGATGACGATCCACCGCCGCCTCGAGGAGCGCCTCGCCGCCCTCAAGGGCACCGAGGACGCGGTGCTGTTCGGCTCCGGCTACCTCGCGAACGTCGGCGTGATCCAGTCGCTCGCGCAGGTCGGCCCGGGCCGCGCCACCGTCTTCAGCGACGAGCTCAACCACGCGTCGATCATCGACGGGTGCCGGCTGTCGCGGGCCGAGATCGCGGTGTACGACCACTGCGAC
>CAYUDT010000130.1:0-13045 GCA_964443695.1 uncultured Conexibacter sp. | reverse complement strand
ACGAGGAGCTCGCGGTGCTGGAGGCCCGCAACGCCGGCAAGCCGATCGGCGCGGCGCGCGGCGAGATCGGCGGGGCGATCGCGACGTTCCGCTACTTCAGCGCGGCGCCGGAGCGGCTGCTGGGCGACACGATCCCCGCCGATGGCGGCATCGTGATGACCTTCCGCGAGCCGATCGGCGTCGTCGGGCTGATCACGCCCTGGAACTTCCCGCTGGCGATCGCCTGCTGGAAGATGGCGCCGGCGCTGGCGGCGGGCAACACGCTGGTGCTCAAACCCGCCGAGCTGACGCCGCTGACCGCGCTGCGGTTCGGTGAGCTGGCCCTGGAGGCCGGGCTGCCCGAGGGCGTCGTCAACGTCGTCGTCGGGCCGGGTTCGACGTGCGGGCAGCGGCTGGTCGAGCATCCCGACGTCGGCAAGATCGCCTTCACCGGCTCCACCGAGGTCGGCGCGTCGATCGCGGCCGGCGCGGCGCAGTCGATCAAGCGCGTGACGCTGGAGCTCGGCGGCAAGTCGGCCAACGTGGTCTTCGCCGACGCGGACATCACGGCGGCCGCGAACGCCGCCCCGTGGGCGGTGTTCGACAACGCCGGCCAGGACTGCTGCGCGCGCTCGCGCATCCTCGTCGAGGCGAGCGCCGTCGACGAGTTCCTCACCGCGCTGCAACCCGCGGTCACCGCGATCAAGGTCGGCGACCCGCTGGACGAGGCGACCGAGATGGGGCCGCTGATCAGCGCGTCGCACCGCGCGTCGGTCGCGTCGTTCCTCGAGGACGGGGCGCCGGTCGCGTTTGCCGGCTCGGCGCCCGACGGGCCTGGGCACTGGTTCGCCCCGACGATCCTGCACCCCGTCGACCCGCGGTCGCGGGCCGCCGTCGATGAGATCTTCGGGCCCATCGCCTGCGTCATCCCGTTCCGCGACGAGGCCGAGGCGATCGCGCTGGCCAACGACAGCATCTACGGGCTGAGCGGCTCGGTCTGGACGCGTGATGGCGCCAAGGCGCTGCGGGTGGCCCGCGCCCTGGAGAGCGGCAACCTCTCCATCAACTCGAACTCCTCGGTCCGGGTGACGACGCCGTTCGGCGGCTTCAAGCAGTCCGGGTACGGACGCGAACTGGGACCGCACGCGACGGACGCGTACACCGAGGTCAAGACCGTCTACTACCGAACGCAGGAGTGAGAACAGGAATGGGTCGTCTGGAAGGCAAGGTCGCCGTCGTCACCGGCGCGGCAGGAGGCATCGGAGCGGCAACCGTCGAGGTGTTCCAGCGCGAGGGCGCCACCGTGGTCGGCGTCGACCTGGCGGAGGGCGCGCCGGGCGACCTGGCGCTCGCCGTCGACGTCACCGACGAGCAGGCCATCATCGACATGTACGCGAAGGTGCGGGCCGACTACGGCCGCATCGACGTGCTCTTCAACAACGCCGGCATCTCCCCCGACGACGACGCCTCCGTGCTCGACACCTCCTACGAGGCCTGGCAGCGCGTGCAGGACGTCAACCTCAAGTCGGTCTTCTTCTGCTGCAAGTACGGCATCCCGCACCTGCTCCAGACCGCCGAGGGCCGCGGCTCGGTCATCAACACCGCGTCGTTCGTGGCGATCATGGGCGCGGCGACCTCGCAGATCTCCTACACCGCCTCCAAGGGCGGCGTGCTGGCCCTCTCGCGCGAGCTGGGCGTCGAGTTCGCCCGGTCGGGCGTGCGCGTCAACGCGCTGTGCCCCGGGCCGGTCGACACGCCGCTGCTGCGCGAGCTGTTCGCCAAGGACCCCGAGCGGGCCGCGCGCCGGCTGATCCACGTGCCGATGGGCCGCTTCGGCAAGGCCGAGGAGATCGCCAACGGCGTGCTCTTCCTCGCGTCGGACGAGTCGTCGTTCATGACCGCGTCGACGTTCCTCGTCGACGGCGGCATCAGCGGCGCCTACGTCACCCCGCTGTAGCGGCCGGCCGCTGCCGGCGTCTGCGCCCGAGCTCGCGCTCGCGCCGGCCGACCGGCCGCGGGTCAACGGGCCGTGAGCACCTCGAGGGAGCCGAAGGCGGTGCGCAGGCGCCGGGTGACGGCCACGCTGCCGAACCCGGACTGCGCCACGAGCCCGGGCAGCCGTCCGGCGACGTGGTCGCGGGTGCCGGCGACGCCGTCGATGAGCTGCAGGACGCCGAAGCTCGCGCGCATCAGCGGGTCGTGCGGGCGCCCCCAGTCGGCGATGTGCAACCGCCCGCCGGGTCGCAGGACGCGGCGGGCCTCGGCCAGCGCCTGGGCCGTGGCAGCGGCGTCGAGGTGGTGCAGCAGCAGCGACATCACCACGCGGTCGGCCTCGCCGTCGCCCACCGGCAGCGCCGTGGCCAGGCCGTCACGCCAGTCCACGAGCTGCGCGCCGGGCCTGCGACGCGCGATGGCGCGGACGTCCTCGTCGCCGTCGACGGCGATGACCCGCCGGTCGCGCTGGGCCAGGGGGATCGCGAACGCCCCCGTCCCGGCGCCGACGTCGACGATCACCCCGTCCTGCGCAAGGCCGTCGAGCACCTGTTCGACCAGCAGCGGCCGCCAGTGCGGCTCGCGCATCGTGAGCCGCACGACCGTGTCGTACAGCGGGGTCAGGACGCGGAAGCCGGCCGCGGTGACGTAGGGCTGCCGGCTCACGCCAGCACCCCGAACAGCGCGATGTCGGTGACCGACCGCCGCGCCCGCTCCGCCGAGAAGCCATGGCCGGTCCGCAGGTGCAGGTAGGTCTGGCCGACGAGGTTGAACAGCACCGTCGCGGTCTCCGACGGGTCGGCCACGTCCTGCAGCGTGCCGTCGCCCGCGCGCAGGATCTCCTCCAGCGGTTCGGTGAAGACGCTGCGGGTCAGCTCACCCTTGGGCTCGTGGAAGACGCTGTCGGCCTGCGCGCGCAGGGCGAGCAGCAGCGTGAGGTTGCGCTCGGCCTCGGTGCACAGCACGTTGAGCGCCACGGTCAGCCGGACCGCCGCCGTGTCGGCGGACGCGACCGCGGGCGCCAGCGCCTCCCGGTAGTCGGCCGTCGCCTGCTCCACGAGGCGGCCGAGCAGCGCGTCCTTGCTCAGCCCGCGGCGGTGCAACGTCACGCGCGACACTCCGGCCTCGTCGGCGATCCGGTCCGCGGTCGCCTCGGCGTACCCGTGCCGCTCCAGCACCGCCCGGGTCGCCCGGAAGATCTCCGCGTCGCTCGTGCTCGGCCGGCCGCTCATGACCCGGCAATGTAACGCCCTGTTGCATCAGATGCAACGCAGCGTTTCATGCCCGTGGCGGTGAACGTGTGGATGGCCACGGGAAGCCGTGGCAATCCATGCGTTCTGGCCCGGGAGGGCGGGTCAGGTGGCGATGTCGGTGGCGACGTAGCCGGCACCGGCGACGGCGGCGCGGACCGCGTCGGCGTGAAGGCGGCCGCGGGTCTCCAGCACGAGCTGCACGGCGGTCTCGCGCACGTGCAGGTCGACGCCCTCCCGCAGGTGTTGCACGTCGACGATGTTCGCCCCGGTCTGCGCGACCACGTCGAGCAACTGCGCCAGGGCCCCCGGCCGGTCCGGCACGCGGGTGAACAGCGCCATGCGGCGCCCCGCCTCGGTCTCGTGCCGGCGGGCGACCACGTGCAGCAGGCCGGCGTCGACGTTGCCGCCGCTGAGCACCACGCAGGTGGTGCCGGACGCGGGCGGCACCACCGCGCCCGACAGCAGCGCCGCGACGCCCACCGCTCCTGCGCCCTCGACCACGAGCTTGGCCTTCTCCATGAGCAGGACGATCGCCTCCGCGATGTCGTCCTCCCCCACGACCACGCGGTCGTCGAGCCACTCGTCGAGCAGCACCGAGGTCAGCTCCCCCGGGTGCTTGACGGCGATGCCGTCCGCGATCGTCAGCGCGCGGTCGGCCACCTGCACCCCGACGACGCGCACGTCCGGCCGCGCCGACTTCACCGCGATCGCCACGCCCGACGCCAGCCCACCACCGCCGACGGGGATGACGACGCACGCCAGCGACGGCAGGTCCTCCAGCAGCTCCAGGCCCAACGTGCCCTGGCCCGCGATGACGTCGGCGTCGTCGAACGGGTGCACGAACGCCATGCCCGCCTCAGCCGCCCGGGCCTGCGCGGCGCGCACGCAGTCGTCCACCATCGCCCCGCCCTGCACCACCACGGCGCCCAGCGCCTCGGCGCCCTCGACCTTGGCGATCGGCGCCTCGTCGGGCATGTAGACCTCGCAGCGCACACCCCGCTCACGCGCAGCCATCGCCAGCGCCTGCGCGTGGTTGCCGGCGCTGCCGCACACGACACCCGCCGCGCAGCCCTCCGCGCCGAGCACGGTCAGCTTGTTCAGCGCGCCGCGGATCTTGAAGGCGCCGGTCCGCTGTAGCGACTCCGCCTTCAGCACGACATCCGCGTCGAAGCGCTCCGACAGCGTCGCCGACGGCAGGATCGGCGTATGGCGGACGACGTCGGCGATCGCCTCACGTGCCCGCGCGACCTCCGCTGCGGAGACCGGCATCCGCGCTCAGCTCGACAGCGCGACGATGGCTTCGATCTCGACGTCGGCGCCCAGCGGCAGCGCCGCGACGCCGACCGTCGAGCGCGCCGGCGGGTCCGCCGAGAAGTACGCGCCGTAGGCCTCGTTGACGGCGGCGAACTGCGAGATGTCCGTCACGAAGATGCCGCAGCGCACCGCGTCACGCAGCGATGCCCCCGCGGCCGCGCAGACCGACTCGAGGTTCTCCAGGCACTTGCGCGTGCGCGCCCCGATGTCGTCCCCCACGAGCTGGCCCGTGTCGGCGTCCAGGGGCACCTGGCCGCTGCAGAACAGCAGCCCGTTGGACTTCACGGCGTGCGAGTAGGGCCCGGCCGCCGCTGGGGCGCCGACGGCGGTGACGGTCTCACGGTCAAGGGACATGACCGTGAGACTAACGTCCGCCCGCACCCGCCCCCACCGCTGCAGCGGACGACACGGCATTGCGACGGTGGCACCTGCCATGGCGGGTACCGTTTGAGGCATTCCTCGACTTCGCCCCGCCCTGCTCAGCGCCGTCGCCGCCCTTGCACTCGCCCCCGCCGGTGCGCACGCCGCCGCGACCTTCTCGCCCTGCAGCCCATCCCCGTTGGAGTGCGCCACGCTGCCCGTCCCGCTGGACTACAGCGGCGCCTCGGCCACGACGCTGAACCTCAACGTCTCGCGCCTGCGCGCGGACACCAACCCCGGCAGGGAGGCGGTGATCGCGCTGGCCGGTGGCCCCGGTCAGGCCGCCACGCCGCTGGTGCGGTCCTTCTACGGCGTCCTCAAGCCGGGGCTGGCCAACCGCGACCTCATCGTCTACGACCAGCGCGGCACGGGGAGATCCAACCCGCTGCGCTGCACCGCGGCCGGCCTCGGCACCGGCGCCGGGGCGGCGACGTGCGCCAACCAGGTCGGCCCCGCGCGCGCGTTCTTCCGGACGGTCGACTCCGTCGAGGACATCGAGCGCATCCGCATCGACGGCGGCTACGCGAAGGTCTGGCTGTACGGCGTCTCCTACGGCACCTACGTCGCCGAGGCCTACGCGGCCGCGCACCCGGCGACGACCGGCGGCCTGGTGCTCGACTCCGTCGTCGGCCCGGAGGGCGTCGACGTCTTCCAGGACACGACGTTCGCCGCCGTCAAGCGCGTGCTCACCGAGCTCTGCGCGGGGGGCGAGTGCACCGGCATCGCCGCCGACCCCGTGGGCGACGTCCGCAAGCTCGCGGCGAAGCTCGCCAAGAAGCCCATCAGCGGCCCGGTCATCGGCCCCGACGGACGCTCCTACCGGGCCACCCTCGGCGAGACCGGCCTGTTCGCGATCCTCGAGACCGGCGACCTCAACCCGACCCTGCGCGCCGAGCTGCCCGGGTCCGTCCGCGCCGCGCTGACCGGGGATCCCAAGCCGATCCTGCGCCTCAGCGCCCGTGCCGCGGGGCTCTCGAACCTGAGCATGCAGCCGCGGCAGGCCAATCCCGACGCCTCCTCGGACGCGCTGTTCCTCGTCACGACGTGCGAGGAGACGACGATCCCGTGGACGCGGGGCGCCGGCAAGGACCAGCACCGCACCGAGATCCTCAACGCGGTCCGGGCCGGCAACTTCGACCCGTTCAGCTTCGCCCCCGCGCTGAGCCAGATCCCGACCTTCTGCCTGACCTACCCGCCGGCGTCGCCGGCCGCCGCGGCGCCGTTGACGCTGCCGCAGGTGCCGACGCTGATCCTCGATGGTCGCGCCGACCTGCGCACGCCGATCGAGGACGCCGCCGCGGTCCAGGCCAAGATCCCGGGCTCGCAACTGGTGACCGTCCCGCACACCGGCCATTCGGTCCTCAGCACCGAGTTCACCGACTGCGGTGACCGCGCGGTCGCGGCGTTCTTCGCCGGCCAGGCGGCCCAGCAGTGCGGCGAGACCGAGGACTGGTACCACCCGACCCCGCGCCCGCCGCTGTCGATCAGCAAGGTCGTGCCGCTGAAGGGCACGAGCGGTCTGCCCGGTCGGACGTTCCGCGCGATCCTCGCCACCGTCGACGACGCGCGCCGCCAGATCGCCGGCGACGCCATCGCCTACCACACGGCTCCCAAGCGGGTCGGTGGTCTGCGCGGCGGCTACATCTCCGTGAGCAGCCCCACGAAGTCGACCCTGCACGGCTACCAGTACGTCCCCGGCGTCGCGGTCAGCGGCATCTTCAACCGCAACGGCACCTCGAGGTTCACCGTCGGCGGCGCCAAGGCGGCGAAGGGCAAGATCACGATCTCCAAGACCGGCCGGGTCTCCGGGAAGCTCGGCAACAAGCGGTTCTCGGGCAGCTTCGCGCGCAGCGCCGGTGCCGGCACCGGCCTGAACGCGTGGGCGGCACTGCAGGCGTGGCCGTCGCTGACGAAGGCCCTGGACCACCTGCCGATCGTCACGCGCTGATGCCCAACGCGCTGGCGCAGGAGACCTCGCCGTACCTGCGCCAGCACGCCGACAACCCGGTCGACTGGCTGCCCTGGGGCGCCACCGCGCTCCAACGCGCCGAGGACGCCGACAAGCCGCTGCTCGTGAGCATCGGCTACAGCGCCTGCCACTGGTGCCACGTCATGGAGCGCGAGTCCTTCGAGGACGCCGCCACCGCGGCGTTCATGAACGAGCACTTCGTGTGCGTGAAGGTCGACCGCGAGGAGCGGCCCGACGTCGACGCGATCTACCTCGACGCCTGCCAGGCGATGACCGGCCAGGCCGGCTGGCCGCTCAACGTCTTCCTGACCCCCGAGCAGGTCCCGTTCTTCGCGGGCACCTACTTCCCGCCGCAGCCGCGCCAGGGCCTGGCGTCCTGGGGCCAGATCCTCCAGGCGGTCGCCCGCGCCTGGAGCGAGGACAAGGACGACATCCGCGTCAAGGCCGCCTCCATCACGGAGCGGCTCAGCGGCGGCGCGCGCCTACGGCCCTCTGGTGACGACCTCGAGGAGGCGATCCTCGACACGGCGGTCGCCCGGTTGCGTGAGGGCTACGACAGCGTCAACGGCGGCTGGGGCACCGCGCCGAAGTTCCCGCCGGCCTCGACGCTGCTCTTCCTGATGCGCCGCGGCGAGGCGCGCATGACCCGCTACACGCTGACCTCGATGGCCTCGGGCGGCATGTACGACCAGGTGGGCGGCGGTTTCGCGCGCTACAGCGTCGACGCCACATGGACGGTCCCCCACTTCGAGAAGATGCTCTACGACAACGCGCTGCTGGCCCGGGCGTACCTGCACTCCTGGCAGCACCACGGTGATGAGGACCACCGCCGCGTGTGCACCGAGACGCTGGACTGGGCGCTGCGCGAGATGCGCGGTCCGGAGGGCGGCTTCTCCTGCGCGCTGGACGCGGACTCCGAGGGCGTCGAGGGCAGGTTCTACGTCTGGACGACGACCGAGCTGCGCGAGGTGCTCGGTGCCGACGCGCCGCAGGCGCTGCTGTGGTTCGGCGCCACCGACGAGGGCAACTTCGTCGATCCGCACCACCCCGAGCTGCGGGGCCTGAACGTCCTGGAGGACCGCGGGCCGCGCCCCGACGACCCGGCCGGCATCACCGCCCGGCTCCTGGCCCACCGCGATGCCACGCGCGTGCGCCCCGCCACCGACGACAAGCGGCTGGCCGCCTGGAACGGGCTGCTCGCCGGCGTCCTGGCCGAGGCCGGTGCCGTGCTGGGGCGCGCCGACTACGTGGCCGCCGCGCGGCAGGCCGCGACGTTCGTCCTGGGCCACATGACCGCAGACGGCCACCGTCTGCGCCGGACCTACAACGACGGCCGGGCGCAGCTCGACGGCTACCTCGACGATCACGCCTTCTGGGTGGAGGGCCTGCTGCACCTCTACGAGGCCGACGGCGACCCCGCGTGGCTGACGCAGGCCGAGGCGCTCGCCGACGTGGTCCTGACCCACTTCGAGGACGCCGAGCACGGCGGTTTCTTCAGCACCGCCGACGACGCCGAGGCGCTGCTGGTACGCCGCAAGGACCTCGAGGACCACCCGCTGCCGTCCGGCGCCGCGTCCGCCGCCCTGGGCCTGCTGCGCCTGAGCGCGTTGACGGGCACGCCGCGCTACGCCGCGGCCGCGGAGCGCCAGATCCGGCTCGTCGCCCCGCTGGCCGCCCAGCATCCTGGCGCCTTCGCGCACCTGCTGCAGGCCCTGGATGAGTACCTGCGCCCGCCCCGCGAGGTGGCCATCGTCGGCCCGCCCGGACCCGAGCGCGACGCGCTGACCGCGGTGGTCCGCGAGCGGCCGCGCCCAGGCCTGGTGCTGGCCGTCAGCGACGGCCCTTCCGACGTCACGCCGCTGCTGGCGGGCCGCGACGCGATCGACGGCCGCCCGGCCGCCTACGTCTGCGAGCACTTCGCCTGCCGCGCGCCGGTGCGGTCAGCCGAAGAACTGCGCGCTCTGCTTGACTGAAGCTGGTGCGCCGCCTCATCGAGCTGCCCGGCACCCGCCGCGGCAAATGGATCGTCCTTGCCGTCTGGTTCGTCCTCATGGCGGTGTTCATGGGACTCAACCTCCCCGGCAAGTTCCAGGACGCCGAGAAGAACGACTCCGCCTCGTTCCTGCCCGGCGACGTGGAGTCGACCCACGCGCTGGACATCACCAAGAAGCTCCGTGGCGGCGACACCGCCGCGACCGTGGTCGTCTACCACCGCGACGGCAGGCTCACCCGGGCCGACGAGGCCCAGATCAGCGGCGACCTCGCCAAGCTCAACCGGCTGGACTTCCGCAACACGACGGACTTCGTCCGGGGCGAACGCTCCAAGGACGGCTCGACGGCCCTGCTGGTCAACACCATCAAGGGCAACGGCAAGTCCGAGAACCTGACCGACCCCATCGACGCCTACCGCGAGGTCGCCGAGGCCGCCACGAAGGACGGGCTGACCGCGCAGGTCGGCGGACCGGCGGGCATCAGCGCCGATGCGGTGAAGGTGTTCGAGTCGATCAACGGGACGCTGCTGCTGGCCGCGGTCTCCCTGGTCTTCTTCCTGTTGATCCTCATCTACCGCAGCCCGTTCTTCTGGTTCTTCCCGATGCTGGCGGTCGTGGTGTCCGAGCTGACCGCGCGCTCGGCCGGCTACGGCCTGACCCAGCTCGGCACGACGGTCAACGGCCAGTCGTCGTCGATCCTCTCGGTCCTCGTGCTGGGCGCGGGCACCGACTACGCGCTGCTGCTCGTGGCCAGATACCGGGAGGAGCTGCGGACCCACGAGGACAAGCACGAGGCGATGCAGCTCGCGCTGCGGCGCGCCGGCCCGGCCATTATCGCCTCGGGCCTGACGGTGGCGGCGACGCTGATGTCGCTGACGCTGGCCAAGGTCAACGGCACCGCGGGGCTCGGACCGACCGGCGCGCTGGCCATCGTGGTGGCGCTGCTGGCCCAGCTGACGCTGCTGCCGGCGCTGCTGACCGCCGTGGGGCGCAAGCCCTTCTGGCCCTTCGTCCCCCACTTCGGCGACGAGGGCAACGACGAGACGCACGGTGTCTGGCGGCGCCTGGGTGAGCGGATCGCCACGAACCCGCGGCGCGTCTGGATGACCACCGGCCTGCTGCTGCTCGTCTTCGCGGGCGGCCTGCTCAACTTCTCCGACGGCCTGACCCAGAGCAACTCCTTCCGTGACGAGCCGGACTCGCTGAAGGCGCAGCAGACGGTGGCCAAGGCCTATCCCGCCGGCGCCAGCGCGCCCGGGGACATCCTCGTCCGCACGCCCGGCCGGGAGGCGGCCGTGAAGCACTTCGTCGAGGAGGCGCCGGGCGTGGCCGCCGTCTTCCCCTCGGGCGAGCGCGGCAACGGGGTGACGGTGCTGTCGGTCGTCTTCAAGGACGACCCCTACTCGACGAAGGCCTACGACCGGGTGCCCGGCATACGGGAGGCGGCGCGCCGGGGCGACCCGAAGGCGCTGGTCGGCGGGCCGACCGCGGTCGAGGTCGACCTGCGCGACGCCAGCGCGCGGGACACGAAGCTGCTGGTGCCGCTGGCGCTGGTGATCGTCTTCGTGATCCTCCTGCTGCTCCTGCGCGCGGTCACCGCACCACTGCTGCTGATCGGGACGGTGATCCTCAGCTTCCTGTCCTCGCTCGGGGTCGCGGCGGTCGTCTACGACGTCGTGTTCGGCTTTCCCGGGGCCGACCCGTCGCTGCCCCTGTTCGCGTTCATCTTCCTGGTGGCGCTGGGGGTCGACTACAACATCTTCCTCATGGCCCGGGTGCGCGAGGAGACGCGCGAGTTCGGCACCCGGCCGGGCATGATCCGCGGCCTTGCGGTGACGGGCGGCGTCATCACCTCGGCGGGCATCGTCCTGGCCGGGACGTTCATGGTGCTGGCGGCGCTGCCGCTGACGTTCCTGACCGAGATCGGCTTCGTGATCGCCTTCGGCGTCCTGCTCGACACGTTCGTGGTGCGCTCGATCCTCGTGCCCGCCCTGGTGCTCGACCTGGGCCCCCGGATCTGGTGGCCGAGCGCGCTGGCGCTGGAGGAGGACCATGCCGAGCGTGAGGACATCGTGAGAGGTCCGTCGGCGACGGACTGACGCAGGACGTCTGAGGGTAGGGACGACGTCATGCCACGTCGCTCCACCCTTGCCCTGTCGCTCACCATCGTCGCCGCCGGCGCACCCGCAGCCGCCCAGGCCGCGTCGCTCACCGCGCCCGGCGCCTGCCTGCCCAACAACGAGATCCTGCCGTGGGTCGGCAGCGGCTTCACCCCGCAGAGCACCGTCAAGCTCACGGGCATGGAGCTGGACCGCAGCGCGTTCCCGGACGCCACCGGCGCGTTCCAGACCACGCTGCTCACCCCCAACAACACGACCTACACGCCGCGCACCTACACGGTGACCGCGACCAACGAGGCCAACCCGGCCGAGACCGCCAGCGTCGCCGTCCAGGTCGTCAAGTTCGGCGTCAGCGCCCCGCTGAACGGCAAGCCCAGCGACACGGCGGTCTGGCGCTTTGCCGGGTTCACCGCGGGCAAGCCGCTCTACGGCCACTTCCGCTACCACGGCCAGACGATCCGCAACTACCGCTTCGGCACCGCCAAGGGCGCCTGCGGCACCCTGAAGACCCGCGCCAAGCGCCTGCCGGCCCGGTCGCGCCGGGGCACCTGGACGCTGCAGGTCGACCAGGCGAAGTCCTACTCCGCGAAGACCCGTCCGTCCTTCCGGACGAGCTTCACGATCTACCGCACGTTCAGCTGATCCGGATGTGAGACCGCGTAATGGTGGATCGGCCACTACGTTTCCCACACGTATGCACCGTTCCATCCTCGTGCCGCTGGCCCTGGCCGGCGCCCTCACACCGCTCGCCTCGGCCTCGGCCGCGCAGCTGACGACCTCCGCAGCCACCTGCGCCCGCTCCGGCACCCAGGTGTCGGTGCAGGGCTCGGGCTTCACGCCGAACGGCGCCGTGACGCTCGGCGCGGCCAAGACGCAGGCCGACGCCACCGGCAGCTTCGTCGAGACCGTCACGGTCCCCGACGACGGCAAGCTCATCCCGGTCACCCGCAAGCTCAGCGCCAGCGACGACACCGACCCGTCGCTGAGCGCGACCGCGTCGATCAAGTACGTCGGGTTCTTCTACACGAACTTCCCGATCACCGGCCGCCCCACCGAACGCGTCCAGTGGAAGTTCGCCGGCTTCGACGCGGGCAAGCCGATCTACGGCCACTTCCGCTACCGCGGCACCACCGCCAAGAACTACCGCTTCGGCATCGCCAAGGGCGACTGCGGCACGCTCTCGGTGAAGGCCAAGCGCCTGCCGGCAGCCTCGCACCCCGGCGTCTGGACGCTGCAGCTCGACCAGCAGAAGGTCTACAACGCCAAGACCCTGCCGCGCCGGACGCTGAGCTTCAGCATCACGCGGACCTACGGCTGAGGCCGCGGCCTGCGCCCTGCCGGTGCGTCAGAGCACCGGCAGGTAGCGGTCCAGCTCCCACTGGGTGACCTGCACCCGGTAGTCCTCCCACTCCTGCCGCTTGATCTCGACGTAGCGGTTGAACATGTGCTCGCCGAGGGTGCGGAGCACCAGCTCGGACTCGGCGGTCAGCTCGATCGCCTCGCCCAGCGTCTCGGGCAGCTGCTCGATCCCGAGGCGGCGCCGGTCGTCCGGGGCCAGGTGGTAGAGGTTCTTCTCCATCGGCTCGGGCAGCTCATAGCCCTTCTCGACGCCCTCCAGGCCGGCCTGCAGCAGCGCCGCGAACGTCAGGTACGGGTTGCAGGCGGGGTCGGGGCAGCGCAGCTCCATCCGCGTCGCGTTCTCCTTGCCCGGGTGGTACAGCGGCACGCGGACCAGCGCGGAGCGGTTGCGGCGCGACCAGGCGACGTAGACCGGGGCCTCATACCCCGGGACCAGGCGCTTGTAGGAGTTGACCCACTGGGCGAAGATCGACGACATCTCGCGGGCGTGCTTGAGCTGCCCTGCGATGAACGCCTTGCCGACGTCGGACAGGAAGTACGGGTCGTTGGCGTCGAACATCGCGTTCTTGCCGTCCTTGAACAGCGACATGTGGGTGTGCATGCCGGACCCGTTCTCGCCGAACAGCGGCTTGGGCATGAAGGTCGCGT
>CAYUDT010000129.1:0-13149 GCA_964443695.1 uncultured Conexibacter sp. | reverse complement strand
CAAGTCCTTCCTGGAGCTGCTCGTGCGGCGCAGCGGGGACCAGCTCGACGAGCGCTCGCGGGAGTTCATCGCGTACGCGGTCGACGGCGCCGACCGGATGAAGGCGCTCATCGACGACCTGCTGCGCTACTCGCGGGTCGGCAGCGGGCCCGTCGACCGTGCCGACGTCGACCTCGCCGAGGTCCTCACCGGCGTCACCCGCACGCTGGGTCCGCTGGCCGAGCAGGAGTCGGCGCGGATCGAGGTGCGCCAGCCGCTCCCGGCGCTGCGCGCCGACGCGCTGCAGGTCGGGCAGCTGTTGCAGAACCTCATCGCCAACGCGGCGAAGTTCCACCCGGAGGGCCGCGGCACGCACGTCGTCGTGTCCGCCGACCGCGACGAGGACCTCGCCGTCACCACGCTCCGCGTCGCGGACGACGGCATCGGCGTCGACGCCGCCCAGGCCGAGCGCATCTTCAAGCCGTTCCAGCGCCTCCACGCGCGCGACGAGACGAGGGCAACGGCATCGGCCTGGCCATCTGCGCGCGCATCGCCGAGCGCCACGGCGGCACCATCGCTGTGGAACGGACGCCGGGGGGCGGCGCGACCTTCGTCGTCACGTTCCCCGACGCGAGCTCCGAGGACGACGGGTGATCGGCATGCTCCCCGGTGGTGTGACCTCCGCGCGCGGCTCGCGCACGCTCAAGGTGCTGCTCGTCGAGGACAACGGCGGCGACGCGCTGCTCGTCCGCTCGATGCTCGACGACGTCGCGCCGTCGCGTTTTGAGATCGTCCACGCCGTGCGTCTGGCCGACGGCGTCCGCGGGCTGCTCGACGGCGGCTTCGACTGCGTCCTGCTCGACCTCTCACTGCCCGACGCCCAGGGCCTCGACGGGCTGGGCCAGGTGCGCACCGTCGCCACGAACGTGCCGGTGATCGTGCTGTCCGGGGGCACCGACGAGGAGCTGGCCGTCGGCGCCGTCGCCGCCGGCGCGCAGGACTACCTCGTCAAGGGCGAGACCGACCCCAAGCTGCTGGCCCGCTCGATCAACTACGCCATCGAGCGCAAGCGCGCCGAGGTCGAGCTGGCGCACCTGGCGCTGCACGACCAGCTCACCGGGCTGCCCAACCGCGCGCTGTTCCACGACCGTCTCGGGCAGGCGCTGACGCGCCTGGGCCGCTCGGAGCGCAGCGTCGCGGTGCTGTTCTGCGACCTCGACCGCTTCAAGGTCGTCAACGACTCCCTCGGCCACGAGGCCGGCGATCTGCTGCTGCTCGCGGTCGCCCAGCGGCTGGCCGGCGTCCTGCGCGCCGGGGACACCGCCGCGCGCTTCGGTGGCGATGAGTTCGTCGTGCTCTGCGAGGACGTCGCCGACGCCGGCCACGCCGTGCGTGTGGCCGAGCGGCTGTCCGCCTCGCTGACGGCGCCGTTCAAGGTCGGCGACGAGGAGGTCTACGTCCACACCTCGATCGGCATCGCGCTGGCGGCCGAGCCCGGGCTGCGTCCCGAGGTCCTCATCCGCGACGCCGACGCCGCGATGTACCGCGCCAAGGAGCGCGGGGGCGGAGGCTTCGAGGTCTTCGACGCGGAGATGCGCGAGCGCATGGTGCGGCGGATGTCGGTCGAGCACGCCCTGCACCGGGCGATCGAGCGCGATGAGCTGCGCCTGCACTACCAGCCGCAGGTGCGGATGACCACGGGCGACGTCGTCGGTGTCGAGGCGCTCGTGCGCTGGCAGCATCCCGACCGCGGCCTGCTCGGCCCGGACGAGTTCATCGGGGCCGCGGAGGAGACCGGGCTGATCCACGAGCTCGGCGCCTGGGTCCTGGAGACGGCCTGCAACCAGCTGGTCCGCTGGGAGGCCGGGGGACGGCGGATGATGATGTCGGTGAACCTCTCGGTCCGCCAGTTGCACAACCCTGAGCTGGTCCACGTCGTCGGCGCGATCCTGGGCCAGACCGGCGCCGACCCGGCGTCGCTGTGCCTGGAGGTCACCGAGACCGCGGTCATGGAGGACATGGAGGCCATGGGCCGCGTCCTCACCGAGCTGAAGACGCTGGGCATCACCCTGGCCATCGACGACTTCGGCACCGGCTACTCGTCGCTGCGCGCGCTGCAGCTGCTGCCGTTCGACGTCGTCAAGATCGACCGCTCGTTCATCCGCGACCTGCCGCGCTCCGAGCAGGGCGCCGCGATCGCGGCGGCCGTCGTCTCCCTCGCCCACGCCCTCGGTCTCGCGGCCGTGGCGGAGGGCATCGAGGAGCTGCCGCAGCTGGAGCGCCTGCGCGCCCTGGGCTGCGATGTGGGGCAGGGCTTCTACTTCTCCGAGCCGCGCGAGCCCGGCGCGCTCGGCTACGGCCTCGGCGGGGCCACCTAGCCCCCTCCGGCGAGTTCGTCTTTTTCGGAGGCTGACCCGATCAGCCGACCCGGCGCAGCTCGAGCTCGTCGGTCGACGGGTCGAGCAGGGCGTAGGCGGGACGTGGATCGCCGTCGAGCGGCAGCCCGACGCTTCCCGGCGCGATGAGCTCGATGCCCGTGGTCTGGTCGAAGCGGCGGAACTGCACGTGCAGGTGGCCGAAGACGACCCGGCGCGCGGTCACGCCGGCCAGGAGGTCCGCGTCGGCAGGGGCCGGGTCCGGCAGGAACGACGCCATGTCGGTGTGGGGCGCGGCATGGCAGAACAGGGTGTCGCCGCGCGTGTGGGTCAGCTCGAGCTGCGCGAGGCGCTGGACGGTGACCTCGTCGAACACGTCGAGCTGGGCCTGGATGGCCTGCGGGACCGCCGGGTTGGGCGGCAGGTCGGAGGGGTCGGTCAGCCAGCGCTCGTGGTTCCCGCGCAACATGACTTGCGGGGCGAGGGCGTCGCATGCCTGCAGCGTCTGGAGCGGCTGGGGCCCGAAGGCGGAGTAGTCACCACCGAGGATGAAGCCCACCACGCCTGCGTTCTCGGCGTCCCTGAGCGTCCGCTGCAGGGCGTCCAGGTTGCCGTGGATGTCGTAGAGCACCGCGAGCATGCTCGTCAGGGTGGCACGACGCGCCGAGGACGGGCCGCCTACCCTTGGAGGTGGTGCGGAACCTCCGTGGGTTCATCGGGTCGTGGCTGGTGCAGTACGAGCGCCGGTCGGTCCAGCTGATGGTGCTGGCGACGCTGGGGCTTGCCCTGGTGCTCGTCACGCTGCCGCCGTTCGGGCACCCGCCGAAGAGCAAGGCCGAGGCGGTGAAGCTCACCGCCACGACCCCGAAGA
The DNA here is from genome assembly GCA_964443695.1 of uncultured Conexibacter sp. Taxonomy (GTDB): domain Bacteria; phylum Actinomycetota; class Thermoleophilia; order Solirubrobacterales; family Solirubrobacteraceae; genus Paraconexibacter. Next base: position 9,924 of record CAYUDT010000129.1, on the reverse strand, counting down.
AGGTCAACGCGCCGCTGGTGCTGCCCAAGCCGGATCCCGACAGCGAGATCGCCACGGGCGTCGACAAGCTGGCCCGCCAGGGCCGCGCGATCCGCCGTGGCGGTGGCACGCACCGCTGGGTGGCGCTGACCTTCGACGACGGCCCCGGCCCGTTCACCGGCCAGTTGCTGGCCTCGCTGGAGTCGATGAAGGTGCCGGCGACGTTCTTCCAGGTCGGCAAGATGCTCGAGCAGTTCTCCTCGGCCGGCGCGCTGACCTCCGAGACGCCCGACGTCACGATCGGCGACCACACCTACGACCACGCCTCGATGCCCGGGCTGGGCCGCGACGGGCAGAAGCAGGAGATCCTGCGGACGGCGACGATCATGCAGCAGCACGGCGAGAAGGCCCCGCGCCTGTTCCGCCCGCCCTACGGCGCCTGGAACAGCGACACGGCCGCGCTGACCAAGGCCCGCGGCATGGCGATGATCCTCTGGGACGTCGACTCCAAGGACTACACGCGCCCCGGGGTCGACCAGATCGTCAACAACGTGGTGTCCGCGGTGAAGCCCGGCTCGATCGTGCTGATGCATGACGCCGGTGGTGAGCGCTCGCAGACGCTGGCCGCCGTCCCGAAGATCGTGAAGAAGCTCCGGGCGCGCGGATACGGTTTCGTCACCGTGAACAAGCTCATCGCGATGGATCCGCCCAAGGGCGGCGACGACTTCGCCGGTGTCGGCGAGGTTCCCTCCGGCGAGGGGGCCGGGTGACCCCGCTCGTCGTGTACGGCGCCTCCGGCCACGGCCGCGAGACGCTGACCTGGGCGCGGGACGCCGGCCATGACGTCCTCGGCTATGTCGATGACGACGCCGCCGCCCACGGCACCGAGCGCACCGGCGCGACCGTGTTGGGCGGGCTGGACTGGATCGTCTCCCGCGTGGCCGAGGGCCCACTGGCGGTGGCGCTCGGCGTCGCCGACCCCGACACCAAGCAGCGGCTGGCGGAGAAGCTCTGGACGCTCGGCGTCAGCTTCCCGGCCATCGTCCATCCCAGCGCCGTCGTGGCCCCGACCGCGGCGATCCGCGAGGGCGTGGTCATCGCCCCGCACAGCGTGATCTCCGTCGACGTCGTGCTGGCCGACTGCGTCACCGTCAACTACGGCGCGACGATCGGCCACGACGCCCGCCTGGAGCCCTACGCGACCGTCCTGCCCGGCGCCAACGTCTCCGGCAACGTCGTCGTCGGGACGGGGGCCACGGTCGGCACCGGCAGCGCCGTCCGCCAGGGCCTGCGCATCGGTGCGGGCGCGTTCGTCGGCGCCGGTGCGACCGTCGTCACCGACGTCGCGCCGGGCGTCACCGTCGTCGGCACGCCCGCCCGCCCACCCGCCTGACCGAGTGTGCACTGGTTGGGCAGGGAGCCCAATGGGTGCACGCGCGGTCAGGTGATGGCGAGGCGCTGCAGGTGGTCCTGCAGCGTCGGCTCGGCGGCGGGCCCGGACACGTGGGGACGGGCGCGGACGCCGGCCTGCGCACGCAGCGCGGTGGCGACGCCGGCGAGGTCGCGGTCGAGGATGATCGCGCGGCGGCCGAGGCGCTCGCATGCAGCGACGCCCGGGTCGCCGTCGGCCGCGACGAGGGCGGCGTCGGCCAGGAGCAGGACCTGGTCCAGCTCGGCCGCGGTGCGGGGGCCGAGGCCGACGAGGTTGTCCGGCCCGTCGCCCGGGACCTCCCCGGCGCCCAGGAGGACCAGCTCGGGCATGTGCTCGGCCAGTCGCGCCAGCAACGCCGCGTCGGTGCCGGGGAGGGCGACGACGGCGAGCCGGCCGCCGGGGTCGGGTGCCGGGAAGTCGTCGGCCGAGAGCGGGATCAGGATCGCCTCGCGCCCGGCCTCGTGCTCCAGGCGCAGCAGCTCGACCGAGCAGGCGAACGTGATGTCCGCCGCCCGCGCGACCTCGTCGTGCAGCGCCGCGAGGTGGCGACGGCGCCGGGGCGAGGCGTCGTAGGTCTCCTCGTAGCGGTCCCAGCGTGAGTACCAGAGCTCCGCACCGTGGGCGGCCACGATCGCGCGGGCCACGTGGTACTGGGCCGGGTGGTAGATGACCACCGCGGCGACGCGCTCGCCCCGGGCCGCGGCGGCGCCCGCGAGCCGGCGGCCCTGCCGGCCGCCGACCGCGTCGGCCAGCGGGCGGGGCAGCCGGCTGACGGCGCCGTAGGACGGCCGGGGCGGGTCGACCGCCGAGACGCCCGCCGCGGTGCAGAGGTCGCGGACCTGGTCGGCCAGGATGAACCCGGGCAGCGGCTTGGAGGGCAGCACGAGCGCCACCGGCCGCGCGGACGCGTCGCTCAAAGTCTGGTTCCGCGGTTGTAGTCGCCCGCCGCCTCACGCAGGCCCTCACCCCGCTGGGGGAACATGGTGGCGGTGGCGTGGCGCAGATAGACCCGTGGGTTGTGGCCGGGCAGGAGGACGGCGACGAGCGCGCGCACGAGGTAGGTCCACGCCGTGAGCCAGCGCACGACGCTCGCCGCGGCCGGGCTGTGGTGCTTGCGCATGTAGCGGTCGCGGTTGCGCGAGAACTCGACGATGCGCCGCTCCGGCACCGACCCGGTCTTCAGCTGGTCATGGTGGATGCAGCGCGCGGCCGGCACGTAGATGACGGTGTGGCCGGCATCGCGCAGCCGCTTGCAGAAGTCGACCTCGTCGGAGTAGACGAAGAACTGCGGGTCGAACCAGTCGATCTCACGGGCCGCCTCGACGCGGACCGCCAGCGCCGCCGACTGCGCCCAATCGATCTCGCGGACGACGTCGCCCTTGGACTGCACGCTGTAACGGCGGTGGACGTAGAGCGCCGCCGCCAGCGCGGTGAGCGGCGTCGGGAAGCGCCAGGCCGACGGCACCTGCGTGCCGTCGGGCTTCAGCAGCGCCGCTCCGGCGGCCGCGGCCTCGGGGCGATTCTCGAGCTCCTCCACCAGCGCCAGCGACGCGCCGGGCTGCAGCTCGGAGTCGTCGTTGAGCAGCAGCGCGTACCGGCCGCGGGAGCGCTGCAGCAGCGTCGAGTCGTTCTCGCCCTTGCCGTGGCGGCGGTCCAGGGCGATGACCAGATCCGTCGTCGGATGGTTGCGCGCCGCACCCGCCGAGCCGTCGCGCGAGGCGTTGTCCAGCACCAGCACCTCGCTCGCGAAGGGCAGCGTCTCGCGCTCCCGCGCGATCGCGTCGAGGCACTGCATGAGGAACTCGCGCTGCTCGGTGTTGACCACGCAGTAGCTGAGCACGATGTCGCTCATGACGGCCACTCCCGGGTGTCTCCGGTGTACTGGTTGTCCTCCCGGCCCAGGACGACGGCGACCGAGCGCCAGAGGATCCTGAGGTCCAGCCACAGCGAGCGGTTGGCGATGTACCAGAGGTCCAGCTCGATGCGCTCGTCCCACGGGATCGCCGCCCGCCCGTTGACCTGCGCCCAGCCCGTGATGCCCGGCTTCACCGCCAGGCGGCCGCGCTGGTGCTCGGTGTAGGCCGCGACCTGCGAGGGAATCGTCGGCCGCGGGCCGATGAGCGACATGTCGCCCTTGAGGATGTTGACCAGCTGCGGCAGCTCGTCGACCGACCACTCCCGCAGGTGCTTGCCCAGCGGGGTGATCCGCGCGTCGTTCTGGTCGAGGAAGATGCCCGCGCCCATGTGCTCGGCGCCGGACACCATCGTCCTCAGCTTCAGGACGTCGAACTCGCGTCCCTCCAGGCCGACGCGGCGCTGGCGGTAGATCGGCGAGCCCGGCGACTCGCGGCGGATGAGCGCCATGACGATCAGCAGCGGCAGGCCGACGACGGCCAGCGCCGCCGAAGACACCACCACGTCGATTAGGCGCCTCACGCGCGCGTCCCTGCGGACGGGTCCCACGTGACCGCGGCGCCGCTGCGGGCGGCGTCGAACCCGCCCAGCGCGACCGACAGCGTGGTCAGCACGTAGTAGCGGCAGATGAGGCCCAGCCGCCCGGCGCCACCACCGGCGGCGGCCCCGGCGACCAGCGCGGCCTGCCCGGCCACGACGGCGCGAGCGTCGCAGCGGCTGCGCGCGGCCCGCAGCGACGTCGCCGCCAGCCAGAGGTGCAGCAGCGGGGAGGCGTAGCGCAGGGCCCGGTGGCTGAAGACCATGGCGGCGTACCGCGGCGGGTAGCCGCGCGGGTCGAGCATCCCCCCGCCGAGCACGATGGCCCAGGCACGGCCCATCATCCGCCGCTTGCGCGGGAACTCGCCCTCGATGGTCGGCACCATCTGCTCGAAGGCCTCGGCGTCCGGGGCGTAGACGGCCCGTCGCCCGCGTTTGACGTAGGTGAACGGGAACGCGAGGTCGTGGCTCATCGTCGGGCCCAGCGCCAGGTAGCCGGCGCGGCGCACCGCGTAGATCGCGCCGTTGCCCGCGGTGATGCTCCAGCGCGAGGACTCCAGCGCGCGCACGTGCATCTCGTGGCGCCAGTACAGCCCCTCCTGGTTGCCGCCCTCGCCGCCGCCGAAGCGGACCTGGCCGCAGACGTAGGCGACGTCCGGGTCGGCGAATGGGCGCACGAGCCGGCGCAGCGCGTCGGGCGCCCAGCGCGCGTTGGCGTCGGAGAAGGCGACGATGTCGCCGGTGGCGGCGGCCACCGCGGCGTCCTGCGCGAGGACCTTGCCGCCGCGCGGCAGCTCCAGGACGACGTCGGCACCGGCCGCCCGGGCCAGCTCGGCGGTCCGGTCCGGGGAGCCGTCGCAGGCGACGATGACCTGCAGCTTCTCGCGGGGATAGTCCAGCGCGAGCGCGTCGGCGACCTTCGCGGCGATGACCGTCTCCTCCGCGTAGGCCGCGATGACCAGGGAGACGGTGGGCTCGACGTCAGCGGCCGCCACGGGCCGGGCGGGCAGCAGCCGCAGCCCGAAGCCGTAGAGGACGTGCGTCCACGCCAGAAGCCCCGCGGGCAGCCAGTAGGACGACGCCTTCATCGGCCCGGCAGCATCGCATAGAGGTCGGCATGGCGGGCAGCGATCGCCTCCCAGGAGTAGGTGGTCCGCGCGGCCTCCAGGGCGGCGCTGCCGAGGGCCTCGCGCCCCGCGCGGTCGGTGAGCAGCGCGTCCAGGTGCGTCGCGAGCGCCGCGGCGTCACCGGCAGGGAAGTGGCGGGCCTGGGCGACCTCGGGGAAGCCACCGACGTCGCTGAGCAACAGCGCCTTGCCGAAGCCCATCGCGGTGAACAGGACGCCCGACTGGTCGATCTCGCGGTAGGGCAGCACGACGACGTCGGCGTGCTGCACCGCCCATGCCGCCTCGGCGTCGCTGACGAACCGGGCGACCGTACGGGCGCCCTCGGGCGCCGGGGGCACCTCGCCCCAGGGGCGGCCGACAATCCACAGCTCGGCGTCTGGCCGCAGCCGCCGCCAGGCGTCATAGAGGACGTCGATGCCCTTGTAGGGGCGGATCAGGCCGAAGAACAGCACGACCGGCCGGCCCGGGTCCTCCGGCAGCTCCGGCGGGCGCGTGGCCCCGACCTGCGTGAAGTGGTCCAGGGTGCCGTGGGGGATGACGTGGACCCTCACGGGGTCGATCCCGACCTCGCGCAGCAGCCGCCCGCGCCCGTGCTCGGAGTGGACCACGATCGCGTCGGCCCTGCGCAGCGCGGCCTTCGTCCCGGCGACCTGGCGGGCGCTGCCGCCCCGCGGCAGGACGTTGTGCGCGGTCAGGACCAGCGGGCGGTCCGCGGGCAGCAGCCGGTGGTCCACCTGCGGCACCGCCAGCCACTGGAAGTGCACGACGTCGGCCTCGCGCGCGGCTGCGCGGCGGTAGCGGAGCATCTCCGGCACGTGCAGCGCGGCGCGCGCCGCGGTCCGGGCCCGCGCCGGCAGACCGGAGGTGCCGCGGTAGAAGCGCTCGTCGACGGCGTAGCCGCGGGCCTCCGGGACCTCGCCGTGGGCGAAGCGTCCCGTCACCAGCGTCACGTCGACCCGACCCGTCCGCGCCAGCGCGCCGCAGAGCGCGTGGTCGTAGGGCGGCGTGTACGCCGCCGGGTCGACGACGTGGATCCTCAGGAGCGCTTCTGCTCCCACGAGAACCCGCGCACCGCGAACACCATCCCGAAGGCGGTCCACAGCGCGATCACGCCCAGCGCGCCCGCGTTGTCCGCGGTCGAGGAGCCGCCGACCAGCGCGCCGGACAGCCCGTCGATGATGTGCGTCAGCGGTAGGGCGCGGGCGATGTCGTGGAGGAACGACGGCGCGTTGTCGACGTCGTAGAAGACCCCGGAGATGAAGATCACCGGCAGGAACACGAAGTTCGTGAACGCCGGGGCCGCGTCGAAGTTGGGGATGACGTGCGAGTAGGCGACGCCCAGCGAGGCCAGGCAGGCGACGCCGGCGATGGTGAAGAGCACCAGCTCGAAGACGTCCGCCGGCCAGCCGATGTTGAAGAACACGCGTCCGGCGACCACGACGATCGCGATCTGGGCGAACGCGTTGGTGATCGCGCTCAGGAACAGCCCGCCCAGGTAGGACGCGGCGGGCAGCGGGGTGCCGCGCATCCGCTTCAGCACGCCCTGCTCGCGCAGGAACGTCAGCTGCGTGGCCAGCGCGGTGAACGTCGTGGCCATCACGCTCATGCCGGCGATGCCCGGGACGATCACGTCGAGGTCGGACTGCGAGCCGCTGAAGATCGCGCCGAACAGCGTGAGGAACAGCAGCGGCAGCAGGAAGTTGAAGAACGCGGCCGTCGGGTTGCGCCAGAACATCCGGCGCTCCAGGCGGTACTGCCTCCAGGTGAGTGCCAGCGCATCAGGCATGGGCGGCCTCCGTGGGCTCGTCGGCGGTCAGCTCGAGGTAGACGTCCTCCAGCGACGGGCGGGTGACCGTGAGCTCGCGCACGACGCCGCCGCGGGCCAGCGCGGTGGAGGTCAGGGAGTGGACGAGCTCCGTCGGGTCCTCGACGTCCTCGCTGCGCTGCGTGCCGTCCTCGTCGCGCCAGGTCACCCGCGCGCGCGTCTGCGCGCCGACGCCCAGGTCGGCCGGGGCGCCGATGGCCAGGATGCGGCCGTCCTTGATGATCGCGACGCGGTCGCAGAGCTCCTGCGCCTCGTCGAGGTAGTGGGTGGTCAGGAGCACCGTCTTGCCCAGGGCCTTCAGCGAGCGGACGGTGTCCCACGCGGCACGGCGCGCCTGCGGGTCGAACCCGGTCGTCGGCTCGTCGAGGAACACCAGCTCCGGGTCGCCGACCAGGGCCAGCGCGAAGTCCAGGCGGCGCAGCTGGCCGCCGGAGAGCTTGCGGGCGTAGTCGTCCTGCTTCTCCTCCAGGCCCGCGACGGCGATGACCTCGTCCACGTCGCGCGGGTGCGGGTACAGGGCGGCCCAGTGCGTCAGGGCCTCGCGGACCGTGACGAAGCGGTAGATGCCTGAGGACTGCAGGACGATGCCGACCCGCTCGCGCAGCGCGCGGGCCCGCTCCTGGGGGTCGAAGCCCAGCACGCGGACGTCACCGGCGGAGCGCTCGCGGTATCCCTCCAGGATCTCGACCGTCGTGGTCTTTCCTGCTCCGTTGGGGCCGAGCAGGCCGAACACCTCGCCCCGGGCGACGCTGAAGTCGACGCCGCGTACGGCCTCGTGCTCGCCGTAGGCCTTGCGCAGGCCTGCGACCTCGATTGCGAGTTCTTCACCCACGTGCAGGGATGATGGCAGTCTGAGGGTCACAGAAGACGTGCGCTGCGCCTGCATCGACATCGGCTCGAACACCACTCGGCTCCTCGTGGCCGAGCCTGATCGCACGGGCGGACTGCGCGAGGTCGCGGCCGGACGCGCGATGACGCGCCTCGGCGCGGGCCGGGCGGCGGACGGCCATCTGGCCCCGGAGCGGGTCGCCGCGACGGCGGCCGCGCTGGGGGAGCAGGTGCGCCATGCGCAGGACAACGGCGCCCGCCGCATCGAGATCGTCGCCACCGCCGCGGTGCGCGGGGCGCCGGACGCAGCTCGGCTGGCCGAGTACTTCTCCGCGGCCGCAGGCCTGCCGGTCGAGGTCCTCGACGGCGACACCGAGGCCCGCCTGGCCTTCCGCGGCGCCACCTGCGCCATCACCCCGCGCCCCCGCGGGGAGGTCGCGATCCTGGACGTCGGTGGTGCCTCGACGGAGATCGTGGTCGGACGGTGCGGTCTGGGCCCGTCCTGGGCCGTGTCGCTGGCGATCGGCTCCGGGCGGCTGGCCGAGCTGGCCGAGGAGCGTGACCCGCCGTCCTCCGCCGACCTGGACCGCATGCGCGCGACCGCCCGCGCAGCGCTGGCCGAGGTCGCGCCGCCGGCGGCCGAGGCCGTGTGGGCGGTGGGTGGCAGCGCCACGTCGGTCGCCCGGCTGCTGGGCGGGGGAGACCTGTCGCGACCCGCGCTGGGCCGCGCGCTGGAGGCGCTCTGCGCGGCCCCCGCCGAGGAGCTGGCGTCCCGGCACGGGCTGCACCCCGATCGGATGCGGATGCTGCCGGCGGGCCTGGTCATCCTCGACGCGGCCGCCGAGCTGTTGGACGCGTCGCTGCAGATGGCCTCCGGAGGGCTGCGCGAGGGCGTCATCCTTGCCATGCTCGATGGCGAGCGCTGATGGCCAAAGCCCGCGAGATTCCCGGCCTGCACGGTGCACTGCTGTTCACCGACGCAGCGGCCAAGACGGTTCGCGTGCGCGCCGCCGAGCTGTGGGAGCAGTCCGCGGACGTCCTCGACGCGAGCGACATCGAGCGCGTGCACGGCATGCGCGTCGCGTCGCGGCGGTTGCGCGCCGTGCTGGAGATCTACGCGCCCTGCTTCCCGACGGCCGAGCACCGGGCGGTGCTGAAGGACGTCAAGCGCCTGGCTGACGCGCTCGGCGAGCGGCGCGACCCCGACGTGCAGCTCGAGGACCTTGACGCGCTGGCGCAGGTGCTCAGCCCCGAGGACGGTCCGGGCATCGCGTTCTTCCGGGAGCGGCTGGTGGCCGAGCAGGCCCAGGGCAACGTCGCCCTGGCGCAGGCGTTGCAGCTGGCCGAGGAGCACGACCTGCGCGGCCGGCTGGAGCGGCTGGCCGACGCCGCCGAGGGCGCGACGTGAAGGCGCGCAAGGTCAAGGGCCTGGACGCGCAGGGGACCCTGGCGGACAACCTGCAGCGGATCATCCAGGTCCGCAGCGACGAGCTGCACGGCTTCATGCCGCAGGCGGCCGATGCCCAGGAGGTCGTCGCCCTCCACGACATGCGCATCGCCGCCAAGCGCCTGCGCTACATCCTCGAGATCGCCGACGGCTGCTTCGGCGCCTACGCGCAGACCGCCGCCAAGCGCGCCAAGGAGCTGCAGGACCTCATCGGCGAGATCCACGACTGCGACGTGACGATCCCGCGCGTGGAGGCGCTGTCGATGGAGGCCTGCGTCATCGATGCGCAGGCCGTCGTCGCCCGGGCGGCGGCGCTCGGGGCCGAGGACCTCGACCCGGCGCTGGCCGCCGATGCTCCGCACGCCGCGGCGCACCGCGGCCTGCAGACGATCGTCACGTTCCTCACGGCGCGGCGGACGCTGCTGTTCGAGCGCTTCCTCGCCTTCTGGGCCGAACTGGAGGCGGAGGGGTTCCGCGAGCGCCTCGAGGAGGCGATCCGCGCCCGTCCGCCCATCACATCCGATTCACAGGACGACAACGACCTCCTCGTACCCTCGAAGGAGACGCCATGACCGAGCAGCCCACGCAGGAACCGATCAGCGCCGTCCCCGTACCGCAGCCGGCACGGGAGGCGGAGGTCACCGAGGGCCTGGACCTCAAGGACCCCTCGCTGTACACCAACCGCGAGCTGTCCTGGCTGGAGTTCAACGACCGCGTCCTGCAGCTGGCGGAGGATCCGGCCACGCCGCTGATGGAGCGTGTGAAGTTCAGCGCGATCTACACGTCCAACCTGGACGAGTACTTCATGATCCGCGTCGCCGGGGTGCACGACCAG
>CAYUDT010000128.1:0-13176 GCA_964443695.1 uncultured Conexibacter sp. | reverse complement strand
TGCGGAGGCCGAGCTCCTTGATGAGGGCGCGGTAGCCCTCGAGGTCGCTCTTCTCGAAGTAGTTGAGCAGCCGACGGCGCTGGCCGACGAGCATCAGCAGGCCACGACGCGAGTGGTGGTCGGCCTTGTGCTCACGAAGGTGCTCGGTGAGGTCGTTGATCCGCGCCGTGAGCAGGGCAACCTGGACACGGGTGCTCCCGGTGTCCTTGTCGTCCTTGCCGAACTTGGTGACGATCTCCTGCTTGCGCTCTGCGGTCAACGTGCTCATATGCGGCCAGTCAGGGTAGCAAGGCCTTGGTTTCCAGGACGTCTCGTCCCATCTGCTCCACGAGGGTGTCGACGCTGTCGAAGCGCTTCTCGCCCCGCAGGCGCTTGTGGAACTCCAGCCGCAGCGGCTGCCCGTAGAGGTCGCCGGACCAGTCGATGAGGTAGGCCTCGACCAGCTCACCGCGCCCGGTGACGAACTGCGGGCGCACGCCGACGTTGGTCGCCGAGGCGATCGTGGTCCCGTCCGGCAGCACGGCGCGCGTGGCGTAGACCCCGTGTGCGGGCAGCACGTATCCGTCGGCCGGCACGAGATTGGCGGTCGGGAAGCCCAGCGTCCGCCCACGCTTGTCGCCGTGCTGGACCTCGCCGTCCACGACGAACGGCGTGCCCAACAGCTCACCGGCGTACTGCACCGCGCCACCCTGGATCAGCCCGCGGATGTGCGAGGACGAGACGATCTCGCCGTCGACCTCCAGCAGGGGCGCCACCCGGACCTCGAAGCGGCCGTCGGCGGCCAGCAGGCTGCTGTCGCCCGAGGCCTTGTGCCCGAAGCGGAAGTTCTCCCCCACCGACACGTGCGTCGCGCCGAGCGTCCCGACGAGCACGTCGTCCAGGAACGACTGCGCACTGCGGGAGGCGAACTCCTGGTCGAACGGGATGACGACCAGCTCGCGTGCGCCGAGCGCCCCGACGAGCTCGGCCTTGCGTTCCAGCGTGGTGATCAGCTTCGGCGCCGCGGCGGGCGCGACGACACTGACGGGGTGCGGGTCGAAGGTCAGGACCGTGTCGGAGCCCTCGATCACGGCGCGGTGCCCGCGGTGGACGCCGTCGAAGGAGCCGACCGCCACGCGACGCGCGCGCGGCTGGACCTCGGAGAGCGGGACGATGGCTGCGGTGCTGGTCATCCAGCACGAAAGCCTACGACGGTGTGCACCTGGGGCTGATCTTCGGCACCCACCCGACCCGCGATGCAGATCGGTCCGTCATCGTCGGCCAGCACGATTTCGGGTGGCGTCGGCTCCTCCAGCGTCACGACGCGGCCGTGGATCGCGTCCAGCCGGGCCTTGCCGGAGACGTGCCGCACCGGGAGCACGAGCGACAGCGCCTCGCCGAGCGGCACGCTGCGGCCGGCGTCGGCCACGTCGAAGGGCCCGATCCGGGTACGGCGCAGCGTCAGGCAGTAGGCGTCGCCGAGGTCGGCGATCAGCGAGCGCACATAGGTGCCCGACGAGCACTCGATCTCGAACAGCGGGTCCTCGGCGTCCTCGAGCACACCGAACGTCGAGACCTCGACCTCCCGGGACGGGATCTCCACCTCCTCGCCGCGGCGGGCCAGCTTGTAGGCGCGCTGGCCGCCGATCTTGATCGCGCTGTAGGCGGGCGGCACCTGCGTGACCCGGCCGGTCGGCAGGTCGAACGGACGGGCCGGCACACGGCCGGTGTGCACCAGCTCCCCGGTCGGGTCACCGGTCGACGACGTCCACCCCAGCCGGGCCCGTGTCTCGTAGCGCTTGTCGACGTGCATGAACCAGCGCTGCGCCCGTGTCGCGCGGCCGATGAGGATCAGCAGCAGCCCGGTGGCAAACGGGTCCAGCGTTCCGGCGTGCCCGACCTTGACCTTGCCGTGCCCCGCCTCGCGCAGCTCGCGGCGCACCGTGGCAACGGCGTGGTGTGACGACCCGCCGGGCGGCTTGTCGACCAGCAGCACCGCGTCCTGCATGCGCCGCTACCCGAGCTGGAGGGCGATCTGCTCGCGCAGGAAGGCCACCAGGCCCTCGCCGTCGAGGTCCGTCGTGAAGCCGGCCGCCTGGCGATGGCCACCGCCACCACCGGCGCGGGCGATGATCGAGACGTCGACCTCGCCGTCGGTCGACCGCAGCGAGACCTTCTGCAGGTGCGCGCGGTCGGGGTCCAGCAGCGCCCGGCCGAGGGCCGCGACCTTCGTCCCCGCGACGGAGCGCAGGTGGTCGATGACGCCCTCGGAGTAGCTCTCCTCGGCGCCGGCCGCCTGGTAGTCCTCCAGCGTGACCTGCGTGAAGGTCAGGCGCCCGTCGTCGAAGCGCCGCACGTTGGCCAGGCCGCGGGCGAGCAGCTCGAGCTTGGAGAACGGCATCTCCTCATAGAGCCGCCGGTAGACCGCGTTGACGTCCACCCCGGCCGCGATGAGCTCGCCGGCCATGATGTGCGCGCGCGTCCCGGTGTTCTCGTACATGAAGCGCCCGGTGTCGGTGACCAGCCCGACGTAGAGCGCGTCGGCGATGGCGGGCGTCGGCTCCACGCCGAGCACGCGCATCAGGTCCCAGACGATCTCCGCCGTGCACGACGCCTCGACGACCACGTGGTCGACGGTGCCGAAGCGGGTGTTGTCGTGGTGGTGGTCGATGTTGAGGATGTGCGCGTCGTCGCGCTTGACGACCTCGAGCGGGTTGCGGTCGATGTTGCCGCAGTCCAGGTAGATGACCGTGCGGTCCTCCACGTCCAGCGGGGGCGTCGAGACGACGCCGTCGAAGACGAAGAAGCGGTACTCGTAGGGCAGCGGGAACTCGTCGGCGGCCATGAACATGACCGAGTCCTTGCCGAGCGCGGTCAGCACCCCATGCATCGCGACGAGCGAGCCCAGGGCATCGCCGTCGGGGTGCTCGTGCGTGACGAGGATGAACTTGCGGCCCTCGCGGATCTCGTCGAGGACCTGCTGGCGAGTGTCGACTGCGCCCTCCAAGGTCACGCTCGCTCCTTCCCAGGCCGCGACAGCGAGCCGCCGGGCCGACGGCGAGCCCTTTGGGCGAGTTCGTCGGCCGTCATCGGTCCGCTTTGGGCCGGTTGAGCTGGCCGAGCATGCGCTCGAGGCGGTCGGCGCGCGCGGCGGTGTCGTCGAGGATGAAGTCCAGCGTCGGGGTGTTCTTCATGTGCAGCTCCCGACCGACACGGGCCTGCAGGTAACCGTGCGCGCTCACCAGGCCCTCCAGCGAGGCCTGGCGCTCCTTCTCGGTGCCGAGCACGCTCACGTACACCCGTGCGTGGCGCAGGTCGGCGCTGGTCTTGACGTCTGTCACGGTCACGAAGCCCACCCGAGGGTCCTTCAGGTCGCTGGTCACGGCATCGCTGAGGACCTCGCGGACTGCCTCGTCCACCCGCCTCATCCGGTCCCCGCCGGGCATCCTAACCTCGCCCTCGACCTACGCGAGCGTGCGCTCGACCTGCCGCGTCTCGTACACCTCGAAGATGTCGCCCTCGCGGAGGTCCTGGAAGCCCGAGAGCGTGATGCCGCACTCGAAGCCGTCGCGCACTTCGCGGGCGTCGTCGTTGAAGCGCTTGAGGCCGGCAACCGTCGCCTCGCCGAGCACGGTGCCGTCGCGGATGACGCGCACCTTGCCGCCACGGGTGACCTTGCCGCTGAGCACGTAGGAACCGGCGATGAGGCCGACCTTCGAGGCCTTGAAGATCTGACGGACCTCCACCTCGCCGACGGTCTCCTCGACCTCCTCGGGCTCGAGCATGCCCTCCATCGCGGCCCGCAGCTCCTCCATCGCCTTGTAGATGACGGAGTACGTGCGGATCTCGATGCCCTCGCGGTCGGCCACGGCGCGGGCGTTGCCCACCGGGCGGACGTTGAAGCCCATGACGATCGCCTCGGAGGCGGTCGCGAGGATCACGTCGGACTCGTTGATGCCGCCGACACCGCTGTGGATGACGTTGACCTGGACCTCGGTCTGCGGGAGCTTGGCGATCTCGTCCTCGATGGCCTCGATCGAGCCGGCCACGTCGGCCTTGAGCACGAGGTTGAGCTCCTTCGTGCCGTCGTCCTCGTGGTGGCGCTTGAAGACGTCCTCGAGGGACACCTTGCGGCCCGAGCGACGCGCGAGCGCCTCGGTCTTGAGCCGGTGCGCACGGTCGGCGGCCTCACTGCGGGCCACCTTCTCGTTGGCCACGACCTTGACGAAGTCGCCGGCGTCCGGGACGCCGTCGAAGCCGAGGATCTCGACCGGGTCACCGGGGTACGCGTCCTCGACGCGGTTGCCGGTGTAGTCGATCATCGCCCGCACCTTGGCGTAGTTGGAGCCGGCCACGAGGACCTCACCGACGCGGAGCGTGCCGCGCTGGATGAGGACGGTCGCGACCGGGCCGCGGCCCGGGTCGAGCTTGGACTCGATGACGACGCCGGAGGCGTCGGTGTCCGGGTTGGCCCGGATGTCCTCGAGCTCGGCCACGACCAGCATGCGCTCGACGAGGTCGTCGAGGCCCTGGTGGGTTTTGGCCGAGACGTCGACGAACTCGGTGTCGCCGCCCCACTCGGAGTCCTGCAGGTTCAGCTGCGCGAGCTCGGTGCGGACGCGGACCGGGTCGGCGCCCTCCTTGTCGATCTTGTTGACCGCGACGACGATCGGCACCTTCGCCGCACGCGCGTGGTCGATCGCCTCACGGGTCTGGGGCATCACGCCGTCGTCGGCCGCCACCACGATGACCGCGATGTCGGTGACGCGGGCGCCACGGGCACGCATGGCGGTGAACGCCTCGTGGCCCGGCGTGTCCAGGAACGTGACGATGTGCTCGCCGTAGTGCACCTGGTAGGCGCCGATGTGCTGGGTGATGCCACCGGCCTCGCCGGCCACGACGTCCTCCTCGCGGATGGCGTCGAGCAGCGAGGTCTTGCCGTGGTCGACGTGACCCATGATGGTCACGACCGGCGGGCGGGTCGACAGCTCGTCGTCGGAGTCCTCGTAGACCGGCTCGGCGTCCATGTCGTCACCGACGTGGACGATCTCGATCTCCTTCTCGAACTCGTCCGCGATGACCTGGATCGCCTCGTCGGCGAGGGTCTGCGTCAGCGTCGCCATCTCGCCGAGGCTCATCAGCTTCTTGATGACCTCGGGGACCGGCACACCCAGGTACTCGGCGACGTCCTTGACGGACGAGCCCGAGTTGACCTTGATGATGCCGATGCGGCCCGCGGCGCCCTCGTCGAGCGGACGCGCCTCTTCCTCGAGGATGTCGCGACGGCGCCTGCGGTTGCGCTGCTTGGGACGCTTGCCACCGGGACCGCCGGGGCCGCCACCGGGACCGCCGGGGCCACCCGGGCCGCCGGGACGGCGGGACGCCTGGGAGTCGATGACGACGCGGCGCCGGCCACCGGGGCCGGACGTGCCCTCACGCCCGAAGCGCCCACCGGCGCGGCCGGGCTGGCTCTGCGTCTCGTCGCGCTTGGGCCGCTTGGGCGGCTCCGGCAGCGCGAGGATCTTGGGGCCCTGACCCTTCTCGGGGGTCTTGCCGATCTTCTCCTTCTCGGCCTCGAGTGCGGCGGCCTCCTTGGCGCGCATCTCGGCCTTGAGCTCGGCTGCGGTCTTCGCCTTGGGCTTCGCCTCGGCGGCGGGCGCCTCCGGCGTCGCAGCAGCGGCGGGCGCGCCCTCGGCGGCCGGCGCCTCGGCGGCAGGTGCAGCAGGCGTCTCGGCCACGGGCGTCTCGGCCACGGGCGCCGGGGCCTCGGCCTTCTTGGCCGCAGCCTTCTTGCGCGGCGCGGAGGCGGCCTCGGCGGCAGCCTGTGCCGCAGCCGCGGCCTCGGCGTGTGCGGCGGCGGCAGCAGCAGCCTCGGCAGCGGCCTTCTCGGCAGAGGCCTGGGCGGCGGCGGCCTTGGCCATCGCAGCCTCGGTCTTGGGGTCGGCGAGGATCTTCGGGCCGGAGCTGGCCGCCTTCGTCGCACCGGTCTTGGCCGGTGCCGGCGGTGCGGCAGCAGGCTCGGCGACCGGCGCGGCCTCCGCAACAGGCGCCGCGGGCTCGGCAACCGGCGGCGCCGGCTCGGCAGGTGCGGGTTCAGGCTCGACGGCCACGGCCGGAGCCTCGGGTGCGGGTGCCTCGGCGACCGCCACGGAGGCGCTCTCCGGAGCAGGGGCAGCTTCGGCCTCCGCGGCCGGGGCCTCTCCACCAAGACCGAGGAGGCGGACGACCTCGTCCTCCTCCACGACCTCCTTTGCGTTCGCGAGGACCATGCCGTTGTCGCGGAGACGCTCAAGCATCTCCAACACGGCAATTCCATGCGCCTTCGCAATCAGACTTACGCGCTTCTCAGCCACTTACCTATCGATTCTACGAGTTCAGGGGGTGCGGACACCGTCCGCCTGAAGGCGCGCCCGAAGGCACGCCTGTCCAACGCCCGCTGGAAACACTCCGCGCCGCACACATATGCGCCACGCCCGGGCAGGCGCGCAGGTGCGTCAACCACGATCGTCTCTCCGTCGGCGGCGAGCCGCAACAGCTGGTGCTTGGATCGCACAGCGCCGCAACCCACGCAGCGACGCTGCGGGTCAGCCATTGACCTTAGGCCGTCGGCTCCTCGGCTGCCTCCGCCCCGGCGGCGGCCTCCTCGGGCTCACCGGCCCCGGCCTCCTCCGCGCCGGCATCCTCGGCCACGACCTCGTCGCTGGCCTCCGCCTCCGCAGCCTCTGCCTCGGCGGCCTGCTGCGCCTCGGCAGCGGCGGCCTCCGCCGCAGCGGCCTCGGCAGCCTCGGCGGCCTCGACCTCCTCGGCGGCGGCAGCCACGGCACGCGCGACCAGCGGCTCGACCTCCTCGTCGGGGGCGGCCGGGTTGGCCAGCACCGCGAGCTCCGCGTCGTTGAGCGTGGCGACGATCGTGGCGAGGTTCGTGTCGAAGCGGGCCAGCGCCTGGTGGGCGTCCAGACCGCAGTACAGCGAGCCGGCCAGCGAGCCGTTGGGGCAGCGACGGCCGCTGCCCAGGACGGCGGCGCAGCGGCCACCCTCCTGCTGGACCTCCTGCTCGTCCTCCGGCGCGTCGGTCGCGAACTCCGTCTCGGACTTGATGTCCACGCGCCAGCCGGTGAGGCGGGCGGCCAGACGGGCGTTCTGGCCCTCGCGGCCGATGGCCAGCGACAGCTGGTCGTCGGGCACGATGACCGTGGCCTGGCGGTTGGAGTCGTCGACGATGACCTCGCGCACGCGCGCCGGCGACAGCGCCTTGGCGACGAAGCGGGCGGGCTCGTCGTTGTAGGGGATGATGTCGATCTTCTCGCCGCGCAGCTCGGAGACGACCATGCGCACGCGCGAGCCGCGCGGGCCGACGCAGGCGCCGACCGGGTCCACGCCGTCGGCGTGCGAGACGACCGCGATCTTGGAGCGGTAGCCGGGCTCGCGGGCGACGTTCTCGATCTCGACGAGGCCGTCGGCGATCTCGGGGACTTCGAGCTCGAAGAGCGCCTTGATCAGGTCGGGATCGCGACGCGAGACGATGATCGACGGGCCCTTCGTGGAGGCCGAGACCTCCTTGATGACCGCCTTGACGCGCTGGTTGTGCTCGTAGCGCTCGCCGTCGACCTGCTCGCTCTTGGGCAGCAGGGCCTCGACGCGCTCGCGCAGCTGGATCAGCGTGTAGCGGGCGTCCTTCTGCTGGACGATGCCGGTGACCAGCTCGCCGACGCGGTCGCGGTACTCCTCGAACATCATGTCCCGCTCGGCCTCGCGGACGCGCTGCAGGATGACCTGCTTGGCCGTCTGGGCGGCGATGCGGCCGAAGTCGTCGGGCGTGACGTCCTGCTCGTCGATCTCGTCCGCGTACTCCTCGAACTTCTCGGCGTCGATCTCGATCTCCTCGGGCTCGACGTACTCGCCGGTCTCCGGGTCGAGGTAGGTGTTCTCGTCGATCGTCTCGACGATCATGTGCGCCTCGAGGCGCTCGGGGACGATGAGCTCGATGACGCGGTAGTCACCGGTGTCGGAGTCCAGGATCACCTTGGCGTACTTGGCCGCCCCGGGCTGCTTCTTGTAGGCCGACAGGAGCGCGTCCTCGAGCGCCGCCCGGAGCTTCTCCGGG
Organism: uncultured Conexibacter sp.; assembly: GCA_964443695.1. GTDB lineage: Bacteria > Actinomycetota > Thermoleophilia > Solirubrobacterales > Solirubrobacteraceae > Paraconexibacter. Next base: position 5,093 of record CAYUDT010000128.1, on the reverse strand, counting down.
GCGATGCCCTTCTCGCGCGCCAGCGCGTCCATTGCTTCCACGATCTCGCGTGACATTTCCTACTCCTCGACGAGGTTGGACCGATGGATGTCGGCGTACGGGATGGCGATCACGCCGGTGTCCGCAGCGATGGTGACCGCTGCGTCGTCGGCGCCGACGAGTTCGCCGGTGAAGCTCTTGTGTCCGTCATGCTCGACCCGCGTGCGGACCTTCGCGCGACGTCCCAGGAAGCGCCGGTAGTGGCCCGGCTTGGTCAGCGGCCGCTCGATCCCCGGGGACGACACCTCGAGCGCGTACTTCTCTCGGATGCCCACGAGGGCGTGCGTGACCTGCTCGCACAGGTCCAGCGTCACGCCGTCCGGGTGGTCGATGAACAGCCGGACCGTCTTGCCGCCCATGAGCTCGCAGAGCAACACCTCGACGTCGGGCTGGGCCGACGCGAGGGCCGTCTCCACCTCCGTCTGGATTGCGCTGCTCATGTGTCTCCTCTACCTGCTCTTTCCCAACAAAAAGGCGGGCCTTGAGCCCGCCTCAAGTGCCTGCCGCGAGGGGCGGGCGCCAAAAGCTGTGTGCCGAGAGTAGCAAGGTCTGCCCATACGATGCCGACCGTGAGAGCCCCAGGGGACCCACCTCCGGCAGACACGGCTGGTCGAGGACAGGACGAAGCGCAGCGGGGCAGCCTCCGGCGTCCCTCCGCCGGCATGCGTGTGGAGGAAGCCCTGCAAGCGCTGGCTCTCGGGCATCGCGCGGTGGCCGACGGCGAGTGGGGGCTGCGCGTCGACCTGAGCTCCTGGCCGCTGGACATCGGGCTCGCGCTGACGGGCGGCGGCGCCTGGCTGCGCCTGCAGGGCGAGGTCTGCGGGCCGGGGCAGGCGGACCTGCGGTCGCTGCTGCACCGCAACCGCCTGACCCCCGTCGTCAAGCTCACCACGACGTCCGCAGGCGTGGTCTGGATCGAGGCCTGGCTGCCGTCCGCCGCGGTGGACGCCGAGCAGCTCGACCACGTGCTCGGGCTGATGGCCGCCGCGACCGCCGACGTGCGCGCCGGGCTCGCCGGCAGCTAGGCGGCGTCGCGCTCGGCGGCCGCCCGGGCCTGCTCGGTGTACTTCCGGTAGTCGGCGCGCTCGGGGCGCAGGTGGTGGGCCTGCGACAGCGGCTTGACGGCCTCGGCGTGGCGTCCGAGCTGCTGCAGCGACCTGCCCCAGCAGAACAGGGCGTAGTCGTCGGTCGGCCGGTGCTCGGCGACCGCCTCGAACTCCGCGGCGGCCTCGGCGAAATGCTGGCTGCCGAACAGCGCCCGGCCCAGCGCCTCGCGCACCGAATCGCTGGCCGGCTCCAGGTCGCGGGCGCGGCGCAAGGGGATCGCGGCTGCGTGGAAGTTGCCTTCGTCGAGCAACCGTGAGCCGTTGCGGAAGAGGTCGTAGGCGGAATCCATGGCTCTCACCCAGTGTACGACCGCCTCCGGAGGCCCTTGAGGTCACGCAGCTCACCGGCCCGCGGCGGCAGGGCCAGCCAGGCCCGCGCCCGCCCGATCGGGCCCAGCCCGGCGGCCAGCGCCCGGCGCAGCGCGGCCCGCTGCCGGGTGCTGGGCGGCGGGCCGCCCACACCGAAGCGCCGGCGGCGCACGGCCTGTACGTAGCCCTGGGCGTCGGCCTCGCCGGCCAGCCCCGCCTCGATGCCCTGCAGCGTCACCGGCGCCGCCGGCGCGCGACCCGTGCTGCGCAGGGCGCGGGCCAGCTCGCGGAGGTCGTCCGGATCGTCGTCCTCGGGGCGGCGGTAGAAGACGATCGCGGCCGCCACGCCGCCCGCCCCGACGAGCAGCAGCAGGAACTGCAGTGCGCGCGACAGCCCTCCCCCGTCGTCGTCGGCGGCCACCGGACGGCTGCGCTCGGCGGGCTTGTCGCCGCCGCGGTCGGCGCTGTCGCCGCGGGCCGCGCTGGGCGCCGAGTCCGACGCCTGCGAGGCGGGCGGCGCGCTGGACGGCGTCGGGTCGAAGGCCACCCAGCCGAACTGCGGGAAGTAGACCTCCACCCAGGAGTGCGCGTCGTAGTCGCGCACCACGTGCTCCTGGCGCTCGTCGTCGTAGAGGCCCGGGGCGAACCCCTCGGCGATGCGGGCCGGGATGCCGTTCATCCGCAGCAGCAGGGCCATCGCGCCGGAGAACTGCTGGCAGTAGCCGAGCTTGGAGCCGAACAGGAAGTCGACGAGCGGCAGCCGCGCGCGCGGCGGCGCCTCGGTGTAGCTGGCGCCCGTCCGGACACGGCGCAGCGTCCGGCGCACGACCTCGTACGGGGTCCGGGCCCCCGCCCTGAGCCGCTGGGCCAGCTCGTAGACGCGCCGGTAGTCGGAGCGCAGCAGCGCCTCGCGGCCGTTGGTGTAGGTGTAGGGCGTGCCATCGGTGGCGACCGCGATCGCCGAGCTCTGGCCGAACAGCCCGACGGTGAGCACCGGGTCCGGGCGGGAACCGGTCGGCTGCCCGATGCTCAGCAGCTTCGGTCCACCCACCTCCACGGGCAGGTCGATCGTGGTCTCGAAGGACATCCCCGGCGGGTAGTCGGTCCCGGCGCCCTGCATCTCGCGGATGCTGGGCTTGGGCGCGTAGACCGTCGCGCGGTAGGTGTCCCCCGGTCTCAGCGGCCGCTCGCCCGTCGGGATGATCGCGGTGCCGCCGGGCCCGAACGCGGTCGGCCGGCCGAGCTTGTCGACGTCGATCACGTCGCCGGGCGCGTAGAGCTCGCGGCTGGAGATGTCACGGGCCACGACGGTCACGGCCTGGCGCCACTCCGGGTGGTTGGCGGCGAACTCGGTGTCGCGGGCGGCGGGAGACCCGGGCCCCTCCTGCTCCCAGCGCACACCGTTGAAGCGCTCCAGCGCGACGCCCTTCCAGTAGGCGCTGTCGCGGAACTTGATCCGCAGCGCCTCCCTGCCGTTGCGGGGCCAGTCCAGCGGCGTGTAGTGGTGGGACCAGTCGAAGCGGACGTTGCTGCTCTTGGAGAGCGGGTCGGCGATGTGCTGGTAGTCGATCCACGGCTCCTGCGCGTCGAGCCGCGGCGCGGTGAGCGAGCCGACGAGGACCGCGGCGAGCGCCAGCGCCCCCGCGAGCGGCACCTGCCCGACGTTGAGGCGGTCGCCCCACAGAAGCGCGGCGAGCAGGATCGTGAACAGCGCGCCGCCGGCGAACGGGTGCTCGTTGCCGCGCTCCACGACCGGGATGCCGTAGAGCAGGCCCAGCGCCAGCGCGGCCCCGATCGGCGAGCCCTTGGCCGTGCCGCACGCCAGCACGGCGGCGATGGCGGCCAGCAGTCCGCCGCCGGCCAGGACGACGATCCGGACCCACTCGTCCAGGCCGCGGTACGGGACCCGCAGCTGCGGCAGGGCCTGCAGGCCCTGGCCGATGCCGCTGACCAGCTCGTCCCAGGCCCGCGGCCGCAGCAGGTGGCCGTCGATGCCGCAGGAGAGCAACAGGAAGACCAGGACGCCGACGCCCGTCAGCGTGTACAGCCCGATCCGCAACCGGTGGTCGGCGACGGAGCGCCGGCCGACGATGAGCACGGCGGCCAGGCCGGCGGCGAGGAACGTCCACGAGAGCGCGGCGGCGCGCGGTTCCGGGGCGACCTGCCTGATCCACTGCAGCGAGGCGAACAGCGTCAGCGCGGCCAGCGCGCAGACGCGGACGGGGCCCGCCTCCGGCGTGGCGCCGAGCAGCCGTGGTGGCAGCGGACGCGACGAGGACCGCAGCTGCGGCTCGCCGACCGGCGCGAGGCCGCGTCCACCCCGCTGCGCGGCGCCCGCGCCGGTGGTGGACATCAGGCCACCCCCGCGGTGCGGACAGGGCTGCGCGACAGCTCATAGCCCGTGCAGCCTCCGACGCTGAACGCCGGGGCCCGGTGCTTCAGCGTGCCCGGGACCACCAGCAGGCGCCCGCCACCGGGCGCCAGGGCCAGCGCGCGGGGCGCGCGTCCGGAGCGGCTGGCGGTGACGTACAGCACCGGCCCGCGGCGGCTGCCCAGGGCGCTGAGCGCGGGCGTGGTGTCGCCGTCCACCAGCGCCAGGCGCACGTGCAGGCGTCCCCACGCGGCCAGCGTCTGCTCCAGTCCCACGGGCCGGCGGTCCCCGGGCAGCAGGACGGCACAGCCGCCGGCCCGGGCGAGGTGGACCGCCAGCGAGCCCGCGGCGCGGACCGCGGCGTCGAGGTCCTCCTCCGTGGCCGCTCCCCGCGGGTCGAGCACGACCAGGGGACGCGTGTCGGTGTCGGCGCGCATCCGCCGCTCGATGAGCTCCCCGGTACGCGCGTAGGCGGGCCAGACGATCCGCGAGGCGGCCGTCCCGGGCCGGTGCGGGCGCACGCCGTCGAGGTCGATCTCCGCGGCCACCCACGGGCGGCCGCGCCGGAGGCCCAGCATGTCGCCGTCACCCGCAGGCGCGGCCGAGGTCACGGGCAGGATCTTGGGCAGGACGAGCACCTCGGCCTCGTCCTCGGCGACCACCTCGCGGACGGCCAGGCCGAACGGGTCGGACACCAGGACCGACGGCGCCTTCAGCACCTTGCGCCCGCGCCGGGCGAAGTGGGCGTTGATGCGGACCACGGTCTCGCGCCGGCCGGCGGCCAGTGGCGCCAGCTCCTTCAGCAGCGGGTCGCGGACGGCGCCGGCGGGCAGCAGGATCAGGCCGGAGCGGACCGCGATCTCGATGAGCACGCCGTCGTCCTCGACCACCGTCCGCGCCGGGACGCGGCGGCTGATCCGCAGGCCGCGTGCGGCGATCCACACCCACCCCGCCGCACCACCGGCCAGCAGCAGGAAGGCGACGGCGGGGACGTACAGCGGCTCCGCGTCGAAGGCCGCTGCGCACAGCAACAGCGTCAGGCCCAGCGCAGCGGTCCCGGCCGCCGGCCTCATCTACAACGCGGGGGTCGAGGCCAGGGCGTCGGCGACGATCTCGGCGCCGTCGGTGGTGTCGTAGGCCTGCGCGGACACCACGATGCGATGGCTCAGCACGGCCTTGGCCAGCGCCTGGACGTCGTCAGGCAACGCGTGGTCGCGGCCCAGCAGCAGCGCGCGGGCCTTTGCGGCGCGCAGCAGCATCAGGCCGGC
>CAYUDT010000127.1:0-13191 GCA_964443695.1 uncultured Conexibacter sp. | reverse complement strand
CCAGCGACTTGACCTGGTCGGCGACCTCGGGACGCGGGTCGGTGGCGCGCACGATCGCGCCGAGGCTGCCGGCGGCGCCGATCGCGGCCAGGCCGGCGACGCCGGCGCCGACGACGAGGACCTTCGCCGGGTTGACCTTGCCGGCCGCGGTGACCTGACCCGTGAAGAAGCGCCCGTAGGCGTGAGCGGATTCGACGACCGCGCGGTAGCCGGCGATGTTCGCCATCGACGACAGCACGTCCAGGGACTGCGCGCGCGAGATGCGCGGCACCGCGTCCATGGACATCGCCGTGATCGGCCGCTTGGACAGATCCTCGACGAGGTCGGGATCCAGCCGCGGCGCAAGCAGGCTGATGAGGGTCGCCCCCTCCTTCAGGCCGTCCAGCTGGGCCTTCGTCGGGGGGTTGACACCGAACACGATGTCAGCGGACAACGGGTCGCCGACGGTCGCGCCGGCCTCCGTGAAGGCAGCGTCGGAGAAGTCGGACGCAGCACCCGCGCCGGACTCCACCACCACCTCGTAGCCCAGCTTGAGGAGCTGCGCAACGGTCGCGGGGGTCGCGGAGACCCGCGTCTCCCCGGCTTGCGCCTCCTTCAGCACTCCGATCAGCAAGTCTGCGGCTCCTTCGGCACGTCGGACCAGGTACGTCCCAACCTGCCGTTATGGCCATGTCGGGGCGCGCGACTCTATCCAAACGGGTCACCGGACGACCGTCGGGCGGCCGCCGCGGTGTCACGCAGCGATGGGTTGGCGCAGGGCCGGGAGGTCGGTGATCTGCACGAAGCCGCGGCCCCGCACGATCGTCCCGAGCTGCTCCTCCCCAGCCAGCAGCTCGCTGATCCGGGCGCGCTGGGCTCCGAGCATCTCGGCCAGCAGGTCCTGCGTGATCGTGACCTTCCCGTCGGGGAAGTGGCGGTGCAGGCGCACGAGCAGGATGCGCAGCCGGGCGGCCTGGGTCAGCAGCGCGGCCTCGAGCAGCTGGTCGGTGAGCCGGCGCACGGTGTCCGTCATGACGCCCATCACCGCGGTGTCGAGCTCCAGCGTCGAGGAACGCAGCTTCGACAGGGCCTCGGCGTCGATGGCGAGCACCTCGGTGTCCAGCAGCGCCAGCACCGACGCCGTGCGGCGCGGGGCGCCGGCCAGCGACATCTCGCCGATGACGTCCTCCCGGCCCAGCGACGCCACGGTGAGGCGGCGACCGTCGGCGGCGACCATCTGCACGGCAGCCAGGCCCGACTGCACCACCATCACCTCGCTCGCCGGATCGCCGCGGCAGAACAGCAGCTGCCCGGCAGCGAACCGGCGGCGCCGGGCCAGCCGGCGGAGCGTCGCGCGCGGCGCATCGGGCAGGTCCACGAAGGGCCCGAGCACCGGCTCCTCACGCGGATCGATGGCGTCGGCCGTCGACGGGCTGCCGCCGGCCGTGGGCAGGAACTCGGTCACCGTGACGCGATCCAACACGCGCCCTGGGGGCCGGACAATCCAGAATTGGATGTTCGCGCCGCGACCGCGGAGCTACCGTCGCGCTCCGGTGGTCACCGCAAGCCTCGGCAACCCGGCGTTCCTGTTCACCTTCGCGGTCATCCAGGCGGGGCTGCTGCTGGTGGGCATCCGCCTGCTCGACGTGTACGGCCGCCAGCCGCTCGGCCTCGTCGCGCTGGTCGCCGCCTGGGGCGCGACGGGCGCGGCGGCGATCTCCGTCATCGGCAACCAGGCGGTCAAGGGCCTGCTCTCGGGCGACGTCCAGGTCGTCTTCGGCGACGCGATCTCCGCGCCGCTGGTCGAGGAGGCCGCCAAGGGCCTGGCGCTGCTGGCCGCTGTCGGCCCCGTCCGCCTGCTGCTGCGCCGCGCCGGCGTCACGCTGTTCGAGGGCGCGGGGGCGGGCATCGTCTACGGCGCGGCCGTCGGCCTGGGCTTCGGCTTCACGGAGGACATCTACTTCCTCGTCGACAGGGCCCGCACCGCCGGCATCGACGCGGGCTTTGAGACGTTCCTCTACCGCCGCGACTTCTTCGGGCCGGCGATCCTCCACCACGCCGTCTTCACCGCTGCGTTCGGCGCCGGGCTGGGGCTGGCGACCACTGCGCGGACACGCGCGCGCAGGATCGGCCTGCCGCTGGCGGGCTACGCGCTCGCGGTGCTGATGCACGCGGCCAACGACGGGCTCGTCGAGCTGGTGCTCGCCGTCAAGTACGGCATCGCGCAGACCGCCGTGTGGGCGGGCAACCACGCCGCGCTGGTGCAGCTGGAGGACACGGCGTCCACCGTGCGGCGCTTCATGCGCGTCCTCGACTTCTACTACCTGGCGATGTTCGTGGGCGCGGTCATCTGGTGGAACGACCGGCGAGGCAGGGCCATCAAGGCGCAGCTGGAGGGCGAGGTGGAGGTCGGGCTGCTGTCCGCCGAAGAGCTCGCGGTGATGTTCGACCTCCGCAGGCGCACGGCGGCCGACTGGCGCCTGCTGCGGTCCGGGCAGGCGGAGCGGTTGCGTCATCAGCGTCGCCTGCGGGGGCAGCTGGCCCAGCTGGGGCTGCTGAAGATGCGCACCGCCGACCCGGCGCGCCTGAACCGCGCGCGCCGGGAGATCGCGACGCTCACGACCTTCGACGTCACCGACGTCAAGCTGCCGACCCCGTCGGGGCCGATCATCGGGCGCGAGCAGCAACTCGAGGAGGTCGCGCGCGAGCTGCTGTCCCGCGACGTCCGTGTCGTCACGCTGCTGGGCCCGGGCGGCACCGGCAAGACGCGCCTGTCGATCGAGGTCGCCTCGGTGCAGCGCGACCGCTTCGCCGGCGGCGCCTTCTTCGTGCAACTGGCCCCGCTGACCGACCCGGACCTCGTCCCCGCCGCGATCGCGGACGTCCTCGAGGTGCAGGTCCGCCCCGGGGACCCGGCGGTGGCGGCGGTCGCCGAGCACCTGCGCGACAAGCAGACGCTGCTGGTCCTCGACAACTTCGAGCAGGTGACCCGGGCCGCCGGATCCATCGCGGAGATCCTCGAGGCCGCGCCGCGGGTCAAGGTGCTCATCAGCAGCCGCGAGCCGCTGCGCATCCGGGGCGAGCACGAGTACCCGGTCCCGCCGCTGGAGGGTGACCCGGCCGTCGCGCTGTTCGCCGACCGCGCGCAGGCGGTGGAGCGCGGCTTCACGCTGACCGCGGAGAACGCACCGGCAGTCCGCGAGATCTGCAGGCAGCTCGACGGCCTGCCGCTGGCGATCGAGCTGGCCGCCGCGCGCATCAACGTCCTCACCCCCGAGGCGATGCTCGGCCGTCTGGGCAGCCAGGTGCTCAGCGGCGGTGCCCGCGACCTGCCCGGCCGCCACCAGGCGTTGCGCAGCACCATCGCGTGGAGTTACGACATGCTGCCCGCCGCCGACAAGGCGCTGTTCGCGCGCCTGGCCGTGTTCGTCGACGGCGCCGGCCTGGAGGCGGTCGAGGCCATCTGCCCGGACGATGGGGGCAGCTCCCTCGGCGTCATCGACGGGCTCGGGTCGTTGCGCGGCAAGAGCCTGCTGCGCCGCGAGGACAAGCTCAGCACACAGCCGCGCTTCGCGATGCTGGCGACGATCCGCGAGTACGCGCTGGAGCGCCTGGCCGACGCCGGGGAGCTCGCGCAATTGCGCGAGCGCCACGCGCGGTGGTTCGCCGACCTCGCCGAGGAGGCGGAGGGGCACCTCGTGGGCGCGTTGCAGGCGGAGTGGTACGCCCGGCTCGACCAGGAGGTCGGCAACTTCCGCGCCGCGCTGGCCTGGGCGGCCGAGGCCGACGAGCCGGAGGTGGGCCTGCGCATCGCCGGGGCACTGCCCCGGTTCTGGAGCATGCGCGGCATCGCCGACACGTCGCGGTGGATGTCGGCGACGCTGGCCCGGGAGGGGGACGCCGTCACGCCCGCGGTCCGCGCCAAGGCGCTGTTCGCGGAGGGCTACGCCGACCTCGACCACGGGGACTTCGCGCACGCCGAGCGGCGCTTCGCGGCGGCGCTGACGGAGTACCGCGCGCTCGACGACGCCCACGGCACCGCGGCAAGCCTGGCCCAGCTGGCGTTCCTCACCCTGAGCCGCGGGGACACCGACGGGGCGGTGGCGCTGGCCGACGAGAGCGTCGGCCTCGCCCGGCGGGCCGACGACGCCAACGTCGAGTCGGTCGCGCTCGGGACGCTGGCAGAGGTCGCCACGCGCGCGCGGGACTATCTCCGCGCCGCGGAGCTCTACGAGCAGAGCCTGACGTTGCGCCGCCGGCTCGGCGATCGCCGCAACATCGCCAACGCGCTGCTCAACCTCGGGCGCGTCGCCCTGGTCGGCGGCGAGCACGCGCGTGCCCGCGCGCTCCTGGAGCAGGGGCTGGCCACGGCGCGCGAGGTCGACGACACGTGGAGCGTGTCGATCGGCCTGGCCAGCACGGGCCGCCTCGCCCTGCGCGAGGGCCGCACCGCCGAGGCCGACGAGCTGCTCGGCCAGGCCCTGCGCATGGCCGTCGACCGCGGCGGGCGGCGGCTGGCCGGTGAGTGCCTCTCGGCCCTGGCGCTGTCCTGCGTGCCCACGGCGCCGGAGCGAGCGGCGCGGCTGCTCGGCGCTGCCGAGGCGCTGCGCCGGGAGCTTGGCGTGTCGGCCTCGCCCATCGAGGAGTCGGCCGCGGGCGACGCGGACGCCGTCGCCCGCGCGGCCCTCGGCGAGCCCGCGTTCGCCGGTGCCTGGCACGCCGGTCTGGCGCTGGACCTGGACGGCGCCGTCGCGCTGGCGCTGGCCGCCCCTGTCGCGCGCTGACGTTCACGGGTTGAGCACCGGCGCGCTCGTGCCGATGTGTCAGGTGAGCAGCAGTGCCAGCCGGACTTGCGACATCCACGTCCTCCTTGCGCCGCTACCTGCCCAGCGGGTCGTCGCTTCCCGACGCCGAGTTCGAGCGGCGTCATCGGCTGCTGCTCGGCGTGCTCTGGTTCCACGTGCCCGCGCTGTTCGTGTTCGGGCTGCTGCAGCACGTCTCGGTGCTCCACGCGCTGCTGGAGGGCTCGATCGTCGCGGTCCCCGCCGTCCTGGCCCAGTTCGTCTTCAGCAGGCGCAAGCAGGTGGCCGCGCTCGTTGCGATCGGCCTGATCACGGCATCCGCGATCACGGTCCATCTCGCCGACGGCTACATCGAGGCCCACTTCCACTTCTTCGTGATGATCGTGGCGCTGACGCTCTACGAGGACTGGCAGACGTTCGGCATCGCAGCCGGGTACGTGCTGCTGCACCACGGCGTGGCCGGTGTCCTGGCGCCGGAGTCGGTCTACAACCACGCCGACGCCGTCCAGCACCCGTGGCTGTGGGCGGGCGTCCACGCGGCGTTCGTGGCGGCCGCGGGGGTCTTCGCCATCCTCTCCTGGCGCTTCAGCGAGGACGTCCGCGAGCAGCAGGCCGACGCGCTGGCGCGGACCCGCGCCGCAGAGGCCCAGGCCACTGCCGCCGCCGAGGACCTCGCCCGCTCCAACCGCGACCTCGAGCGCTTCGCCTACGTCGCCTCCCACGACCTGCGCGAGCCGCTGCGGACGGTCTCGCAGTTCATCAAGCTGCTCGAGCGGCGCTACGGCGAGCAGCTCGACGACGACGGCCGCGAGTTCATCAGCTGGGCCGTCGACGGCTCGGCGCGGATGCAGGCCATGATCGACGACCTCCTCGAGTTCTCCAAGGTCGGTCGCCAGAACGCCGAGCCCGTCAGCGTCGACCTCCACGAGCTGACCCGCGAGGTGCTCACCGGCCTGCACGCGCAGATCGCCGACAAGCAGGCCCAGGTCAGCATCGGCGCGATGCCCGAGGTCCGGGCCGACCGCGGTCAGCTGGCCCAGGTGCTGCAGAACCTGCTGAGCAACGCGATCAAGTTCACCGACCAGCGTGCCCCGGCCGTCGCGGTCTCGTCGGTCGTGCGTGACGGGGTCGTCGAGGTCGCCGTGGAGGACAACGGCATCGGCATCGAGCCCGCGCACCGCGACCGCGTCTTCGACATGTTCCGGCGGCTGAACAACCGCGACGAGTACGACGGCACGGGCATCGGCCTGGCCGTCTGCCAGCGGGTCATCGAGGGCCACGGCGGGCGGATCTGGATCGAGACGCCGCAGTCGGGCATCGGCACCCGCTTCGTGTTCAGCCTGCCGCTGGCCGGCGTCGTCGCCACCGCGGCCGTCACACCGGCAGCGGCCCGGCCGGCTTGACCACGCGCAGCGCGAAGTTGGAGCTGACGTCCGCGACCGAGGGCAGCTTCAGGAGGGTGTCGAACAGCACGCGCTCGTAGTTGGCGAGGTCGGCGCAGACGACCTCGAGGAGGAAGTCGGCTGACCCGGAGACGACGTGCGCGGCGACGACCTCGGGGGTGCTGCTCAGCGCCTCGGCGATCGCGTCGGCGGTCTCGGCCGAGTGTGCGGAGACCTTCAGCTCGACGAAGACGGTGAGCCCGAGGCCGAGTGCGCCGCGGTCCAGCGCGGCGTGGTAGCCGGAGATGAGTCCGCGCGCCTCCAGTGCGCGCATGCGGCGCAGGCACGGCGAGGGCGACAGGTGCAGGCGCTCCGCCAGGGCCGCGTTGGAGATGCGGCCCTCGCGCTGCAGGATCTCCAGCATCTGCCGGTCGACCGCGTCCAACGGTGGATGCTGCTCCTGATCGGGCATGAGTCGAAGATTAGTTGCTCAGCTCTCGCCATTGTCCGCAATATTTGGCAGCACATTTCGCGTGGCGTGGTCGAACATGTCAGAGCCGATGTCCGCCCACCCCCGTGTCAGCACCACCGCCGCGACCGCGATGTACGTCGGCGCGATCCTCGGCCCCGGCGTCCTGCTCGTCCCGGCGCTCGTCGCGGACATCGCCGGGCCCGCATCGGTCGTCGCGTGGGCGGCACTGCTGGCGCTGTCGGCACCGCTGGCGCTGACGTTCGCCGCGCTCGGCGTGCGCATGCCGGAGGCGGGTGGCACCGCCGCCTACGCGCAGGCCGCGTTCGGTCCCCGGCTGGGCCGGGCCACCGGCAGCCTTTTCCTCTGCGGCGTGCTGGCGGGGGCGCCCGTCGTCGCCGACGTCGGCGGGCGTTACGTCGTCGACGTCCTCGGCGGCGGCACCGCGCTCGCGGCAGCCGTCGGAGGGGCCATCGTCGCCACGGTCGTCGCGATCAACGCCCGCGGCCTGTCGGCGACGGCCCGCGTCCAGCTCGTGCTCGCGGGGACGCTTGCGCTGTTGCTGGCGCTGGCCGTGGCCACCGCGCTGCCGACGGGGTCGGCGGACAACTGGACCCCGTTCGCCCCCCACGGCTGGGACGCCGTCGGCTCCGCCTCCACCGTCCTGATGTTCAGCTTCATCGGCTGGGAGGCCGTCTCCCACCTCGTCGGCGCGCTGGCCGACCCGCGCCGCCAGCTGCCCAAAGCCATCGGCTCGGCGTTCGCGATCATCACGCTGCTCTACGCCGCCCTGGCCGTCGCGACCATCGGCGTCCTCGGCCCGCATCCGTCGTCGGTGCCGATCGCCGACCTGATGGACGCCGGCCTCGGCGAGGCCGGGCGCAGGGCCACCGTCGTCCTGGCCCTGCTGCTGACGCTCGGGACGATGACCACCTACGTCGCCGGTGCGCTGCAGCTGTCGAGCGTCCTCATCCCCCGGGTGGGCCGCACCCAGGGCCTGGCCGTCTTTGCCGCGCTGAGCTTGGGACTGCTGGCGGTCATGGGCGCCGGCGCACTGGGCACCGACGGGCTGACCCGCGCCTCGTCGGCCTGCTTCGTCGCCGTCTACGTCATCGCGACGGCGTCAGGCGTGAGGCTCCTCAGCGGCGGCGCGCGCGTGGCCGCCACCGTCAGCTGCGCGGTCACCACCGTCATCCTCGCGTTCGCCGGCGTGGCGATCGTGGTCCCCGTCGCGGTGGCCGGCCTGGCGCTCGGGCTCGCCCCGGCGCGCCGCGTCAGGGCCGAGCCCGCCCGCGCGGCCTGAGCGCTGCCGGTACGCTGGCCGCCATCTCCGAGACGCCCAGAGGAATCGCCCGCGAGCGGGTCGACGCGTGGCTGGCCGAGCACCTCCCCGGCAGCGCGCCGCCGTTCACGTACGCGCTCATCGCCGGCGGCCACTCCAACCTCACCTTCGGCGTCGGCGACGCTGCCGGTGGGCGCGTGGTGCTGCGCCGTCCGCCGTTGGGCAACGTCCTGCAGTCCGCGCACGACATGGGGCGCGAGCACCGGATCATCTCGGCGCTGTTCCCCACCGCCGTCCCCGTCCCCGAGCCGCTGGCGTTCTGCGACGACCTCACCGTCAACGACGCGCCGTTCTACGTGATGGCGCTCGTGGAGGGCGTCGTGCTGGAGACGTCCGCCGACGCCGAGCGCGAGCTGCCGGAGCCGTCCCGCGGCGCGGTGTCGCGCGCGCTCATCGACGTGCTGGCCGATCTCCATGCCGTGGTGCCGGAGGACGTCGGCCTGGGCGACCTCGGTCGCCACGACGGCTACGTCGAGCGGCAGCTGCGTCGCTGGCACACGCAGTTTCAGAAGTCACGGTCGCGCGACATCCCCGCGATCGACGAGGTCCACGCCCGGCTGTCGGCCCGTGTGCCGACGCAGCAGCGGGTGTCCATCGCCCACGGCGACTACCGCCTGGGCAACACGCTGGTCGCGGCCGACGGCACGGTCCGAGCCGTCCTGGACTGGGAGCTGTGCACCCTCGGCGACCCGCTCGCCGACCTCGGCTGGTTCATGGCCTGGTGGCCCCAGCCGGGCGAGAGCGCCACGCACCTCCACGGCGACGCGCCCAGCCTCGCCCCCGGGTTCGCAGGCCGCGAGGAGCTCACCGCGCGCTACGCCGAGCGCACCGGCCTGGACGTCAGCGACCTCGACTACTACGTCGCCCTGGCCCTCTGGAAGCTCGCGTGCATCAGCGAGGGCGTCCACGCCCGCTACCGCGCCGGCGTGATGGGCGACCACAGCGCCGAGAACGCCGCTGATTTCGGCGAGCGCGTCTTCCGCCTCAGCGCGGCCGCGCTGGCCATCTGCGACCAGATGCGCTGACGGCGCCAGAGGACCGGTTTCCTGTCCGTCGCAGGACACGGCGGATGACGCGATGACGTCACGCCGCTACGTTCGCGCGAATGTGTCGCGCGCGGACCGTTGTCGCAGTGCTGCTCATTGCGCTGGCGGGGCTCCCGGCCACAGCCGACGCGGCGCTGCCCGGGGTCAACGGGCGGGTGGCGTTCGCGGGCTACGGCGACCAGAGCTATGAGATCTACGTCCTGCAGCCCAACGGCACGACGATCACGCCGATCACGTCCAACGCGACGCCGGACCTCTCGCCCAACCTCTCGCCCAACGGCACCAAGGTCGCCTGGGTCGGCGGCGGCAGCGACCGCAACGACATCTACGTCGCTCCCGCCGACGGCTCGGGCACGCCCGACAACCTGACGGACTTCGACGCCAACACCTTCGCGTACTCCCCCGCGTGGTCGCCCGACGGGACGAAGATCGCCTACACCACGGACGCGGTCGGCAAGATCTTCGTGATGTCGGCGAGCGGCACGGGTGACCCGACCGTCATCTCGGCGCCTGGGCTGCAGGACATCCGCAGCGTCTCCTGGTCACCTTCCGGCGGCACCATCGCCTTCGACGGACGGCTGCCCGATGACCCGAGCAAGCCGCTGCCGACGTTCAACACCGACGTCTACACGGTGCCCGCCGACGGCAGCGCCGAGCCGACGCGTGTCACGACGGGTGCCGACGTCGACGCCGAGCCGGACTGGTCCCCCGACGGGAGCTCGCTCGTCTTCCTCTCCGACCGTGACGCCCCGCCCGCGTTCAAGACCAAGGACGTCTACGTGATTCCTGCCGCGGGCGGCACCGCCGTGCGGCGGACGACGAGCGGCAACATCCGCAGCCCGGTCTTCTCCCCCGACGGCACGCGCATCGCCTACACCGACGGCACCGCGCTGCTGGACATGCCCGCCGGCGGCGGTGCCGCGTCACCGCTGGCGAACTTCGAGGGGTCCGCCATCGCCGACCTGCACTGGGGGGCACCCGGCCCGCAGCCCCCGAAGTCGTTGACCCGGCCCGTGATCAGCGGCAACATCGTGACCGGCGGAAGCGTCAGCTGCTCGGACGGGACGTGGGGCAACACGCCGACGTCGTTCGCCTACACGTGGCGGCGCGACGACCAGGTGGTCGCGATGACCAAGGGCTACACGCTGGTCGCCGCCGACGAGGGCCGGCCGGTCACGTGCACCGTGGTGGCGACCAACGACGTCGGCGACACCAGCGCGTCGAGCGACCCGATCACGCCGACCAGCCCCGGCGCCGTCGAGCCGCCCGCGAACGTCGTCCCGCCCGGCGTCAGCGGCACCGCGATGGACGGCCAGACCCTCGGCTCGGACGTCGGGCAGTGGAACGGCACGCCGCCGATCGGCTACTTCCGGCACTGGCTGCGCTGTGACGCCGAGGGCGCGGCCTGCGAGACCATCCCCAACGAGCTCGGCGAGACCTACGTCGTCACGCCCGCGGACATCGGCCACCGGCTGCGGCTGCGCGTCACCGCCAACAACGCCGCCGCCTCTGTCTCCGCGGACTCCGAGCCGACCGCGATCGTGCGGGCCGAGCCGCCGCGGAATCTCACGCCGCCGACGATCAACGGCACCTTCGAGTCCAGCCATCAGCTGACCGCGACCACCGGGACCTGGGCCGGCACCCAGCCGCTGCAGTTCAGCTACCGCTGGTTCAAGTGCAACATCAACGGCTGCACCACCAGCCGCGTCGACCCGTACTACAACGTCGGCGAGACCGACAAGCGCTACTCGATCTACGTCGAGGTCACCGCGACGAACGCCGGCGGGTCGACCTCGGCGATCTCGCAGGCCGGTCGCGTCCTCGCCGACCTGCGCTGCGACCTCGACGACACGGCGCTCGAGCACCTCTGCGGCAAGACGCCGGTCGTGTTCATCCCCGGCTTCGGCGCGTCGGTGATCCGCTGCACCAACCTCGTCGGCCAGGAGGCGATGCTCTGGCCCTCCGCGCTGGTGTTCAACCCGGACTTCGTCTACATGCACCTGGCGCCGGACGGCGTCTCCCCCGGCGGCGTCACGCCCTGCACGACGTCCGCCGGGCCCAGCGGCGAAGTGGTCAAGACGGCCGCCGGTGTCGTGAACATCCACGGGGAGTCACAGGCGTGGCTGCAGCGCATGGCGCCCGGACGCGCCTACGTGTTCGGCTGGGACTGGCGCAAGGGGCCCGACCAGACGCTCGAGCGGCTGGACAACTTCATCGAGGCGCTGCGCAGTCGCCACGGCGTCCGCAAGGTGGCGATCCTCAACCACTCCTACGGCGGCATGCTCACGCGCTGGTACATCGACAGCCCCGGGCGCGCCGGGAAGGTGGTCCGGGTGGCGAACATCGCCTCTCCGTTCTGGGGCTCGCCCAAGGCCTGGTTCGCGATGGCGCACGGATACGAGACCCCGGACCAGTCCGAGATGGACTTCGTGATCAACAACCTGATCTTCAAGGCGTTCACGAGGAACCTGACCGGTCTCTACTACCTGTTCCCGAGCCGGTCGTGGTTCAGCAGCGCGCCGCTGGTGCTGCGCCGCTGGCTGGAGGTCGCCGAGCAGCCGCGCGACTTCGACCAGACGCTCGACGCGGTGGCCGCCTTCGACGGCAACGCCGCCCTGGCCCGGCGAGCGGCCGACGGACACCGCGATCACCTCGACGGGTTCAAGGGCATGACGCGCGCCGGCGTCGACTGGCGCACGTTCGCCGGCAGCGGCCTGCCGACGCTGGGCCACATCCGCGAGGGCGACGACCCCCAGTACTCGTGGATCAACGGCGACAAGACCGTGCCGCTGATCTCCCAGCGCCAGTTCGCCTCCGATCCGGCAGCCCAGCAGGGCGAGCGGGTGCCGACGTACTACTTCTGCGGCATCGGGCACATGGACGAGCCCGAGACACCGGCGCTGCAGTCGGCGCTGCAGGGCTTCCTCCTCGACGGGGCGGATGTCTCCTACGACGGCACCGTCCTGCGGCGCGAACCGTGCCGGCTTGCGGCCACGGAGTTCCACGTGACCGGGGCCGAGGATGCGAAGTCGGTGGCGATCACGGCGATCGCCGGGGCGCAGTCGGATCGCGCGGCCCTGCGCGCTGCGGGGTCCCCGCTGACGTTGCGCGCCGCCCGGGCCGCCGACCTCGTCGACTACGTCGAGGTCGGCGGCAACGTGCGCACGTTCGTGACGCTGACCCCCCAGCCCTTGTCGGTGACGCTGCCAAAGGGCGCCGCGGTGCGCATCACGCCGCTCACCGGCGACGGGAAGAAGGGCCGCCCGGTGCTCTACGGACCGCTGGCGGCGTCCGCGACGATCACCGTGGCCCGGACCCGGGTCACGCGGGCCGTGAGCCGGGGCCGCACGTTGCGCCCCGCGCGGGCCGACAGCCGCCCACCGCGGACGACCGCCCGGGTGCGGCGCCGCGGGGCGTCGGCGCTGCTCACGCCCGTCGTCCGCGACGCCAGCCCGGTTCGCGCGTCCTACATCAAGGTCGGCAGCACACGGGAGAAGCGCTGGCGCACGGCGGTCCGCGTGCCGCGCCGGTCGCTCAAGAAGGTCCGCATCCACAGCGTCGACGTCTTCGGCAACGTCGAGCGCCCGCACCGCCCGTAGCTGCAGCGCGGCTCAGCCGCCGGCGAGCACGACGTCGTAGCCCTCGGCCCTGAGGATCTCGACGACGACGTCGCGGTGGTCGCCCTGCAGCTCGATGACGCCGTCCTTGGCCGAGCCACCGACGCCGCAGCGCTTCTTCAGCTTCCCCGCCAGGGCCTTCAGCTCGGGGTCCGCCAGCGGCAGGCCGGAGACGGTCGTCGCCTCCTTGCCGCGGCGCCCGGCGACCTCGCGGCGGACCCGCACCCGACCGTAGCCCGCGCGGGCGGCCACCACGTGCGCCGGACGGGCCCGGCGCAGGTCGCCGTCATCGCTGGACCAGACGACCTTGCTGTTGTCGCGCTTTGCCATCTGCGGCCACAGTACCGCCGGGCGGCTCGCGCGATAGCGTCAGGAGCTGACGTGAAGCTGCGGATCATCTCCAACATCTACTGGGCGTTCATCGCCCTGACCTGCCCGATCTGGTTCGCCGGCGCGCTGGTCATCTACCTGGTGACCCTGCCGTTCGACCGCCGGAAGGTCGTCCTGCACCTCTACTCGTGCGTGTGGGCGGTCTTCTACGTCTGGGTCAACCC
>CAYUDT010000126.1:0-13482 GCA_964443695.1 uncultured Conexibacter sp. | reverse complement strand
CGCCCCCGCGGCCCGGTGGCTCGCCACGCGGCCCCCCCCCGCGGCCCCCCCCCCCGGGGGGGGGGGGAGGGGGGGCCGCGGCGCTGCCCCCACCCCCACCACCCCCGAGGACGGGTTGCCCAGCTGTGCCGGTGTCGCGGCCGACCCGCCGGCGCACCCGCCTGACGGTGCCGATCCGTAGGAACCACGGATGGCGGCGCCGGTCCGGCGAAGGACAATGCAGACGAGGCACGGATGACCTCTGCGCATGGCTTGCATCAGCTGAAGGTCCTGGTCGTCGGCGGTGGCATCGCCGGCCTCGAGCTGCTGTTCGCGCTGGCCGATCGCGCGGCCGACCTGTGCCGCACGACGTTGCTCAGCGCCGGGGAGGAGTTCGTGCTGCGGCCGCAGCTGGTCGGTCAGCCGTGGGGCGGGCCGCCGATCTCCGTCCCGCTGCGCGCGGTGTGCGAGCAGACCGGGACGACGCTGCAGCTCGGCACGGCCAAGGCCGTCGACGCCGAGGCCCGTGTCGTGATCGACGCGGACGACCGCCGGCACGACTACGACGTCCTCGTCGTCTGCCTCGGCGCCCGCCCGTACCCGCCCTACGTGGGCACACCGACCGTCGGCCTGGACCGGGTGCCCGACGAGCTACGCACGTTCACGGGCACGGCGGCGGTGATCGTCCCGCCCGGGGTGACCTGGTCGCACCCGGCCTACCAGCTGGCCCTGCTGGCCGCCCGGCCCGGCGCGCTGGTGCACGTCATCACGCCCGAGGCCCAGCCACTGCAGGCGTTCGGCACCACGGCAGCGCGCGCGACGTCGGCGTTGCTGGCGCGGGCGCACGTCCCGGTCCTCACCTCGGTGAGCATCACCCCGGGCGTCCCGCTGGACGCGCTGCCGGAGCTGCCACCGACCCGCATCGCGCTGCCGCTGCTGCGCGGCCCGCAGCTGCCGGGCCTGCCCGCCGACGAGCTGGGCTTCATCCCCGTGGACGACGACGGCCGTGTCACCGGCCTGCGCAACGTGTTCGCCGCCGGCGACGCGACGGACCGCTCCCCCAAGCAGGGCGGCCTCGCCGCCCAGCGGGCCGAGCGTGTCGCCGCCTGCGTCACCGAGCTGGCCGGGGGCGCCGGCGCCGGCGCTGCACCCACGGTGGTGCTGCGCGGCAAGCTCACCCGGCCCGACGGCACGGCGCTGTACGTCCGTCGCCGGCTCGACGGGATCGACCCGGGCGAGTCCGCCACGGAACCGCTCTGGTACCCCGACGCCGCGATGTGCGCGTGGCGGCTGACCAACTGGCTGGCCACGCGGGTCGACGGCGCGACCGACGCGCTCGGTCCCGTCGCGCGGTTCGAGGAACGCTCAGCCTGAGCCGACGACGTCGGCCAGCGGCACGGGCCGACCGACGAAGTAGCCCTGCGCGTAGTCGACGCCGGCGTCCTTCAGGAACTGCAGGACCCGCTCGTCGACGCAGTGCTCCGCCACAACCTTGCCGCCGAACCCGTGGGCCAGCCGGGCGACGGTGTCCACGATGAGCGCGTTGGCCGGGTCGTCGGGCGCGGTCGCGACGAACTCGCCGTCGACCTTCAACAGGTCGAAGGGCAGATGCTTGAGGTACTGGAAGGAGCCGAAGCCGGAGCCGAAGTCGTCCAGCGCGAGCAGGCAGCCGAGCTGCCGGACGGACTGGGCGAACGCCCGCGCCTGGTGCAGATGCTCGGCCGCGGCGGTCTCGGTGATCTCGATGACCAGGGACGACGGATCGGCGCCGCTGGCCGCCAGCGCGTCGCGCAGCACCGTGAGCACCTCGGGGTCGCCGAGCGAGCGCCCGGAGACGTTCACCGTCAGCGACAGCTGCCGGCCCGCGGCCTGCGCCCGCCCGAGCGTCCTGATGGACTCGCGCAGCACGTGGCGGTCCAGATCGGCCACCAGCCCGACACGCTCGGCGATGTAGAGGAACGTGCCGGGGTAGACCAGCGAGCCGTCGTCGTCGCGCATCCGCAGGAGCACCTCGTGCATCGCCGGCTGACGGTCGTCGAGCGCGACGATCGGCTGCGCGTGCAGCACGAAGCCGTCGGGGTCCAGCAGCGCCGCGCGGATGCGCTCGACCCACGACATCCGCGACTTGATGCGCGGCTGGTGGTGGGCGTCGTCCTGGAAGCAGGCGAACCCGTCGCGGCCGGCCTCCTTGGCGTCGTACATCGCGAGGTCGGCGTTGACCAGCAGCTCGTCGCTGGAACGCGTGCTGTCGTCGATCGTCGCGATGCCGATCGATGCCGTGGTCCCGCGGCGGTGCGCGGCGGCGTCGCGCATGCTGGCCAGGACGAGCTCCGCGACACGCTCGGCGTCGGTCCGGTCCCCGGCCGGGATCAGCACGGCGAACTCGTCGCCGCCGAGCCGGCCGACGATGTCGCTCTCGCGCAGCCGGGAGCGCAGCAGGTCGGCGGCGTGCACGATGAGCTCGTCGCCGGCGCTGTGGCCGAGCGTGTCGTTGACGTACTTGAAGTGGTCGAGGTCGAGCATCAGCAGCGCGCCGGCGGCGCCGTAGCGGCGTGAATGCGCGAGGTGCCGGTCGACCTCCCTGCGGAAGCCGCGGCGGTTGAGCAGCCCGGTCAGCCCGTCGTGGTCGGCGAGGTGGACGAGCCGGTCCTCGTAGCTGCGCCGAGCGCTGATGTCCTGGATCTGCGCGATGAGATGCCGCGGGCGGCCGTGGTCGTCGCGCACCAGCGAGACGTCCATCTGGACCCACACCGCGTGCCCCTCGGCGTGGAGGTAGCGCTTCTCGGCGCGGACGCTCGTCGCCTGCCCGGTCAGCAGCCGCTCGACCTCGGCGACGCTGTCGGCGCGGTCGTCGGGATGGACGATGTCCGTGACGTGCATCGACTCCAGCACGTCACGCGGGTGGCCGACGATGTCGGCCCACGCACCGTTGGCCTGGAGGATGCGGCCGTCGAGCGTCACCACGCCGAGCCCGATCGGCGCGCCCTCGAACGTCGCGCGGAACTGCTGCTCGGACTGGCGCAGGCGCTCGCGCAGTCCCCGGCTCTCGGTGACGTCGCTGAAGCAGGCGACGACCGCGTAGGGCGGGTGCGGTTCGTCCAGCAACGGCGCCGTGTCCATCGACAGCCAGCGGATCTGGCCGTCAGGACCGGGGATCCCGATCTCGCGCCCGCGCTGGGGCACGCCGGTGCGCCGCGTGATCTCGGTGGGCATGTCGGCGCCCGAGAGCGGCCGGCCGTCGGTGTCCTGCGCGCCGATGTCGAGCCCCAGGACCAGGCGCCCGCTCATGTCGCGCCCCAGCATCTGGCGGGCCGCCTGGTTGCACGCGCTGATGCGGCCGTCGGGTGAGACCACGCAGACGCCGCTGGGCAACCCGTCCAGGACGGAGGCCAGACGCCGTCCGGCCGCGTGCTGGTCGTCACGGGGGTGATTGGCCCAGCGGAGGGGACTGCTCGCGGCCACATATAAGCATCGTCATCCGGGAGACCGGCACGCCCGGGGAACCCCGCGGACCTGTTGCGGGGAACTACGTAGTCAGCTTTCGTCGAGCAGCCCGTGGTCGAGCGCGTAGCGCACCAGTTCGGCCCGTGTCGAGCGACCGAGCTTCTGCTGCACGTGCGCGCGATGGGTCTCCACCGTCCGCACCGACAGGAACAGCTGCTCGCCGATCTCGGCGTTGGTGTGGCCCAGGGCGATGAGGCGCAGCACCTCGACCTCCCGCTCGGAGAGGTCGTCGGGCGGACCGGCGGGCAGGTCCGGCATGGTGGCGAGCTTGGCGCCGAGCGACGGGTTGAGGTAGGTCTCGCCCGCTGCGGCCCGGCGGACGGCCTCGACGAGCTCGCCGTCGGCGGCCTCCTTCAGGACGTAGCCGACCGCGCCGGCGCGCAGCGCGCGGCGCGCGTACTCCGGGTCCTCCTGCATCGTCAGGACCACCGTCGCCGTGTTCGGTGAGCGCTCGATGATGCCCGGCAGCGCCTCCAGGGAGGTCAGGGTGCCGGGCATGTTGAGGTCCAGCACGAGGACGTCGGGCTTGTGGCCGAGGACCGCGCGGAGCATGCCGTCGACGTCGCCGCTCTCGGCGACGACCTGGCACCCGTCCTCCCCGTCGAGGAGCAGTCGCAGGCCGGTGCGGACGATGCCATGGTCGTCTGCAAGGACGATGGTGATGTCGCTCACCCCCTAAGCGTATGCTCGCGGCCCATGGATGAGCGCGCGGCAAAGCTCGAGCGCCTGCTGGAGGTGGGTCGTTCCCTCACGGCGGAGCTGGATCTGGAGAACCTCCTCGAGCGCATCCTGGACACCGCGCAGGAGCTCACGGGGGCCCGGTATGCGGCCGTCGGCATCCTCGACGAGCACCGGCGCGAGCTGGCGCGCTTCGTCACGGCAGGGGCAGGGCCGGAGGTGCAGGAGGCCATCGGCCACTTCCCGCGCGGTCGTGGCATCCTCGGCCTGCTGATCGACCGGCCCGAGCCGTTGCGCCTGCACGACGTCTCCCAGCACCCGCGCAGCTACGGCTTCCCCCCGGGGCACCCGCCGATGCGCAACTTCCTCGGCGCGCCGATCCTCGTCCGCGGCCAGGCCTGGGGCAACCTGTACCTCACCGAGAAGCAGGGCGCCGACGACTTCGACGACGACGACGTCGAGGCGGCGGTGGTCCTGGCCGAGTGGGCGGCGATCGCCGTGCACAACGCGCGGCTCTACGGCGAGGCGGAGTCGCGCCGGCATGAGCTGCAGCAGGCGGTCGACCGGATGGAGGCGACGATGGATGTCGCCCTGGCGCTGGGTGGGGAGACCGACATCAGCGCGATCCTCGAGCTCATCGTCAAGCGGGCCCGCGCGCTGGTCAACGCCGACGCGCTGCTGATCTGGCTGCTCGACGGGGAGGAGCTCCGCTACGCCGCCAGCGCCGGGAGCGCCCGGATCCCCGAGGGGACGACCGTGCCGCTGGAGGGGTCGACGTCCGGCGACGCGCTGCGCGGCGGGCGCCCGGTGCGCATCGACGACGTCCGCACGGGCATGCGGATCAGCCCGGACACGTTCGGCATGGGCGAGGCGCGCAGCGCGCTGCTCGTGCCGCTGGTCCACCGTGGCCGCTCCTTCGGCGTGCTCGCCGCCTTCGACCGGCTCGGCGCCACGGCGACCTTCGACCGTGACGACGAGCGCGCGCTGCAGTCCTTCGCGGCCAGCGCCGCGACCGCCGTCGCGACCGCCCGCAGCGTCGAGACCCAGCGGCTGAAGGACTCGATCTCCGGTGCCGAGCGCGAGCGCGGGCGGTGGGCGCGCGAGCTGCACGACGAGACGCTCCAGGGCATGGCCTCGCTGAAGCTCGCGCTGTCGGCAGCCCTGCGTGCCGAGGGTGACGCCGGGCGCAACGTCATCGCCGCCGCACTGGACCAGCTCGACACCGACATCGCGTCGCTGCGCGCGATCATCAGCGACCTGCGTCCGGCGGCGCTCGACGAGCTCGGCCTCGAGCCGGCGCTGCGGACGCTGCTGGAGCGCACCGCCGAGCAGTGCGGGGTGCTGCCCGCGTTCCACGCCGACATCGGTGGGGCGCGCATCGAGGCCGAGGTCGAGACGGTCGCCTACCGCATCGCCCAGGAGGCGCTGACCAACGTCGTCAAGCACGCGCGGGCCGCGCACGTGTCGCTGTCGGCGACGCGGACCGAGCGTCAGCTGCAGGTCGTCGTCGCCGACGACGGCGTCGGTGGCGTCGCCGCACGCGACGGCGGCTTCGGCCTGGCGGGCATGCGCGAGCGCGCGGCGCTGGCCGGCGGGGCGGTGGAGATCGCCCCCGGCCGTGACGGCGGCACGGTCGTCACCGCCACGCTGCCGCTCGGCTGACTGCGGAAAACCCGCAACCGCGCTGTGGCAAGCGCCGGATGGCGCAGCACCCCGTGCTCCCGATACTTCCTGCGTGCAGAGGCCGGGCTCACCACTTTCCATCGTGCTCGGCCACGCACGTGTGTTGGACGCCCCCAATGGCGACCCACGGCTCACGATCATTGCCCGTCGGGGTGGCGGGCGAGCTGTGGGCTTCGCCACGATGGAGCGCCTCTACGGTCCCGCGGCCGAGGTCGCGGTGGCCGTGGAGGACCCGTCCGCCGACAGCGTCGTCCACGACCTGCTGAGCGACACCGTCGACCGCGCGCGCGAACTGGGCATCGACACCCTCCGCTTCGTGCTGGCGCGCGACCAGCAGGAGCTGGCCGCTGCGGTCACCGGCGGCTCGATCCGCGACGGCGTCCTCGAACTGCGCACCACGCGTCCGTAGGAAACACGGACGGCCTCGGCGGCGTCGCCCCGATGGTTTCGGGGCCCGCGCAGCCGACCATTGGAGCATGGCCACTTCGGATCGCATCTCCCCCCGCCGTGTCGTCGTGGTCGGTGGTGGCATCGCCGCCCTCGAGGCCGTGCTGGCGCTGCACCGGCTCGCCGAGGGACAGCTGCGCGTCACCCTCATCGCGCCCGAGGAGGACTTCCGCCTGCGGCCACTCGACGTGGCCGCGCCCTTCGCCCGGGGCCACCAGGCGCAGCTGCCCATCGGGCAGTTCATGGCCGAGCACGGTGGACACGTCCGTCGCACCGCCATGCTCGGCGTGGACACCGCAGCCCGCAGCGTGCAGTGCACCAGCGGGCCGGACGAGCCGTACGACGAGCTGATCGTCGCGGTCGGCGCCATCGCCGAGCCGGCGCTGGCGCATTCGCTGACCTTCGGCTCGGACCCGCTGAAGCTCAACGGTCTGCTGGCCGACCTCGAGCAGGGCTGGTCGCGCTCGGTCGCGTTCGTCGCCCCCAAGGGCTGCACGTGGCCGCTGCCGCTGTACGAGCTGGCGCTGATGACGGCCGAACAGGTCAGGTCGATGGACATGGACCGCATCGAGCTGCACCTCGTCACGCCCGAGCTGGCGCCGCTGGACATCTTCGGTGGCGTCGCCAGCGGGATGGTCCGTCGCCTGCTCGACGACGCGCGGATCATCTTCCACGGCGGCGCGGTCGCCGAGGTCACGGCGAGCGGCGCCATCGAGATGGGCTTCGGCGAGGAGTTGCGGGTCGAGCGGATCGTGGCACTGCCCGTCCTGCGCGGCCCGGCGGTGGCCGGCCTGCCGTCCGACGACCACGGCTTCGTCCCGGTCGACGAGTACAACCGCGTCGTCGGCGTCGAGCACGTCTACGCGGTCGGTGACGTCGCCGACCATCGCGTCAAGCAGGGTGGCCTGGCCTGCCAGCAGGCCGACGTCGCAGCCGCCCACATCGCGGCCGCCGCGGGCGCACCGGTCGAGGCCCGGCCCAACGACCTGATCCTGCGCGGGCGCCTGCTCACCGGCGGTCGCGACCGCTTCCTGCGCCACGACCTGGGCCGCCGCGAGAGCGACGCGACCGACGAGCCGCTGTGGTGGCCTCCCGCCAAGGTCAGCGGCCGCTGGCTGGGGCCCTACCTCGAGGCCAAGGGGGTCGTGACGCTGCCGCTGCGCGAGCACCACCACGGTGCGGCGCTGGACGTCCGCGTCCCGCTCTCGTGGGCCGAGCGCCGGTCCCCCGAGATCCTCGGGCTGGACACGCCGGCGTCGCTTGCGGTGAGATCCACCGCGCGGTGACGGCGATCAAGACCGAGGGCCTGACGAAGGACTTCGGGTCCGGGCACGGTGTGTTCGGCCTGGACCTCGAGGTCCGCGAGGGAGAGGTCCTCGGGTTCCTCGGCCCCAACGGCTCCGGCAAGTCGACGACGATGCGGCTGCTGCTCGACCTGCTGCGGCCCGACGCCGGCTCCGCCCGGCTGCTGGGTCTCGACAGCCACACCGGCTCGTTGGAGATCAGGCGGCGCGTGGGCTACCTGCCCGGCGACTTCGCCCTGTACCGGCGCCTGACCGGCGACGAGGTGCTCGACCACTTCGCGGCGCTGCGGGGCGGGGTGGACCGCGGGGTGCGCGCCGCGCTGGCGGATCGCCTGGACGCGCAGCTGGACCGGCCCGTCGGGCAGCTGTCGACCGGCAACCGCCAGAAGGTCGGTCTGGTCGGGGCGTTCATGCACGAGCCCGAGCTGCTGATCCTCGACGAGCCGATCGCGGGCCTCGACCCGCTGGTGCAGCAGCGCTTCCACGCGCTTCTGGGAGAGGTGGTGGCCGAGGGCCGCACCGTCCTGCTGTTCTCGCACACGCTGTCGGAGGTGGAGCGGGTGGCCGACCGGGTCGCGATCCTGCGCGCCGGCCGGCTGGTCGTGACGGAGTCGCTGGAGCACCTGCGGGCGATCGCGGTCCGGCGCCTGGACGTCGAGTTCGGCGGCCCGGCGCCGGACCCGGAGCTGCTGAGGTCCGTGCCCGGCGTGCGCTCGGTGACGCCGCACGGCCCGCAGCTGACGGTCGCCTACGAGGGCTCCGCGGACGCCCTGGTCAAGGCCCTGGCCAGGTTCGAGGTGCGGGCGCTGGACTCGCGCGACGACGACCTGGAGGACGTCTTCCTCAGCTACTACCGGGGCACGGAGGCGTGAGCGGCCCGATCTTCGCCATGGGTGTCCGGCTGCGCCTGGCGGCGACGCTGGCTGCTGCCGCCGGCATGACCGCGGTGATCGTGATGGTCGGCGCGCTGTTCCCGGCGGTCGGGGACTCGATCGGGCAGCTGCACCTTCCCGACGGCGTCAGCGAGCTGCTCGGGGGTGCCGACTACGGGACGATCTCCGGGTGGATGAAGAGCGAGATCGGGGCGGTCTACGGGCCGCTGGTGATCGGCGCCACCGCCATCACCGGCGCCTCGGCGACGCTGGCCGGCGAGGAGGAGGACGGCAGCCTCGGGCTGCTGCTCGCGCAGCCGGTCCCGCGGCGGGCGCTGCTGCTGGCCAAGGCGGCCGCAGTGGCCGTCAACGTGCTCGTCGTCGCGTTCGGGACCTTTGCCGGGCTGCTGCTCGGCGTGGTCCTCGCGGGCGGCGGCATCACGGTCGGCCACAGCCTGGCGCTGGTGGTGCACCTCACCGTGTTCGGATGGGTGACGGGTGCCCTCGCGCTGCTGGTCGCCGCGGCAACCGGGCGGCGGGCCCTCGCCGGCGGCGTCGCAGCGGGCTACGCCGTCCTCGGGTTCCTCATCAACGGCTTCGCACCGCTGATCGGCGCGATCGACTGGTTGAAGTACCTGGTGCCGTTCCACTACTACGCCGACGGGGACCCACTGGCGCGTGGCCTGCAGGCGGGCAACCTCGCGCTCCTGCTCGGCGTCACCGTCGTGCTGGTCGGCGCGGCAGTCGTCCTCTTCGGGCGCCGCGACCTACGAGGCTGAGCGCTTGGCGGCGAAGCGCTCGGCGATCGCCGTGCGCACGCCCACGACCAGGCGCTCCAGCACCGCCACGTCCTGCGGCGCGATGCCGGTGAAGCGGACCGCCGAGCGGCCCTCGCCGCGGCTGAGGACCTGGCCGGACGCGCGGATGGTCGTGCTCTCCGCCGGGCCGGGGACGGTGATCTCCAACCGCACATCGCCGCTGACGCTCACCGGCAGCAGCGCGCCGCCGGCGCTGATGTCGAGCGTCTCGGTCTCCATCGGCGTCCCGGAGGACCCGCGGACGATCGTCTTCAGCGGGATCGTCAGGCGCGGATTGGCCCGCCGGTCGCGCCAGCTGACCCGGTCCCCGAGGAGAAGCCGCAGGCGCCCGGGACCGTCGTCGATGACCACGCCGTCGAGCATCACCGGGTGCGGATGGGCCTCGGCCAGGAGGAACCCGACGTGCGGCCGCTCCGGGACCGTGGAGGTCAGCGGCCGGTCCAGGCGCACTGTCGTGCTGTGCTGATCGGTCGCGACGACGCGCCCGCGGATGTGCGCGGGCCCGACGTCGAGGGTGACCTCCTGGTAGTCGCGCAGGCGGCGGCTCACGCCCCTGTCATCGGCAGGGGGGCGCGGAGGTTCAGCGCGGGACGTCGCCGCGCCAGCCGCCCGTCGGCTCGCCGCCGCGCGCCTCGATGAGGTCCTTGAAGCGCTCGAGGTCTCCCTCGGTGCGGCGCTGCACCACGTGCAGGGCATCGCCGATCTTCTCGGTCACACCCTGCGGGTGGACGTCCAGCTGCAGCATGACCCGCGTCGTGCCGTCGTCGATCTTGTGGAACGTCACGACGCCGGCGTTCTCCGAGCCGTCCGTCGAGCGCCAGGCGACGCGCTCGTCCGGATGCTGCTCGGTGATCTCGGCGTCCCACTCGGTGTTGACCCCCGCCAGGGAGGCCTCCCAATGCAGGTGCCTGTCGTCCTTCTGCGTGACGGATTTGACGCCCTCCATGAACTCCGGGAAGTCCTCGAACTGCGTCCACTGGTTGTAGACCGCGCTGATCGGCGCGCTGACCTCGATGCTCTGCTCAATCGTTGACATGTCCCACGGCTACCCCGACCCCGATACGCAAACCCGGGTCGAGAGTCTGCCGGTGCCAAGCTGTCGGGATGGAGATCGAGCGTAAGTTCCTGCTGGACGCGATGCCGAGCACGACCCGGGGCCCGCGCAAGATCCGCCAGGGCTACCTTGCGGTCGACGGCGACGTCGAGGTGCGCATCCGCGATGACGCCGGCAACCACGAGCTCACCGTCAAGGGCGGCGCGGGCCGGGCCCGGACGGAGGTGACGGTGCCGCTGGACGCCGCGCAGTTCGAGGAGCTGTGGCCGGCGACCGACGGACGGCGGATCACCAAGTGGCGTTCGCTCGCAGACCTGGTCGACGGCCTGGTCGCAGAGGTGGACGAGTACGACGGCGAGCTCACCGGCCTGGTCACGGCCGAGGTCGAGTTCCCGGACGCCGCCACGGCCGACGTGTTCACCCCGCCGGAGTGGCTGGGGCATGAGGTGACGGGCGACAAGCGCTACGCCAACCAGGCGTTGGCCACGTCGGGCCGCCCTCCGGCGTAGGCTCGCGCCCCGGTGCAGGTGGAACTCCGGCAGATGCGGTACTTCGTGGCGGTGGCCGAGGAGCTGCACTTCACGCGGGCGGCGGAGCGGCTGCACATGTCCCAGCAGCCGCTGAGTGCCGCCATCGCGCGGTTGGAGGGACAGTTGGGGTTCCAGTTGCTGGAGCGCAGCACACGGCACGTGGCGCTGACGGAGGCGGGGGCGGCGTTCCTGG
The DNA here is from genome assembly GCA_964443695.1 of uncultured Conexibacter sp. Lineage (GTDB taxonomy): Bacteria > Actinomycetota > Thermoleophilia > Solirubrobacterales > Solirubrobacteraceae > Paraconexibacter. Next base: position 2,420 of record CAYUDT010000126.1, on the reverse strand, counting down.
AGAAGTCCCGCGCGGCCCTGGCGGCAGCGGATGCGGCGGTGGACGCCGCGGTGGCCGCGGCCCGGGGCGTCACCGGTGAGGTGTCCGTCGGGCTCTCGGCCGGTGCCTGGTACGGGGTGGGCGCGTGGTTCGCGGCGGTGGCGGAGCGCTACCCGGGCATCCGGCTGCACGTGCGCCAGCAGTCCTCGCGGCCGCTGGTGCAGGCCGTGCGCTCCGGCGAGCTGGACGTGGCGATCGGTCTCTGCGTCCCGCCGATGCCCGACGTCGAGCTGCTGCGCTTCCGCGACGAACCGGTCGTCGCCGTCGTCGGACTGACCCATCCGCTGGCGGGCAGCGGCTCCGTCGGGCTCGGCGACCTGCGCGGCGAGACCTTCGCGCTGGACGACCCCGAGGAGGGGCCGGGCTACAACTGGGAGGTCCTGGCCCGCTGCACCAAGCACGGCTTCTCGCCGGAGGTGCGCGAGCTGCAGACCCACCACGACGCGTGGGAGGCGGCGATCGCCGCCGGCGACTGCGTGGGGCTCACGACGGCGTGCTCGCTGCACGCGCGCCACCCGGGCGTCCGCGCCATCCTGCTGGACCCGGTCGAGACGTTCGCGCTCGACCTCGTCGTCCGGCCCGGGGAGCGACGGGCTGCCGTCGACGCCGTCGTGCGTGCCGCCACCGGCTGACCCCGGGCGCGCGGGTGGGCGGTCGTGCGGTGCGTCGCGCGAGTCCTCGATGCACCGCAGGGCGCCCACCGAGCACCGCCCAGTGGTCTCGATGCCGCGGCTGCCGCGGGCAGGGCGACGTGGCCGCCGAGACGACCGCCGCGTGACCATCCTGTCGGCCACGTTCGGCCCCTACGCAGCGGGCACGACGCTGCGGCTGCCACCCGGACCGCGCGTCAGCCCCCCACCTTCTGGCTCACCGAGAACACCGCACCGGCGGCGTCGGCGAGGACGGCGTTGATGAACGCGGGCGGCTGGTCGTGCGGTGCCTGCAGCACCGAGCCGCCGTGGTCGCGGGCAGCGGCGGCTGCGGCTTCGCAGTCGGCAGTCCAGAAGTTCACGCCCCACCCGGCGGCATCGCCCGGCATGACGGCGGCGACGACATCGAGCGGGACGGGCTGGTCCGGGACGCCTCCCTCGTAGCCCGGCAGGCGGAACAACGACATCGGCCCGAAGCCCTCGGCCTCCCAGCCGAACAGCGCTCCGTAGAACTCCGCGGAGGCCTCGGGGTCCGGGGACTGCAGCGCGCTCATCGCCCACGCGCCGTTCTCGTTGACGCGCTGCGCGCCCTCACGGTCGGCCGCCTGCCAGAGCGCGAACAGCGCGCCCTGCGGGTCGGTGAACGCGGCGATGCGACCGGCCGGCGCGGCGTCGAGCGGGGCGACGACCGTCGTCGCCCCGAGCTTCAGCGCTCGGGCGGCGGACGCGTCCACGTCGGCGACGCGCACGTGCGTCAGCCACGTCGCGGCGCCCACACCGGACGGCAACGCCAGCACCCCGGCGACGTCGTCGCCCTCCAAGCGGGCGACCGCGTAGTCGTCGTCGCCCGCGAAGCTCCAGCCGAGGACGGCCGAGTAGAAGTCGCGGGCGGCGGTGGGGTCGGGCTGCAGGGTCTCGACCCAGCAGGGCACGCCGGGCGGGTAGTCGTCTCGTCGGCTCATGTGGCGACGGTATGCCGGGGGCGACCGGATGGGAAACACCGATCCGGTGTGGACCCACACCGCATCGGCACCCACAGCGAGGGGGTGTCGACCCACACCCGACACGTGTGGCGGACCGCCGCCGCGGCGCCTACGGTCGACGCATGGACCCGCGGGAGACCATCGCCCACTACGAGCAGATCGCGCGCCACTACGCGACGCTGATCGACGAGGAGCCGCCGCCCGCCATCCGGCGTGCGCTGGAACGCTTCGCGGCCCTCGCGCGCTCGCCGGTCCTGGAGATCGCCTCCGGCGTCGGCCGCGACGCCGACTGGCTGGAGCGCCAGGGGCTGACGGTGCGCCGCACCGACGCCACCAAGGAGTTCGCGCAGATCCAGGCGGAGCGCGGTCACACCGTCGAGCCGCTGGACGTCATCGCGGACGATCTGGGCGGTCCCTACGGTGGCGTGCTCGCGATGGCGATGCTGATGCACGTGCCCCGCGCCGACATCGACGCCGTCCTCACGAAGATCGCCGGCGCGCTCGCATCCCACGCGCCGTTCCTGCTCTGCACCCGTGAGGGCGAAGGCGGGTCACCACCACCGGCGGCGATGACCTTCTACACGCGCGACGAGTTCGCCGCGCGCCTGGAGCGCGCCGGCCTCACGATCGTCTGGGAGGACGCCTTCGGTCACGCCGGCGAGGACGGGGAGTCGTGGCTGTCGTTCGTGGCCGTGCGATCCGGGGGTGGGGGGGCGCGCGGGGGCGGACCGGGCCCCCGCGGGCCCCC